>WYBR01000028.1 GCA_011525805.1 Vicinamibacteraceae bacterium
ACGAGCGCCGTTGCCCTTCGCACTGCACTCTCGCTCAGAGCCGCGAGCGTGCAGTGGCACCCATTTCAGAACGGGGGTGGCATCGATCGCCGCCGCTCCGGGCGGAGATCGATGCGAACGTGCAGGCGCGCCCACTGCGCCTCACCCCAACCCCAGGTCGAGCAGCAACTGGCCCGGGAGGTCGCCGGGGGGGAGGGAGTCGTCGAGGTCTTCGGGGATGGCGAGTTCTTCCTGGACGGACGGCCCGATGGGGACCCCGAAGGGGGTGACGAAGACCAGTTGGGCGCTGCGCGGGTGAGAACCGCCGCGGGGCCGGTTCTGGTCCGAGCGCTTCTCGAGGCATCCTTCCGGGCGCTGGTCGCTGCCGCCGTCGCTTCGCCCGCCGCGCATCTCGCGCTGCGGATCGCCGGCCGCCTCGCGGCGCCGCGCTGACGCTCGATCTCCGCCGCCGGTCTCCGCGCGGCCGCCGCGCCGATTCTCTCCCGCCCGCTCAGGTCCGCTCATCTTCCCCTCCGCGCGCCTCGCGCCCGCGCCGGCATTCCGTTCCCGCTTTCGCCAGACGAACATCGGCCTTCGCCATTCGATCCGTCGCATTTCTGTCCTTCCTTCCGTGGAGGTGAGTTATGGGGCGGCGGTCCGTCCTGATCGAGATTCCGGAGGTGGGCATCCGTGGTGTTCAGGGCCTCGTGGATGCAGCCTGTCAACGAACTCCTTCAATGCACCCCACGGATCTCAGGGCCTCATCGTGGGCGTTGACGCACCCCACGATCCGCTCAAAGACTCGCTCATCGTGGGCGCTTGGTCTCCTTGCGTCAGGCGGCAGAGACGGGGCGCGGCGCGAGGCAGCGCCAGCGCGTCGCGCCCACCGCTTCAACGAGTTCGTCCAATCGCACGGCCGCGGCGAACTCGGCGCGGCCGCCGAGTTGCCACAGCGCGATGGCCGAATCGATCTCGCTGCCGCCGAGCAGACCCTCCTCATCCTGCTGCTGCGCGAGGAAGCGAAGCGCGTGTTCGACGGCGAATTCGAGGCGCTCGGCCAGGGCCTCCGCGCCCGGCATGGCCCGCAGGTCGAGAAGCGCCCGCACCACCGCGCTCGTCGCCGCGACGGAGCCGAACGATCCGTCATCCTCCTGCGCGCTGAGCAGATCATCCGCCAGCGCCTGGGCGAGCGGGCAGAGGGCGTAGGAGAGTTCGCACACGCGCTGGAGGGCGAACGCGGCCGAAACGTGGTGGAGCGACTCGCCCTCACTCAGCCGCAGGCGGATGGGCAGGTCCACCGGCCGGCCGTTGCTCAGGACGTCATCAAGCAGGCGGTGCCAGCCCTGGGCGAGGGCGGTGCGTTCGATTCGCGTGAGGGTGATCACTGGCGGCCTCCTTTCGAGCATTGATCGGTATCTGTACGGTATACCAATCATGACAGGTTCTCGGCGTTTGTCCAGTGACTTTTTGAGTTTTGTTCGGTATTTTCTTCCGGGCCGCCCGCAGGGGAGAAAAAGGGGAGAAAAGCGGCACCCCGGCCGGCAGAGCGCAGCGGAAGAATCCCCGGATTCTGGATGAATTGTGGAAAACCAGGCCGGTTCAGGCCCCTGAGGCGCGGCCTATCTTGGCGACCACGGCCGTCTCGCCCTCGGCCTTGATCTGCTCGGCCACCTCGCGCCGGTGGACGGCCACATCGCGCGGGAACTCGAAGGCGATGCGCACCCGGTCCCCCTTGATGCCGGCGATCCTCACGATTCCCTGTGGGTTGCGGGGGTCGCCGATGACGACCTCCTCGCCTTCGCGTCGAGTGATGACGAGCATAGTTCGGGACCTCCTGCCCCTTGCGACACCGTACGTGCGGCCGGCCGACATGTTCCCACCACCCGGCCGATCGCCTTCACCTTTGTCCCAAGCATACCGACGAACCGGCCGTTGCCAAGTCGAGTGGAGCGTGCGGGGGCGAATTTCTCGCGGGTGCTCCGGGCGAAAGTCCGCACGGCGGGCCAGGTGCCGCGGTCTCGCTCGGCGGGCAGCGAGCGCGCTGGGCGCGGAAATGGCGAGGCGCCCCATCCCACGGGCGCCGATCCGGTTATGATGCCCACGAACGGCGGTGCGGCCCGGAGCAGGCCATCGCGCCGCGGCGTCGCCGCAAGCCGCCCGACCGCGACGGAGCCGAGCCGCATTCGCGAGAACCGCCGAGCGGAAGGAGCGCGGGAATGATCCGCAGACATTCAAGAGTGTTCCTGACGATCGTTCTCTTCTGCGCGTGCGGCGCGCTGTTCTCATGCGGCAAGGGGGAAGAAGAGCCGGAAAGCGCTGCCGCAGCGCCAGTTGGGCCGCCGGCGGCGGTGATGGCGGAGATCGCGGCGTGGCAGGCCGTCGGCGGCAAGATCGCCTTGCGCGATCTCGCGGCAAAGCCCGCCACGCCCGGCACGCGCAACGCCGCCGACCTTCACAAGCCGCTCATCGATCTCATGCAGAGCATGTCGATGAGCGATCGCGAACTGATCGGCGACCCGTGGGGATCGTCGGCGAGTTCGCTCGAGTACGTGCTCGAAACGTATGAGAAGGAACTGGCGACGCTCAAGGAAGCGCTCGCGCTGCCTTACTGCAACTGGCAGACGCCCTTTGAGGAGGGGCAGGAAGTTCTCGTGCCGCATCTCTCCTACGCGCGGACGATGGCTCGTCTGCTCGTCTGCGAGGCGCGGGTCCGCTCAGAAGCCGGCGACTTCGACGCAGCCGCGGATTCGATCTTCAACACTCTCCGCCTCAGCGAGCAGGTGGCGGACGAGCCTCTGTCGATCTCCGTGCTCGTTGCCGGCGCGCTCGATGCGTTCGCCATCGAGGCGATCGAGCGGTTCCTTGAGAAGTCGGAGCGGATCCCCGCGTCGCTGCTCGAGTCGCTGAAGTCGCGCCGCCCGCGCACACGGTTGCGGGAGGCGCTCCTCTGCGAAGGCACGATGCTGATCAGCACCTTTGTCGAACTCGCCGGCGGCTCGCCGGCGACGCCGATCGCCGAGCAGTCGATGTCCGAGCCGGTGGCGCAGGGGCTGGTCTGGACGCTTGCGACGATTCGGCTCTTTGTGGAGCAGTCCGACCGCCCGCTCTGGCAGAAGACCGACGAGGCGGAGGCCCGGCCGAAGCCGTCGAGCGCGATGCTCCCGGAAATGCCCTTCGGAATGTCTTTCGATGCCGGGACGTTTGCCCGTCTGAGCCACACCAGCGCGTCATTTGAGAATAATCTGAGTCTGGCGATTACGGCCCTGCAACTGCGCGAGCACAAGGCCAGACACGGCGAGTACCCCGACCCGCGAACGTTCAAAACGCCCGAGGACGCCTTCACGGGCCGGCCCATTGAATACGTGCGCGGCGCGAGCGGCTTCACACTGGTGGCGGAACGCGCCGGCCTGACGGGCCAGCGCGATCAGTATGTATGGGAGTGGTAGGAGATCTCCGCGTACAATGTGATCAGGCAGAAGCGATGGAGCCGACGCGCTTGACGCAACGCACCGAGGACAACATCCAGTACGATGGGCCATCCCTGGCGGACTTCTGCCGTCGATGGAAGGTGGTCGAGTTGTCGCTCTTCGGCTCCGTGTTGCGCGACGACTTTCGGCCCGAGAGCGACGTGGATGTGCTCGTCGAGTTCGAGGCGGGCGCCCCGTGGTCCTACTGGGACTGGGGCGCGATGACGGAGGAACTCACGGCGATCTTCGGCCGGCCTGTTGACCTGGTGGAGAAGCGCTCCGTCGCGAATCCGTATCGGCGACGGCACATCCTCGCGAATCGCAGAGTCCTCCACTTCCACGCGGCCTGAAGAAGGAGACCTGGCGCGCGTGTGGGACATCGTCCGTTGGGGCGAGCGGCTGGCGCGCCTGCTCAACGGCGTCACGTGGGACGAGTATCGCGGCGACGAAGAGAAGCAGGTGGCCGTCGAACGCTGCATCGAAGTCATCGGCGAGGCGGCACGGTACTTTTCAAACGAGTTCAAGCGAACCCACCCTGAAGTTCCGTGGCGCGACATCGTGCAGCAGCGCAACGTGATCGCACACGGCTACTTTTTCCTCGAACATGATCGACTCTGGGGAGTCGCGACGGTGGAGGTGCCGAGGCTCCTCGCGCAACTCGCGCCGCTGCTCGATGATCAGCCGGACGATCCAGAGCGCAACGAAACGGAGAACTGACCGTTGTCTCCGAGCGACCGCATTGCCGCGAAGGGTGGATTGGATGAAGCGGCCGGAACGCGACGAGAGACCGCGTCCATCTGCCCAGATCGGAAGGCAGACAATCGCAGGCGGTTCGTGATCACCGTCACACTTGTGGCTGTTGGCGTCGCGGTACTCGCCCTCTCTCCCGGCGTCCGCAACAGGGCGCACGGCATGCTCATGCGACTTCGTGGGCGTCTCACGGTCGAGCAGCGGCTCGCGCTACTCGATCCAGGCGTGCGCGAACGGCTCGCGGTTCGCTGCGCTGCCGTGGGCATCGCCTATCCACCCACCGGCGTCGTGCTGCTGGGACTCAAGCAGGAGCGGCGGCTGGAGGTGTATGCTCGAAGCGGCCAAGGCCCGCACCAACTGCTGCTGCAGCATCCCGTGATCGCGACAAGCGGGAGCCTCGGCCCAAAACTCCGCGAAGGCGATCGACAGGTGCCCGAGGGCATCTACCGCGTCGTGAGCCTCAATCCGAACAGCCGCTTCCACCTCTCCGTGGAGATCGACTACCCGAACGAGTTTGACCGCCGGGTCGCGGCGCAGGAGGGACGGGAGCGGCTCGGCGGCGACATCTTCATTCACGGAGGCAGCGCATCAATCGGCTGCCTCGCCATCGGTGATCCCGCGATCGAGGAAGTGTTCACGCTTCTGGCCGACGTCGGGATCGGCGAGGCTGAGGTGTTGATTTCCCCGCTCGATCTGCGAGTCCATCCGCTGCCCGACGGCCTGGGCGGCGGCTGGCGCGACGAACTGTACGAATCGCTCCGCCGGCGGCTTGATGAACTGCCCAGGCCCTGATGGGATGTTCGGCGCGCTGCGTCCGCTCGCGCTCCCCTTCGCAGAGCCTTCGGGTCTCGGCTAGGAGACTGTTTCACAACGGTGGGACGGGCGTCTCGCCCGTCCAAACCGAACGGGCCAGAGGCCCGTTCCACCACTTCGACGTCAGTTGTGAAACAGATTCTAAGCGAGGGCGGCCCTGCACGAAGCGCACCTTCATTCCCGCCTCCCGCCATCCGCCATTTTCCTCGAACCGCGGGGCGTTTCGTCCGATACCGTTAAGCGTGCCGATACGAACCTCCACCGATCTCTCGCCCGAACTCAAGGCCTGGCAGGCCGAGGCGCGGCTGCGCGCCGCCGAGTACGGCCTTGACTTTTTCGAGACCATCTTCGAGGTCGTCGACTTTGACACGATGAACCAGTTGGCGACGTACGGGGGCTTTCCCGTCCGCTACCCCCACTGGCACTGGGGAATGGAGTACGAAAAACTCCGCAAGCGCGACACCTACGGCATGGGCCGCATCTACGAGATGGTCATCAACAACGACCCCTGCTACGCCTACCTCCAGGAGAGTAACTCCGTCACCGACCAGAAACTGGTTATGGCCCACGTCTACGCCCACTGCGACTTCTTCAAGTGCAACGCCTGGTTCGGCAAGACGCACCGCAACATGATGGATGAGATGGCCAACCACGCCACCCGCGTGCAGCGGCTCATCGACCGGCACGGCCTGGATACCGTCGAGCGCTTCATCGACTCGTGCCTGAGCATCGAGTACCTCATCGACCCGCTCTCGATGTGGATGAGTCGCGAGGGCGACCAGCGTGCGGCCGGGCAGATGGCCCAGCCGGAGGAGCCGACGCTCTTTGACGGCATCAAACTGCCGGCCAAGGACTACATGGACCGGTTCATCAACCCGCCGGCGAAGATCGCCGAGGAGCAGGCGCGGCGCAAGGAGACGGAAGCGGCGGCGAAGCGCAAGTTCCCCCTCGAGCCGACGCGCGACGTGCTCCAGTTCCTGCTCCGCCATGCCCCCCTCGAGGAGTGGCAGCGCGACATCCTCTCGATTATCCGCGACGAGGCGTACTACTTCGCCCCGCAGGCGATGACCAAGATCATGAACGAAGGCTGGGCGACCTACTGGCACAGCAAGATCATGACTTCGCACCTGCTCGACACGACGGAGATCATCGACTACGCCGAGCAGCACAGCGGCGTCGTCCACATGGGGCCGGGGGGGTTCAACCCCTACAAGATCGGCGTCGAGATCTTCAAGGACATCGAGGAGCGCTGGAACACCGGCCGCCACGGGCCGCAGTGGGAGGCCCTCGAAGGCATCGGCGACAAGCAGCGCTACGACGACCACGCGGGCAAGGGGCGCGAGAAGATCTTCGAGGTCCGCCGCATCTACAACGACGTCAACTTCATCGACGAGTTCCTGACGGATGAGTTGATCGAGCGGCTGAAACTCTACCAGTACCGCCGCGACCCGCACACCGGCGAGAACGTGATCGTCAGCCGCGACCCGCGCGTGGTGCGGCAGACGCTGCTGTACCGCATCAGCAACATGGGCCAGCCCTTCATCTACGTCGTGGATGCGAACTACCGCAACCGGGGTGAACTCTACCTGGCCCACCAGTGGAACGGCCTGGAGGTCGATGCGGCCAAGGCGGCGGAGGTGCTGCACGCGATCCAGGTCATGTGGCGCCGCCCCGTCCACCTGCAACAGCGGGTCAACGAGGAGATGACGCTGCTCACCTGCCGCGGGACCGATGAGATCGCTCGTGAAAAGATTAACGAGCAGACCCCCGCGCCGGCTCACCTCGTCGCCTAGCCTCGCCGACCGAAACTGGAACATGCGGCTGCTCCGGGCGTCCTTGCCCTAGAAACGCGACGAATTCGGCGTCCCGGCGCATCCAGTGGGGTGCGGAAGCCGGCCGGCGCCGCCCGCGAATCGTGCGAACCCACTTGCGAACGGGCGAGAGATGGCTCATACTTATGGCAGACGCGACACGCTCAAAGGCCAGAGGGAGGTCGCCGATGCGCACCATGGGCCAATTGCTGGACCGCAAGGGACGCCACGTCATCACCGTGAACCCGGAGACGGTCGTCAAGGACGCGGCGAAGGTGATGAGCGATCACCACATCGGCGCCGTGATGGTGGTGAAGGGCGACGGGGAGATCGCGGGCATCTTCACGGAGCGCGACGTGATGCGCCGCGTCGTGGCCGAGTGCCGCGACCCCGGCCGCACGCCGGTGCGCGACGTGATGACGACCGCCGTCGCCTGCTGCTCGACGAAGACCACCCTCGACGAGGTGCGGACGCTCATGCGCGAAAAGAAGATCCGCCACATGCCCGTGGTCGAAGACGGCCGGCTGGTCGGGATCATCTCGCTTGGCGACCTGAACATCGTCGAGGAGGAGATCCGCATCGAGACGATCCAGTACCTCGAGCAGTACCTGTACAAGCCGTAGCGCGCCGCCGGGCGCTGCGGCCTGCGGCGCTATCATTGTGCTGCCCCCCGATTCTCTAAAGAGCCTCAAGGAGCGACTCCATGTCTCGCCTCAGATTCCTCGCGCTGACCGCCGCAGGCGGCGCCGCCTTCGCCTCCGCCTCGCCTCCGCTGAGCGACGCGATCCAGCGCTACGAGCCCATCGAGTACAAGTTGAACCTCGAAGGTCGGATCACCGCCTACCGCGACAAGATCCAGGCCGACGTCCAGTTCCAACTCGAACTCGAAGGCGCCCCGCTCGTCTTCCCCATCATTCCCGACGGGGCCTACCACGCCATCGACATGACCCGCCTCAAGACCACCCTCGAACTTGACGACCGCGAGGTCGATTCGCAGTTCGAGATCCTCCCCACGTCGCAGGCGGACGGGCGGCTGGCGCGCTTCGTCATTCCCAAGTTCAAGGGGCACCACATCGAGTTCTTCCTCGAGGAGTACGTGACCTGCTACAACGCCCGCGTGGATGAGGACAAACTGCGGGCGATTCCGTGGACCGAATCCTGGCCGGCGGAGGTCTCGGCGGAACTTCGCCCCCAGCGCTACATCGAATCGACGAACGAGCAGGTGGCGCAACTGCTCGAGAAGATGACCAAGGGCAAGCACAAGTCCGTCGCCCCCTTCCTCCTCGGCAAGGAACTGGTCCGACAAGTCGTGAACAACTTCCAGGTGAGCGGGAAGAACTGGTACAACGACCATCACGGCCAGTTCGCGGGCCTCGAGGTCAGCGGCGCGCTCAAGGCGATCGAGCAGATGCGCGGCACGTCGCACGACAGCGTGTGCGTCTTCGTCGCGCTGTGCCGCGCGGCGGGACTCCCGGCGCGGCCGGTAATCGGCCTGGACATGAAGGACAAGTCGCGCGAACTCATCTCGTGGGCGGAGTTCTTCGTGCCCTCGGCGGGATGGATCACGGTCGACTTGCGGCCCCTCTACAGCGCCCCGGGCCGCGCCCACGACATCATGCGCGCCTGGCCCGGCGTCGGAGCCAACGACGAACTCAACCTCCTCGTGCCCATCTCCTATCACTTCCACCCGCCCGCCGGCGTGCGCGCCGAGGGCCGGGCCGGCAAGCCGATGCTCTGGGGATGGATGCCCATTCCCGTCTCCGTCCCCTGCGACCAGTACCTCAACTGGAAGTTGATCGAAGCGCCCAAGCGCAGCGGCAAGTGACCCGACCCGCGGAACCGCGGCGCATCGCGGGACGAATACGGCGGCGGAGGACCGCTCGGCCCTCCGCGTCGAGAACCGCGATGGCCACGAGACGACTTCTCGTTCTGCTCCTCATCGCCGCCCTGCTGACGGCCCGCCCCTCAACCGCCTGCGCCGACGGCAAGTACTTCGGGCGCATCACCGCCGCCGTCGAACCGGGCATCCCGCATCAGGCCGCGATCATCGCCTTTCGCGACGGGGTGCAGACGCTCATCGTGCAGTCCACGGTGAGTGCCGATGGGGAGGAGGTGGGGTGGATTCTGCCGCTGCCGGCCGTGCCGACGGCGATCGAGGCGGCGACGCCCGGCACCATTGCGACGCTCGAGCAACTCGTCCAGCCGGCCTTCATCACCGAGCGCGACATGCGGGCCGGGCACTGGCTGTCCACGGCGGCGGCGCTCATCTTCGCCATCATGCTTCTCGCGGCGTGCGTGGTCCGGCGCACGAAGACGCCGGCGTGGCGCGTGGTCCAGTACGTCGTGGCGCTGCCGATCGTCGCTCTTCTCGTGCTGGGTCTGTTCCTTCCCGCCGCCGCGAGACCGCGCAGCCACGCGGCGCAAGCCCGCACCGAGACCGGGGCGCAGACTCTCATCCACGAGACGATCGGCGCCTACGACGTGACCGTCCTCACCGCCGACCGCGGCGCTGAAGTGCGCGACTGGCTCACGGGCAACGGCTTCGAGTGTGATGAGGCGTCCGTCAAGACGCTTGACGCCTATGTGAATGAAGGCTGGTGCTTTGCTGCGGCGAAGATCCGCTGGTCGGAGGATGGAACGCTCACGCCGCACCCGCTCAAGGTGGTCTTTCCTGCGGCCGAAGCGGTGTACCCCATGCGCCTTACCGGCGTCGGGGCCACGCAGCCACTGGCGCTGGACCTGTTCATCGTCGGCGAGGAGATGGCGGAGGCGGAGGGGCTGGAGGCGTGGCGCTGCGAATCGTTCACGCACACGCTCGGCGGCTACAATGAGCCCGTAGAAGTTTACGACGGCACCTCAACGCGACTGCGCCTCGGTCATCCGCAGATCACTTCGCTGCTTTGGGACGGGGCGGTGCTTACGCACCTGAGCGGCTCGCTCTCGCCGCGCGAGATGGCAAACCGCGACGTTGCCATTGCGTGGCGGCCTGCTGAGCCGATGCAGCGCGAGTTCTACACCGAGGCGGCTGCAGTGGTTCGCAGCTGGACGGCGATGCTCAGCGCGCTGGCGCTGGCGCTCTTCATCTCCTCACTGCTGACGCTCCGCCAGGAGATGCCGGGACGGCGGATCGTGCGAGCGGCGCTCCTGCCGGGGCTGGGGCTGTCGGTCGTTGCCGCGGTGGTTGTGGCGCTGTTCACGCCGACGATTCGTACAAGCGTTGACGAGCATGGACGGGATCAACACAACGCGGGCAAGCGAGTCATCTCGGAACTCCTGCGCAAGGACTACGAGCCGCACGCCTCCGCCGCCGCGTACATCGACATGCTCCTGCACAACCCGCCGGAGCACCTGACGCGCGGCGATGTGCCCAACGGCGTGGTGATCGACGAGGATGAGACGGGCTGGACCGTCGTTATCCACGACCGCGACGCCACGCCGCAGACCTACCGCGTTGAGCGGCCTTGACCGCGCCGAGCAGCATCGCTCCCCTCACCCCGCCGCACTCTTTGGCCGACAATGCACGGGCGCCGTATCATCCGTTACCGCGTCCGAATTACGTATCGGACCTTCAGACTTGCTCACACCCGCCTCGGGAGGATGGCCTGAGATGACCTTCAATCCGTTTTCGCGCTCCTTTGACCCCGCTCACCCCGCTTCGAGCGACCCGCAGGTGGCCGCGGCGGCGATGCAGGTGCTCCCCCACCTCACCAACTCCGTCCACTACCAGCGCACCCGCGAGATGACGATCGACGAACTCCTGCTCGAAAATCGCGTCGTCTTCCTCATCGGCGAGATCAACTACGGCTCGGCGGCGCGGGTCATGATGCAGATGCTCTACCTCGACAATCAGAAGAAGGGCCAGGACATCAACCTCTACGTCAACAGCCACGGCGGGACGGTGGATGACACCCTGGCCGTCTACGACACCATGCAGTTCCTCTCCGCCGACGTGGCGACCTACTGCATCGGCCGGGCCTACTCCGGCGGGTCGATCATCCTCGCCGCCGGCACCAAGGACAAGCGCTTCATGCTCCCCCACGCCAAGGTGATGATCCACCAGCCCCTTGGCGGCGTCGGCGGGCAGGCCGAGGACATCAAGATTCAGGCCGAGCAGATTATCAAGAGCAAGCGCATGCTCGCGGAGATTCTCGCCAAGCACACCGGCCAGACGGTCGAGCAGGTGCTCGCCGACTCGGAGCGCGACAAGTACTTCACCGCCGAGGAGGCGAAGAACTACGGCATCGTCGATGAAGTGCTCACCTTCGACCCGACCGGCAAGGAGAAGGGCAAGAAGACCTCCTCGAGCACGTCGAGTTGAAGCCCGGCAACGCGCGTTGACCCACCCGATCCTCCGCGCGGCCGGCGCCGCATCGCCCGCCGCGCTTCAGCAAGGACCAGACCATGCCCAATCTCATTCCCATCGTCGTCGAGCAGACCGGCCGCGGCGAACGCGCCTACGACATCTACTCGCGCCTCCTCAAGGACCGCATCATCTTCCTCGGCGGAGGCGTCGACGACGAAGAGGCGAACCTCATCGTCGCGCAACTGCTCTTCCTCGCCAACGAAGACCCCAAGGCGGACATCCAGTTCTACATCAACTCACCGGGCGGGAGCGTGACGGCGGGCCTGGGCGTCCTCGACACGATGAACTACATCCCCTGCGACGTGGCGACCTATTGCGTCGGGCAGGCGGCATCCATGGGCGCCGTCCTCCTCGCCGCCGGCGCCCCCGGCAAGCGCTTCTGCCTGCCCTCGAGCCGCATCCTCCTCCACCAGCCGCTCATCGGCGGCGTGATGGAGGGGCAGGCGACGGACCTCGAAATCGAAGCCCGCGAAATGCTCCGCCTGCGCGAGATGCTCTACAAGGGACTCGCCAAGGCCACGGGCAAGAGTTTCGAGCAGATCGAAGCCGACTGCGACCGCAACAAGTGGCTCAGCGCCGAAGAAGCGAAGCAGTACGGCCTCATCGACGCCGTCCTCGCGCACACGGAGATGGTCGGGACGAAGAAGGACGATTGAGCGAGATCGCGCGCCGCGTCGATTGAGTCGCGCGCTGCAAAGCGCGCGTCAGCGCGACGGCTCTCTCCAGCCCCACGCGCCAGCGCGGACGACGACTCTGCGCCTGATCCTCACGGGGTCGTTGTTTCAGGTGAAGGGTCCAGCACAGCGACCGGCCCGACGCCGTGTGCGAGCAGCGTCACTTTGCGCGTGCGGACGTTCAGAAGGCAGGTCTGAAGTCCGAAGTCGAAGACGGCCAGATCGCCGGGCAACGCGGTGACGCAGTGAGTGCGCCAGGTGTCGAAGGGTGTGTCGAAGGTGATTTCAATTCGCCCCGCCGGCTCCTTGACACGCACGGCCAGTCCGCCATTGCCACGCGCATCCGCCACCCATGATCGTTCCGAGTCAGGGCGCAGGTCTGCCTGCGCCATTCCAAACCCAATTGCCCAGGATGCGCCAACGTAGCTGGGTTTCTTTTCGTCGAAGCGAGATCCCATGAATGTCCGAATGTTCGCTGAGGCGTCAAATCGTGTGACCGTCTGTTCTCGCAGTTCTCCTTCGTACGATACGAGTTGCAGGTCGTAGTAGGGTGGATCCTCTTCGGGGGGGACGTCGATTCCTACCCACATGATCGCCCGATGCGGATCGGCGCCCGCCCGCATCACAAGTTCATCTCGCGACCCATCGAGCCGGATGCGATGCACGTCGCCGCTGCGGCGGTGGACGTAGTAGACCCAGCCCTGGAGAGTCGCAGGATCAGCCTTGAGGTCTCGGACGACCCTCACGTCGCGGCCGAGCGTGTTGCTCGACGGCGGCCAGAACCAGCCGCACAGGCAGGTGATCGAGACGGCATGCACAAGGAGGAGCGCTTTGAGGGATCTGACGAGTCGATCTCGAGTGCCGCCCAGCGCCAGCCAGACAAACGGCCACTCGAGGGCCAGCGTCATCGCAATGCCGACAGCGATGCAGACCCAGACGATGACCTGCACCTGGTACAGCGGTTCCTGAAAGAGCCACTCGACAAGCGGCGTCGGCTCCTCGCCGAGGCCGAACACAAATCTGGCGGCCCAGGCCGAGGCCAGATTCGCCACGACCATCAAACCCACCGCTCGGAATGCGTTGACCCGGAAGACCGATGCGATCAGGCCCCCCTCGATCACCGCGATGATGAGGTTCCCGAACAGGACCGCCCAGAGGAAGCCCCACATCACCTGCGTCAGCGAGTTGGCGAGCACCAGTCCGTTCATCGCGCAATGCTACCCTCGCTTGTTTGGTAACGCGATAGACCATTCGCAGCGCCCGCATCAGGTGATCCTCAGGTAGACATGTCCATAGACAATTTGACAGTACAATGACGAGTTCCACCTTACGGAGCCGCGCCATGCCTTCCGGTCGACTCGCCTTGTTCTACTGGTCCGGCGGGGTGTGGTTCGTTGCCCTCATGTTCTCTCCAATGCTCCTGCCGCTTTCGAGCATTTTGTCTACAAAGGCAGCCGTCCAGATTCCCGCGGAGCTCCCGATTGCGTTGATACTCGTCCTTGGCGTGCTCTTCTGGCTGACGCGCCGGTCGTTTTTCAGGCGCCTTCGTGCGCACTGGCTGGCTGTCTGCCCAACCTGCCTCTATCCGCTCAAGATGGAGATGGGTCGATGCCCCGAGTGCGGCCGGGTAGTCACGCGGCGTGCGGCGCGCATGTACTGGTTCGGGATTCTCTTCTCCCCCGTGAACGTGCTCAAATCCGAGAGCAAGGTCCTCCGCGACGGTCAGATCTGGCGCGATCAACGGCGCGATCGCATTCGCTTGAATAACTGGCGATTCGGCCCCCTGGCTCGCCGACAGCGCGCTTCGCCCGGTCCGCCACCTTCCATGTCCTGAATTGGATGAGCGGAGACACGCCGAGCCGCTCGCCGAGCGGTAGCATGTATCACGCCCTCGCACCATTTGCGCCGGGCCCACTGGAGAATCCCCATGCTTCGCCGCGCCCTGTCGCTCCTTCTCGCAATCGCCCTTCTTGCCGTCGCCTCGTACGCGGCCCCGCCGAAGGCCGCGCCCGCCGGGGCCGAGCACTGGAAGGGCGCCATCGCCCTCCCCGGCGTCGAGCTCACCTTCACCGTTCACTTCAGCAAGGATGACGCCGCGCCCGGCGGCTGGGCCGCCACGCTCGACATTCCCATGCAGGGCGTGGCAGGTGCGATGATGAAGGACGTCGTCTACACCAACAAGGAACTCGCCTTCACCTTCGCCGTCCCCGGCACCCCCGTCTTCAAGGCTGAGATCGACGAAAGCGGCCGCACCGCCTCCGGCACCCTCACGCAGGCCGGCCAGACTTTCCCCCTCACCCTCACGAGGCAGACCGACGAAGAAGCCGCGGCCAACACGCTCAATCGGCCGCAGAACCCGCAACCCCCCTTCCCCTACGAAGTGCGCGAGGTGAAGTTCCGCAACGAGATCGACGGCATTGACATCGCTGGCACGCTGACCATCCCCAACGGCGCCGGGCCGTTCCCGGCCGTCGTGATGATCACGGGCTCGGGGCCGCAGGACCGCGACGAGTCGCTCATGGGGCACAGGCCCTTCTGGGTCATCGCCGACTACCTCTCGCGCAATGGCATCGCGGTGCTGCGCTGCGACGACCGCGGCGTGGGCGGCACCGGCGGAAACGTCATGCAGTCCACCAGCGAGAACTTCGCCCTTGATGCGCTCGCCGGCGTGGCGCATCTCAGGACGATCGACCGCATCGACGGCGGCAAGATCGGCCTGATGGGCCACAGCGAGGGCGGCATCGTCGCGCCCCTCGCGGCGGTGCAGTCCAGGGATGTCGCGTTCATCGTGCTCCTCGCCGGCACGGGCCTCCCCGGCCACGAGATCCTCCGCCTCCAGACGCGCCTGCTCGTGGCCTCGGCCGGCGCCTTTACCGACGAGCAACTCGACGAGATGATGGCCAGACACACCGCGCTCACGCAAGCGATCATGAACGAATCCCCGCCGGCCGAGCAGTTGGAGGCGATGAAGGCCCTCATGCGGGCACAGTTGGGCGAGGCGTCAGAGTCGGCGATGGATGACAACGCGCTGGGCCAGGCCGCGATGCAGCAACTGGCGCAGATGAGATCGCCGTGGTTCCGCTACTTCCTCACCTACGACCCCCGGCCGACGCTGCGGAAGGTGACGTGCCCGGTGCTGGCGCTCAACGGCTCGCTCGATCTCCAGGTGCCCGCGGATGAGAACCTCGAAGAAATCCGCAAGGCGCTGGCCGAGGCGGGCAATGCCGACGCGACGATCACCAAACTCGACGGCCTCAACCACCTCTTCCAGCACGCGACCACCGGCTCGCCGGCGGAGTACATGACGATCGAAGAGACGTTCGCCCCCGAAGTGCTCGAACTGATCACGAAGTGGATTCAGCAGCGCTTCGGCGCCGCGGCGACGGAGCCGGAGGCGGCGCCGGCGACAGCGCAGTAAGCACTGATCAGCGACCGGTATTGCGCCGCGATTCCCACCGCCGCCAGCCGACGGCCGCGAGGCACAACAGCGCCCCGAAGGCGCCGACGGCGAAGGCGACGGGGTGGCGGACGCCCAGCACCGCCGGCCGCGCCAGCCAGCCGCGGTCGAGCATGACAAACGATGCGCCCATGCACAGCAACCCGACGAAGAGCAGGAGCGAGACAACGAGCGACCGGGCGCGGCGGGCAGGCATCGCCCTGACCTTACCCGCGCGTCGCGTCGTTTTCCCGCGCCGGCGCGCCGAGCCGACGCCCAACGCCGGGTGTTGCACGTCTACGTACAGGGCGCCGCTCGCCGGAATGAGCGTGTGGTCCTCCCGCGAACATCCGGCATCGGTCGGAGGATGTGCGTCCTGGCGTTCGCCTCATTGCCGGGCAGAATCGCCTGTTTGAACAGGCGGCGAGCCATCAAGGACTCACGGTGACGGGGCTCGCCGATGCGACGCTCGTCAAGGTGCAAGCCGTTGAAGTGGTCGCCATCGACGAGGCCAGGCGACGGCTCCGCGTGAAGTGCGGCTTCAACGAACTTCGAGACGACCGCCGCCACCTCTTTCTCCCGCTCAAACGATCCGCCGCCTGCGTCTGGAGCGAAGGATCCGCCCCCTGGCGGACACGGCGGATTCAGAGGTGGCCGACTGGCCTACGCTTCCGTTGAAACCGGTCACCCGCCAACGTGAGAAGGATGCACTCGCATGGACATCTACATCGACACCGCCAACCTCAACGAGATCCGCGAAGCACACGCCCTCGGCGTGCTCGACGGCGTGACGACCAACCCCTCTCTCGTCGCCAAGGAGAAGGTGGACTTCCACACCCGCCTGCGCGAGATCTGCGAAGTGGTTCAGGGCCCCGTCTCGGCCGAGGTCGTGAGCACCGAGCATGACGGCATGATCCGCGAGGCGGACAAACTCACGCAGATCGCCGACAACATCGTCATCAAACTGCCCAGCACCGTCGAGGGCCTCAAAGCCTGCAAGACCCTCAGCGACCAGGGCGTGAGGGTGAACATGACGCTGTGCTTCCAGGCGCTGCAGGCGCTGCTCGTGGCCAAGGCCGGGGCGTTTCTGGTGAGCCCCTTCATCGGACGCGTCGATGACATCGCCGGCGACGGCGTGCACCTCATCGGCCAGATCCGCGCCATCTACGACAACTACGGATACGAGACGCAGATCCTCGCCGCGTCCATCCGCCACAGCAAACACCTTGTCGACGTCGCCCTCGCCGGCGCCGATGTCGCCACCGTGCCCTTCAGCGTGATCAAACAGATGATGAGCCACCCGCTCACCGACGTCGGCCTCGAGAAGTTCCTCAGCGACTGGAAGAAGGCGAACGGATAGGGCGACACACGCCCGCGATGAGCGAGTCTTCGAGCGAATCGTGGGGTGCGTCTGCGAATCGTGGGAGGCGCTCGCGCGCAAAATTTCGCGAAAGGAGACCGCCATGCTGAATCACCTCCGATCGTTCACGGCCGCCGCGATTCTGAGCGCGACGACGTTGCTGATGTGTCCCGCGACCAGTCTGTGCCAGGACGAGCCGCCGGCCGCCGAAGCCGCGCTCATCGACGCCGCGGAAGCAGCGCGTCAGAGACTCATCGACGCGACGCCGACGGGTGGAACCGCGCCGCCTGAACTGCTTCGCGCTTTCGCCGATGCGTGGGAGGCGTACCTCGCCGAATTCCCCAAGGGCGATCGCGCCCCGCAGGCGCGCTCGACCATCCTCTCGTGCCTGATGCGCCTCGACGATCCGGCGCGCGTCGTGGAGACCGTGGACCGCTGGTTCGCGGGCGATGCGCTCACGCCCCCTGAGTTCGACCGGGCGCTGAAGATGCGTTTCGCGGCGGTGGAGCGGCTCCGCGGCCCCGAGGCGGCGCTGCGCGAGGCCGACGCCGCCATCAGCGCCGCGCAGGAGAAGCACGTCCGCCTCCTGCTCGCCAAGTCGGCGATCTCGGGCCTGAGTGCTGCGCAGCGCCTCGCGATCATCGACGAGGCGATCCGCGCCTCAAGCGGCGTCGCCGCCCTCCGCGCCGAGTCGCTGGCGAGCAAAGCGCTCGTCCTCATGGAGCAGGGCGGCGAGGAGCGCGCGGCCGAAGCGCGGAAACTCCTCGATGAAGCGAGCGGCCTCGACCCGCGGGCGCCGAGCGTCACCCGCGCCCACATGCAGATGCGCAGCCGTGCCGAGGCCCTCGAGGGCCAGGGCGACATCGCCCCCGGCAAGGCCGCCCCCCTCTTCGCACTCAACAACATCCGCACCAACGAAGTCGTCAAACTCGAAGACCTGCGCGGCAAGGTGGTCCTGCTCGATTTCTGGGCGACGTGGTGCGGGCCATGCCTGAGCCTCATGGACTCGCTCCTCGCCGATCTGCACCGCGACTACGCGGACGACGGCCTGGTCATCGTCGGCGTCGGCACGAACTGGCGCGGCGAGACCGCTGCGAAGCAACTCGAATGGGCCGAGGCGAAGGATCAGCCCATCCTCCGCGGCTCGCAGCGCACCCGCGGCCAGTGCAACTGGCTCAAGGTCCACGACCCGACGAACGAAGTCGCGCAGACCTACGGCGTGCAGGGCATCCCCTTCTGCGTCCTCATCGACAAGGAAGGCAGGATCGTCCTTGCCGGCAACGGCCACGCGCTCAAGGCGGACATTCTCAAGTACGTGCAGGAGCACTGCGGCAAGTCGGGGAACTGAGGCCGGAGACGTTTGGCGACGAGCACCGGCCAACGGCACGCTGTTCCGCCTATTCGACGCGCGCGACGTTGCTCGTGGCGCAAGTGCTCAGGTCCACGAGCTGCATCGAACCGCCGCACGCTTCGGCGCGTGCTGAGGCGACGATCGTCGCCTGACCTCCGGCACCGGTCATGGCCTCGGCAACCAGCCGCAAGCCGCCTCGAAGGCCAAGCAGTGTCCCAGCGCACGCATAACCGTGCGGCACAGCGGTCTCGCCCAACGAGCGGCCAAAAACAAGGGCCACGCGGCCGCGAGGCGTAGCGCCGTCCCACGCGATCCGGATCGGTCCTCCGCCTGGGCAGGTTGCATCAATCGACAATCGGATCGGCGGCGGGCAGGAGTATTCCCACGCATCCAGCCGCAGGCCGCGCCCATCGTATCCGCCGTCGAGCACCATCCGATGCCGACGAGTGTCGTAGACCATTGCCGCGCGCGCACATCGGCCGGCGCCGGTGACCGGTTCCTGCATCCAGTCCACGCCATCCCAGATCCACGTTTCATCAAGCATGGGATTGCCCCCACGGCTGCCGCCGTAGAGCAGTGACACGCCTCGGCGCGTGTCGAACGCCATGACGTGATTCGAATGGGACGGCGCCTCAGGGGAGACTCGCCTCCATTCCACCGTATCCCATTCCCACGTCTCGCCGACGCTGCACATGACGAGAATGCGGCGCCGGGAGTCATAGGCGAGATTCGAGCCGCCCAGCGCGAACGGCGCCGGATCGGCGAGCAGCAACCAGTGTTCTCCATCCCACTCCCACAGTTTCATATAGCCGAGCCCACCCTGATGAAGCACTGATCGTCGGCGATCGCTGTCGTAGACCATGCTCTGGTCCGGACAGGGAGGCGGGCCGGATTTGAAAACCCTCGTCCACGTCTGCCCGTCCCACTCCCACGTGTCGCCAAAGAGCGACGACTCCCCTTCACCGCCGAAGAGCACGGTAACGCCCCGCGACTCATCGAAGGCCATGCCGTGGCCGCTGCGCGGTTCGGGGCCGTTCATCGTCGCCAGCGACCACTCCCGTCCGTCCCACTCCCAGGTGTCGCGCAGCTTGACGCCGACGGCATCTCCCCCGAACAGCACCGTCACGCCGCGCCGGCTGTCGTACGCCATGGCGTGATCGGCTCGCGGCGGTCCGCCGCCCACAGCGATCCACTCGCACTCCTGGGCCGCGATCGGGCTGGCGAGCAGGTGGAGCGCAAGAACGGCGATCAGCGTCAGGGTCAGGCCGACACTTCCCGGCGCGTTCACAATGAGCCTCCCCTCTTCTTGCCGGTCCACCGGCGCGGTGGTCAGAGGATCGTAACGCCTTCGTGTCCGTGCGCTCATGCGGAACCGGCCGCGCCCGGAACTTCGGGGTGGATTGCCTGCTGCTCTCCGGACACCCGCTGCAGATCCTGCGACTCTCTTTCACTTGGCCGTGAGAGGCGGCGCGCCATTCTGCATTCCTTATCCGTCCCGACAAGGACGGCAAGATCGTCTACGCCGGCAACGGCCACGCGCTCAAGGCGGACATTCTCAAGTACGTGCAGGAGCACTGCAACAAGTCGGGGAACTGAGGCCGCGGCGAACGCGATCCGGGGACCATGATCCTGCCGGTTCGCCGCATTCAAGCCGCCGATTGGGCCGCATCGCCTCCGGGTCGGAGGGAGGTCGCGCGCTGCGCACCGGCAGGGCCCCCGCACCGGCCGATCCCCGGCCAGCCAATTGACGCGGCGCCGACACCGGTTTCGCCGCTGGGCGGAGATTCACACCGATTCGCGGATCGGGTCTTGACAAGCCCCCTCCCGATCGGCCATACTGTTGTTGGCGCCCGCTGCGGCCCGGGAATCGCCGTTACGCGCCCGCGATGGGCGCGGGAGTCGAGGGGAGTTGCCCAGCGCGGTCGTTCGGCGCTGCTCCCGCTTTGAAGCCGATCAGGCGCTCGCCGGCTCGTCGCGATTGCCGCTCGAAGAACGAAGGAGAATCCCATGAGGCGCCGTCTTTCCGCCGTCCTCCTGTCGGTTCTGCCCGCGCTGTCGGGCGTGGCGCTCGCCCAGGACGATGTGCTTACCGCGGCCGGATCGGGAGGCGAACGCCGTCTCGAAGCCGGCCTCGTCGCTCCCGCCGCCATCTGCTGGTACAACGGCGACATCGACTATCGCAACGGCTTTACCAGCGAGCGCAACACAGCGGTGACTGCGACATGGACCTACGACGACGTCGTGTGGGACGGCGGCGTAGTCACGGGCGCGCGCGCCCACTTCGTCATCAACCCCGGCACGGTCATCGTCGGCGGCGACCTCATCATCTACCAGGGGATGAGCGAAGGGAATTTCGGCCGGCTGATCCGCGAGGTCAGTGACATCACCGACTTCAAGTTCACCCGCACCGGGATTCGGGCCTTCAACCGCGACGAGTACCGGCTGGAACTGACCCTCGGACATTCCGCATTCCGGCTCGATCCCGGCGAGTACCACGTCGGCATTCGCTGCATCGGTTCGGGTCAGGGGCAGGCCTTCGTCGTCGTGACCAGCGGCGAAAACGCCATCGGCACGCCGCCGGGCAACAACGGCCGGACATTCCTCTGCTCTTCCTTCCAGGGCCCCTGCTTCCCCACGGACTGGCAGAACCTCGTCGGACCGGGAACGTGGGACGTGTCCTACGGCCTCGACTGCCGGCCGAGCGACTACACCCTGGCGCTCAGCGGCCAGTGCCCGGGCCTGGTGCGCGTCGAGTGGAGCGGCGCTGAGCCGGACCGGCGGCAGGGCATCCTCTTCGCGTTCGACGTCGGCAACTACACCCTCCCCACCGGACCGTGCCAAGGCACGGAACTGGGCCTTGGAACGAGAGGCTTGATGCTCATCGCCGTCATCAGCACTGGCGCCGGCAGCGGGGCGGTGAGCGGCGCCACAGGATCCCAGTGCCAGGGCTACGCCCAGTTGATCACGATTTCATCCTGCGCCACCAGCAACGTCGCGCGGGTGCCGTGAGCGCGGAACGCGCACGGGCAGTCCTATGCGTGCGACCAAATCGCGCCAGAACGTCGGCGCACGACACACTTGAGTGCGCCGCCGCCCCGATCGCCGGTCCGATCAACGGTTCTCAAAATACAGTGCCCGGTCGAACCAGAGATCGGACTTGGCGATCATGCGCCGCGTCAGCGCCTGGCGGCGCGAGGCGGCGCGCTGGGCGTGCCACCAGAGCGGCACGTCCAGTCGCAGGCGGCGCGCGAGGAAGGAGTCGCGCAGGAGGCGCATCAGCGGGCGGATGCCGTTGAGTTTGAGCAGCGCATCGTCAAGGGACTTGAAGACCTCCGCTTGGCCGGGGTCGCCGTGGCGGCCCGCGCGTCGTCTCAAGCGCGACTCGCGCCGAGCGACATTGCTCGTCACGCAGGAGGTCTGGTCGAGTAGTCGCAGATGTGATCTGCACCCGCTCCGCGGATAAGTGTCGACCTCCGTACATCCGCGCTGAAGGTGGTATGAATCGCGGGGACGGGTCAGGTTTGAATCGACGCGCGGCCGGGCGCAGATCCGCCAGGGAGCAGGCCATCTTCATTGCGCCCTTGGGATCTCAATCGCGCTCGATCTGCAGAGTTGTACATCAGTCCAAGACCTCATTCACGACGCGTTTGGGTCCGTAAGCGCCTGTGCGGATGCAAGTTCAGATCGACTGGCGGTTGGAGGCTGCTCCCCGCATCGCGCGATTGCAGGCAACTGTGCGTAACTCTTTACGTACCAAACAGATAGATCAATTACATGAAAATCTACACAGAATTGCCGTGCAGTCTCTTGACAGGCATGCTGCCGAGCAGTCACAATCCCTTCGGTCTCGGGTGAGAGCAGGTCTCGTGTATCGCCGGTGGCGAGGGAGGCATTCATGCAATTCTCTACGCGTAGCGTGCAGATGCTGGCTGCGATGCTCGGTTTTGGCTCGGCGGTGTACGGCCAGAACTGGAGTGAGAACTTCGAGTCCTACGCCGACGGCCAGGTTCTTTACAACGTCAATGGCTGGAGCGGATGGGACAACGTGCAGCAGGTCGCCGGCTCCTGCACTACGCAGCAGGCGCACGGCGGAAACAAGTCCATCCTCATCGAGCCGAACGATGACGCGATCCGCACGTTCGATGCGGGCTACAACGCCGGCCTCGGGGCGATGCGTACGTGGATGCTTCTCCCTTCGAGCCAGCACACGGCCGACACCTACTACATCGTGCAGAACGAATACGCCCACGGTGGGCCATACCAGTGGTGCATCGAACTCCAGTTCGACATCAGCACCCGCACGGTTCTCGACGACTTCCGCGACGAGTCCGGCGTCGTCAACATCATCTACGACCAGTGGGTGGAACTGCGATTCGACATCGACATAGAAAACGACTTCATCATCTGCTACTACAACAACCAGGAGGTGTCCCGCGGACAGTTGTTCATCCGAGGCGGCGACGCGCAGATCAAGAACATCGACCTCTACTCGACCGGCTCGACCAACTATTTTGATGACCTGGCAATCACGGGTCTGCACACTTACGAACTGATCCCTTGGCCCTTCCTGGAGATCGAGGGATCCTGTCCCGGACAGATGACCGTTCGCGTCAGCCACGCCACGCCCGGTGGTTCTGTGGCGTTCATCTATGGCTTCGGCGAGGGAAGCATCCTTGTTCCGCCCGGCCAGCCCTGTGCGGGTACAAGGCTCGGCCTTCGCAGCCCCGTGCTTGCCGGCATCGCCCGCGCCGATCAGGACGGTGTGGCCGAGTTGCGAGCGAGTGTACCCCTTCAGGCGTGCGGACGTGTGCATGTGCAGGGGCTTGATGTCACTGGCTGCAAAGTGTCGAACGTCGAGCTGGTGTGCGAAGATCAAGGACGATGCAAACGGTGTGAGTACACCATCGAGTGTCGCCTGGTCGATGATCAGGGAGATTGCTCGGGACCGGTTCGAAGATTGGTGCGCGATCTCGATCCGCTTGATCGCATCGTCTATTGGAGCAAGTGCAAGGAGCTGCGGGACTGCAGCCAGGGCCCCTTCTCTGCATCGCTGTTCATTGCTTACAGAGTGGACGGTGGCGATCTGCGGGAATGCGTCATGCAAGTCAAACTGAATCCGCTTAACGGCTGCGTACTCCCAACGCCAACGCCGTTCTCTGCGCCGTTCAATCTGCCGCCTCGTGCATGCGGGGGGTGGTGAGTCTTGCGATTGCACGCCGCAACTCATGGGCAGGAGTCAGTCACCGTTCCCCGCCTCGACGGGCGGGGAACGGATTTCCAAGATTGCTCATGAGCGAGCCCAACGGTTGCGCGCCCGGTCGAGCACAAGGTAGTGCGCCATCGGTCGGCCTTATCTATTCTCGAAATACAGCGCCCGGTCGAACCAGAGGTCGGACTTGGCGATCATGCGCCGCGTCAGCGCCTGGCGGCGCGAGGCGGCGCGCTGGGCGTGCCACCAGAGCGGCACGTCCAGTCGCAGGCGGCGCGCGAGGAACGAACGGCGCAGCAGGCGCATCAGCGGCCGGATGCCGTTGAGTTTGAGCAGCGCATCGTCAAGGGACTTGAAGACCTCCGCCTGGCCGGGGTCGCCCTGGCGCCCGGCGCGGCCGAAGAGTTGCCGATCGATGCGGCGCGAGTCGTGCCGCTCGGTCGCGATCACCACCAGGCCGCCGAGGTCCGCCACCCCAGGGCCGAGGAGAATGTCCGTGCCGCGGCCGGCCATGTTGGTGGCGACGGTGACGGCGCCGAGTTTGCCCGCAGCCGCGACGATCACTGCCTCTTCCTCGTGGCGGACCGCGTTGAGCACGCGGTGCGGGATGGCGCGCTGCTCGAGGAGGCGCGACATCGCCTCGCTCGCCTCGACGCTGCGCGTGCCGATGAGCACGGGCCGCCCCCTCCGGTTCAGTTCCACGACGCGGTTCGCCACCGCCTCAAACTTGGCGTCGCGGTCGAGGAACATGCGGTCGGGCCGTTGCCGGCGGATCATCGGCTTGTGCGTCGGAATGCGCACGACGGGCAGGCGGTAGATGCTCCACATCTCCTTGCGGACTTCCCACGCCGTGCCGGTCATGCCGCTGAGTCGGCGAAAGAGTTGGAAAAACCGCTGGTAACTGATGCGGGCCATGGTTTCGCGGGGCGCGGTGACCTTGAGCCCCTCCTTGGCCTGGACCGCCTGGTGCAGGCCGAGTTGCCACTGCCGCCCTTCGAGGACGCGGCCGGTCTGCGGATCCACGATGTGCACGTCGCCGTCGCGGACGATGTAGTGATCCTCGATGTGGTAGAGTTCTCGGGCGACGAGCGCCTGGGTAACGAGTTCGGCCCGGCGGCGAGGGCCAGACCAGAACGCCGGCAGCGCGTCGGCGACCTCCGCGAGGCGCTCGCGCCCCGAGTCGGTGAGATCGACGCGGTGCTGCTGGACGTCGACGGCGTAATGCTCGCCGCGGCGGAGTTTCGCGGCCAGTTCGGCGGCGGTGTAGTAGTACTGCGCCGACTTGTCCTCGCCCCCCTCGGAGCCGATGATCGCCGGCGTCGTCGCCTGGTCGATGAGAACGCTGTCCGCCTCGTCGATGATGGCGGAGTAAAGCCCGCGCTGCACGATGCGGCCTGTCCACAACTCGCGCGGACCCCCCATCGCCGTGTCCGTCACCTCGTCGAGCAGCAGCGCCGAGACGCGCGGCTGAAGGGGCGCGTGCAGTTTGTCGCGCAGGTAGTCGAAGATCAGTTGCTGGTCGGTGATGTAGGTGATGTCGCGCGAGTAGGCTTCGAGGCGCTCGGGAGGCGGGCTCTGGTCCTGCACGACGCCGACGCTCAGTCCGAGGCGCTTGTAGATCGGGCCGTTGAGTTCGGCGTCGCGCCGGGCGAGGTAGTCGTTGACGGTGACGACGTGCGTGCCGTAGCCCATCCATCCCTGGACCGCGGCGGTGAGGCAGGCGGTGACGGTCTTGCCTTCGCCCGTGGCCATTTCGGCCAGGCAGCCGTCCTCCATGACCCACGCGCCCATGACCTGCTCGACGTAGAGGCGCAGGCCGACGGTGCGGCGGACGGCCTCGCGCACGACGGCGAAAGCGTGGGTGCGGGCGTCGTGGTCGCGCCGGCCGCGCCGCGCCGCTTCGCGGGCGGCCTCGATCTGCTCGTCGAAGGCCGTTTCGGACAGCCGCAGGAACGAATCGCTCAGCCGGACGACGCCTTCGCCCGCGGCGCGGAGGCGACGGCGCGACCAGGTCGCGCGCCGCGCGGCCCCGATGAGCGTCTCGTTGTAGCGGTCGAGTTCCTTGAGTTCGCGCGGCCGGGGCGGGCGATAGGAGAACGGCCGCCAGAGGCGCTGCGTGCTCCGCTCGGAGCCCGGCGCCGTCGCGGGCGCCACCCCGGCCGGCCCGTCGCCATCGCTTCCTCCGGGTTGGACGCGAGCGCGCACCGCCATCAGAGTTCAAACCTCTCGCTGAGCGCCTGGCGCGCGCGGCGGTACCACTGCCGGGCGAGCGGCTCGGATGGCCGGCTGAGGCGCACGCGCACGCGCGTTCCGGGCAGCGTGCCCAGCGCCGCCCCTTCGCCGCCCCCATCCAGGCCGCGCTCGCGCAGCGGCGTTCGCGGCCGGAGCGTGATGAGCCACTGCGGGGCGAGCGTCTGGCGACCCTGCGCATCCGTCGGGTCCAGGGCGATCCCGCCCCCGCGCACGTTCAGCGAGAGCGACTCGTGGGGCAGCGCCCGCGTCGCGGTGCGGCCGGACCGCTCTACGTCAAGGTCAAACTCGAGAACCTCGTCGAGGTGGTCGTACAGCCGGCCCTCGATGCGCACCGACGCCGCGTCGGCCTCCGTCAGCCCGTTCGGAAACACCCACGCGAAGTCGCGGTCGTCCACAAAGGCGCGGATGACCATCTCATCGAGCGTGGCGAGGAGCATGAGCGGCTCGCCGCGCTGAATGAAGGCGCCGACCCGGCTGTGAAGTTGAGGAGCGACGATCAGGCCGCTGAAGGGCGCGCGAACGTCCATCTCCGCGATGATCTCCTCGACCGTCTCGAGCCGATCGACCGCGTCGGCGTAGAGGAGGTCGGAGACCTGCCACTCCGAAACGCCCTCCGCGAGCGCGGCGTCGCGGCGCACGCGCTCAAGTTCGAGGCCGGCCGCGGCTCGGGCGAGTTGATGCTCCATCTCGGGATTGAAGAGCGTGAAGAGCGGCTCGCCCGCGGCGACCTCCTCCCCGTTGCTGACGTAGAGGCGCTCGAGGAAGCCGTCCTGCGCCGCCCGGCAGGTGAGGCGCTCGAGCGGATCGACCACGCCGATCGCGTGGACGCGCGCCGGCATCGGAACGAACCCGACGAAGCCCACCGCCAGCGCGATCAGCCCGAAGGACACGACGACGGCCCGCACGCGGACCAGTTGCAGACTCGGCTCGGTGAGGACGTAACTGAGCCCCTTGACGATCGGCGCCCCAAGCCACATCACCGCGCCGAACAGGCCCACAAGAAGGCCGAAGACGAAGTACTGCTGCGCCACGAAGAGCACGATGGTGAACATGACCAGAAGCCGGTACGGGAAGGCGAGCACCGCGTGCGTGACCATGATCGCCCCCTCCGTCCGGTCGTGCAGCGTCGGGCACGGCTCGCCCTTGACGCCGAAGGCATACCGCCGCGTCATCCACTTGAGCAGTTCGTGCGAGCGCGTCGAGAGGTTGGGGATCTCAGCAAGGTCGGCGAGGATGTAGTACCCGTCGTAGCGCAGCAGCGGGTTGATGTTGAACAGCAGCGTCGCCACCGACGCGACGAACATCACGTTGTACGCAATGGTGTGCGCCAGCCCGGCCTCGGTGCGGGCCCAGACGATCGCCGCGACGCAGGCGACCGCCATCTCGCACAGGACGCCGGCGCTGCTCACGAGAATGCGGCGCCACTTGCTCGGAAAGGCCCAACTCGCGGTCGCGTCGCAGTAGGGAATCGGCAGGACGATCATGAACATGATGCCGATCTCCGTCACGCGGCCGCCGCAGGCCTTGCACGCAAACCCGTGCCCGAGTTCGTGGATCACCTTCAGCGCGAGGAACGAGAGCGAGAGCAGCGGGAGGTTCTCGACGGCGATGACGGAGTTGAGCGAGCCGGCCAGTTCCTCCCACCGCGGCAGCACGGCGCGGAGAGCCAGCGCGAAGAGCACGAGCAGCGCCAGCAGCCCCCAGCGGCTGAAGACGAGGCGCGCCGGCTCGGCGAACTTCGCGAGGAACCGCTCGGGGTTGAAAAGCGGCACGGTCCAGAAGAGGTAGTTGCCCGTAAACTCGCGGAAGCGCTGCTCGCGGATCTGCTCGATGCGCTCGCGCAGGCGCTGGATGTCCACGGGCAGGTCGTTGCGCAGCAGGCCGAACAACTGGAGTTGGGCGAGCAGGTCGATGCAGTCGCGCTGCGTCGGGGCCTCGTCGCCGAGTTGGGCGTTGCAGACGTCCCACGCCTCCTGCACCGTGCGCTGGCCGTCGAGCAGGCCCAGGAACCGGTACGCCGCCGCGTTGAATCGGTAAAACTTGCTGCTCGTCGGATCGCCGAGAATGAACCACGTCTGGCCGCGATACGTGTGCCGCCGCACCACGAGGTGGGCGCTGAGGCGCGGCTTGAACTCCGCGACGCGGTACCAGAGTTCACTGAATGTGCGGCTGATGTCGGCCATGTCGGGTTCACTCGTCGCGGGCATCCCACGATTCGCCCAGCCTCATCGTGGGCGTTGCTTCTTCACGCCACGATTCGCCCAGCCTCATCGTGGGCGTGGTCGCTTCACCACCAGAAGCGCAGACGGATCGCGTCGAAGAGCGGCCGGGTGTAGATCGTGAAGAGGTCGGTCCTCCGTCCCCACACCTTGGCCTGCCCCTCCATGCCCGGTCGCAGCCAGTCGGGCGGCTCGATCAGTTCGACTTCGACGCGATACACGTTCTTCTGCTGAAGCACCTCGGAGGCGGGCGTGATTCGCGTCACGCGGAAGTTGATCTTTTCCGCGGGCCGTGCGGTCACGATGAGTGTGCCGCGCTGCCCCACCTCGACGCGCGCGATGCCGCTCTCGGGAATGAGCGCCACGGCGGTGATGGTGTCGAGGCGGGCGATTTCGATGAGCGGCCGGCTCGCCTCGACCACCTCGCCGAGGCGATCTTCAAGATCGCCCTGCGTCACCACGCCCGAGATCGGCGCGACGATCAACGCCTGATCGACGCGGTATTTCAAGCGCTCGGCATCCGCCTCCGCCACGCGGCGCCGGGCGTCGACCTGGGCGGCGTCGGCCGTCTTGCCCTGCGTGCGTGCCGCATCCGCCTGAATGCGCAGGCGCTGAATCTCGCCGAGCGTGGCCTGGAGTTCCAGGCGATCCTCGCGCGTGTCGAGGGCAAAGAGCGGCGTCACACCCGCCTCCACGGCGTCCCCGGGCTTGACAAACACCTCGTCAAGACGGCCGGAGTACGGCGGCGAGATCTCGCGCCGCTCGTCCGCGATGATGCGGCCCGTCCCCACCGCGCGGTCGCGCACCGGGACCGCCAGTGAGATCACCAGCAGCAGCAGCGCCGCGAGCAGAAACATCTTGATGCCTGTCTTCTGCGGCCCGACGAGCGTCTCGGAGAGATCAACGACACGGTCGCGGCTGACGGCGAGCACGCCGCGGTCAGCCATGCGCCGCGTCCACACCATCGGGCCGATGTATTCGGCGATGAGGCGCAGGAGGCGCAGCGTCGCGTCGTTGAAGGGGTCAGAGGCGTTTCGCTCCATGACGACGACGCCGATCAGCCCCTCCTCGATGCGAAGCGGGAAACTCGCGATCGCGCACGGGCCGAATCGCTCGCTCAGCGAGGCGTGCGCGCGGACGACGCGCCGCTCGGAGGGATCGGCGTCGGCGGGCTGGGGGAAGCGGATCTCGGTGTCCTGGTCGGCGCACTCCTCCATCAGGGCTTCGAGCGCTTCGGCGAACTCGCTGCGGCGGTCGAGATGCTCCGCCCCGCCGATGGCGACGACGCGCACGCCGTGTCCGTGGACCAGCCCGATCGACACGCGCAGGCAGCCGAAGCGGCGCTGAAGTTCGTTGCAGAACATCGCGGCCATCTCGGCCGTGTCGTGCCCCTGGTTGGACTTGTCGATGAGATCGAGCGCCTCGCGCAACTGGATCTTGGACTCGGCCTCGACGAACGCCTGCTGCCGCCAGAGGAACGCTTCGAACGCGAGGGTGCTCAGTTCGAGTCGCTTGAGCCCTTCCTCGAGTTCCTGCTCGGGCCGGTCGGGCACGATGCACAGCGACGCGCCGTGCGGCCGGCCGGCGAGCATGAGCGGCGCCGCCAGCACGCGGAACTCCGGCTCGGCCGAGAGCAACCCCGTCGTCGCGGCCACCTGGTCGAGCACCGGCTTGTTCTCCCGCGCCGCCCGCGCCGCGATCTCGGTCAGCCGCCGGTACTGCTTGGGGGTGATCGCAAAGCGCGGATCGACCTCGTGCCGGACCGTCGAGCCGCCCGGCTGTTCGCGCGTCGGCCGCAGCAGGATGACGCCGGAGACGGCCTGGACGAGGGCGCACTGCCGCTTGATGAGGTCCCCCAGGAACGCATCGACGCCGTGGCCGGGGCGCAGCGGCCCCGATCCCTCCACCTCCGTTGAGGTCGATGCGGATATGGAGACGACCTGTTCGTCCATGCTCGTGCCTTCGACTTACCTCTCGCCCGCCGTCTCCGCGAGGTTCGCGCTCTCAGCCGGCCTGGCTCTGCTGCCCGTCCCGGGTCTGCTTGATGTCGATCTCGCCGAAGCGCTCCTCGTGCTGGCGGACCAGGTTGGCGAGCGTGAGCGCGAGGCGCTTGGTGTTGCGCCAGTTGAGAATGACCTGGTTGCGCACTTTGAAGAGCATCTCGTTGGAGCGGCCCGGCACGAGGCGGTTCATGCCGAAGTCGAGAATCACCTCCTCGATCGAGCCGTCCGTGCGGAAGGTGTTGCAGTAGGCCGACGTCATGTCCGACTCGTCGATTCGAAGGGTCATCTCGCGGCGCTGGCCTTCCGCTTCCGGGTTTGATGCTTGTGGTTTCTGCTCGGCCACTTGGGATCCTTTCGATTCAGGAGATGGCGGCGGGGCGTGCCGGTTCCCCGCGCCCTGCGTCCGGGGTTCGACCATCACCGGTTCCGGAGGTGATGGTAGGTTTGACTCATGGAAGGGATCGGCGAAGCGCATCCTCCGCCTCCGGGAACTGCACCAGCGCGTGCAGCCCCGCAGGCAGGCGCTGCGGGTTGTCCACCTCGAGGCGAATGACGATCGAACTCGCGGAGGCGTCGGCCACGGGCGAGACCCAGAGGACGCGCCCCTCGACCGGAACGTCGCCGGGCACGTCGCGCCACCGCACGACCGCCACGCTTCCCGCCTCGGTCATCAGGCCGAGGCGGACGGGAACGGCCACGTCGAGCCAGAGCGGGTCGATTGCGACGATGTGGGCGACGGGCTGAAGGGCCTCAATCGTCTCGCCCTGCTCGACGGCGACGCGCGCCACGATGCCGTGGATCGGGCTGCGCAGCGTCATCTGGTTGAGCGTCGCGGATTCGCGGTCCAGGAGAATCCGCGCCTGCTCGCGGTCGCGCTGGGCCGCGGAGATGTCGATCTCGCGAAGGGCGGTCTCGGCCTGGGCGCGTTCGAGTTCGCGCGGCGCGGCCGCGCCTTTGCCCCGCATCTCCTTCACGTTTTCGAGGTCGTATTTCGCCAGTTCCGCCCGCCGCCGCGCCGCCTCGATCGCCGACTGGTCCTCCGCCGCGAGCCCCTGCGCCGCCACGGTGAACCGCTGCACGCGGTCGTCGAGTTGCGCAATCACATCGCCGGGCGCGACCAACTGGCTCTCCACCACCGGCACGCGGTCAATGGCGCCGGAATGAACGAACGCGAGCGTGATGGTCTGGCTCGGGGCGGAAATCGCGGGATAGCCCTCGGCGCGATACCCCTCAAAGAGCGGCGGACCCGTCCGGGCGGAGAGCGGCTGGGACGAAGGGGCCGCGCCGATCGGCACGAACGCCGCCGCCGCGAGCAACAGGACGGCCGCATAGCGCCTGCGGGTCTCTCGCGGCCGGTCGTGCGCGTGCTGGGCCTGGGCGTCGAGCCGACAACCACCGGTGATCCATTCCATCGCGGAACTCCTTGGCGATCCAACTGGCTTGCTGCGGCGGCCGCATCCCTTGGCGGGGAGAGTCCATCTCTCGATGCGGCCCGCGCCTGCCGCCACCTCGCCACAATGGCGCAGGCCGCGGACCGGACGCTTCGGTCCGCCCGACAAGGCGTCTGGCAACGCCTCGGATCGTCGGGCACACCGATCCTATGAATATAGCCTCGATTCGCGCGATTTCGAATCGCAGACAGGATTCTCGCCGAACTTCGCCGCGATCCTCCGCAGATTATCGGAACTCCAATGGCCCGCGCCCCCGACAACCTCAGCCCGTGGCGGACCATCTCGGGACGCGTTTTTCCGGTCGGCGACGACGTGGGCGCTGAGGCCATCATCGCCCCGGAGTACCTCACGTTCGATCTCGACGACGCCGCCGAGCGTCGCTGGCTGGGCGCCTATGCCTTTGCATCGCTCGCCGAAACCGCGGGAGAGTTCGTCCCCGTCGGCGAGTTTCGATCGCCGTACGCAATCGTCGTCGCGGGCAGGCGGTTCGGCCACGGCAGCGCCCGCATCCACAGTGCCGTGGCCCTGGCCGAAGGGGGGGTGCGGTGCGTCGTCGCCGACACCTTCGCCTCGGGTTTCCTTCGCGCGGCCACCAACGCGGGCCTGCTGCTCTGCCTGACTTTCGAGCAGCCGGGCGCCGGGCGGCTGATCGGTCGCGGCGCCAACGCGCAGATCGACCTGGCGACCCCGGCTCTGATCGCCGGACCGGAGCGAATCCCGCTCAACCCCCCTGGCGCGGTGCTCGAAATCGTCGAAGCGGGCGGGCTCGCGGCCAGGCTCCTCCGATCCGCACCGATCGATTGACCCGGCACGCCGCTACGATCAGCCGCCGCGATGCAGAACATCGAATTCAAAGCCGAATTGCGCGACCTGACCCTGGCGCGCGCCCGCTGCCAGGCGCTCGATGCGACGTTCGTGCGGATTTCCGAGCAGCGCGACACGTGCTATCGCCTGCCCGACGGGCGGCTCAAGAAGCGCGAAGTGCCGGGGGAGGCGGCCGAGTGGATCTTCTACCACCGCAGCGACCGCCCCGTGCCCCGCATGAGCCACTTCATGCTCTACTCCGACGAGCAGGCCCGCACGCGCTGGGGCGCCCTGCCCCTGCGCGAGTGGCTCGTCGTGCGCAAGGTCCGCGAATTGTGGGTCCTCGGAAACGTGCGAATGCACCTCGACCAGGTCGAGAATCTCGGCCTGTTCATCGAGTTCGAGGCCCAGGTGAGCCGAAAGCACGACGTGAAGACCTGTCACGAGCGGATCGCCTCCCTGCGCGAGTCCTTTGGACCCATCCTCGGCGAGTCGATCGCGGGCAGTTATGCCGACCTGCTCGATCAGGCGCAGCGTGAACCGGCCGATGAATGAGGCCGTATTATCAAGGTGCGCCGCGATGCCGGCTGCCGTTCGATTTGCCGCCGCATCCGCCGGCCGGAAGGGTGAAATGAAGCCTCGAACACTCTCGCGCAAGAAGTCAGCCGGCAAGGGACGGCGGGCGATGCAGGTGGTCAGTTCGGGCATCCGGCGCTACCCGCGCGAGTTGTGGCGTTCGGTCCGCCGTGCTTCGCCGCGCGCCGTCGAGGAGGCGCCGTGGACCCTTCCTCCCGACTTCGAGATCCAGCCCCTCGCCGCCGCGTGGCTCGGACACGCCACGGTGCTCATCCGCGTCGCCGGCCGGACGATTCTCACCGACCCGGTTCTGTCGAATCGGATCGGGCCCAGCGTCGGCCGGCTCAAGGTCGGCCTCGGGCGCGTGAGCGAATTGCCGGCCCGGCCCGAGCACCTGCCGCCCATCGACATCATCGCGATCTCGCACGCCCACTTCGACCACCTCGACAAGCACACGCTCGCTCAACTCGCCCACTCGCGCACGACGGTGGTGACGGCCAGGCACACGCGGCGGCTGATCCCGCGCGGCTTTCGTCGCGTCATCGAACTCGACTGGGGCCGTTCCATCGCCGTCGGCCCCGTGCGCCTCGGGGCGATCCGCCCGCGGCACTGGGGCGCCCGCGCCGCGTGGGACCGCCACCGCGGGTACAACAGTTATCTCATCGAAGCGGCGAGCCACCGCGTCCTCTACGCCGGCGATACGGCGCTGACGGCCGCGTTCAATCATCTCCGCGACATCGACCTCGCCATCTTCGGCATCGGCGCCTACGACCCCTGGGAGGCGGCGCACGCCACGCCCGAGCAGGTCTGGACGATGTTCAACGCCTGCGGCGGGCGGCTGCTCCTGCCCGTTCATCATTCGACGTTCAGGTTGAGCGACGAGCACCGCGATGAGCCGATCGACCGCCTCGTGCGGGCCGCCGGCGAACGCGGCCTGGCGCGGATCATCCGCTGCGGGTTGGGGGAGACGTGGCGCGCCGGCGGCGAGACGCGCGCCCGCGGCGCCTGAGTCTCACAGCAGCGGGCTGAGCAATTGCGCGCCGTTGTCCAGGAAGCGCCGGGCGAGGCTGCGCTTGAGCCACCAGTCGCGGTGGATGAAGGAGGCGCGATTCAGGTAGTCCACCTGCATGAAGCGCACGAGGCTCGAGAAGTCGTCGTCGTAGATGAACAGCGTAATCTCGAAGTTGAGCCAGAAGGAGCGCATGTCGAGGTTCGCCGAGCCGATGATCGCCAGTTTGCGGTCGGCAGTCATGGTCTTGGAGTGGAGCAGCCCGCCGCGGTAGTGGAAGATGCGAACGCCGGCGTCGAGGAGGTCGAGGTAGTGGGACCGCGAGGCGGCGGCGACGACGGGCGCATCGAGGCGCTCGGGGACGACGATCGTCACCTCCACCCCGCGCATCGCCGCCATGCACAGCGCCGCCTTGCTCGCCTCGTCGGGAACGAAGTAGGGCGTGGTGATGATGATCTCCTCACGCGCGGTGTAGATCGTCGAGAGGAAGGTCTGCTGCACGGCGTCGAGCGGCGCGCCAGGCCCCGAGGGAATCACGTGCAGCACGCTCCCGGAATCGGACCGAAGCACATCCTCGGGGAAGAAGCGTCCCAGCGCCTCGAACCGCTCGCCGCTGTCGAGCATCCAGTCGCGCAGAAACACGACCTGAAGCGCGTGCGCCGCGGGGCCTTCGAGGCGCACGGAGGCGTCGATCCACGGCCCGATGCCCGTGCGGGGATTGAACTTGAACGTGTCGTCGGTGATGTTCTGGCTTCCGGCGTAGCCGATGCGGCCGTCGATCACGGCGAGTTTGCGATGGTTGCGCAGGTCGATCCGCGCCAGAAGCATGCGCAGCGGATTGACCGGCAGCGCGGCCACGACGCGCACCCCCGCCTCCCGAGCCGCCCGCGCTTCCCCGGACCGGAGAAACGCCTTGCTGCCCACGGCGTCGACGAGGACGCGGCACTCCACGCCCCGCGCCGCCGCCCGCCTCAGCGCCTCCGCCACTTCCACGCCGCGACCGCCCTTCATCCAGATGAAGTAGAGCAGGTGGCAGTGGTCCTGCGCACCATCGATGTCCGCGATGAGGCGGTCGAGCATCGATCCGCTCTCGGAGATCAGTTCGAGGTTGTTGCCGGTGAGCGGGGGAAGGCCTGAGACCGCCGTGCCCAACTTCGCCGCGTGCCGATAGAACTCCTCCTGCGCCTGCCACTCCACGTGGTGATGCTGCCACATCGCCGCCGCCTCGGAGTCGATGCCTCGCGTCAGTTCGTTGTACTGGCGGACGCGACTCCGGCCAAGCCGGTTCTCCCCGATCAAGAGATAGACGACGAAGCCGACGAACGGCATGAAGAGGACAATCAGCAGCCACGCCAGCGAAACCGGCACCGACGCCCGCCGCATGATGATCCGGATCGCCAGGCCGATGCGGATCATCCAGTCGGACGCCAGAACGATGACCGTGATCCAACTGAGCGATCCCATCGCAGCAGTGTATCAGGGGCGTGGGGCGTGAGACTTGCCCCCCAAAGCCGTTTGCGGCTTCGCGCCCCCCCGCTCACTCGCCCAGCACCGCCGCGAGGTCGATCCGCGAGCCCGCCGGCGCGATCGGGTCGGCGAGGCGCCGATGCCGGCGCAGCAGAGTAACAAGTCGGCGCATGTCCGGCCAGAGAGGAGCGGTGAATTCGAGCGGCCGACCGTCCGACGGATGGCGCAGGCGCAGCGCCGTCGCGTGCAGCGCCTGGCGGTGCACGATCGGCCCGGCCTCCGCCTCGCCCGCGCCGCCGATTTCCGCCGCGCTCACCAGCCGCCCGCCGTAGGGTTCGTCTCCGACGATCGGCCAGCCGAGGTGCGCCAGATGAACGCGGATCTGGTGCGTGCGGCCGGTGTGCAACTCAAGTTCGACCAGCGCGAAGTCCCGGAACTGCTCGCGCACGCGGTAGATGGTGCGCGACTCCTTGGCCGTTTCGTCGTAGCGCACGGCCATGAGTTCGCGGTGGACGGGATGCTTGCCGATCGGCAGATCGACAACGTCGGCGACGGGTTCGACGCGCCCGTGCACCACGGCAAGGTAGCGCTTGTCCGTCGTGCGGTTCTCGAACTGCCTCGCCAGGCGCCAGTGGGCGACGTCGGTCTTGGCGACCACGATCACGCCCGTCGTGCTGCGGTCGAGGCGGTGCACGACGCCCGGACGAGCCTCTTCCGCCCCCACCGTCGAGAGCGCGCCCGCGGAGCGATGCTGAAAGTGCCAGACGAGCGCGTTGATCAGCGTGCCGCGCTTGTTGCCGCGCGCCGGGTGGACGATCAGGTCCGCCTGCTTGTTGACCACGATCAGGTCCTGATCCTCGTAGAGCACGTCGAGCGGAATCTCCTCTGCGGGAATGTCCTTCGTCGGCGGCGGCGGGACGATGACGGTCACAACGTCTCCGGCTCGGAGGATCGTCGCGGCCTTCGGCGCGCGGTCGTTCACCGTCACCGCCTGCTCGGCGATGAGGCGCTGCAACTGCGTGCGGCTCATGAAGGGGATGCGGTCCTGGAGGTACTTGTCCAGCCGCTTCTGGAGGTCGCGCGTCAGGCGGAACGTGACGCTCAGCGCCGCATCGGTGTTGTCTTCGTCGTTCTGTGCGGCGGCGGTACGGACGAGATCAGGATCGACCTTGCCGCCGGAGGCGAGGAGGGAGAACGCGGAGTCGGCTTCGGGGCGGGCCTCGGCTTCATCACCGCGAGGCGATGGGTCGCCCTGGCTTCGAGTCGGATCATCGCGGCCCGGGCCGGACACGTGCGCTACCGGCCGCCGCCCGAAGCGGGATCGTCCGGCTTGTCCGTCGGCGCGGGCGCGGCGCCGCCGTCGTCCGCGGGCTTGTCTTCAGGAGACTCCGTCCCGACGCCTGCGCCGGCCGGAGCGGTCTCGCCGTCGGCCGCAGCCTCGGTCGAGGCGTCGCCGGCGGGCAACTGCGGCTTGGGATCGCTCAGGGCTTCATCGATCACACTCTGCGCGTAGAACTCGATGCGGGTGCGCGAAGCCGTGTCGGCGCGCCACGCCGCGGCCACCTTGGCGAGTTCCGGGAAGCGGTCGGCCGCCTCGGATTCGATGCGGATGAACCAGTCATCGGCGGCGGTGAAATCCCCGCGCATCTCGGCGACGGCCGCCAGGCCGAACATCGCCTCCAGGTGCAGCCCTTCCTTCCAGTTCGTGCCCTTGCCGGAGAATGCGGTCGAGTCAAGCACGCGGCGGTAGAGGCGCTCCATGCGGTCGAGCGTTTCGGTCCGCTCCCGCTCGGTCATGCGCGGCTGCTCCTTGGGCTCCGGCTCGGGGGGGTCGGGCTGCTCCGCGCTCGGGTCGGTCAGCGTCGGCGCCTCGGGGACGAGTTCGAGCGACTCGTCGCGGAGCACGTCGCGCAGGTAGAGGCGGCAGGCGCGAAGCAGCGCCACTTCCGCGACCGAGTCGATCCCCTGCACCCGGTCCGCGAGACTCTCGAGCGAGGGAGCGAGGTCGGTGCTGGCGAGGTCGGCCCACGCCTGATCGCGGATGCGCTCGGCGCGATCGCCCCACCAGAGGTAGACCCGGGCGATGAGGACGACGACGAGTACGACCACCAGGTAGTTCACGCCGCTGGTCTTGAGCCACTCGATCAACTCGACGTTGACCCTCGACTCGGCATCGTCGCTCGTCCGGATGTCCGCAAGCCGCTTGTCCGCCATCGAGACCATTCCTTGAGCAGGGATTCGCCGGCCGCGGAACGCTTCTCCCGCGGAGCGGGGATGATAGGTTGCCCGCCTCGGCGGTGCGAATCAGGTCAGGCTCAATCGCTGGTCAAAGAGCCACGGGCCGGGGTGGTAGAGCGCCTCGATCGGGACGAGCGCCTCGCGGATGGACGAGACGAACCGGGCGAGTCCGGCGCCGGTCCTGGCGCTCACGCGGAGCAGATCCGCCGACGCGTCCGTCGGGTCGCCAGGCGGCTCGAGGTCGGCCTTGAGCAGCACTCGCCGGTCGGGCCTGCGGTCAAGACTCGGCCAGTCGATCTCGGGCGCCGCAGCCGCGATGAGGCAGTCCGCGCGATGGATGAGGTCGGCCGCGAGGGCAATCGCCTCTCGCTCGATGGGATCGGCCGCGTCGCGGCGGCCGGGCGTATCGCACCAGTGGACGACCAGGCCGGCCAGATCGAGGCGCGAGACGACGTAGTCGCGCGTCGTCCCCGCCTCCTCGGCTTCGATCGAGGCCCGCCGGCCGAGCAGGGAATTGGAGAGCGTGCTCTTGCCCACGTTGGGCCGGCCGGCAAGCACCACCAGCGGCGGATCAAGCAGGCGGTCGAGTATTCGCGATCGCTGCGCCATCGACTCGAACGGCTCGACGGGATGCGCCCGGTGCTGCGCCCAGCGCCGCGGCTGATCGAGCAGCAGATCGACGGCAAGCGGGCTGGCCGCGCGGCCGAGGGCGGCGAGCGCCAGCGCCTCATCGCGCGATTCCGCCTCGGGCCAGGCCATGACCGGATCAATCTCGCGCACCGGTCGGGCGCCTTCGTCGGCGAGGCGCTGCGCCAGGCGCTGGAGGATGCGCGGCCCGCCGTGCGGCATGATCCACCAGAGATCGTCGGAGACGCGCCCCGCCACGCCGTCGTCGATCTCGCCCAGCCGCGCGTACCTCAGCACTCCCGCGGGCCAGTCCGCCACGCCGGTCAGGCGCGCGACGATCGCGCCTGCGGCCCCCGTGAGTTCGATCAGCGCCACGGCGCCGGGGGCGCTGGCAGTCGCGATGCGGAATCCCGGGGTCGTAGTCATGCGGGCGGTCGATTGGCTCAGCGGCCGGCATCTTCGGCGGCGCCGGCGACGCGAAAGGCCGCGAGCATGCCGTGCAGCGTCAGGTCATCGACGATGTGCTCGACGAGTTCATCGCCGTCGAAGAGGAGATGAGCGTCTCCGCCCGTGGCGAGGATGGCGGGGTAGGCGAGGTAGGCTTCCGCGTAGCGCTCGGCGATGTGCCGCACCATGCCCCGGATGCCGTAGAACACGCCGTGCAGCATCGCCTGCCGCGTGTTCGGCCCGAAGGCGTCCGCCCCGGGGGCGGCGAAACTCAGCGCGGGCAGCGCATCGGTCCATTCGTGCAGCGCATCGAGTTGCATCTGCGCGCCCGGCGCGATGGCGCCGCCGTGAAACGTCCCTTCCCCGTCGACGAAGTCGATCGTTATCGCCGTGCCCGCGTCAATCACCACGCACGCCTGCCGGAATCGATCGAACGCCGCGGCCGCGTTGAGCAGCCGATCCTGGCCCGGCGTGGCGTCGGCGTCCAGGCACGTTCCCACGGGAATCGGCAGGTCGTCGCCGATGCGGAGCACCCGCGCCGACAGGTCGGCCCCGAGCCGGTCGATGAGCGGCGCGGAGACGCTCCGGTTCACGGTGGAGACGACGACCAGCGGCTCGGAAGCCGCATCCGAACCCGCCAGGTAGGAGCGCATCGTCTCCACCATCGCCCCCATCTCCGCGTTGCGAAGGCGATCGACCCGAAGCAGGCGGTCGGGCGAAGCGCAGGCGAGAGCGGTTCGAGAGTTGCCGACGCTGGCGAGCAGGACTGATAACTCGGGCACCATGCTCCGTGAGCATAGGCGGGCGCCGCGTACCCGCTGCCGGCGTCTCGCCCCGGCGCCGCGCCCCGGCGCCGCGCCGAATCGTCGCCCGCGAGGTCAAGAACCCGCGATTCAGGACCGATGGATTGGGAAGTCGAACGCGGGGGCCGCGATCGGGTCTGACGCACCTGCCGTGCGTCGCGGCGCGGGCGTTCGTCGGTTCGCTGCGCTCCCGCCGCAGCGACGGAACGGCGGAGTGCGGCGGGTTTCAACGAACATGCCTGAAAGCCCGGCCATGACCAACGCCCCGATCCCCCCGACCGGCGCCAGCCCATTGAAGGCAGACGCGTCCACCAGGCCGGGACTCTTCGTCCTCGGTTTCGGCTGCACCATCGCCGCGACGGTGGCGGCGGTGGTTCTCGCCGGCCACGCCACCGGCGTTGACATGCTCACCCGCCTCGCGCCGGACAGCGATCCGATGCCGTGGACGCTGGCGGCGGGGACCGCCATCGGTGCGTGGGGCGTCTACGAAGCCTCAAGGCGGATGGCCCGCCGCGCCCTGGTCGCGGGAGTCGCGCTGGCGCTGCTCGGAATGCTGATTCTCGCCGCGCGGACCTCGGCTTCGCTCAACGAGTTCTACCTCGCGCTGGCGAGCCTGCCCTCGCAGTTTCACCCTTCGCCCCGAGTCACGAACGTCTCGGCCGTGAGCGGCGCCTGCCTGCTCCTGGCCGCCGTCGGACTGCTCCTGCACGGCGGGCGCGTGGCGGCGGAGGTGCGGACGGCCGCGACGGCCGTCGTCGGCGCCCTGGTGGTCGGGCTGGTGGCGATGCCGATGGCGTCGCGCCTCATCGGCTTGAGTCCAGCCGTCGGCTGGGAGCATCTCACGTTCATCTCGACGGGCTCGATCATCGCGCACGGGTGCATCGGCGCGAGCCTGTTGGCGCTGGCGTGGAGTCAGTCGAGCGTCGGGCTGGTCCGCCTGCCGCGCTGGGCCGCCGCGGTGGTCGGCGTGGCGCTGGCGGCCAGCACCGTCATCGCCTGGCAGGCCGCCGCCGCCGCCGAAGACCAGCACATCCGCCGCGTGGTCCATTCGCAGGCCTCTCGAATCGCGAGCCTGCTGCACAGCGAAGTAACGCACCGCGTTGAACTGCTCGAGCAACTCGCCGCCCACATCCCGCGCGAAGGCTCCGACCTCTCCCCCGAGTGGACCGCCGACGCGAATCGAATCCTTGCCCGGCCGCCGCGCCTCACGAATATCGAGTGGGTTGACGGCGGCGGGCTGGTCCTGCGCCGCATCGCCGGCCCCCCCGACGCCGGCGACCCCAACGCCGGCCCGATCCCCGCGCCCGGCGCCGCCCGCCGAACGCTCCTGCCCGTGCGCGCCCCCGTCCTCATGGCCGTGGACGAAGAGATTCTCGCGGTCCTGCCCGCCGACTCGAAGTCCTACCCCGGTGGTCGCATCGTCGCCTCCTTCGACCGCGCCGCCCTGCTGACCCACCTGCTCGAATCGCCGCACATCGACCGCGGCTACCGCGTCTCGCTCCACGGCGAGAGGGCCGCGGATGCGCTTGCCGACTCCTTCGACCCGCGCTTCTCCGTGCGGACCGCCTTCGAGGCGCATCACTTCGAGTGGGCCATTCGCATCACTCCCATGCGCCGCACCATCGCATCGCTGCGCACGCCGATGCCCAGCGCGGCGCTGACGATCGGCCTGCTCCTTTCCGCCCTGGTCCCCTTCACCCTTCACCTCTGGCAGACCGCCAACGAACGGGCGGCCCACCTCGCGCGACGCGAAGAGCGATACGACCTTGTCGTCCGGGGATCGGACAGCGGCATCTGGGACTGGGACCTGGCGCGCGGCCTCATCTACTACTCCACGCGATTTGACGAACTCGTCGGCGCTTCGCTCAGCGCCGCCGTCCAGCCGGCTGACTCGCTCACCGCCCTCGTTCATCCCGGCGACCGGGCGCAGGTGCTCGAGGCGATCGACCGTCACCTGACGGCTCGGACGCCCCTCGCCGCCGAGTGCCGCATGAGCGCCCCGGGCGCGGCGCCGCGCTGGTTTCAGTTGCGCGGCCAGGCGGTCTGGAGCGACTCGGGCCAGCCGCTGCGCCTCGCCGGCTCCATCACCGACGTGAACGAACGGCGCCTCGCCGAGGAGAACCTTGCGCGCACGCTCGTGGACCTCATCACCTCGAAGGAGCAGATCGAAGAACACAGCGCCGCCCTCGCCTTGAAGACCCGAGAACTGGAGATCGCCCGGGCCGAGGCCGAGGCCGCCAACCGCGCCAAGAGCGAGTTCCTCGCCAACATGAGCCACGAGATCCGCACGCCGATGACGGCGATCCTCGGCTACGCCGACCTGCTCATCGACGAGGGTCAGGGACCGCTCGACCGCCTCGAGTGCATCCAGACCATCCGCCGCAACGGCGCGCACCTGCTCGCGCTCATCAACGACATTCTCGACCTCTCCAAGATCGAGGCGAACCGGATGTCGGTCGAGCGCATCGCCTTCTCGCCGGCCGAGGTGATCAGCGACGTCGAATCGCTCATGCGCCTCCGCGCCGCCGCCAAGGGCCTGCTATTCGAGGTCGAGTGCGCCACGCCCATACCGCACACGATCCACTCCGACCCCACGAAGTTCCGCCAGATCCTCCTCAATCTCGCCGGCAACGCCGTCAAGTTCACCGACGCGGGCGGCGTGCGGCTCATCGCGCGCCTCGTCGGACGCGAGAATGAGGACGACGGCCTGCTGAGCGTCGAAGTCGTCGACACCGGCATCGGCATCCGCCCCGACCAACTCGACCGCCTCTTCGCCTCCTTCACCCAGGCGGACACTTCCATGGCCCGGCGCTTCGGCGGGACCGGCCTCGGGCTGGCCATCTCCCAGCGACTCGCGCGCATGCTCGGCGGGGACATCAGCGTCCGCTCCACGCCCGGCGAGGGAAGTTCGTTCACGGCCACGATCGCGACGGGCCCGCTGCGCCAGGTTCGGCTCGTGCAGTCCGCCTCGGCGCCGCGGGCGCTGGCTTCAACCTCGCCCGGCAATGAGGCCCAGGCGCCTCGCCTCGACGGCCTGCGCCTCCTCCTCGCCGAGGACGGCCCGGACAACCAGCGCCTCATCGCCTTCCACCTGCGCAAGGCCGGCGCTGAAGTGGTGATCGCCGGCAACGGCCGCATCGCCGTCGAGCGGGCCTTTGAATCGCTTCGGGATCACCCCTTCGACGTCGTCCTCATGGACATGCAGATGCCCGAACTCGACGGCTACGCCGCCACGCGCTACCTGCGCGCCCACGCCTACGCGCGGCCGATCATCGCCCTCACCGCGCACGCGATGGCGGGCGACCGGGAGCGCTGCCTCGCCGCCGGCTGCGACGACTACACCACCAAGCCCATCGACCGCGTGGAACTGCTCAGCATCGTGCGCCGGCACAGCGATCGCGCCGCCGCGCGGGAAGCCATCCGCGCCTGACCGCCTCGCCGCGCCATGGATTGCCCTTCAGAGACTGTTTCACAACGGTGGGACGGGCGTCCCGCCCGTCCAAGTCGAACGGGCCGGAGGCCCGCTCCACCGCTTCGACGTCAGTTGCGAAACAGATTCTCAGCGCCGGACGCTCGCCGCCACCGCCTCGACGAAGCGGTCGAGCAGCGCGCAAGCGACCGGCCCGGCCCGCCCGTCGCCCACCGCCTCGCCGTCCAGGCGCGTCACCGCCGCAAGCAGCGTGCGCGTGCCCGCGAGGATGATCTCGTCGGCCGCGCGGAGGTCGTCGACGCGCACCGGCTGCTCGACGAGATCGACGCCCGGCAGGCGCGCGACCACTCGGCGCGTGACGCCGTGCAGGATGCTCAGGTCGGGATCGTCGATGGGCGGGGTGATGACCCGGCCGCCGCGCGCAATGAGCACCGTCGTCGAGCCGCCCTCGGTCACCCAGCCGTCGCGGTGGAAGATGACCTCCGCGGCGCCGCGGTCGGCGACGGCGATCTTGCCCAGCACGTTGGGCAGCAGGTTCGTCGACTTGATGTCGCACCGGCTCCAGCGCCAGTCCTCGTGCAGCGCCGCCGAGACTTCCGCCGCAACCCCGCACTCGCTCAGCGGGGGCGTGCGATCGACGCAGCCGAACACCGTCGCGCGCATCTCCGCCGGCGGCAGGTGCGTTCGCCCCGTGCCGCAGCCGCGGGTGATCTGCCAGTAGGCGCAGGCGTTGCTCAGGTCGTTGCGCGCGAGCAGTTCCTTCCCCAGCGCCACGATGTCGCCCGCGCGGAAGTGCGCAAAGCGCACCTCGCGCAGCGTGCGCTCCAGCCGCTCGAGGTGCAGGTCCATCGCGAAGGGAACGCCGTCGAAGTAGCGGATCACCTCGTACACCGCGTCGCCGAAGAGAAACCCGCGGTCGAAGACGCTCACGCGCGCCTCCGCGGCCGGGAGGAACTCGCCGTTGAGGTAGACGGTTGATGATGTGAGGGCGTGCGCAGCCACCGGAGAGGATCGTAATCCGCCGGCGCCGCTGCTTCCTGCCCGTTCACGCATCCGCTATGATGTCGGCGAACATGGCCTCGTCGGGCGCACAAATCATCGACGGCCGGGCCCTGGCCGACCGCTTCCGCGCCGAGATCAGGCGCGACGTCCAAGCGCTGCGCTCGCGCGGCGGGAGCGTCTCGCTCGACGCCGTCCTCGTCGATGGCCCGCCCGGGCCCGACGGCCGCAACTCCGCCCGCACCTACGCCGAGAGCCAGAAGAGCGGCTGCGCCGAACTGGGCATCGACTACCGCCTCCACGTCCTGCCCCACCGCGCCACCTACGAGGACATCGCCGGCCGTGTCCTGCTCCTCAACGCCGACGAGCGCGTCACGGCCGTCATGGTCCACCTGCCCCTGCCCGAAGGAGTGGACCCCTATCGCATCCAGTCCCTCATCGATGCCGGAAAAGACGTCGAGGGCGTCAACCCCGCCAACATCGGCAACGTCGTCTACGACCGCTCCTCCCTCGTGCCCTGCACCGCCCTGGCGGTGATGAAGATGGTCGATTCGACGGGCGCCGAACTCCGCGGCGCCGAGGTCGTCTGCGTCGGCGCAAGCAACATCGTCGGAAAACCCGTCGCCATCCTCATGATGCAGCGCGAGGCGACGGTCCACAGTTGCAACAAGTACACCCGCGACCTGGCGTCAATGACGCGCCGCGCCGATGTCCTCATCGCCGCCGCCGGCAAGGCGAACCTCATCACCGCCGACATGGTGAAGCCCGGCGCCGTCGTGATCGATGTCGGCATCAACCGCGTGCACGACCCCGCCACGGGCAAAAAGCGCATCATCGGCGACGTCGCGTTCGATGAAGTGCGGCCCGTCGCCGGCTGGCTCTCCCCCGTCCCCGGCGGCGTCGGCCCCGTCACCGTCGCCATGCTCCTGCGCAACACCGTCGACGCCGCGCGCGGGTAACGCGCATCACCCCACATAGCCCCCCACATAGCCCCGGGTCAATGACCCGGGGTTTGGACGTCCGATCCGCCTTCACGCCCAACATCCAGGTCAATGACCGGAAGTCACCGCCCCCGACGCGATAGATACACATCCACCGGCGTGACAAACGGCCACGCCGGCGCTCCGCTCGCTTCATCGTGCCGCAGCACATACCGCACACGATTCACCAGTGACTGTTCGTCGAAACAGAACCGTTTGTCGTACCCGTCCGTCCAGATCGGTCGGCCGGGGCGCAGGCCGTACCGCACCGCGTCCTTCGCGCACTTCACTACCACACCGATGTCGTGCCTGGTCGCGCCGATGACAAAGTGAACATGCCAGGTCTGCACAGTCAGTGCGAGGATGACCAGGTCGAGTCGATCCACGAGTGCATCGCCGATCATCTGCCCGACGCTGCGCTGTTGATCGCGGTCAAACCGAAAGGCCGGGTGGGCCGTGCGCCTTGCGTCGTTTGATTCGAGTATCGGGTCCGGCGGCATGAGAACGCCGTCCTCGATCCAGCCGCGATGGTCCCCGCGCAGCCACGTGCCGTAGGTCGTCATGGTGACCATGATGCCGACGGTGCGGCCCATGCGGCATTGTATCGAACGCCGCAGTGGGGGTTGGGTGTTATGTACGCCGCACGCTTTGACCCCGGGTCATTGACCCGAGGCTAAGTGGGCCCCGGGCCGTTGACCCGGGGCTATGTGGAGCATCATTCGATGATGCTCTCGACGACCTCCGTCTTGCGACCGACTTCCGCGGCCTGGAGCCAGAGCGTGCGGCCGGAGGCGTCCGGCGGGATCGCGCGGCTCAGTCCCGCTTTGCCACCCGGATCGGCGATCGAGTGGCCGATCAGTTGCGGCCGATCGAGATCGATCGAGATGCCGAGTTGCGGGATGAAGACTGAGCCGAGGCCGCGCGCGGAGTAGATGAAGTTCACCCGCTGCCCGGGCGTCGAGCAGGAGGTGGCGAACGCCGCCCGCTGCCCGGCGCGCAGGGGTGAGTGCGAGAGAGCCATGTGCGGCGGCGACCAGCGGGTGATGTTCCGAATGGACTGGCCGTTGGCTCTCCATAATTCTCCACCCGCGTAGAGAGCCTGTCCGAATCCATCATTGTGCGAGGCGAGTGTGTAGACCCAGAATGAGAGATCGACGTGACCCTCGGGAACAGAGAGACTCTGTCCATCCCACTGGTAGATTGAAGACGTACGACCCAGGTCGTTGATCCAGACTTCGCCGCCGCCGATCCAGAGTGCCGGGCCGGTGCCGTCGTCGTAGACACACATGCCGTCGCCGTGGAAGTTCTGGCCGGACCGGATGCCGCCGCCGAGGGCGCTCCACTCCGTTCCGTCCCACCGAAGGAGATACTCCCCGGTACCCTCGCGCGCGAACTGGCCCGCCACGAAGAGCGCGGGTCCGTTGCCGTCATCGTGCACGAGGATCTGGTCAACGTGAGAGCCGGTGCCTCGGTTCGAAAACATTGCACCTGGAACGGGCAACCAGGCCTGGCCATTCCAGCGCGCGAGGAGATAGGCGGGTGCAGCTTGTGGCGCAGGGTAATCTATTGCATAGACCTCCCCGCCGACGTAGAGCATTGAGCCAAAGCCATCATCAAAGACGGCCATCGTGCATACTCCCAGGCCAGTCCCACCCCAAAAGCCCCCGCCCAGTGCTTCCCATCGCGAGCCATCCCATCGAGCAACGTGTCGAGCCCCGGCTCCTCCAGCCTGGTCGAATGTCCCGCCAACGTACAGGGCGTCGCCGCGACCGTCGTCGAAGTCGCAGAAAGAGAACACAGAGCGGGAAACTCCCGCTCCGAGCGGTTCCCAGTTCCTTCCGTCCCAGCGCGCCACGCTTTGGGCGCGGATGTTTCCGGCGAATTGGAAGTGGCCGCCGACATAGAGCGCCGGACCCCGGCCGTCATCCCACACGTAGAGCGAATTGGCTCCACCCTCCCTCCCGATGATGCTGAGTCCACCGCCGACTTCACTCCAGTCGCGCCCATCCCACTTGGCGATCCCCCAGGCACGCTTGCCCTGCATTTCGGTGAACCAACCGGCCGCGTAGAGCGCTGGTCCCGTTCCATCGTCGTACTCCTCCAAGTCCCAGACCCGCCCGTTGGCGCCCGACGCCCCGAACTCGATGTCCCACCCGGCCGCGCAAGGCTGGGCGGACGCACGTGTCTCGAGCAGTGTGATGCTCACGAGCGCGGCGAAAGCATTGATGATCGACGTGCGAAGAGAAGCCATGGCCACCTCCTCTGGGTTATGAGATGTTACAGCGCGCGGCCGTCGGCGGCGGACGCGGTTCCCGGTGCGTGGATCGGCCGGCCGGCGGGCTGTGCAACCCGATGCCCCGCAGGCGATCCGCCTTCAGTCTAACAACTCCCGGCCGGGCCGCAAGAGAAAAAACCGAAGAACGCGAAAAAAGTCGGAATCCTTGCCCCGCCCGACTCCGGGTCGATCGCCCGATTCCGGGGCGGGATCGCGGCCGATCCACAAGCGCGAAGCCGCTCCTCGGTGGTGCCGGCTCCTCCCAGGTGGGGTTGGAGCGATCAGCGGCAGACTGTCCGTCTCACCGCTGCGGATTCGCCGGCGCCGCCGGCTTCTCGGCCGGGGCGGCCGGAACCGGGGCGATCCACTTCGGCGCCTGCCCGGGCGTGCGCGGCTCCGAGGCGACCAGTTCCGCCGTCTCGATGTACGGCATCTCGATCGGCCGGTCCTGGTTGCCCACGCGCAGACCGCCGATCTTCTTCACCACCCCGACGCCCTCGATCGTCTGGCCGAAGGTCGTGTATTGCACGTCGAGCCGGGCCGTCGCCTCGCGCGAGAGACAAAGAAAGAACTGGCTGCCGGCGGTGTGGATGTCGTTGCCTTCGCGGGCCATGCTGATCACGCCGAGGTCGTGCGGCAGCGTGCTGGCCTCGAGGTCGATGCGGTAGCCCGGCCCGCCCGACCCGTTGCCCGTCGGGTCGCCGGCCTGGATGACGAAGCCCGGCCCGCCGCTGGACGTGCCGACGACGCGGTGAAAGGGAATGCGCGTGTAGAACCCCCCTTCGACGAGGTGCAGGAAGTTCCACACCGTGTTGGGCGCGTGCTCGGGGCGCATCACGAGGCGGATGTCGCCGTGCGTCGTGTGAAGCACGGCGTCGCGCTCGACGTAGACGCGAAAGCCCGCCATGTTCTTCTCCTGCTCGGACTGCTCAATCCACGTCTCGACGAAGGGCCCGCGCTCGGTGTAGCGCAGAACGGGATTGCGCACGCGGACGAGGGGCTGGAGCACGATCGCCGCGCCGACCGGCGCGCTGTTATCCACGAGTTGGAGGTAGTGGACGGTCGTGAAGGAGTAGAGGTTGGGGATGAGCGACGCGGCGTCGACTTCGCCCACCCCGTCGGGCACGGCCGCGCGGGCCACTTCGCGGTTGTCAGGGGCGAGCAGGACAAGTTCGCGCCCCTCCCCCGCCTCGACGCTCAGCGGCATCGGACCGTTGACCTGGTAATACAGGCGCTGGGGGGCGAGAGGCGTGGAGGAAACGAGAACCGCGGCGGCGAGGGCGTGGAACATGGTGTATCTCCGTGGCTTGCAGGGATGGCAATGGTAGGTGGAGCGGCATGGCGCCGCGCTTCGCTCGACGATGCGTGGTGTGCGAGGGCGATCGATTCGGGGTGGCATGGCCTGGCGCTTCGCCTGGCTATGCCGAACGGGCCACCGCGCCCGAACGCCTCGAACCGCTTGGCGGAGCGACGCGAGGCGCGACGCCATGCCACCCCTGACCCCGCGGCATGGCAGCGCGATCAACGCTTGCGCAGGATCATCGCGTGAAAGGGCCGGCCTTCGCGGCGGTACTTGCGCTCGAAGTTCGTGCCGACGATCTCCTCCGACGCTTCGCTCGCGCTGAGCGACGCATTAGGAGTCGAAAGGCCGGCGCGCTCGAATGGCCCGCGCGCGAAGAGGTCGGCCGCGCGGCTCGCGTGCTCCTCGATCCACTTCCAGTATTCGTCGTGGTCCGTCACGATCCGCACTTCACCGCCCGGCGCGAGGATGCGGTGAAAGTCGCGCAGCGACCGGTCCTGCACGCTGCGGCGCTTGTGGTGGCGCTTCTTGGGCCAGGGGTCGGGGAAGTAGAGGTGAATGACGGCCGCGATCGCCTCGGGGCAACGGCAACGGATGAACTCGACCGCATCAGCGTGGAGCATCTTCACATTGGTCACGTTGTTGCGGCGCAGGCGGTCGGCGGCGTAGCGGAAAAACTCGCCCGCCCACTCGATGCCCAGGAAGTTGACCTGCGGCCGCTGCGGCGCTTCCTGCACCAGAAACGTGCCCTTGCCCGAGCCGATCTCAATTTCGAGGGGCAGCGCCGCGCGGTCGCCGAACCAGGCGCGCGGGTCGATGATCGGCTCGCGGTCAAAGGGAGGCAGGTCGGCGGATTCAAGGCCGACGCCGGTTGTGTCGAGTTGTCTGCCGCGCGCGAGCCCGAAACTCATGCGGACAATGTTACGCGCGGGTGCCGACGCGAAGCTGCAAGCGGCATACTCACGCCTCGCGCACGTTGATCATCAGCGCGCAGCGGACGCGCTCGGTCCAGTCGAGGACCTGCTTCATGGTGGGGTAACGTCCGCTGTGAATCGCTTCAGCGAGCCGGGCGTACTCGGGGCGGCGTTCGAGCCAGGGGACGCGAAGGTAGGCGCACATGGTGGACTGGAGGGCGGGCGCGCCGCAGCCGGGCAGGAGGAGCCACCACGCGCCGGCGGCGATGGCGGCGGTGTTGGTGGCCCACATCACGAATCCGGGGGCGAGATCGGGAATGTCGAGGTCGCGCTGGGCCGACTCGGCTTCGTCGGCGGCGAGGCGCCAGACCGACTCATCGCCGCACAGGCTCTGAAGTTCTTTCATGCCCTTGCGCAGCAGGTCGCGCTGCCGGCGGGTGAGGCGAAGGAGGGGTCCGGCCGGCCCCGAGCCGGCCAGGGCGTCGGCGCGGCCATAGCGCTGCGCCACGAGGCGCTGGGCTACGCCCGCCCGCACTTCGCCGGAGCGCGGGGCCTGAGTCCCGGCGGCTTCGCCTGGTTCCAACGTCGCTCCTTGCCCGGCCGCTTCCGGCCCGCTGCGGTGAAGCATACCCGCTTGGGCCGGCGGATCGTGCGGAATGCGCCGTGGCGGACGCGGGCATTTGCGTCGGCGAAGTCGCCTCGATGCCGCATGGGCGGCCCTTGTGCCGATAGAGTGGAATCGGGTAGAACCTCGATGCGCCGAGGGACGAATAATTATGGGGCGGCTGCACGCATCCAGCCCGCACGGGCCGTGGCTCTTCGCCCCGGATGCGACCTGCCTGCACGAACGCCTCGACCCCGGCGGCCGCCGCCTGGCCGGCGCTCATTGACCTGAGCGTGCGGCGATTCAATCCACGGATGGAGGTGTCCTCGTGCCCGAAAGCCAGCCCCTCATCGACCTGATCAACTCGCGCATCGACCAGCAGCGCTTCCAGCACCTTCACTGGGAGGGAACGTTCTGGCAGTATCTCGACGTCGTGGCTCAGCGCCCCGCCGTGGCGCGCAACGCCTACCAGCGCGTCTACGACATGATCATGTCCTTCGGGTTCGAGCGCTACCGCGCCTTCAAGCGCGACCTGGTCCGCTACCACTTCTTCTCGGATCCCGTCGGAGGGCACCGCGACGCGGTGTACGGCCTGGACCGACAACTCATGCAACTCGTCGACGTGCTGCGAAGCGCGGCGGAGGGATACGGCACCGACCGGCGCATCTTTCTCCTGCACGGGCCGGTGGGGTCGAGCAAATCGACGATCGCCCGCCTGCTCAAGAAGGGCCTCGAGCATTACACGCGCCTTGACGCGGGGGCGCTCTACTCGTTCTCATGGAAACTCGACGCCGCCGCCTCGCCGGAAGGCGAGCCGGACCACCTCTACCCCTGCCCGATGCACGAGGAGCCGCTCATGCTCGTGCCGCGCGAGGCGAGGGCCGACCTGCTCGAGCAACTCAACCAGAAGTACCGCGCCCAGGGCGGGACCGGGACGCTGCACCTCGAAGGCGAACTCTGCCCCTTCTGCCGCAAAATCTCCGCCGACCTCATGCAGCACTACGGCGGGGACTGGCGCAAGATGCTTGAGCACGTCGTCGTCCGCCGAATCATGCTCAGCGAAAAAGACCGCATCGGCATCGGAACCTTCCAGCCCAAGGACGAAAAAAACCAGGACTCGACCGAACTCACCGGCGACATCAACTACCGCAAGATCGCGCTCTACGGCTCAGACTCCGATCCGCGCGCCTTCAACTTCGACGGCGAGTTCAACGTCGCCAACCGGGGAATCATCGAGTTCATCGAGGTGCTCAAACTCGACGTCGCGTTCCTCTACGACCTCCTCGGCGCGTCGCAGGAGCACATGATCAAGCCCAAGAAGTTCGCCCAGACCTACATCGACGAGGTCATCCTCGGCCACACCAACGAGCCGGAGTACAAGAAACTCCAGAACAACGAGTTGATGGAGGCGTTCCGCGACCGCACCATCAAAGTGGACATCCCCTACAACATCCGCCTCGACGACGAGATCAAGATCTACCAGAAGGACTTCGGCCCGCACCGCATCAAGCACATTCACATCGCGCCGCACACGATCGAGGTCGCGGCGATGTGGGCCGTGCTCACGCGCCTCGAAACGCCCAAGAAGGCCGGCCTCACGCCCATGCAGAAAATGAAACTCTACAACGGCAAGGCCATCCCCGGATACACCGAGGACAGCGTCCACGAACTGATGGAGGAGGCCAGCCGCGAGGGCATGGTCGGCATCAGCCCGCGCTACATCCAGGACAAGATCTCCAACACCCTCGTCTCCCAGCAGGCGCTGCACGAAAAGACGATCAACCCCTTCATGGTGATGAACGCCCTCGAATCGGGCCTCGACAACCATTCGCTCATCACCGACGCGGAGACGAAGAAGCGCTTCCGCGAACTTCTCGCCGTCGTCAAGGACGAATACGAAGACATCATCAAGAGCGAGGTCCAGCGGGCGATCTCGGCCGACGAGGAGGCGATCAAGCGCCTCTGCGCCAACTACCTCGAAAACGTCCGCGCCTACACCCAGCGCGAGCGGGTCAAGAACAAGTACACCGGCCGCGACGAGGAGCCCGACGAGCGCCTCATGCGCTCCATCGAGGAGAAGATCGAGATTCCCGAGAGCCGCAAGGACGACTTCCGCCAGGAGATCATGAACTACATCGGCGCCCTCTCGCTGGACAACAAGAAGTTCGAGTACAACACCAACGCCCGGCTCTACAAGGCCCTCGAACTCAAACTCTTCGAGGACCAGCGCGACACCATCAAACTCAAGAACCTCGTCTCCAGCGTCGTCGATGACGAGACGCAGGCGAAGATCGACGTGGTCAAGCAGCGGATGATCAAGAACTTCGGCTACAACGAGCAGTCGGCCACGGACGTGCTCAACTATGTCGCCAGCATCTTCGCGCGCGGCGACACCAAGGGTTGACGCCCGCGGGCGAGCACGTCCGCCGCGATCTCGCAGGGCCGAGAGGCCGCGACGGGGCGGAGGCCTTTTTCCGCTCGACGGCCGCCGCCGGCGCATCCGGATTCCGGGGGGCGGCGAGGCGGCGGCAACTTGCTCCGCACCGCGCCGGACCTTACGCTTCACGCTGCGGACGCCGCCGCCCGACGCCGCATTCGGCCGGTCGCGGCCTTCCGCCCGCCTCCGTCCGCCACGCCGGCCCATTCGCCAGAAGAGGGAGAGACTCCATGAACCGAACTCGGCGCCCGCGAGCCTGGCTGGACGTGCGTCTGATCGTGGCGCTGCTGGCGTCCATGGTGCTGGCCTCGATGGCGCCGCCGGCCCGCGCCCAGGTGGAAACCGGCGAGAGCGGTCTGCAGCCCGGCGATCCGCCCGTCGCCAACGAGCCGGGACAGTCGCTGCTCATCATGAACGACGGCCGTCGATTCCAGGGCCGCATCAAGAGCAAGGACCGCTTCGAACTCGTCCTCGAGATCGCCGGGATCGACACGCGCTTCAAGGTCGCGGACATCCTCGAAATCGTCGCGCTCAAGACCTTCGACGAGCACTACGCCGAACTCAAGAACGCCATTGCGCGTGAAGACTGGGAGAGGCGGTACCAGTTCTGCCAGTGGATTCACAAGCGCCGCCGCCTCGAACTCGCCGCCCGCGAACTCGAAGAACTTCTCGACGACAACCCGAGGCTCGAGGATGCGCGCGAACTGCTCCGCATCGTCAACGCCGAGATCGAACTCCAGGCCCGGCAGGAGGAGGCGGAGGCGGAGCGCCAGACCGGTCCCGAGGAGAGCGCCGCCGCGCCTCAGGGTGAGGGACCGCGCCTCACCCCCACCATGCTCCTGACCGACGAAGACGTCAACCTCATGCGGGTCTACGAAACGGACCTCAAAAACCCGCCGCGCCTCCTGGTCCGCCGTTCCACGATCGAGCGCCTGCTGAGCGAGCACGCGACGAGCGAACTGCTGCCGACGACGCCGGAGGGGCGCAAGGCCTACTTCCGGCGCGACCCGGTGGACATCCTCGCCGACATCTTCACGCTCCAGGCCCGCGACCTCTACGGCGAGGTGCAGGTGCTCAGCGAGCCGCTCTCGCTCAACAAGTTCCGACTCAACGTCCATCGCGTCTGGCTGATGAACTCCTGCGCGACGAACCAGTGCCACGGCGGAGTCGGCGCGGGGCGCTTCTTCCTCTTCAACAAGCGGGCGAACACCGCCAACACCGTCTACACGAACCTGCTCATCATCGAGCGGACGGAGTACCGTGGCGAGCCGATGCTCAACTACGACCGCCCCGAGCGCTCGCCCCTGCTGCAACTCGGCTTGCCGCGCGACCGCTCCATCTTCCCGCATCCGGAGATGGACGGGTGGACGCCGGCGTTCCGCGACCAGTCCGACCCGCGCTTCACCCGCACGGTGGAGTGGATGCGTTCGATGTACATGCCGCGTCCGGCGTATCCGATCCGATTCGAGCCCCCGTTCGTGGTGTTCAACCTCGGCGGCGAGGCGGCGGCGCGCGGTCCGCAGGCGGAGGAAGTGCCGGGGGGTGGCGATGCGCCCCCGCCTCCGGCCCAGCCGGAGCGCTGACCCCGTAGCGGGCCGACGACAGGGCCGGCCAAACGCCCCGGCGGCGGGGGACGGTGCTACACTAACTATTCAGGCGAACGGGGGGAGGCGGACCTGATCGCCCCCGCGCCCGCGACGCCCGCCGCTGACCCGTCCCTGGACGAAAGGCCCGCGAATGAAGCATCTCCCGACATCGTGCCTTCGCCTCCTCTCCGGCCTCGCGCTCTTCGCCCTGCCCCTCTCCGCGTGCAAGAACGAGGAGGGGCAGGCCCGCAACGAGGCGGCGAAGAAACTCGCGGCGGCGGCCGAGCAGGTGCAGACCATCTCCCTTCAGAGTTCCTATCCCACACCCATGACCGAGGAGCAGGCGGCGGCCCTGACCGACCTCGCGCAGAGCGTCCCCTCCGGCGGCAAACCGGAGTGGATGACCGAGGACCAGGAACGGTCGCTGGCCAATCTCAGCGGCTCGCACCGCCCGATCGAGACGCACAAGTCGGGCCTCGAGAAAGTCCAGTCCGCCCTCGCGGGAGGCTCAGGCGGGCTGAGCGACCAGCAGGCGGCGCAGGCGGCGCTGCGCTCCGACGCCGCGCTCGGCCTGGCTCGAGTCCGGCTTGAGGAAGCGGAGCGAAGCGACGAGAGACTCGCCCGGGAGATCTCTCTCGCCGGGGCGCACATCGACGCCAATCTCGAATTGCGGGCGATCGCCGCGGCCAACGCCGCCTACGACCCGGCCGCGCCGCTCCGCACCATCGACAGCCAGGCGCAGGACGCCCGGACGCGCCTGGCTCGCTATCAGGCCGAAACGCGCGAACTTCAGAAACGCATCGGCGACCTTCAGGCCCGGATCGACGCCGAGGTCCGCGAGACGAATCGACTCAACGAGACCGCCGCGACGAAACGCGAGTCGGCCCGAACCGCCCCGCTCGACCGGCGCATCGCGCTCACGGAAGAGGCGGCCTCGATCGCCCGACAGGCCGACTCCCATCAGGTCGCCGCCGCCCGGCTCGAGGCCGAGGTCGACGTCCTTCAGCCCGAACTCGTCCGCGCGCAGACACACGTGCTCGAAGCCGAAGGAGAACTCAAGGACCTGGACGCGGCCCGCGCGCGGATCAAGGCCCGGCAGGACCAGGTCGCGGAGGAGGGACGGCGCCTCGACGCCGATCTCCGCGGCGCCCTCGACGCCTTCGCTGAAGTCTACGGCCCGCTCGCTTCCCGCTTCGAAGAAGAACTCATGCCGCGCTACGAGGCCGCGCGCGAGGCCGCCGACTCCGCGATCCGCGAAGCCCGCGCCGCGGGCCCCGCGGGCGGACGCGTTCCGGGCGCCCAGCAGGCCCTCGGCCAGGTGCTCTGGCGGCAGGCGATGAGCATCGAGCAGTTCGCGCAACTCATCCGCCGCGTGGCGCAGAACGGGCCGGCGCTCGGGCGCAGCGGTCAGGATTCCGCCGCCGCCGATGCGCTCGACGCCCGCGCCAAGGAGGCCCGCGACGCCGCCGCCGCCATCCTCCAGGAGGCCCTCAGCGCCGTCGAAGGAGGCGGCCGGTCCGAAGAGGAGCGATCCCGCAACGAGCAACTCGCCGGACTCATCCGCAAGAGCCTCGAGTACATCACCGGCGAGGCGGTCGCCGAGGTGCGCGACCTGTCCGACCTCGGCGAGATCACGCCGATGCCCGAGGACGTGCCGGTCGTGAACGTCGGCGAAGGGCCCGTGAGCGCGCTTCGCCGCCTCAAGGCCATCCTCGACGGCGGGAATCTCAGCGATCTCGCCGACCTCCTCCACGCCCGCTCGCCCGGCCAGCAGGCCGCCCTCGACGCCATGCGACGGACCATCGCCGCCCAGGCGAGGCTCGACGCCGCGGCCCGCAGCGCCTTCGGCGTGGGCCTGATCCAGATCGTCCGCGACCCCAGGTTCGCCGAGAGCATGCGGTCCTACGGCTCGGGCAATCCCCTCGTCGCCCAGATGCTCGACAATCCCGACGCCTTCACCGGCGGCCTGCCCAACCTTCCGCCGAACCTCGATCTCGACGCCGTCGAGTTCATGTATGACAACTCGCGGACGACGGCGTGGGTCGACGACGTGCGCGGCCTCGAAGGATGGAACTTCGTGCAGGTCGGCGCCGAATGGCTGATCGAAATGCCCGCCGCCCCCGAAGGAACCGAGCAGGTCATGGGCCTCGTCATCGACCCGATGATCTCCGCCTACGAGAACATCGCCCGGCGCACGGAAGCGGGCGAATTCTCGAACCAGTGGCTGATGGTCAGCGCGCTGATCGACGAGTTCGTGCGAGCGGTCACGGAGGCGATCGGCAAGGGCGGGATGCCGGGCGGCACGCCGCCGCGCGGCGGCGGGGGCAACTGATCCGCGCTTCGGGGCGTCGCCGCCGTCAGTCCGAGCCAGCGCCCGGCGGCCGGAGCATGTGCCATGCACGCTCTCTTTGATGATCGACGCTACCTCATCCCCTTCCGCGCCAGCCTGCTGCCGCAGATCTTCTGCGACACGCTCATCATCGGCACCGGCGTGGCGGGTTTGCGGGCCGCCCTCGCCGCGGCGCAGCACGGCGAGGTCATCGTCCTCGCCAAGGCCGACCTCAAGCGATCGAGCACCGCCTGGGCGCAGGGAGGAATCGCCGCCGTCCTCGGCGAATCCGAGACCGCCGTGCGCATGCACGTCGAGGACACGCTCGCGACCGGCGGCGGTCTGTGCGACGGCGGCGTGGTCGAGGCGACCGTCGCGGGCGCCCGGCCGCGAATCGATGAACTGCGCCGCTGGGGCATGCGCTTTGACGTCAACGAGGAGGGCGAGATCTCGCTGGGCCGCGAAGGCGGGCACCGCGAGTCGCGCATCCTTCACTCCGATGGAGACGCGACGGGCCGCGAACTGGTCCGCTGCCTCGGCAACCAGGTGCTGAGCACGTCGGGCATCCGCCTCTTCGAGAACTGCTTCGCCCTCGACCTGCTCACGGTCGCCGACGGCGAGGCCAGCCCCATCGTCGGCGCCATCACTCATCACCCGAAGTACGGCCTTCAGATGATCTGGTCGTGGGCAACGATCATCGCCACGGGCGGCGCGGGCGGCGTCTACCGCGAGACGACCAACCCGGCCGGCACCACCGGCGACGGCATCGCCATGGCCTACCGCGCCGGCGCCGCCGTCGCCGACATGGCCTTCATCCAGTTTCACCCGACGACCCTCTACGTCGCCGGCGCCGAGCGATCCCTCATCACCGAGGCGGTGCGCGGCGAGGGGGCGCACCTCGTCGATCGGCGCGGCGAGCGATTCATGCAGCAGGCCCACCCCATGGCCGAACTCGCGCCGCGCGACGTCGTCAGCCGCGCCATCATCGAGCACCTCGGCCAGACGGGCGACACCCACGTCTTCCTCGACGCGAGGCACTTCAAGCCCGGGTTCTTCACGCAGCGCTTCCCGGGAATCGCCGCCCAACTCGCCCGCTTCGACATCAACCCCGAACACGACCTGATCCCCGTTCATCCCGGCGCGCACTACACCATCGGCGGAATCCACGTCGACGCCTGCGGGCGCACCACGCGCCCCGGCCTCTACGCCTGCGGCGAGGCGGCGTGCTCGCGCCTCCACGGCGCCAATCGCCTCGCCAGCAACAGCCTCCTCGAAGGACTCGTCCTCGGCGAGATCACCGGCCGCGTCTGCCAGGAGCAGCGCGAGCCCTCCAACGGCGCCCGGGCGCCCAAGCGCATCATCAGCGACATCCCCCTCTCGGAGCACGGCGGGCTGGACCTGAGCGACGTGCGCTCGAGCCTGCGCAGCGTGATGTGGCGGCACCTGGGCATCGTCCGCGACGGGCCGACGATGGCGGACATCCGCGAGATGATCAACTTCTGGGGCCGCTACACGCTCGACAAGATCTTCGACGATCCGCTGGGCTGGGAAACGCAGAACATGCTCCTCGTCGCTTCGCTCATCTGCGCCAGCGCGCAGTGGCGCGAGGAAAGCCGCGGAGTCCACAGCCGCCGCGACTTCCCGGAGCCGCGCGACGAGTTCCGCTGCCACGATCTCCGGCGGCGCGGCCGGGCCGAGCCCACTCGCCTTGAAGTGCCGGCGGCCACGCAGGAGGTCGAGGCATGAGCCGCTCGCGACTCCTCCTCGCGGCGTTCTCGGGCGCGGCGGCGCTGCTCGCCGCATGCCAGGTCGAACTGCGCCGCATCGACGTGCGCGAAGAGCGCCTCAAGGCCCTCGACCTCGCAATCGCCAAGCAGGCGGAGAGCCTCACCGTCGAGAACGAGGACGGCACGATCACCCTCAACTCGCCCCGGCCCGAGCACCTCATCGCCCACCTCCGCCAGCAGATCGCCGAGGGCAACGCAGACCTCATCCACGATCAACTCCTCGCCCAGGCCGCAAAGCAGGCCTATGCCGAGCAGAACCTCGACTCGCGCGAGGCGGCCCACTGGCTCATCGCCAATCAGCGCGACGTGCTCCTGCTCTTGGGCCGCATGGCCGGCGGGCTGAGCAGCCCCGACGTGATCTCCCAGTCGATGGACAACGGGTTCCGGCTGCGGCTGTCGCCCGACCTCGCGCGGTCGTTCCGCTTCACCACCCTCGACATCCTCCACGAAAACGGGCAGTTCAAACTCCTGCTGATCTCCTGAACACACGGCCGCAGCCGCGCCGCGCCGAGCCCGGCGAGCCATCGAAGGACGATTCAATGAGCAAGGGATGGTTGAAGCGCGCGTTCGCGGTCGATCCCCCCGGCCCGGCGCAGCCGACCGAGGAGCAGAAGCCCGTGGTCGAATGGGCCTGCCGCGAGATCGCGCGCCGACGCCTCACCACGCCGGGCCTGCTCTTCCTCGAAATGTCGCGCCCCCTCAACTACGTCGCCGCCCAGACGATGCACTTCTTTCAGCCGGCGTTCTGGGCGCTGCTGCGGCAGCAGTCCTACGCGAACTACCTCCACTTCTCGGAGTTTCTCGAGAAGCGAGGAGCCGTGGACTACATCATCCAGCGCATCGAGGAGATGGAAGCCGAGGCCGTCAAGCGCGAAAGCAACACCGACGCCGCCGACCCGCCCCCATCCCCAGGAACGTAACTACTCCACGAGGCGCAGCCGGCCGAGTCGCTTGCGCTGAAACTCGCAGAAGTAGATGTCCCCCGACGCGCGGTCGATGGCGATGCCCGTCGATGCGTTCACCGCGTTGGCCGGAAAGTCCGCGAGCGAAGGCAGGCGCACCACGTGCCGCCCGTCGGCGGTGATGAATCCCAGCGAGGCGTCCGTCGCCGTGTCCTTCGTCGCGTCCTGCGTGAGCCACAGCCGGTTCTGCGCATCGAAAGCGATCGAGTGAAGCGTCTGGTTCCGCAGGTCGGCCCCGGGCACGATCCACTCGCTGATGCAGGGATTTCGCCCCTCGCCGTTGAGCGAACGGCAGGCCGGGTCCAGAATGCGCGCGGCGCTGAAGCGCCCGATTGTGCTGTCGAAGTACTCGTTGAAGACGATGTCCCCGCCCGGCGTTTCGAGGATCTGCCACGGCCCGGAGCCGACGATCCACACCGGATCGCCCAGCCCGATCGCCCGCGGAAGAGGATACTCGAAGACGCGCCCGGTCTCCGGATGGAGCACGCCGATGCGATTGCCCCAGAACGCCGTGTACCACACCAGCCCGCGCCGATCGACGAGCAGGTGCGCCGGATGCTTCGAACCTTCAGGCAGGCGATAGACGCGATAGCAGTCGTCCGTCGGTTGGCCCTCTTCGCAGACCTGGTGCAGCAGCGAGCGGCTGAAGTCAAAGTGATTGTCCCACTCGATGCGCTCCGGATCGAAACTGGCGATCGCAGGCCCCTTCTCGAGGCTGCCCTGCGCCACCCACATCCGCCCGCGCCGCTCATCCCACGCCAGCCCGATGATCTCGTTCCAGTCGCCCGGCATGTTGTAGACGCGCCACTCGCGGCCCGGCTCCGCGTCGGGGTCGTAGCACACGACGCGGCTGTGATTCGGATGCTCCCCCGAATAAAGGCTGCCGCCTCCCTGCGTGAACCACACCCGCCCGCGAGGATCGACAATCACATCCTCGCCGAGAACGCTCGTCTGCGTGCGATGATCGCGGAAAATCGTCGATGCGAACGGTCCCGGGTCGGGCGGCCGCGGGATCGCCAGCCCCTCCACCACTCCCGTCGCCGGATCGAAGTGCTGAAACTCGCGATGGAACTCCTGGTTGATCCACACCTGCGATTCGGCGTCGACGGCGATCGAAAGCGGCAGCGCGTTCGTGCCCTCCGTCGGCGGAATGTCGAACCACTCATACTGGTAGACCTCCACCGCGGCCGGATTGCTCAGCCCTTCCCCCGTCCGCACGCGCACCGCGCCGCTCCGCGCGGCGTCGTCGACGGCGAGCACAATCCGGTCATCTTCCCAGAGAAGCACGGCCGGCGAAGTCGACGCAATGGTGCGACGCTCTTCACCGACCTGCGCGATCACGGCCGCGTCAGGCCCCGGCGATCCGAATCCGCTGCCGGGAATCGTCAGCGCTGTTCGGCGGATCGTCGCGAGAATCGGTGAGTCAATCTGCGGGCCGGCGGCGCAGCAAGCAGCGCCGACCAGCACCAGTGCGATGGTGTGGATCATCATGCTCAATTATTCGCCGGGCCGGCGACGCCGCCCACGCGGGCCGCAAATCGGGGAAACGGCCGCGCACTTCTCGACGCCTTACATCCGCGCCCCGGCCGTTTCCACGGCTTCATCACGCGGCGCGCACAACAGCGGCGCCGGCGGCGCCTCGCGCGGCGGAGCCGGCGATGCGCCCTGCGGCGACGGGTACAGCAGCAGCCGCAGCCCGTTGGCCACGACCAGCAGCGTCCCCCCCTCGTGCCCGAGCACGCCCAGCGGAAGGTTCACCCATCCCAGCAGCGTCCCGATGATCAGCACCACGATCGCCCCGATCGCAAACGTCAGGTTGGCGACGATCGTCCGCACCGTCGAGCGCGCCAACCGCACCGCCCACGTCACCGCGCGCAGGTCTTCGTTCATGAGCACCACATCCGCCGTCTCCAGCGCCGCGTCCGAGCCGATGCCGCCAATCGCGATGCCCGCGTCGCTCGCCGCCAGCGAGGGCGCATCGTTCACCCCGTCGCCCACCACAGCCACGCGGCCATGCTCGGCGCGGAGACGTTCGACGAACGCCAGCTTCTCATCGGGATGAAGTTGCGCGTGGTAGGCGTCCAGTTGCAGGTGCTCGCTCATGCGCCGGGCAACGGCCTGCACGTCGCCGGTGAGCATGACCACCGGCCGCACGCCCAGATCGTGAAACTCCCGCACCATCGCCTCACCGCCGCCGCGCGGCTCATCGCGCAGCACGAAGACCCCCGCCTGGTCGCGCCACGCCAGCGCCACCGCCAGGCTCCCGCGCGCGTGCAGCGCCTCCATCACTTCGCCAAGCCGCGCGTGCAGGCAAATCGGCATCAGTTCACGCACGTAATCGAATCGACCCAACCGCACCTCCGAGCCGTCGTGCAGGCCCGAAACCCCCTTGCCCGGATGGAAACTCTGCGCTTCGCCGAGCACCGGCTCGATGCCGCGCCGCTGCGCCTCTTCGATGATCGCCTGCGCGAAGGGGTGCGTCGAGCCTTGCTCAAGCCCCGCCGCCAGCGCCACCAGCGTCGCCTCATCCGACCACGCCACCGGATGCACCTGCTCAACGCGCGGCCGGCCCATCGTCAGCGTCCCCGTCTTGTCCAGCGCCGCACACCGGAACGACGCCAGCCGCTCGATCGACTCGCCACCCTTGAAGAGCACACCCGCACGCGCCGCCCGGCTGATGCTCGAAAGCGTCGCCGTCGGCGTCGCAATGATCAGCGCGCAAGGACTCGCCACGATCAGCAGCGTGATCGCCGTGTACGCCGCGCTCGACCACGCGCGATCCAACCCGAACCGCAGCACGAGCAGCGAAATCACGCACAACACCACGACGCTCACGCTATACGGCGTCGACAGGCGGTCGATCAACTGCTGCACCGGCTGCCGCCGCTCCTGCGCACTGAGCACCAGGTTCAGCACCCGCTGAAGGCTCGAATCGCTCGCCAGCCGCGTCACACGGACCTCGACCGGATGGCTCTCGTTGATCGTCCCCGCGAAAACCTCATCGCCCTCGCCGACGAAACGCGGCCTCGACTCGCCCGTCAGCGACGCCTGATTCAGTTCCGTCGCGCCCGACGTCACCACGCCGTCCGTCGGCACGCGCTCCCCCGGCCTCACGAGCACCGTCTCGCCGACCTGCGCTTCCTCGGGCCGGATGGCTCGCCACTGCCCCCCGCGCCGCACCAGCGTCTCAGTGGGAATCATCCGGTTCAGCGCCGTCACCGCCGACGTCGTCCGCTTCATCGCCAGATCTTCCAGCGCGCCCGAGAGCACGAAGAGAAACAACAGCAGCGCCCCCTCCTCCGGATGCCCCAGACCCGCCGCCAGCACCGCCCCGACCACCATCAGCACGTCGATGTTGAAGTCGAGATCGCGGATTGCCTCCCACGCCGCCCGCCCGCCATAGACCAGCCCGATCCCCAGGCTCAACCACACCAGCCACTCCCCGCCCGACTGCGGCAGCCGAACGCCGGGTCCCTCCGCCGCCCCATCACCCGACCCCACGCCCCCCCCATCCGCCAACTTCACCAGCACAAAACCGATCGCCAGAAACACGCCCGCGAAGATCGCGGCCACGAGTTCATGGCTGCCGGCAATGCGCGTGTGCCACGCCGGCGACTTCATCACGGGTTGGTCAGGCGCAACCAGCGGCGTCACGACCAAGTGTACTCGACCCGACAGACGCGCGGCACACGGTTAGCCGCGACGCGATGGCCTCGGAGCGGAGCGCGGCAGGCCGGAATCAAAAGCCGGGGTTCACCGCAGAGATCGCAAAGGACGCGGAGCCCGGCATCGATCCGAGCCCCGACCATGAGGGAGCGGTCCGGCCTTCCACGCTCAATCCGAACCCCGACCGCAAGGGAGCGGTCCGGCCCTCTCGGCATCAATCCGAGCCCCGACCGTGAGGGAGCGGTCCGGCTCTCTCGCCCTCAATCCGAGCCCCGACCGTAAGGGAGCGGTCCGGCCCTCTCGGCATCAATCCGAGCCCCGACCGTAAGGGAGCGGTCCGGCTCTCTCGGCATCAATCCGAACCCCGACCGTGAGGGAGCGGTCCGGCCCTCTCGGCATCAATCCGAGCCCCGACCATGAGGGAGCGGTCCGGCTTTCCACGCTCAAACCGAGCCCCGACCGTGAGGGAGCGGTCCGGCTTTCCACGCTCAATCCGAGCCCCGACCGTGAGGGAGCGGTCCGGCTTTGCCAGACCGAGGAGTCCCACCCCCAAGGCCCAAAGGCTCCAGGAAACGCATGTCACCACAGAGAACACAGAGAGCACCGAGGGGAGTGTGCGGTTCGGTGGTACAGGCTTTCGAGCCTGTACGATCGTGCAGGCTGGAAAGCCTGCACCACCATTCTGTGAGCCGCCCGAAGCGACGAAGCAGCAACGACGAGCCGCGCCCGTGAGGAAGCGGGCGCTCGGCGACTGATCCACCAGCGCCGCCCGACCAGCAATCGCGTCCGTGCCGACCCGGCCCTCCCGCCTCATCCGCCCAGCGCCCGTCCGACCTCCGCTTCGATCTGCGCCGCGTCATAAGCCGCGCGCGCCGGCACGTGCAGAGTCGGCAGACCCGCCGCCCCCAGCGCCCGATCCACGAACGCATCGCGCTGCCGCCGATCCTCGCGCTCGTGCGAGCGATCATCGAGTTCAATCACCAGCAGCGGCCGCAGGGCGTCGGCCGAGCAGATCACGAAATCGACGTGCTTCGATTGGATCCGGTTCCTGTGCGGCTGCTGCTCTGGCGCTCCCTTGGGCAGCCAGAGCAGATCGGACAGCCGCACCTTGCAGAAGATGCGATGCCGGTTCACGTTCACCGCCATGCACAGCACGTCATAGAACGCCTTTTCACCCTTGGTCAGCAGCCAGTCCTTGCGCCGATAGGGCAGCGTCTCATCCCGCCCGGCCGACTCGCCGCCCTTCTCCGCCCCCGCGCCGGCAAGCAAGCGGGCCAAAAACCCGAGACATCCCGTCCGAGTCGAAAGACTACTCTCCGCCGACACAGTGCGTTCATCCACCATCGCCGATTCCCTTTCACAGACCTCTCAGCCGCCGGCTTTACCGGGCGACTGGCTCTGAGGTTCGTCGTCGTCCATTGCCGTGGCAAAGGCGCGCAATTCCGGCACGAGGGTCGCGGCGTCGATCATCCTCACATCATGCTGCCGGAATCGAAAGTAATCGCCGACTTTTGCAAAGCGACCGCCGTACTTCCCTTCAAACTGCGCCTTCAACTTCACGTTGCGGCTGAGCACGCTCGCAATCGCCCTCCCTCCCCTGAGAAACTGCCTCGGGTACGTCGGATCGAGGACGTACAACTCCTTGCGTTTCGGGCTTTCGTGCTCAGCGAGCAGATAGAAGTCTTTGAACAACGAGTTTTGCCGAATGGCCTCCGCTCCCCCTCGCCAGTTGATGAACTTGAACTCCGCCACGCGCCGGTCGGTCTCAAGGTCGAAGGCCCGACCCGTATTGCCGGCACCGAGCGACACATACTCGACGCGCTCGCCCTCCTCCAGAATCTTTGGCACAACCAGCAAAACCCCCAGTGTGTGAACAACAACATTGATCTGACCGACGGCCGACTTGACGGCGCACGCAGCCGCCAGCAATTGTGCCGTGACACCGGAATCGGCAAGCAGTTCAATGCAGGCGCTTCGATCGCAGCCGCACGCCTGCCATTCCAGATCTGCGATGCGACTGCCAAGACTCTCGCCGCCAAAGGTGCTCAAAAGCCGCATCGCCTCAATGATGCCAACGCCGAAGTCGCTCACTTGGTCCCCTCCTCCACAACCGCAATCTCCCCCTCCGTCAACCCGTAGAGATCGTAGACCAGCCGGTCAATCTGCCGGTCCGTCGTCTCGATGTCGCGCTGAATCACCGTCCGCTCATGCGCCGTCTTCGCCCCCGCCAGACCCTTGTGCAGGTCCAGCATCCGCTGGATTCGATCCATCCTATGCGAGGGGCTACGCAACTTCCAAACAAGTCAAGTCACGAGCAATCCGCAGCAATCCGCCTGCCGTTGACAGGACGACGCAATCGCCATCGTGCTGAACAGTCCATGGTCCATATCCGTGAATCAATGCATGGTGATTCGCGCAAATGACGCACACATTCCGTGGATGATGATCCGCTTTCCGGGCAATCGCCTCTATGTGATGGACTTGCAATATTGCAATGCCGGCCGCAGTATCGTGCCATCTTTCAGTCTCAGATTCGGCGGCTCCGCAGCCTTCGACCTGGCACTCTGTACCCATTAGCCCCAATATCATGCGTCGCAAGCCAGCAGGTCGCAAAAGACGCGAGTACGCCGCGCGACGCGGGCGATCCGAAGCCCACTGATCGGCAAGTTGAAGGAGTCTCGACAAGTCGCCACCCGTAAGATTGCCACTCCGAACTCGGCTTGTGCTAATTCGCGCCTGCTCCGCGAGCGGTACGGCGTCTTCTACCGCATAGAGCCTCCAGAGTCGCCCCCCAACGTCGATAAGAGCTGCCGCGTTACGCCCAAATGGCTGCCGCCTCTTTATGTACTGTACCAGAGCCCGCCCACTGATGTTGGGATTTGCCGGATGACGGCGAAAGTGCCCGACCACGACATGTCTATTCGGAAGTTCAACCATCACATCGACGTCATCATTCGGCAGATCGGCAAGCTGTGAGGGGCGGAAGCGAATCATGGTGCCTGTGTGATGGACAAGTGTACACCCTAGCAGCGACATCGGCCGTCTCCTATCTGGGGGATCCCTGTTCGAACCTGGCAAGACTCTCCTCAACCATGGCTACGTCTGCATCATCCAACCCGTAGAGCGCGTACACAAGTCGGTCAATGCCGGCGTCTGTGTGGTTGATATCGCGTTGGAGAACTGTCCGCTCCTGCGCCGTTTTGAGCGACCGGAGTTGCCTATTCAGCTCAATCATGCGTTGCACTAGCGCCACCAAGTCGTCGTGTCGGCGTCGGTCATCGGGGCTGTCCATGTCCGGCCAGTAGACTGGTAGCTGCCGGATCGACCGGACCTTCACCTGCGGAAAGGCTCGCTGGTGTGACTCCTGGACTGTTGCTGTATAGAGATACCGCATCAGACTGGAATTCAGGAGGCCCACAAAATATCGAATGTCATAGGGCGAGGGAGGATCGTACAGCGCAAGTAGTGAGTTGCGGAAGTAGTCCGCTCCCTCGCGCGGGCCAACGATCGGATACGCGGCCGTCTGGCGAAGCACAAAACGGGCATCGCGGTAGCGCTCCAGTTTGCGAATTGTGAAGTACTCACCGTCCTTTGGCTGATACGCAAGATCGACCGCCTTTGTTGGTCGTTCGCAGCGATAGCGAAAGATCTGTTTACCCTCCAGCACCGGGACGCACATGCCATTCGTCGAGCCCAAGAACGGCACGATGAGTCGTTTCGAGCAGTTCCCCGTGTGAACGCCGGGGTCTGCCACCATTGATCCCAGTGTTTGGCCGATACGGCTAAGGCGAGTGGCCAAGGCATCGTCTGACCGCATTATCCACTTGCTTCCGGCTTCGACCGTCCGCTCTGAAGATGAACCAGCCACATCGAGAATCCGCACTGCGTTGGAGTAATCGCGATCAGAGACAAACGTGAGAGCGGGTGTAATGACACCCGGGAAGACGTGCTCGCCCCAATACTTGACCTCAACCAAGCCTCCTCTACTCGCCACCACATCGCGAAGTACTTGGTAACCGTCCAGGTGGCCAACTTGGTCGGGCACTATAAAACCAACGCATCGAGCGGTCAAGTCTCGCACGGCGCGTTCAACAAAGAGTCCATGCGACGTGGGCCAGCCCCCTGCCGAGAAGTGGTTCTCAAAGTACCGACGTTCGTTGGAGGAGAGATCGACTGCTTGTCTGCCAGAATACGAGACATACGGCGGATTCCCAATCACCGCATCAAATCCACCCTCATCCTTCCCCCCCGCGAACACCTCCGCGAACTCCGCCTTCCAGTCGAACGCGTTGATCCGGTGCCGTTCCTCCTCATCAAACATCATCTGCTGCGCGTTGTCGTAGAAGTCCGGCCCGATGAGCGAGTTGCCGCATTTGATGTTGCCGCTCAGGTCCGGAAGCGCCCGCTCCTTCTCGTACCACAGGTGCGATCCCAGCGAGTGGGCCGTCTCGCCCTCGAGCACCTTCAGAAGCAGCGAGAGTTTCGTCACCTCCACCGCCTGGGCATCGATGTCCACGCCGTAGATATGCTCAAGAAGAATCCGCTTGCGCTCCGGGATCGTCAGGCGGTACTCGCCGCGCTGGTTGGCCGCGATCGGCGGCCTCTTGCGCTTCGCCCACTTCTCAGGCTCGTGCTCCAGATACCACTTGAGGTGCCAGTCCAGCAGGTGCTGGTACGCGCCGATGAGAAACGAACCCGACCCGCACGCCGGATCGAGCACCCGCAGCGTCCGGCTCAGCCGCGGCTGGTCCACCGCCCGGCCCTTCTCCGCGCCGATCCACTTCACGCTCTGCCCTTCGAGCAGTTTGCCCACCGTATGCGTCACGATGTAATCGACGATGTACGTCGGGGTGTAGTACACGCCCCCGGCCTTGCGGACCTCGGGCTTCTCTTCGATCTGCGCCCGGTGCCCCTTGGTGAGGCGGATCACCTTGCCGAGGAACTGCTCGTAGACGTGGCCGAGGATGTCGGCCGACAGAACCGAGAACTCGTAGGGGCTGTCGGGGTAGTAGAGGCCCTTGATGATGCCCTTGAGCACCTTGTCGTCGATGGTGAGTCCGGGGGTGAGGGTGTCCGGCTCGCCGCGCCCCTTCTCGACCTTGAAGTAGAACAGCCCGGAGTTGTATCGCTGATCGGCCTGCTCGAAGAGTTCAAAGAGGCGTTTGTAGACGCGATCGCCGTTGAGCAGGGCCTGGAGGCGGCCGTAGTCCTCGATGCCGCGATCCTCGCAGATGCGCAGGAAGATGATGCGGTCAACGGTGAGTTGCACGGCGCTGTTGAGTTGCCGCTGGGTGATGTCGGGATTGCGCAGGGCGATGTTCCGCGCCAGTTCATCGCGCCACTGCTCGATCTCGGCGAGGAAGGCGTCATCGACCTCGGCCGTGCCCTTCTTGCGCTTCGTCGATTGCGCGTAGCGGTCGAACGAGCCTTTGAGAATCGCCTCGCGCGCGAAGACCGAGGCGATCTCGCCCCACACCTTCGGATCGGTGAACTGGTCGAAGGTGTAGTACGCGATCCGCGCCGTCGAGGATTTGTCTCCCTTGTCCGGCTTGACGCGGCAGTCGTAGACCGCGAACTCCTCGAAATCCGTCAGGATGGAGAGCGGCAGTTTGCCCGACCAGGCGTAGCGGCGGAGTTGATACGCCGGCGTCGGATCGCCCTTGATGTCCACTGAAGGCTTCTTCGCTTCGAGGAAAAACTTCCGCGCCCCTCCGACGCGAAAGCAGTAGTCCGGTGCCTTGACCGCGCCGCCGATGCGGATCGAGTCTTCGTGGATGACGTCTTTGTACGCCTCGGCGTAGCCGGCCGTGTTGTCAACGTCCCAGCCCAGCGCCTTGAAGAGCGGGTCGATGAACTCGCGGCGGAGTTGCGCTTCGTTGTACGTGCCCCCGCGGTACGCCTCGCGGTGGTCGGCGAAACGCTGGACGAGGGCGGTCACCTCGGGCGGGACCGGTGTCGCGGGCGCGGCTTCATTCCTTCGCTTCGCCATCGGCCGCAGTGTATGTGCTCGCGCAGAATCGTGCAAGAGGTCCCGCCGCGAAACGCGGGGACAGTTGACAGTAGATCGTTGAGCAGGAGAACAGTCCCGAGTCCCGAGCCTCAGCGGTCTGACTTTTCTCATTGTGAAAGCATGGACCACTCCCTCACCATTCGGTTCCGCTCACAGCCTCGCGGCGGTCGGGTTTGGATCAATGCTCCCCCTTCGTGGCCCCTGGTGGTCCCTCGTGTCTTCGTGGTGAAAAGGCCTTGCACACCCGCGCGCTGCACCCGCCGCGCATTGCGTGCGCCGACCTTCCGAAAACGCAGAAAAACGCGCGAAAACTCCGCGACTCCCCCCTCAGAAAAACGAAAATCGTCGAAAATTCCCGAAAGCGATGGTCTCATAATCGCAAAACGGCCCTTTTTGCACCGGCGCGCGCACACTCGCGCTCGGATTCGGCGCACAGGAGCGCTCCGGCGCGCGCATGTTGCGCCTCCGATGGCGCGCCCTTGTGCTGGCACGCACTTTGCCCCCCACATTCCCGGCTATCGCCCCTGGCGCTGCGCCGGCCGCGATCTTTTTCCCGCCCGCCCGTCGCCGACCAACCGCCGACCCCCGCGCCACGGCCGCCAATCCGCCCCGCCCCGCACACCGGCGCACCATACCCGCCCACCTGGGACACACTCTCCCGGCACGCTGTGCCGATAGTATTCGATCCGCTCCCGCGGCGCCGGCCCCGGCAATGCAACGGCCCGCAACGCCGCCTGCCTCACGAAAGGATGATCGCCTCCATGGCCTCCAACGGCATCAGACGCATCGGCGTGCTCACCGGCGGTGGCGACTGCCCCGGACTCAACGCCGTCATCCGCGCCGTCACCAAGACCGCCATCATGAACCACGGCGTGCAGGTCTGCGGCATCGAGGACGGATTCCTCGGCCTGGTCCAGAACCGCATCAAGGAACTCCGCCAGGAAGACGTCTCGGGCATCCTCACCGTCGGCGGCACGATCCTGGGCACTTCCAACAAGTGCAACCCCTCACGCTACTGCACCGGCATGGATGAGCAGGGCAAGCCGATCTTCAAGGACGTCACCGACCGCTGCATGGACCACCTCCAGCACTGGCGACTCGACGCCCTCGTCGTCATCGGCGGCGACGGGACGATGAGTTGCGCCAAGGACTTCATCCGCCGCGGCGTCAACTGCATCGGCGTCCCCAAGACCATCGACAACGACCTCATCGGCACCGACATCACCTTCGGCTTCCAGACCGCGGTCGAAACCGCGACGTGCGCCATCGACCGCATCCACACCACCGCCGCCAGCCACCACCGCGTCATGGTCGTCGAGGTCATGGGGCGCAACGCGGGCTGGATCGCGCTGCACGCCGGCGTCGCGTCGGGATCGGACATCATCCTCCTGCCCGAGATCCCCTTCGACTACGGCGTCATCTGCGAGTTCATCACCCAGCGCCACCTGCACCATCGCAGTTGCACCATCGCCTGCGTGAGCGAAGGGGCGCGGCCGGTGGGCGGCAGGCAGGTCGTCAATCACCACGATCCGACCAGCCCGGATCCCGTCCGCCTCGGCGGCATCGGAAAGATCGTCGCCGACGAGATCGAGAAGCGAACCGGCGCCGAGAGCCGCGTGACCGTGCTCGGTCACGTGCAGCGCGGCGGCACGCCGATCCACTCCGACCGCCTGCTGGGCACGCGCTTCGGATTCCACGCCATCGAACTGCTCATGGGCGGCCAGCGCAACCGCCTCGTCGTGATGCGCAACCACAAGGTGACGGACATCGACCTGCTCGACGCCGCGGACAAGCAGCGCCTCGTGCCGCTCGACGACACGCTCATCGCGGCGGCCCGCGCCGTGGGAACGTGCTTCGGCGACGCCCCCGTCGCTTGACGCCGCGGTCGCTTGACGCCGCGCGCTCCGCGGCAAGGATGGTTCATGCGACATCTTCAACTCATCGCCGCCCTGTTCCTCGCGCCCGCCCTCGCCTCTTGCGCCTCGACGGAATCGTCGCCGGCGCCCTCCTCCGCGGACCCGGCGCCGGAGCGAGTCGAGGCCGTCTCGCTGCTCGGCCGGCCGCTGGCGGCGCCGACGTTCACGCCCGCGGAACTCGGACCGCGCCTCGTTGACTACGCCGAGGCCCTTCGCGCCCACGACGCCGACCCCGAGAGCGAAGAGGCCGCGATCTGGCTTGGCCGCCGCGCCGCCTATCTCGGCCGCTACCGCCACGCCGTCGACGTCTTCACCCAGGGGCTCGAAAAGCACCCGCAGAGTTACCGCCTGCTGCGCCACCGCGGCCACCGCTGGATCACGCTGCGCCAGTTCGACAAGGCCGTGGCGGATCTTGCGCTCGCCTCGCACCTCGCGGAAGACGTGTGGGATGAGATCGAGCCCGACGGCCAGCCCAACGCGCTCAACGAGCCGACGAGCACGGTGAAGTCGAACATCGAGTACCACCTCGGCCTGGCGCACTACCTGCGCGGCGAGTTCGCCGACGCTCGCACCGCCTACGAGCGGTGCATGGCGGTCTCAACGACCGACGACATGCGGGTGGCGACGGCCTACTGGCTCTGGATCACCCTTCAGCGCCTCGGCGAACCCGAAGCGGCGGCGGAAGTGATCGCTCCCTTCACGGCGCAGACGCGGGTCATCGAGAACAAGGCGTACCACCGCCTCATCCTGCTTTTCAAGGGCGAGATCTCACCCGAGGACGGGCAGCCGCTTGTTGCGCCCGGCGCCGGCGTCACGGAACTGGAGAGCGTCACCTACGCCTACGGCCTGGGCGCGTGGCATCTCGTGAACGGCCGGACCGATCGCGCGACGGGCGTCTTCAGCGACATCGTGTCGGTCGAGACGGCCTGGCCGGCCTTCGGCTTCATCGCCGCCGAGGCGGAGTTGGCGCGGGCGCGCCGGCCGAAGCGGTAGCGGCGTTTCAATTCAGACGTAGCGGGCGCCGCTGCACGCTCGCGGCTCTGAGCGAGAGTGCAGTGCGGCGGAGGGGCGCGTCAGCGGCGCGAGGAGACGCCGATCTTCACGAGCCGGTCCTCGCGGCAGAGCACGCCGTTGGGCGCTCCGTCGATGACGTCCTGGATCGTCATGGCGCCGAGTCGCTTTTCCATGAGTTCCATGATGTTGTCCATCTCGCTGTGCAACGGGCACAGGTGCGTCTTGTGGGTGATGCGGTCGAGCGGGCAGGTGCGGATGCGCGGCAGGGGGTCGATGGCGTTGACGATCTCCAGAAGCGAGGTGCGGCGCGGATCGCACAGGACGCGGAAGCCGCCGCCCCGGCCGCGCCGGCCGCGGACGAGCTTTGCCCTGGCGAGGGTCTGGAGCACTTTGACGGTGTAGTCCGCGGGCACCTTGGTCTCCCGCGCGATCTGGACTGCCGTCATGACGCCGCCATCCTTCGAGCCTGATTCGGCGAGGATGATCATGATGCGCAGGGCGTACTCCGCGGTGGTGGACATCATGGCGATGCGGACTCCTGTCAGTTCGCGGCCGAGGAGCGATGCCTCAGCGATTGGTTCGCTCGAACGCTTTCATGAAGTCGGCCAGCCGTTCGCACGCCTCGGGCGGGAGCGCGTTGTAGACGCTGGCGCGCATGCCGCCAACGCTGCGGTGGCCCTTGAGGCCGTCGAATCCGGCGGCCTTCGCCTCCGTGATGAACTTCGTCTCCAGTTCCTCACTCGGAGCCCGGAAGCAGATGTTCATGAGCGAGCGGCTGTCGGGCTGTGCCGTGCCCTTGAAGAAGTCGCTGTTGTCGATGGCGTCGTGGATGACCTTCGCCTTCGCCTCGTTGCGCTCCGCCATCGCCTTGAGTCCACCGAGTTGCCGGATCCACTTGAAGGACTGGCCCATGACGTAGATGCCGAAGGTGTTGGGGGTGTTGTAGAGCGAGTTGTTCTCGGCGTGGACGCTGTACTTGAGCATGGTCGGTATGTCGTCGCGCACCGACTTGAGCAGGTCGTTGCGGATGATGACGAGGACGACGCCCGAAGGACCGAGGTTTTTCTGCGCGCCCGCGTAGATCAGGCCGTACTTCGACACGTCGATCGGCCGCGAGAAGATGTCGCTCGAGGCGTCGCAGATGAGCGGCACGCCGGGTGGAACCGGCGGCTCGGTCTTCCACTGCGTCCCGAAAATCGTGTTGTTCGAGGTGAAGTGGACGTACGCCGGCCGCGCGGAGAACTTCAGGTCGCCCGGTGCCGGGATCCGGTCGAAGTTCGTCGGCTTGCTCGATCCGGCGATGTGCACTTCGCCGAAGAGTTTCGCCTCCTCGACCGCTTTCTTCGACCATGTGCCGGTGACGATGTAGTCCGCGGTGGCGTGCTTGTTGAGCAGGTTCATCGGCACCATGGCGAACTGGAGCGACGCACCGCCCTGGAGAAACAGCACGCGGTAGCGGTCGGAGATGCCGGCGATCTCGCGGCAGTCCGCCTCCGCCTCCTCGACCACTTTCGTGAACGCCTTTCCGCGGTGACTGTGCTCGAGAATGCCCACGCCGCTGCCGGCCAGGTTCCACAGGTCCTGTTGGGCCTGCCTGAGCACCGGCTCCGGAAGAACCGCCGGACCCGCGCTGAAGTTGAAGATGCGATCGCTCATGGTTTCACCGGTCTTTCACGCGATGGACGACTGCCTCGACCTCGACTCACGCCTGCCGGATCGGCCGCAGGCTCACGCTGATGATGTTCTCATTGCCCGTGCGGATTCGCTCGAGCGTCGACTCCTTCGGACACCCGACGAGGTGCACTCGCGCGCAGGTGGCTTCCCCGCCGTGGTAGTTGATGTTCTCCACTTCCTCGACGTTGATCGATTCGTCGGCGATGGCCCTGAAGACGTGCGACAGAACGCCGGGCCGATTGCGGTGCCGGACCGAGAGCACGTGGGTCGCCGGACTCGCCTCGTGCAGGTTCACGCAGTTGAGCACTTCGTGAGTCGAGACGTAACCGCTCATGATGCGGATGACTTCGTGGGCGATGGCGATCTGCGCCTGGTCCGTCGAGGCGCCGACGTGGTGGGTTCCGTAGACGCCGCGGTGCTGCGCCAGTTCGCTGCGGAACTCGCCGACGGGGCTGCCCGGCTCACCGCGGTAGACGTCCAGACCGCAGCGCAGCCCTTTTTTCTCGATCGCGGCGAGCAGCGCCGCCTCGTCGATCACGTTGCCGCGCGAGGTGTTGATGAGATAGGCGCCCGGCTTCATCGCATCGAGAAACTCAGCGTTGATGAACTTCTCGGTCTCCACGTTGCCCGCGACGTTGATCGTGAGCACGTCGCTGTGCCGCGCCACGTCCAGCGGCGTGGCGCAGTACTCCACGCCCATGCGCTCGGCGTCCTCGGTCGTCAGGTTGCGCGACCAGGCGACGACGCGCATGCCGAAGGCCTGCGCCCTGCGGCGCACCTCGTTGCCGATCTGCCCCATTCCCACGATGCCGAGCGTGCGGCCGTAGAGTCCGCGGGCCTTGCTGTACTCCTTCTTGTTCCATCGGCCGGCGCGCAGGTCGGCCGTCTGATCGGGGATGCGCCGGTCGCAGGCACAGATGAGGCCGATGACGAGTTCGGCCACGGCGATGGAGTTCTTGCCGGGACAGTTGGCGACGAACACGCCAAGATTCGACGCGGCTTTGACGTCGATGCTGTCCACCCCGGCGCCGGCGCGGATGACCAGGCTCAGCCGCGTCCCAGCCTTGATCGCCTCGCCCGAGACCTTCTTGCCGCGCACGATGAGCACGTCAGGCTCGATCTCGCGCATCAGCGCCGGCAGGTCTTCGGCCGGAACGTCAGGGTTGTGGATGACGTCGCAGCCGAGTTCTTTGAGACCGTCCACGCCGACCTTCTCGAACTTTTCCGCAATGAGCACTCGCATGACTCGCTCCGCCTCAAACTGGCCCGCAGTATCCGCTTCACCGGTCAATCGAGTGTATGCACGAGCAGGCCGCTGCGGAGTTTCGGCTCAAACCACGTGCTCTTGGGGGGCATGATCCTGCCCGCGTCCGACACGGCCATCAATTGCGCCACTGTGGTGGGATACATCGAAAACGCGATGGCCATCTCTCCGGTGTTCACCCGTTTCTCGAGTTCCGCCGTGCCGCGGATGCCGCCGACGAAGTCGATCCGCTTGTCTGTGCGAATGTCGCCGATGCCGAGGATCGGTTCGAGGATGCGCGACTCGAGCAGGGCCACGTCGAGCGAGTTGATCGGGTCGGCGCGGTCGATGCTCTTCTCATCGATTTCAAGGAGATGCCAGGTGCGATCGAGGTAGAGGCACAGCGATCCTGGAGTCGGGGGCGCCGGCGACGATGCCCGGCTCAGCCGCCCGACGCGTCGCAGCCGCTCGAGAACCCGGGCCGGCGATTGGCCGTTGAGGTCCTTCACCACCCGGTTGTAGGGCAGTATCCGGACTTCCGAGGCAGGGAAGAGCACGGCGAGGAACCAGTTGTATTCCTCGCGGCCCGTGTGGCGGGGGTTCTTCTCGCGCAGCGCCTTGCCCGCCCGCCACGCGCTGGCGCAGCGATGGTGCCCGTCGGCCACGTAGACGTGCGGCACGTTGCCGAACGCGCGGACCAGCGCCGCCGCGTCGGGCGCTTTCCACATCGTGTGCCGCACGCCGTCCACGGCGGTGAAGTCGTAGAGCGCTTCGCCCTTCACCGCCTCGGCGATCAGCCGCCCCACTTCCGCTTCGTCCCGGTACGTGAGGAAGACCGGCTCGGCGTTGGCGTTCATCTCCAGCACATGCCGCGTGCGGTCATCCTCCTTGTCGCGCCGCGTCTTCTCGTGCTTCTTGATCAGGTCGTGCTCGTAGTCGTCGATGTGCACGCAGCCGACCAGGCCGGTTTGTGCCTTGCCGTCCATCACGAGGCGGTAGATGTAGATCGCGGGGCTCTCATCGCGGGCGAGCGTGCCCTCGGCCTGGAAGCGATCGAGGTTCGCGCGCCCCTTCGCGTAGATGCGGTCATCATGCGGATCGACATCCGCGGGCAGATCGATGTCCGGCCGGCAGACATGCAGGAAACTCAAGGGGTTGCCGCGGGCCAGTTCCGCCGCTTCGTCGCGGTTCACGACGTCGTAAGGCACCGACGCAACTTTCGCAGCGAGTCCGCGCGGCGGGCGAAGGGCACGAAAGGGACTGATACGCATTGGAGACTCCAAGGGGCGAGGGCGTCAAGGCATCGGGGCATCAAGACATCAAGGCATCGAGGCGTCGTTTCGCCGTGACCCGAAGGCTCGGCGCAGGGGAGCGCGCCGAGGGTGGCATGGTCCCGGCCAGCAACATTAGCGGGCCGCTGCGGGCGGCGACGGTGAGTCCGTTTCCTTGATTTCCGGGCCGTCGGACGCCTCTCCGCGACCCCGTCTGCCGGGAAGTCCACGATCGGACCCACGGCCGAGCCGGCGAATTTCCTGAAAAACCCTGTGCAACCTCTTGGCGCAGAGGCCGACGTGCGCCATAATCCGAAGCACGTTCGCTGGTGGAGGCCCCGCCACCGGAACGGATCGCGCTGTATTCTGCTTTACTCAATGGAGACGCCCCCATGCCGTTCCACTCCGCCGCCGCACTCACCCTCCTGGCCGCCGCCGCGTTCGCCGTTGCCGCGCCGCCCGCCGCGGTGGAATCCCGATCCCAGTCGCCGGATCCGGTCGGTCGCGCGGTCGAGCGATTCAACCTCGGCCTGCGCGGGGTCTACTTCGTCGAGAATCGTGGGCAGTGGAGCGATGGGTCGGTCTGCTTCGGCCTCAAGTCGCGCGGCCTCGATGTTGCCTTCCGCGAGTCGTCGTTCACGATGCATCTCTCGCGCGAGTGCAGCGAGCCGGGGTGTGCCACCCCGACGAGCCGCGCCCGTGAGGATGCGGGTCTGGGCGAGGAGGGTGAGCATCCGTCCATCGACCTCCGTGTCCCATACGGCCTCGTCTCGGACTACGGCGGGCACTTCGCCGATCACCGCGTGCCGCTGTCGCGCGGTCGTCGCGCACCGCTTCCTCACGGGCGCGGCTCGTCGGGGGATCTGCTGCACCACGAAATCCGGGGCGTCGAAGACTCTGCCCCGGCGTACGAACACCTCACGCTCACCGTTTCCTTCCCCGGCAGCAACCCGGTGACCCCGCGCGGCGCGCGGGAGCAGACGGCGAAGTTCAACTACTTCGTCGGCGGCGAGGGACGCGGCACCGCGAGCAATGTGCCGTCCTTCGGCGCGGTCGTGTACGAGAACCTCTACAACGGCATCGACCTGCTCGTGACCGGCAACGACGATGGCGTGATGAAGTACGAATTCCACTGCGCCCCGGGCGCTGATTACCCCCAAATCAGAATCCACTACGAGGGCATCGACTCGCTGTGCGTCAATGACGATGGCGATCTCGAAATCGCCACAAGTTTCGGCACGCTGCTGGATGGCGCGCCGATTGTGTGGCAGGAGGAGGATGGCTCAACGAGCCGCGCCCGTGAGGAAGCGGGTTTTTGTCAGTCCCCCGGCTCTGCTCGCGGTGAGCACGGCCGAACTGCGGGGGAGGGCCGGGGTGGTGGCGATTCAGCGACCCGCGCCCTTGAGCAAGCGGGTTGCTCCGCCACATCAAGCGTCCACCAGAACCCGCTCCTTTACAGTCGCGGCTCGTCCGACTCGACCATCCCCGCCCGCTTCGAACTCATCGACGCGACGACCTACCGCATCGCCCTCGCCAGCGACATCGACCCGACTCGCATGTTGATCATCGATCCGGAGGTGGAGTGGATGCGCTATTTAGGCGGCACAGGTCTTGACAGCGCAAACCAAGTGGCGACGGATCATGAAGAACACGCTTACGTCACCGGCGAGACCACGTCCTTCGACTTTGAGGGTCGCAATAACAACAGATTCGGCGGAAACGATGATACCTTCATCGTAAAGGTCGCCCCTTCCGGAGAGGTTTTCTGGATGACTTACATCGGAGGCACAGGCGGGGAGGTCGGCTTCGGACTTTCTGTTGCGCAAGGTGGCACCGTCTATGTCGCCGGAACCACCACGTCATCCGATTTCGAGGGCGCGCTGAATTCCTACCACGGCGGGGAAAGTGATGGTTACATTGCGGCAATCGATGTGAACGGCCACATTGCCTGGATGAACTACATTGGCGGCACCAACGAGGATCGCGCGCGAGCCATCGCGATTGACTCAGTAGGACACCTCTTCGTGGCTGGCACAACCGCATCCGCGGATTTCGCCGGGCGAACAAACACTCATCATGGTGGCGTCAATGATGCCTTCGCCCTTAGAATCCATCCCAGCGGTAATACTGAGTGGATGATCTTTACCGGCGGGGAGCTCGAAGATGACTGCTGGGCTGTCGCGGCAGATGAGTCCGGACGGGCGTTGCTCGTCGGACAAACAAATTCACATCAGTTCTTCAGTCGCACGAATCAGTATCACGGTGGACCGACGGACGCGTTCCTGACCACGATCACCTCTTCAGGGATCCCGGCTGCGACACAATACATCGGGGGAACCGGCGAAGATGTTGCTCAGAGCGTCGCTTCTGCGATGGATGGGGTTGTCCTGGTCAGCGGGAGGACAAACTCCCTCGACATTATAAGGCATACCAACTCATATCATGGCGGGAGGGCCGACGCATTTGTCATGGCCACTCGGAATCCGGGCACGATTCTCTGGGCGACGTATCTGGGCGGATCCGACTACGAGTACGGCAGAAGCCTCGACATTGACGAAGAGCAGAATGTCCTGGTGAGCGGGTGGACCGAGTCACCGGACTTCGAGTGGCGCAACAACTCCCTACGCGGCATCATCGATGGCTTTGTGGCCAGATTGAACGTAACGGGTGACACACTCTGGATGACATACCTTGGAGGTGGTGGCTTCGACTGGTCTCAGTCCATCACGGTGCTCGATTCGGGCACGGCAATGATCAGCGGGTATACACATTCTTATGACTTTGAAGGGAGACAGAACGTCTTTCATGGAGGAGGCGATGCATACCTACTCCGTATGAGCATCACGGACTCGCCGCGCCTGCTTGTCAACTCCTCATGCCCGCAGGGCGGGCCCATCCAGATTGAGTGGAGCGGCGCATCTCCTGACGGGCGCGTGGCACTGATCTATGCTCGGAACTCTGGCCGGTTTCTGATTCCGGCTCGACAGCCATGTAGCGGGCGCCGCCTCGGCCTGGGAGTGGACAGCATCAGAGTCGTGTACGATGGCAACGCGGGAACCAATGGTTCCCGCATCCTCCGAACGATCGCAGACCCCTCTGCCTGCGGCGGCTACCTGCAACTCCTCGACCTCACCACCTGCGCCACCAGCAACGTCGCACGCATCGAGTAGGCCGTATCATCTTGCTCAGCCGTCATCCAGTGTTCCGATATCTCTCCGCGATCTTCCCTCGACCCTGAGGCGCTCGGGACCGAAGGGCAGCGCTCTCTGCGGTGAATACTCCCGCTACGGTGTCGCCGGCTCCGGCACGCGCAGTTCGCGGCGCATGATTTTGCCCGTCGGGTTGCGCGGCAGGTGCTCCATCATGAAGATGTCGCGGGGCACTTTGTATTGCGCGAGATACTTCCGGCAGTGCGAGCGCAGGGCCGTCTCGTCGAACCTCGCACCATCGATCATCTCCACAAAAGCGACCGGCACCTCGCCGCGCGACTCGTCTCGCACGCCGATCACCCCGGACGCGGCCACGTCGGGGTGCCTGTTGAGGACCTCTTCGATCTCGCGCGGGAAGACGTTTTCGCCGCCGATGATCATCATCTCCTTGATGCGGCCTGTAATATACACGAATCCGTCCTGGTCGATGCGGGCCATGTCGCCGGTGCGAAGGTATCCCTCCTCGTCGAACGCCTTCGCCGTCTCCTCTGGCAGTTTGTAATATCCCTGCATGATGTTGGGGCCGCGGAGGCGCAGCTCGCCGTCCTCGTTGACGCCGCAGACGCGGCCGGAGGCGTCGACGATGCGGTGCTCGATGTGCGGGAGCGCGCGGCCCACGCTGTGCCGCCGCACTTCGCTCGGCCGACACCAGTGGCTCACGGCGCTGGTCTCGGTCATTCCGAAGCCTTCGTTGAGCGTCACGTTGAGCCGTTGGCGGAACTCCTGCGCCACGGCGTCGGGCAGCGGCTCGCCGCCGGAGACAACGTACTTGAGGCTCGCCCAGTCTTCCGACGACTGGTCCTTGACGGTGAGCAGCGCGCCGTACATCGACGCGATGCCCATGAAGGCCGTGGGCCGGTGCCGGCGGAGCAACTGGATGATCTTGCGCGGCATGAAGCGGGCCGTATAGACGACCTTGAGCCCGCGGCTGAGCGGCAGGAGGGTGAGCACGGTGAGGCCGAAGACGTGGAACTGCGGCAGGACGCCGAGGAGCACGTCGGTGTGGTCGAAGTGGGCCCAGCGGCAGCACTGGTCGATGTTGGCCTCGAGGTTGCCGTGCGAGAGCATGACGCCCTTGGGCCGGCCGCTCGTTCCGGAGGTGTAGAGGAGGACCGCGAGGTCGTCGCGCGCGGGCCACGCCGGCCAGCGCAGCGCGGGGACTCCTTTGAAGTTCATTTCGTCGAGGCGGATGAGGCGCGGCCCGCGCGGCGCCCGGCCGACGAACTCGATCATCGGGCCGACGGTGATGATCGAGTCGATCTCCGAGTCGTCGCAGACGTACTGGAGGTCGCTGCCCTTGAGGAGGTAGTTGAGCGGGACGACGGTGCGGCCGAGCATCCACGCCGCGAGGACTGACATGGGAAACAGGCCGCTGGTGGGGAGCATGACGCCGACGTGGCGCGACTCGCTGACGCGCTCGATTTCCGCGGCGAGGTGCAGCGAGCCGACGAGCAGTTCGATGCCCCGCCAGGAGCGCTGGTCATCGACGATCACCACGCGCCCCGGCCGGCAGGCGAGTTGCCGGAGGATCGCCCACGGTGTGTTCATGTGCGGGATTCTCGGCTGATTGCAGACGGAGTCAACAGAAAGGGGGGCGTCGAGGGATCGAGGCATGGAGGAATCGAGGGGTCGAGCGGGCCGTGCGGCGCGTCCCCTCGCGCGATCCCCTTGATCGGACCGCCGCGCCTCGCTATCAAGGTAGTCGCTGCTTGGCCCCGTTCCGACCTTTCAGAGCGCTGATCCCCCCATGACCCGCCCCTCCGAGGAAGCCGCCGACTCGCCCGATCTGCCGTCCCAGGCCTTTCGCGCCCTCATCGAAAGCGTCGGAGTGAAGCGATTCGCGGCGGGCATGGGGCTGTCCACGCGGCAGGTGAACCGCATGCTTTCGGGCGCCCAGCCCAATCCCGTGGAGCGCCTTATCCGGAGCCTGGCGTGCGCGGCGCCGGAGGCCGGGGACCGGGTCCTCGATCTGGTTTGCCAGGAGATGGGCGGGTACTTCATCCGCGAGGAGACGATCGACTCGGCGGCGGTGAACGCGGTGCGCGAGTGCGCCGAGGCGATCGCGGCGATCAGCGACGGGCACATCTCGAAGATGGACGAAGTGGCGATCCGCGAGGCGGTCGCGGCGCTCACGGGGCTGGCGAAACTGGTTAGGCAGCAGAAGGTGCGGCGGGTCAACGTCCTCGCGGGCGAGTCGCGCGCGCCGGCGCCGGGCGGGGCGTAGGGGCCGAGCAGCGCCTCCGCGCCCTACTTGCGGCCGCGGGCGGCCGTCTTCGCTTCGGTCGTCTCCTCTTCGTTCTTCTCGATCGGCGCGGCCGGCTCGGGGAGGGCGCCGTTCTTGATGAGCACCTTCCTGCGGATCTCGTTGAAGAGATCGGCGTTGTCCTTGAGGAACTGCTTGGCGTTCTCGCGGCCCTGGCCGAGGCGCAGGTCGCCGTAGGAGAACCACGCGCCGGACTTCTGCACGATGTTGTCCTTCTCGGCAAGGTCGATGAGATCGCCGGCGGCGGAGATGCCCTCGGTGAACATGATATCGAACTCGGCGTCGCGGAAAGGCGGCGCGACCTTGTTCTTGACGACGCGGGCGCGGACGCGGTTGCCGACGTTGACGTCGCCGTCCTTGATCGCGCTGATGCGGCGGATGTCGATTCGGACGGAGGAGTAGAACTTGAGCGCCCGGCCGCCGGGGGTGGTCTCGGGCGAGCCGAACATCACGCCGATCTTCTCGCGGATCTGGTTGATGAAGATGACGGTGGTCTTGCTTTTGGAGATGGCGCCGGTGAGTTTGCGCAGGGCCTGGCTCATGAGGCGGGCCTGGAGGCCGACGTGGGTGTCGCCCATTTCGCCTTCGATTTCGGCCCGCGGAATGAGGGCGGCGACGGAGTCGACCACGACGACATCGACCGCGTTGGAGCGCACGAGCAGTTCGCAGATTTCCATCGCCTGCTCGCCGGTGTCGGGCTGGCTGACGAGAAGTTCATCGACATTGACGCCGACGCGTCGGGCCCAGGAGGGATCGAGGGCGTGCTCGGCATCGATGAAGGCGGCGACGCCGCCGTTCTTCTGCGCGCTGGCGATGACGTGCAGGGCGAGGGTGGTCTTGCCGGAGGACTCGGGACCGAAGAGTTCGGCCACGCGGCCGCGGGGCACGCCGACGCCGCCGAGTGCGAGGTCGAGGCTGATGGCGCCGGTGCTGATGCCCTCGATGGCCTGGATGTGCTGGCCGTCGAGTTTCATGATGGCGCCCTTGCCGAAGGCGCGTTCGATCTGGGTGATGGTGCGTTCGAGGGCCTGGGCGCGCCCCTGGAGGTCGCGTTCGGTGGCGGCGGTGCTCATGTCGGCTGTCGTGCCCTTTCTGGCGGAGAGGTCGGCGGGCGAGGGGGCGGACGACCGCGGACCGCGGCCGTTGACGGCGGGTTTGCTCTCAATCATAACCACGGGAGGCTCCTTCTCTTGGATCGGGCCGGCTGGTGATCACCGTCCGGCAATGTTCGGTATACGATAGGATTACCGAACGGAAGGCGAAAGTCAACAGGAAAGTGAACAAAAACCGTACAATCGTCGAAAAAGCCTGGAAAGCCCCGGAATGGCCGCAAAAAGGCTCAAGAGACACAAAAAGGAACTTCGAGTTTCAATGGCGCTGGCGGGCGCGGCTCCTTGATGTTCCTTTTTGAGCCTTCTGTGCCTCTTTGCGGCTGCTTTCGGGCTCTCAGGTCGACTTCTCCGCCATCTCGCGCAGGCGGCGGAGGGCGTCGAAGGCCTGCATCGGGGTCAGGCCGTCGAGGTTCAACTTTCGCAGTTCCTCGAGCACCGGGCTGGAGACGTACTCGGTGAAGAGGTGGAGTTGAGCGTCGCCACGGGTCGGCTTGCTCGGCGCGGCAGGCGGGCGGAGTTTGCCGTTGCCCCCCTCCGTATGCACCTCCAGCGTGTCGAGCAGCCCCAGCGCCCGCTGCACGACGCTGCTCGGCAGGCCGGCGATCTTGGCGACGTGAATGCCGTAACTGCGATCCGTCCGCCCCGGCACGATGCGATAGAGGAAGATGATCTCATCGGCCCACTCGCGCACAGCGACGTGGAGGTTGCACACGCTTTCATCCTGGTCGGCGATGGCGGTGAGCTCGTGGTAGTGAGTGGCGAAGAGGGTGCGGGCCCTGGTGCGCGCGAGTTGCTCGGCGATGGCCCAGGCGAGGCTCAGGCCGTCGAGCGTCGAGGTGCCGCGCCCGATCTCGTCGAGAATCACGAGGCTGCGGTCGGTCGCGTGATGGAGGATGTTGGCCGTCTCGGTCATCTCGACCATGAAGGTGGAGCGGCCGGCGTGGAGTTCATCGCTGGCGCCGATGCGCGTGAAGAGGCGGTCGGTGAGGCCGATCGTCGCCGACTCGGCGGGGACGGACGAGCCGGTGTGGGCGAGGAGGGTGATGATGGCGACCTGGCGGATGTAGGTGCTCTTGCCGGCCATGTTGGGGCCGGTGATGAGTGCGAGCGTGGCGGCTCGACTCGGGCCGTCGCCGCCGTCGCCGGCGGCCGTCATGCCGAGGCGGCAGTCATTGGGCACGAAGCGGTCCTTGAGAATCTCATCGAGCACGGGGTGCCGGCCCGCGACGACGTCGATGCACGGCTGAGCGACGATCGTCGGCCGCGTGTAGCGACCGCGCACCGCCTGCTCGGCAAAGCCGCGCAGCACGTCGAGTTGGGCGATCGTCTGTGCGAACGACGCGAGCGATGCGGAATGCCCCGCCGCCTCGCGGCACATCTGCGCAAAGAGCATCTGCTCGCGGTCGATGGCCCGGTCGCGGGCGGTGAGGATTCTGCTCTCGTAGTCTTTGAGTTCGGGGGTGATGTAGCGTTCGGCGTTCTTGAGCGTCTGCTTGCGCGAGAACATCTCGGGCACGCGGCTGGAATGCACGCTGGTGACTTCGATGTAGTAGCCAAAGACGCGGTTGTAGCCGACCTTGAGGGAGTTGATTCCCGTCTGTTCGATGAGTTTCTTCTGGTAGTGGGCGAGCCAGTCGTTGGCGTTCTTCGTCAGTCCGCGGCACTCGTCGAGTTGCGTGTCCACGCGGTCGCGAATCAGATTGCCTTCGCGCATGTGGTTCGGCGGATTCTCGACGCATCGCTGCACGATCGACTGCCCCAGCGATCCGAGTGTCTCGCGCAGCGCATCGAGCGCCAGGCCGAAGGATTCGAGCGATCGACTCGTCGAGATGAGCAGGTGGAGGTCGTCGATGTCGGCGATGCTGCGGCCGAGCGCGACGAGGTCGCGCGGCGTGGCGCGGCCCATGTTCAGGCGTCCCGCGATGCGCGCCACATCATTCATCGCGCCCAGCCGCTCGCCGAGGCGGCGCGCGATTTCGCGGTCCTCGACGAAGCCCTGGACCGCCTGCTGGCGGGCGCTGATCGACTCGACGTCGCGCAGCGGAAAGCAGAGCCACTCGCGCAGGAGTCGCTTGCCCATCGGGCTGCGGACGTGGCGGGCAAAGACGCCCAGGAGCGAGCCGTCCGTCTCGCCGCTGCGCATGGTGCGCTCGACTTCGAGACTGTGCAGGCTGGTGGCGTCGATGGTGAGGTACTGGGTCAGGGCGCGGCGGATCGGCGGGCGGATGTGGGCGAGGCGCCCGGTCGATTGGCCGCAAAAAGGCTCAGAAGGCTCAGAAAGATCTTCTTTGTGACTCTTGTGCCTCTTTGCGGCCGAATCTCCGCCGCCCTGAGTTTCGCTGAGGTAGCGCAGCAGGGCGCCGGCGGGAGCGAGGCCGGCGTCGTCGTCGCTGAGGCCGAAGCCCGCGAGCGTCGCGACTCCGTAATGGGTGCGCAGCGCCTCCAGCGCATCGCTGTGGCGGAAGTGCCAGGAGGGACGGCCGGTGAGGGCGCACTGGCGCACGCCGCGCACGGCGGCGACGCGCGGCGGCGCTTCGCCCGTGGCCGTTTCGCTGTAGAGCAGTTCATCCACGCCGAGGCGGTTCACCTCGTCCGCCAGCGCCCCGGCCGCAATGTCGATGATCTCGAATGAGCCGGTTGAGAGTTCGGCGAGCGCAAGCACCGCCGGCGAATCGTCGCCGGCGTCGGTGAAGCACACGGCCGCGACGTGGTTCGACCGGGCGTCGTCGAGGAGCGTCTCATCGACGAGGGTGCCGGCGGTAAGCACGCGCGTCACGGCCCGATCGACGACCCCCTTGGCCTCTTTCGGATCCTGCACCTGGTCGGCGACGGCCACGCGGTAGCCCATCTCGATCATGCGGCGCAGGTAGTTCTCGACGGCGTGGTAGGGCACGCCGGCCATGGGCACGCCCTTGGTCCGCTCCGTGAGGGTGATGCCGAGCACCTTGTGGCACAGGAGGGCGTCGTCGAAGAACATCTCGTAGAAGTCGCCCATGCGGAAGAAGAGCACGCACTCAGGGTGCTGCTTCTTGAACGCCAGGTACTGGCGCATCGCCGGTGTGTCTGCGGGATCGCTGGCGGCCATGGTTGAGGTCAGTTTAGGACGGAACGGCCGCGAGGCGGCGCGAAAGCAAGCCCGAAGTGTGACTGATCGCAACGAGGCACAAGAGCCGCAAAGAGGGCAAGCCGCCGGATCGTCCGCGCGAATGGAACTCACTCAACCCGAGTTTGAGCAACGGCTCGCGTCAGGCCGAGGAAGTTCGCCAGCAGCAGTGGCCCCTCAGTTGTGAGAAAACTCTCGGGGTGAAACTGCACGCCGTCGAGGGGCGCTGCGCCGGACGGGGCCTGCCAGCGCAGGCCCATCACCACGTCATCCGCCGTCCACGCGGAGATCTCAAACTCATCGAGCGGGATCGTGTCGCGCTGCACGATGAGGCTGTGGTAGCGCGTGGCGGTGAAGGGGTCGGGCAGGCCGGCGAAGAGGCCGCGGCCGTCGTGGTGAATGAGCGAGGTCTTGCCGTGCATGATGGTCGCCGCGCGGCGCACGACCATGCCGTGCGTCGCGCCGATGCACTGATGGCCGAGGCACACGCCGAGGATCGGAACCTTGCCGCGCAACGCGCGGACGACTTCGTTGCACACGCCCGCCTCGTTGGGAGTGCAGGGACCGGGCGAAAGGATGATGCGCTCTGGCCGCAGCGCCTCGATCTCCCCTGCCGTCATCTCGTCGTTGCGCACGACGCGCAGGTCCACCTGCGGATCGAGTTCGCCGATTCGCTGGACGAGGTTGAAGGTGAAGGAGTCGTAGTTGTCGATGAGGAGGATCATCGGGGCGTCGTCCAGGATTGTGGCTGGCGCGCCGCCGGCGACAGCCGGTTGCACTTGGGACTCCGGAGGGGTCGGCGAATGCAGCCACGGGTGCAGCGAAGCGAAGCGAGCGGAACCCGTGGGATCGAACGTTGCGATCGCCCTCTTCGCCCCGTGAGGGTCGATGGAGGCCTGCGAGGAGCAAGTGTGCGCCTCTCCTGACGACCGCTCACACAGGAACGTCGCATGCCTCCGCCGCCCCTTCGGGGCGGTGAAACCTCTGCGCGCCGCTGACCACGGGTTCCGCTCGCGGGTCTGCGCCCCCGCTCGCTCCACCCGTGGCTACACTCGCGCGCCCCTCCGGGGCGAAGTCCGCCGCGCACGGCGCCGCGCGGGAAGGCTGGAAGCGATCCACTCCATCCGGATTCACAACGCGATGATTCTGGACTACACCTGATCATCGGCGGGGATGATAGGTGCCCGCCGACGGCGCTACGCCGCGGTGCCCGCGATGCCGTCCATTGTGACGAGGAAGAACCGGTCGGTGATGGGATAGGGCAGGCGTTTGTAGTCGATCTCGACGCGCTGGTGGACGCGCTGGGCGAAATCCTCCGGGTTGGAGGTAACGGCGAGAAAGGCGTCGCGGGCGGGCGCGGCGACGAGGAAATTCGGCCCGAGCACCGGCGCGAGGCGCCCGTGCAGCGAGCCGAGCAGCAGCCGGCTGGCGTCGTAGCCGTCGTTCTCCTGGAAGACGGCCGCGCGGCCGCCGCTGCTTGCCTCGATGATGCGCAACTTGAGTTCTTCGGAGTAGGCCGCGAGGTTCCGCCGCGCGAGGGAATCGATCTCCTCCACGTCGGCGCCCCACTTGAGCATCTGCTCGACGGTGATGCTCACGGTCAGGTGCGGCATGTCGATCACGTAGAGCACCACGGTCTCGTTGACGAAGGGCTGGTGGACGACGAGTTGCGCATCGAGGTGCTGGAAGATCGACTCGGGCTGGATGCGCGGCATGATGCGCGGCTTGGCAAGGTCGAAGGGGAGCAGGACGTTGGCCGCCTCCTCGCCTTCCATGAGGTGGTCGAGGAACTGTTCGACGATCTCGACGCCGCGGTCCGGATCGTTGAGCACCATGCGGTAGAGGTTTTCCAGGGCGAGATGCCGGCCGTCGATGAGCATCTCGAAGGTGCCGACGAGTTCGACGTGGCGACTGGGGCTGAGGCGGTTGAGCAGCGTCATGACCGCTTCGCAGAAGGCTTCGGGTTCGTGCGGCATTCGTGCCATCGTTCGCGCTGCTCCCGCCGGCGCATCAACAGACCCCCGTGCCGTTATCGGCGCGGCGGGCGCGGTTCTTTGAGCGATGTCCGGCAGCCCGAGACCGGGGAGGACGTCTGTGATGCGCCTCCCCGCATCAGCCTGTACGTCTGCCGCACCGGGTTGGTTCCGCGTTCGGGCGGCGGCCGCGGCGGCCTATCGTTGATGATGGAGCAGACGTGCCGCATCGGCGACATTGTTATCGGCCCGGACCGGCCCCTGTGCATCATCGCCGGACCCTGTGCGCTCGAATCGGTCGATCTGTGCCTGCGCATCGGCGAGACCGTCGGCGGCGCATGCGCTGACCTCGGCCTGCCGTACATCTTCAAGGCCAGTTTCGACAAGGCGAATCGATCGAGCATCGCCTCGAAGCGCGGGCCCGGCGTCGCGCAGGGGCTGCGCGACCTCTCGACCATTCGCCGGCGGCTGGGCGTGCCGGTGACGACGGACATTCACGAGCGCGAGCAGGCGAGCGCTGCGGCGGAGCACGTGGACCTCCTGCAGATTCCCGCGTTCCTGTGCCGTCAGACGGACCTGCTCGCCGCGGCCGCGGCAACGGGCCGGCCCGTGAACGTGAAGAAGGGACAGTTTCTCTCCCCCGCCGAGATGAAGCACGTCGTGCGCAAACTCGAAGAGGCGGGCTGCACCGACATGATGCTCACAGAGCGAGGCACGTTCTTCGGCTACCACCGGCTGGTGAACGACTTCATCGGCCTGGGCGACCTGATGGAGATCGGGCCGCCGGTCTGCTTTGACGCGACGCACTCGACGCAACTGCCCGGCGCGACGGAGACGAGCGGCGGGAGGCCGGAGCGAGCGCCGCTGCTGGCGCGGGCGGCCGTCGCCGCGGGGGTGCATTGCATCTTCCTCGAGTGCCACCCGGAGCCGGCCGCGGCGCTCTCCGACGCTTCGAACATGCTCCCGCTGGACCAGGTTGCCGCGCTGCTCCGATCGCTTGCGGCGATCCGGGGCGCGATGTAGCCCGACGGATGGTCCGGCAGTTCTTGCGCTCCTACCTCGGCACGCGTTGTGCCGATTCAGGATAATGTGAAAGCGCCACTTGACAGGGCCGGGACAGCGGCGCATCCTTGAGGAGCAGCAGGCGGGCAGGGACGCGGCCTCATGAGAATCGAAGCACATCAGGGCGGGTATCGGATGGTGCCGTCGACGAGCGCGACATCGCCGGTCGTGCGCGCGTACGAGCAGGGGCGGCAGACCGCGCTCCCCTGTGAAGACGGCGCAACGCCGGTGCGAACGCGCGATGCAGACCGCATCGAACTGACCTCGCTGCCGATCGCCGCGGCGATGCGCGAGGTGTCGCGCGCTGACCTCGTGCAGCAGCGCCTCCGCGAGCGGCTTGTGGCCGGGCAGGTTGATGGGCCGATCGACCTCGCCGGACCCGCCGGGCCCAACCGCGTACTCAACCGCGCGTACTTCCTCAGCGAGCAGTCGGTGGCGGAGCGGAACATCTCCGCCGTCGGCCGGCGCCTCGACGTGCACGGCTGATCCCCCCACGCCCACGATGAGGCTTTGCGAATCGCGGTGTTCCCCACGCCCACGATGAGGCTTTGCGAATCGCGGTGTTCCCCACGCCCACGATGAGTCTTTGCGAGTCGCGGTGTTCCCCACGCCCACGATGAGGCTTTGCGAATCGCGGTGTTCCCCACGCCCACGATGAGGCTTTGCGAATCGTGGGATGCGTTTAAGCCGACACTTGAAATGCAATGACCGACGTCTCACCCCCCCGCCCCGATGCCGACCCCGCGCGCCTCATGCAGTTCCTCTGGATCGACACGGGCGAAGCGCACCTCGCCGCGTCGATCGACCTGCCTTCCGCGGCCCCGCCCTGGCCCGTCGTGGTGCTCGTCCACGGCCTGAGCGGCGACCGCATCGGGCGCAGTTATCACTTCGTCGAGTTCGGCCGCCGCCTCGCCAACCGCGGGATCGCCTGCGTGCGCTTCGACCACGCGGGCTGCGGCGAATCGACGGGCGATCAGTTGAGCCTGAGCATGCACACCGTCGAGCGCGATGCGCTGGCGGTGATGGACCACCTTCGGCGCGATCGGCGGTTTGACGCCGCGCGGCTCGGCGTGGTGGGTTCGAGCCTCGGCGGCCTGGGGGCGGTGATGCTCGCGGCCCGGTGCGGCGCGCGCGGCCTGTGCCTCTGGGCCCCGGTGTGCGACCTGCCGGGAATGACGCGGGCCCTCGCCGCCCGTACGCCTCTGCGCGAGACGCTCGAAGCGATCGGCTACGCCCCGTTCAAGGGCCTGCGCCTCGGGCCGGACTACTTCCAGAGCCTCGATCACCTCGACCCCGGCGCGAACCTTGCGACCTATCGCGGTCCGGTCTTCATTGCCCACGCGCGCGACGACCAGGCCGTGCCTATCAGCGAGTCGCACCGATACGTGCAGTTGTGCGAGGAGCGCGGCGTGCCGTGCGAACTGCTCGAGTTTGACGGCAACACGCATGACTTCCACGAAGAGCCGGCGCGGTCGAAACTTCTCGGCGAGTCGATCGGACGCCTGTGCCGCTGGCTCGGCGTTGCATGAGCACTGGCCCGCCGCGCGCCGCGCCTCTATCATCCCTCGCCATGCGCTTCTGACGCACGCATTCCGACGGCTGACTTCCGGCCCGCGCGACCGCTCGTCGGGGCAGACCCCTTCGTCGCGGCCGCGACTGTGAATGCGATCGCTTCCTCATCGTACAATCAACCGTCTCCCACGCGCCCGGTCCGCAGGCGGCGCGGCATTTCAACGGCCCACGACTCCATGACATCCATCTCACAGGAACAACTCCAGTCGCGCACCCTCTCCGAGCGAGCGATCCTCGTCGCCTGCCACCTGCCCGGTTCGCGGCACGATCCGCGCGACCCGTTGGGCGAACTGCGCCTCCTCGCCGAGACGGCGGGGGCGACGGTCGTGGGAGAGGCGATGCAGTCGCGCCGCGCGCCCGAGCCGGGCACCTACATCGGCACCGGCAAACTCGAGGAACTCAAGCGCCTCGCGGGCGAACTCGAGGCGTCGCTGGTCATCTTCGACAACGACCTCAGCCCTTCGCAGATCCGCAATATCGAGAAGATCGTGGGGGTCAAAATCATCGACCGCAGCGAACTGATCCTCGACATCTTCGCCGGCCGGGCGACGACGGCGGCGGCGCGGCTCCAGGTCGAACTGGCGCAACTCGAATACACCTATCCGCGCCTGCGCGCCATGTGGTCGCACCTCGGGCAGATCACCGGCGGCGCGCCGCTGGGCATCGGCACACGCGGGCCGGGCGAGACGCAGATCGAGACCGACCGCCGCCTCGTCCAGCGGCGCAAGAGCGTCCTCAAGGCGCGGTTGGCGGAAGTGTTGGCGCGGCGGGTGCGCGAAGTGGCCCACCGGCGCTCCGAGCACCGCACCGTCTGCCTCGTCGGCTACACCAACGCGGGAAAGTCCACGCTCTTCAACGCCCTCACCGGCCCGTCGGGCGGCGGCGGGGCGTATGCCGATGATCGACTGTTCGCCACGCTCACGACGCGCACGCGCCGCTGGCCTCTGGGCAACGGTCAGGAAGCGCTGCTCTCGGACACGGTCGGCTTCGTGCGCGACCTGCCGCACCATCTCATCGCATCCTTCCGCGCCACGCTCGAAGAAGCCATCCACGCCGACCTGCTGCTCATCGTTATCGACGTGGCCGACCCGATGGCAGCGGTGCAGTATGAGATCGTGCGCGAGACGCTCAACGACCTGCTCAGACCGGACTCGCGCCGCCGCGCAGCGCGCATTGCGGATGAATCAAGCAACGGCGAGTGGGTGGAGGAGGAGGTTGAATCGCCCCCTCCGGCAATCGACCCCCACCTGCCGCGCCACATCCTCGTGCTCAACAAGGTGGACCGCCTCGAGGACGAGACTGAACTGGCGGTGTGGCACCAGCGCGACGCGTCGGCGATCGCAATCAGCGCGAAGTCCGGCCGGGGCCTGGACGACCTGCGCCGCGCGGTCCAGGAGCGGCTCATGGGCGAGATCGTCGAGATCGAGTTCACCGCGCCCTACTCGGCGGCGAAGGCGATCGCCTACGCCGAGTCGCGCGGCGAAGTGGTCCAGCGCGATTACGCAGAGGGCGGCGTGCGGCTGCGCCTGCGCATCGGCGAGAGCCACCTCGACCGCCTGCGGTCAATGGGACTGGCGGTGTGAGCGATCTTCGCGGCGGCGCGGGGGTCTGGCGTATGGCCGCCAGTCCGTCAGCGCCACGGCGGCGCGCACCTCGTCATGCAGCACGCCCTCGGCCACGTTGAGGTCGCGCTCGCTCACGCGCGGCACCGTGGCGAGGATCGGCAGGCGGTTCATTCGCCCGAGCCAGTCGCGATTCGTCTGCATCGCTGGGTCGGGATCATCCGGCTCGTAGAAGTTCACAATCAGCCCGGCGATGCGGCAACCGGCGCGGCGCAGCGCCTCGACGGTGAGCGCGGTGTGATTGAGCGTGCCGAGGTCGGCGCGGCAGACGATGAGGACGGGGTAGTCTGCCTCGGCGATGAGATCGAGGACGGTGCGCTGCGCATCGTTGGGATCGATGGGCACCATCACGCCGCCCACGCCTTCCATGAGGACGATGTCGCAGCCGGCGTCGATGGCGGCGAGGCTGCGCCGAATCGGCGCGACATCGAGCGATCGCCGGCTGCGCTCCATCGCCACCGCCGGCGCCACGGGCAATCGTTCGAGAATGGGCGAGACGAGCGGCAGGCCGCCGATCGCCGGGTCGAACTGCGAGAAGTACGCCAGCGCCTGCGCATCATCGCTCACCAGCCCCTCTCGCTCGGACCGCGCGCCTGTGGCGAAGGGCTTGCACACGCCGACGCGCAGGCCGAGGCGCACGAGAATGTCGGCGATGGCGCAGGTGATGACCGTCTTGCCCACGCCGGTGTCGGTCGCGGTAATGAACAGCCCGGGCTTGTCACGCGGCGGGAGGTCGAAGGAACTGGCGAGTGCGTGCTGCATGTCGATTCAGAGCCAAGCACAGAGGCACAGAGGACGCTGAGGGTGCACAGAGAGAAGACAAGGAGTCATGGCCTCAAAGAGGCACAGAAGTCACAAAATGAGATTAGATGGGATTCACTCAAAAGTCTGTGCACGGCAACAGATACTCAGCCATGAATCGACGGCGTCCTTTCATCTGATCTCCTTTGTGCATTCTGCGCCTCTTTGTGGCCATTGCTCTTGGCTCTCTCCTTCTCTCTCTGTGCGCCCTCAGCGTCCTCTGTGCCTCAGTGGTTGGCCTTCATGCGGAGCGGATGTCGCGCAGGACGTGCGGGAGTTCGTCGGCGAGTTCGGCGGCGAGCAGGCCGGCCGAGCCGCGCGACTTCGCCCAGCGCTCGCCGGCGAGTCCGTGCAGCGCCACGCCCCAGCGGGCCGCGTCGTAGAGATCAAGCCCGCCGAGTTGGGTTGGACTCACGCGCCCCATGTGCGGCTTCCACCACTGCGCCACGGCCGAGGCGATCGCGCCGGTCAGGACGTCGCCGGTGCCCGCGGTGGCCAGCGCCGGGTTGTGGAAGGCGGCGGTCCAGGCGCGCTGCCCGTCGGTGACGATCGTCGCCGCGCCCTTGAGAACGACGACGCAGCCGAGGCGCTGGGCCATCTCGACGGCGGCCGCAGCGCGATCGCGCTCCGCGCCGGGCATGCCCAGCGTTGCCGCGAGGCGCGCAAACTCGCCGGGATGCGGCGTGAGGATCAGCGGGGCGCGCAGATCCGCGGAAAACTCGCGCACTTCGGCGAGGTTGTTGAGCCCATCGGCGTCGAGAACGATCGGCGCCTCATCCTGCGCGAGGAGCCACATGAGCAGTTGCTGGCGGTCAAAGCCCACGCCCCAGCCCGGCCCGACGGCGAGGCACGCCGCCCGCTCGATCTCCGGCGCGAGCAGGGCCGCCGCGTCGCTGGGCAACAGCCGCATGCCATCGTCGAGGGGCAGCGCGATGCCCGTCGCGCTCGGCGCGATGGCGATCGCCGGCGCGAGCACCGTGCCCGGCAGCGCGAGTTTCGCCAAACCGCAGCCGGTGCGCAGAGCCGCGAGCGCCGCGAGCGCCGGCGCGCCGATCATGGTGTGTACCCCGTCGTCGCATCCGCCGATGACGAGCACCGTGCCGAAGTGGCCCTTGTGCGAATCGGCCGGTCGCGGCGGGAGCGGCGGAAGATCGGTCAGGTCGATCGACATGCGGCCTCAAGTATAGCGGGGGGCGAATCGCGCTAAGAACGCCTCTCAGAATGAGCCGTCCGGATCGGCGGTACAGGCTCTCGAGCCTGTACGATCGTGCAGGCTGGAAAGCCTGCACCACCATTCCGTGAGCCGCCCTAATACTCGAGTTCGACGACGTCGATGCGCAGGCGCCCCATGAGCGGGAGGATCGACGTGATCTCGGAGAGCAGCGCGCCGTCGTCCAGCGCCGAGACGCTCAGCGCGATGTGCGTCGCGTCAAAGCGGTGCGCCTGCGCCGCGTCGAAGTCCACCCAGCAGCCGTCGATGAGCGCCTGCGTCCACATGTGGTAGCCGAAGATGGACTTGCGGCCGGCGATCTCATCGACGAGGACGAGGCCCGTGGCGACGCGGGCGGGGATGCCTTGCGTGCGAAGCATCGCGGCGGTGAGCACGGCGTGCTCGGTGCAGTCGCCCTCGCGGCTGCGCGCGACGTCCGCGGCCGAGGCAAGGCCGACGCCCAGGCTCTTGCGACGGATGTAGCGGTTGACGTAGGCCCGGATCGCCTCGGCGCGCTTCAGCGGGTCATCGCGCACGCCGCGCACCGCCCGGCCGGCGAGTTCGACGACGCGCGCATCGGTGGTGTTGATGAGGTCCGACGCGCCGAGGCACTGGTTCGCGTCCTCCGCCTGCTCGGTCTGCCGGCGCGCGACGTCGACGGTGAGGCGCTGCCGGGCGCCGCCTTCGATCGCTTCGACGCTCTGCGCGCCGGTCGATGGAAGTTCGGGCATCCCACCCTCGGCGACGGAGAGGTCGAAGACGGCGCGCCGCAGATGCGCCGGCCGCGCGATGGGGCGGCTCGGTTCGACGAAGGTGCTGAGCATCATCTCCGGCCCGGCGCCGACGCGCTTCGCCTGCGCCTCGTCGGCCAGCAGCGTGACGATCACCATCCCCCCGAGATCGACTTCACTGCGCACCAGAACGCCCTGCGGGTCGAAGTACTCCGTCGCGGCGAAGTTCGGCAGATTCGCCTGCACGGTCTTCCAGCGCGTCGCGCGGACCTTCTTGCCGCGCACTTCGATCGTCTGATCGCGATGCAGCAGTTCGCGCGTGATGGTGACGGGCGCGGCCTCGCCGAGCGCGTCGATGGCCGTGAGCGTGATCGAGTCGGCCCCGCCGCGCACCCGCGCGGCGAGAAACTCCGCGGCCTGGTGCGGCGTCTTCCACTCGCCGCCGGGCATCGGACGCGTCGTCGTGGTGGTGCGGCCCGCTTCGGTGATGCGAACGGTGACCTGTTCGGGCCCGAACTCATACTCCGCCTCGCGCGGCGCCGAACCGAGGTCCTGGAGCGACCACATTGAGATGGGCCGGCCGTCGGCCGTTTCGATGAAGCGCCCCTGCTTGCGCGAGGCGACGGAGGTTCCGGCGCGCGAGACGGTGAGCGTCCACTCCATCTCCGTGGTGATGCGCTCGCCGCCGCCCGCGGCGTCGTCGGCCTGCCGCGTCGTCTGCACGTGCATCCACCCGGCGTGCTGGCCCTGGAGGGTGACGAGGTACCAGAGATCGGCGTTGGAGGTCGGGGCGGCGAAACCGCACGCGCTCCCCGCCGGCCGCCCGCACGCGAGGAGCAGCACGACAAGGCTCACGCACCGCACGAGAATCCGACCGCGGCGGCCCATCAACAGGATCATACCACGACCGGGCCGCCCCGAGCGGACTCCCGACGCACCCGACGCACGTCGCCCACCTCTTCTCCCGCCTCACTCCCGCACCAACGTCAGGCGCAGCACCGCGTCACGGAGGAAGTTGATGTGCCGGTCGCCGGCGAGGCCGTCGAGTTCTTCGGCGATCGGGACCACGCCGTGGTTGGTGCTCGGCGTCGTGGCCCAATCGGCAACGACGCTGAGCAGTTCCTGACTGTGTCCGAAACTGATCGGCGTGCCCTCCGGCATCGGCAGGACGCGAATCTTCGCCGCCTCGCCTGTGTTGAACGGAATCGCATTGATGTGCGGATGGGGATCGGATCTGGCCGCGCCGTCGTCATTTCAGGGTGACTTCCCCCATGAGAGTGACGGAGCGCCATGAGGCGCAGAGCGGCAACTGCGTTATACTCCCTGAGACTCGACATTTCCGAAGGAGCGTGCCATGAGGTCTGTGCGGCTCCATGCATCATGGGTGGGCGCGTATGCCGCGTTGTTCGCAGCGCACGCGATCGCCCAGCCCACCGGCGTCAGCGGTTACGACCTCATCGAATTGCGGCCGGTGGAATGGCATCTCACAACGGCAGTTGATGCGCTGGATGACTATGCGCGAGTTCTGGTCACTTCGGGCAACGCTCCATCCACGCCGCTCGTCTGGATCAACGGGGAGCGGTTCATAATTCCATCTCCTCGGGGTTTCGGTCTCGTGCTCGCTCAGGACATCGGTTCCGCAGGAGTGGTCGTCGGCATTGCCTTCGAGGATCCCGGTCTGTTGATTCGTTCATTCGCGTGGACGGTCAGGGACGGCATTCATCTGTTGGATCTCCTGCCGGGCACCAGTACTGATTCGGTGCGAGCGGTCGATGAACGTCCATGGCCCGAATGTCTCATTGGCTGCGATTGTGGATTCACCATTACATATGCGACGCTGTGGCGCGGCACAACGCCCACACAGGTCGGCGGCCCACGCAGCGCGATCGGCGCCGTGAACAACCTCGGCCACGCGGTTGGGGCGTCATACAACGAACTCTACAGAGTCTCGCGTCCGACCCTCTGGCGCGACGGGCAGACCATCGACATCGGCGGCGAACCCGCCTGGCAGGACGGCGCGGCCATCTCAATCAATGATCGCGACGAAGTCGTGGCCAGATTGACGGGATTCGGAGTCTTCCACTGGTATGCCGATCAGCGAACGCTGCTGCCGGACATCGGCGACTGCTCCTCTCGCGGCTGGGCCATCAACAACGCGGGACTGATCGCCGGCGAGTCGAATCCGGACCCACGGTGCCGCAGCGGTCGGCAGCATGCCGTGGCCTGGGAGCGCGACGGCCAGCAATACACCCTCTTCGACCTCAATGAGTTCATCACGAGGCACCCTGGGATCACCCTGATCCTGGCCAAGGACATTAACGACGCCGGCCAGATTGCGGCCTTCGGTGAGTACGATGATGGGCGCGAACGGGGCTTCCTCGTGACGCCATACCGCTTCGAGATGTCCGATCCCGTGCCCGGCCGCGCGGGGACAACGAACACGATCACCGTGACGGGCCTGCAACCGAATCAGCGCGTGCATCTCGTCTGGGGCACGCAGGAAGGCGCGCAGAAGGTTCGAGCCGCCTGCCCCGGCGGGACGCTGCTCATCCGCGACCCCATCGCCCTCCCCGCCGTCCGCGCCGACGTGAATGGAGTTGCGACGATCACAGTGAACGTCCCCCTCATCGCCCGCGGCCGCACAGTCCGCCTCCAGGCCGTCGCGCCGGTCGAGTGCGAGATCAGCCACACGATCACGTGGACGTTTGAGTGAGGGGGGCAAAAGGCATTGGGCACGGGACGCTGGGCACTGGGCACTGGGCACTGGGCACTTGGCACTTGGGGGAAGGGGCCGGCGGCGGCGGATGGCCGGAGGGCCGCCTTGACCGCTCGCGAGTGCGTCGGGTGCGTTGCCGCTGGCCGCTTATAGTTGCCTCATGACGAATGCCCCAGGCCCCTCCGCGAGCGGATCGGATCGCGCGCTCCCCGCCCCCGTCATCGGGATCGCGGGCGGGATCGGTTCGGGCAAGAGCGAGGTGGCGCGGCTGTTGGGGACGATGGGCTGCGCTGTGAGCCACTCGGACGACGACGTTCGGGAAGTGCTTGCGCGGCCGGAAGTTCGCGACACCCTGGCTCAGTGGTGGGGCCGAGGCATGCTCACCGCATCCGGAGAAGTCGATCGGAAGGCGGTGGCGCGGCTCGTCTTTGGCGACGAGGCGCAACGCCGCCGTCTTGAGGATTTGGTGCATCCGCTGGTCGAGGAGAAGCGTATGAGGAGTTGGCAGGACGCGGCCGCCGAGGGGTCGGTCGCGGCCTTTGTGATCGACGCCCCGCTGCTGTTTGAGGCGGGGCTGGACCGCCAGTGCGACGCGGTGATTTTCGTGGATGCTGCGGAACCGGTTCGCGTGGAACGGGTGCGGGCGAGCCGGGGCTGGGACGCTGCGGAACTGCATCGCCGAGAAAAAAATCAGTGGCCCCTTGAAACGAAGCGGGAGCGGGCCGATCATTTGATTATCAACGACGGGGATGTCGCCGACCTTCAACGGCGCGTCCGGTCGATTCTCGACGAGATCCGGGCGAAGTTCGCCGACGCACGCTTCGACGAGGCGTGAACCGCGGCTCACCGGAGTCGGCCTTTCGGGCCAAGGTTTCCCCCCTGCACGCAATCCGGTTGTCCGGACGCCTCGCCCCGGGGCCGACAGCCGACGCATTCCGGTCCTTGAGCGACGTTCCCGATCCGGGATGCGCCCCCTCCCCTCCGGTAATCCAAGAGCCGGTTCCATCATGACAGCCGAATCACCAAGTTCGCCCCCCGCAGACCAGGCCTCCGCAGGCCGCCCCTCGACAACGTGGAGTTCAACCGTGGACAGCAATCAGCAGACCGCGACGAAGCGCAAGAACGGCCAGAAGAAGGCGAACCGTCGCCGCCGCAAGAAGGGCAACGGCATGGGAGGCGGAGGCGGAGGCGGCGCCAGCAGCATCCAGCCGCCAGTGAACCCGGCTGCGCTTCCCAAGGACGAAGACCTCGAAGCCGAAGCCCAGGCCCTGGCGACGCTTCCGCCGATGGACGCGTCGGGGGGCGGCGAAGGCGGCGAGGTCCTCCACATCTCGGAACTCCAGAACATGGAACTCGACGACCTGCTCAAGGTCGCCGAGAGCGAAGGCGTTACCGACACCGCCGGACTCAAGAAGCAGGAACTCATCTTCCGCATCCTCAAGGCGCGGATGGCCAACCAGGGTCTGATGGTCGGCGAGGGCGTGCTCGAGATTCTTCCCGACGGCTTTGGCTTTCTGCGCTCGCCCGCCTACTCGTACCTGCCCTGCCCCGACGACATTTATGTCAGCCCGAGCCAGATCCGGCGCTTCGGACTGCGGCAGGGGTGCATCATCGAAGGCACCGTGCGCCCGCCCAAAGAGTCGGAGCGGTACTTCGCCCTGCTGCGGGTGGACCGGGTGAACGGCCGCACGCCCGACGCCCTGCACCATCTGCCGACGTTCGAGGATCTCACCCCGCTCCACCCGGACAAGCGGCTGGTGCTCGAAACGACGTCGAAAGAGATCAACATGCGGGTGGTCGATCTCGTGACGCCGCTGGGCAAGGGCCAGCGGGCGCTGATCGTCGCCCCGCCGCGCACCGGCAAGACGGTGCTGCTGCAGAAGATGGCCAACGCGATCATCAAGAACTGCCCGGGGACGAAGATCATCGTGCTGCTCATCGACGAGCGTCCCGAGGAGGTGACGGACTTCCGCCGCAACACGCCGCCCGAGGTCGAAGTCATTGCCTCGACCTTCGACGAGCAGACGGCCCGTCACGTGCAGGTCGCGGAGATGGTCATCGACAAGGCGAAGCGCTACGTGGAGTTCGGCGAGGACTGCGTGATCCTGCTCGACTCGATCACGCGACTGGCGCGGGCGTACAACAACGAGATGCCGCACTCGGGCAAGATCGGGACGGGCGGCATCGACACGGGCGCGCTTCAGAAGCCCAAGAAGTTTTTCGGGGCGGCCCGCAACATCGAGAACGGCGGCTCTCTCACCATCATCGCCACCGCCCTCATCGACACCGGCAGCCGGGCGGATGACATCATCTTCGAGGAGTTCAAGGGCACGGGCAACAGCGAATTGCACCTTGACCGCCGCCTCGTCGCCAAGCGCATCTATCCGTCCATTGACATCAGCGCCTCGGGGACGCGGCGCGAGGAACTGCTGCTCGATCCCAAGGAACTCGAACTCGTCTACCGGCTGCGCAAGGTGCTCAGCGACATGAACGTGGTGGAGGCGATGGAACTGCTCAAGTCGCGCCTGGAGAAGACCAGTTCCAACGCCGAGTTCCTCATGACGATGAACCTGAGTTAGCACTCTCCGGCCCGGACGGGCCGCGCCGCGCGAAGATCGACCGGCCCGCCGTTTGCGGGCACCGGGCGCCGCGGCGGAAAGTGGGATGCGCGACGTGGTGGAAATGGCGTCCAGGCCCGAGGGGACAGCGGAGAGCGAGGGGCGGCCCGTGCCCGCCGGCGGCGCCTGCCACGCCTTCTTCGCCTTTGACGTCGGATTCGCCATCGACCTCGACGAGGCGGAGCGGGCGCTCGCAACCGCGAGCCGGCGCGCCGTCATCCAGAAGAAGAAGCGGGCGCCGCAGTCGATCCAGACGCAGTCGCGTCCGCTGCGCCTGACGCTCGCTTCGGAGCCGTTCGAGGCGGCCGGCTCGGTTTCGGCCGCGACGGTGGACGTGAACCTGTACGATTTCGGCGCGGCGTCGGTGCGCTTCACCTTTCCTCTGAACTGCGCGCTTGGGGACCTCGTGGCGCTGAGCGAGGCGCTCTACGACCACGGACCATTGGCGCTGGAGGCGCGGCGGCACCTTGAAGGCGTGATCGGCGCCCTCGGACGGGCGGTGAGCAAACCCGGCCTCGCGCCGGCGGTTGAGGACTACGTCGTCTTTGAGATCGACCAGCCCCCGGGCGCGTCGGTGGACGCCTTCCTGACGGGCCACCGGGAGATCATCGCCCGCATCCTCCGGGCCGAGCATGACTTCCTCTCTCAGCAGGAAGTTGGCGATGCGCTGGCGCAGACGACGGCGTACGGCTCGCGCGACGCCGCCGTCATCGACTGGCACGCGGCGCTGCTCCTCGGGCCCGACGCCGAGGATGTCCGCTCGATCCTCGAATACGCCAACGTGCAACTCGTGCAGATGCGCTCGCTGGACGACGAACTGGAGCGCATTCTCGACGCGTCGTACGAATTGCTCGCCCGCTTCAAGGGCTGGCGTCAGACGTTTCTGGGGATCGGCGGAAGCGAACTTCGGCGCCTGGGCGCGCTGCACGCCGATTCAGCCGTGCTCTTCGAGGCCGCCACGCACTCGATGAAACTCGTCGGCGACCAGTACCTCTCTCGCGTCTACCGCGCCGTCTCGCAGCGATTCCACCTGCCGCAGTGGGGCGCCAACATCAACCGCAAACTTGAGACGATCGACACCATCTACGACCGCATGAACGAGCGGCAGTCATCGGTGCGAATGGAACTGCTTGAGTGGATTATCATCATCTTGATTCTGATCGAAGTTGTGAAGGGGTTTCTGCCCGCGTGAGGCGCTTTGGAGCGCCGCGCCCAGCGCCGCGGGGTCATGATGCGAAGACGCAAGCGGTCTCGTACGGCGCATGGCGCCCTCATGCCTGATGCCTAATGCCTATTGCCTATTGCCTGATGCCTGATGCCTAGTGCCTGGTGCCCAGTGCCTATTGCCCAATGCCTGACGCCTCTTCCCCATGAAGACCCACCTCCAGTTCGACATCAAGGCGCAGCCCGACGACACGACGTGCGGACCGACGTGCCTGCAGGCGGTCTACGAGTATTACGGAGACGAGATCGAACTCGATGACGTGATCCGCGAAACGGGGCGACTGGCCGACGGGGGCACCCTCGCCGTCATGCTCGCCAATCATGCGATCAGGCGGGGCTACAAGGCCCGTATTTACACCTGGAATCTCGACCTCTTCGACCCGACGTGGTTCGGCCCCGACGCGCCCGACCTCGCCGAGCGCCTCACGCGGCAACTCGCGTTCAAGACCTCGCCGCGCCTCCATCACGCCACGCATCTTTATCTCGACTTCCTCACGCACGGTGGAGAGGTCCGGTTCACCGACATGAACGCGGCCTTGTTTCGCAAGTACCTCAAGCGCGGCATCCCGATCCTCACCGGGCTGAGCGCGACCTACCTCTACGACTGCTCGCGCGAGATTTTCCCGAACGACCGGGCGGTCGCGGACGACCTGCGAGGCGAGCCGACCGGCCACTTTGTCGTGCTATGCGGCTACGACCCGAAGGATCGTCAGGTGCTCGTCGCCGACCCGCTGGGCTCCAATCCGCAGACCCCCGACCGGCGCTACCACGTGGACATCGACCGGCTCATCTGCTCGATCATGCTCGGGACGATCACCTACGACGCCAACCTGTTGATCCTCAGACCCCTCGAGTCCAAAGAAAGAGTAGAGGCGACGCATGTCCGCCCTGATCGTCGTCAGTGATCCTGACGACTGGCCTTCCAGCGTGCCCGGTGTGGAGGTCGTGTCCGGCCGCAGTTACCTCACGGACGCGGCCTACAGCGAGCGGCGCCGCACACGGGTCTTCAACCTCAGCCGCTCCTACCGCTACCAGTCCACCGGCTACTACGTGTCGCTTCTCGCCGCCGCCCGCGGCCACCGGCCCCTGCCGAGCGTCACCACCATTCAGGACATGCGCTCGCTGACGATCGTCCGCTCTGTCACCGACGACCTCGACGATCTCGTGCAGCACTGCCTCGGGCCGATCCAGTCGGACCATTTCGTGCTCAGCGTGTACTTCGGGCACAACATGGCGCAGCGCTACACGCGGCTGGCGCTGCAACTGTTCAACCTCTTCCCGGCGCCGATGCTGAGGGCGCACTTCGTGCGCGACGACCGCTGGCGGCTGGTTCACATCAAGCCGATCCCGGCCAGCGACGTACCGGATTCGCACTGGCCGTATCTCATCGACGTGGCGACGCGGCACTTCGCCGGGCACACGCGGAGCGTCTCTCGTCCCCGGGCGGCTCAGTACGACATGGCCGTTCTCCACGACCCGAAGGCCGACGACTCGCCCTCCAACGAGAAGGCCTTGCGGAAGTTCACCCGCGCCGCCGAGCAGGTCGGCTTTGACGCCACGATGATCACCAAGGACGACTACGGTCGCATCGGCGAGTTTGACGCCCTCTTCATCCGCGAGACGACCGCGGTCAATCATCACACGTTCCGCTTCTCCCGCCGCGCCGCCGCCGAGGGGCTCGTCGTGATCGACGACCCCGAGTCGATCGTCCGCTGCACGAACAAGGTCTACCTCGCCGAGGCGCTGCTCCGCCACCACATCCCCTCGCCGCGCACGCTCATCGTTCACCGTGGCAACGTGGACCAGATCGTGCCCACGCTCGGCCTGCCCTGCGTGCTCAAGCAGCCCGACAGTTCCTTTTCGCACGGCGTCGTGAAGGTAACCACGGATGAGGAACTCGGCGCCCGCGTCGAGGAACTGCTCGAGAAGTCCGACCTGCTCGTGGCGCAGGAGTTTCTGCCGACGGACTTCGACTGGCGCATCGGCGTCTTCGCGGGCCAGCCCTTGTGGGCCTGCCGCTACCACATGGCCCGCAAGCACTGGCAGATCGTCAAGCACGACCGCGATGGATCGCACTCCTACGGCAAGGTCGATTGCTGCCCCGTCGATGAGGCGCCCCGGCCCATCGTCCGCGCCGCCGTCCGCGCCGCGCGCCTCATGGGCAACGGGCTTTACGGCGTCGATCTCAAGGAGGTGAAGCGCAAGGGCATCGTCGTCGAAGTCAACGACAACCCCAACATCGACGCCGGCTTCGAGGACCGGATCCTCAAGGATGATCTCTATCTCCGCATCATGAACGGCTTTCTCACCCGCGTCCGTGCGCGAACCGAAGGAAAGGCTCGACTGTGATCGAACCCACGCGAACGCTCCGCCTGTTCGAGGCCTTCGGCGTCGAACTCGAATACATGATCGTCCGGGACGGCACGCTGGACGTCATGCCGATCTGCGATGAGGTCATCCGCAGCGCCGCCGGGTCGTACGCGTCGGACTTCGAGGCCGGGGAGATCACCTGGTCCAACGAACTCGCCCTGCACGTCATCGAACTCAAGACCACCGAGCCGGCCCGCGCCATCGATCCGCTGATCGATCCGTTCAATGCGCAGGTCCGCGCGATCAACTCCATCCTCGAGCCGATGGGCGGCCGCCTCATGCCCGGCGCCATGCACCCCTGGATGGATCCGCACGCTGAAATGCGCCTCTGGCCGCATGAGTACAGCCCGACGTACGAGGCCTTTGACCGCATCTTCTCCTGCCAGGGGCACGGCTGGGCGAATCTCCAGAGCGCGCATCTCAACCTGCCCTTCGGCAGCGACGAAGAGTTCGGCCGTCTCCACGCGGCGATTCGCCTCGTCCTGCCCATTCTCCCGGCGCTCGCCGCGAGTTCGCCCGTTGTGGATGGGAAGGTGACGGGCGTGCTCGACAACCGCCTCGAAGTCTACCGCCGCAACGCCCAGCGCGTGCCGAGCGTGAGCGGGGCGGTGATTCCCGAGGCCGTCTATACCCGCGCTGCCTACGAGACGGAGATCCTGGCGCGCCTCTACGCCGACATCGCCCCCCTCGATCCCGCCGGCATCCTCCAGCACGAGTGGCTCAACGCCCGCGGCGCCATCGCCCGCTTTGATCGCCATGCCATCGAGATCCGCGTCCTCGACGTGCAGGAGACCGTTTCGGCCGATCTCGCCGTCCTGCGCGCCGTCGTCGAAGTCGTCCGTGCGCTGTGCGCGCAGAAGTGGTGCGACACGCGCTCGCAGATGGCCTGGCCGATCGCGCCGCTCGCCGACATCTTCCTCGCCACCGTGCGCGCCGCCGAGAATGCGCCGATCAACGACGCCGCCTACCTCGAACTCTTCGGCCTGCGCGGCTCGCGCCCCTGCACGGCCGGGCAACTCTGGCATCACCTCGCCGAGTCGCTCCTCTTTCCAAACCCGAGCATCTCCGCCGACCTCAAGAGCGCCCTGCGGACGATCCTCTCGCAGGGCACGCTTGCGACGCGATTGACCCGCGCCCTCGGCCCTCAGCCCGATCGAAGGGCGCTCTCGCAGACCTACGGCCGCCTGTGCGAATGCCTCGAGCAGGGAGAGATGTTCGTTGAAGCGTAAGCGGGCGCCGGCGATTCTCATCACCTGCGAGCACGGGGGCAACCGCGTGCCGCCGCGCTACGCCGTCCTCTTCGCGCCACACCAGGCCCTGCTCCAAACGCACCGCGGCTGGGATCCCGGCGCGCTCGACCTGGCCCGCGTCTTCGCCCGCGACCTTCGCGCGCCGCTCATTTACTCGACGACGACTCGGCTGCTCGTTGAACTCAACCGCTCCGAGCATCATCGCTCGCTCTTCTCGGCGATCACGCGCGACCTGCCGGCGCCCGAGAAGCAGCGCATCCTTGAGCGCTGGTATTACCCGCATCGGCGCCGGGTCGTCGAGCGCGCCCAGCGCGGCATCGACGAAGCCGGCGCCGTCCTCCACCTCGCCATGCACACCTTCACTCCCGTGCTTGACGGCGTGACGCGCCCCACCGACGTCGGCCTGCTCTTCGACCCCTCGCGCGCTTTCGAGCGACGCTTCTGCACGCGCTGGCAGAGCCTCCTGCGCGAGGCCCGGCCGGACCTGACCATTCACCGCAACCGGCCCTACCGCGGCGTCTCCGACGGCCTGGGCACTTCGCTGCGCCGGCGCTGGCCCGCCTCGAAGTACGCCGCCGTCGAACTTGAAGTGAATCAGAAGTTCGCCATCGGGCCGCGCGCCGCGTGGCGCGCGCTCATTGGCGATCTCATGGCCACGGCCCGCGCCGCCGCCGCCGGTCAATAGGGCGAATCACAGGGCGCAGGGCCTCATGCTCACCGTGCGGTCCTCATTGATCACCACGAGGTGGTTCACCGGAACTTCCGTCCAGCCGGGGTCGTCGCTGAGCGGCTCGGAACTGACGATGACCGTCGGCCCGCCGCCGTCCGTCGGCTCGATCATTCGGCACACGCCGCCTTCGCACACGTAGCGCCGACCCATGTGGACGTAGAGCGTGTCGGCGCGCCCGCGCGGATCGGTCGTGCAGCGCGACGCCGCCGCGTGCCGACCGTCCGAGACCGCCACGTTCAGGAACGACGGTTCATCGGCGCCGATCGCCCGGCCGTGCGCCGCGAGGCGCTGAAGCGTGCGCTCCAGAGCGCCGGCGAGCGACTCGCCTGTTGCCGCGCCGCCGCCGACCGCCTCGTGCTCGTCGAGGAACATCCCGAAGAGGTGCTCGGAGTCCGTCGTGCCCTGCATGGCATGAAACGCCCGTTCGGAAAGTTCGCCGATGATCTTCCGCCGCATGAGATGAAACCCGCCGACGTCGCCGTTGTGCATCAGCGCGAATCGGTCGTGCGTGAAGGGATGGCAATTCGTCTCCGTCACCGGGATGCCGCGCGTCGCCGCCCGCACGTGCGCCAGCAGGCAGTGCGTCTTCGTGACCCGGCAAAGTTCGAGAAGATTCCGGTTGCTCCACGCCGGCGAGATCGAGCGAAAGACCGCCGGCCGCTCGCTCATGCTCGGCACGTACCACGCCAGCCCGAACCCATCGCCGTTGAGCGGCTCCTCGCGCTCGCGGCTCTCGAAACTCTGGTGAATCAGCGAGTGGGTCGGCTCGGTGATGAGCAAACTGAGCGCGATCGGCGGGCCGAGATAGAGAGTGAAGCGGCACATGCAAAACTCCGCACGCCGGGTCGCCGCCCACGCGGCCGCCGGACACTGATCGACGCGACCGGCCGCCGCCGGCGAACGACGCCGGCCTGACCCGGCCCGGCGCGCGAGGGCGGCACACAGAATGGAGGTGCAGGCTCTCCAGCCTGCACGATCGTACAGGCTCGAAAGCCTGTACCGCCGACCCGGACGGCTCAATCTGAGAGGCGTTCTGCGCCGGCCTGCGCCTCAACCATCGGCCGGAAGCGGGGCGAAACCGCATTCGAACCTGATCGAGGGGCGGGATTGTTGACGCTCCCCCCGGCCGAGCCTAACCTCCCTTTCCGCAAGTCGGCGCCCCCATGGCCCGACATGCGGCGTGCCGCAAGGCACATGGATTGCGGGGTAGAGCAGTCTGGTAGCTCGTCGGGCTCATAACCCGGAGGTCGCAGGTTCAAATCCTGCCCCCGCTATTGACGGGCCGGTTGCAGACGCAGCCGGCCCCGTGGTTTAACGGAGACGCCGCCGAGAGACCTCGGCGGCGTTTGCGTTTACAGGCCACTGTTGTGCAAGGACTTGCAGGAGGCGTCGATGCGAGGCCTTGTCTCCGCGCGAGCCGAGGTCATGACCGATGGGCGCGGCCGGGGACGCCCAAAGCGCCGGTTTGGGCCAAAAGTCTCTGCGGGTCTCTGTTTCGAAGGGTACTGGGTTATGAGGGTGTTGTCTCCCCTATAGGGAGCGCAACCCCCACTGTTGCGCTCGGTGAGGGGGCGCAACGGTGTTCGCATGGCCTCGGACCTTCGAGCGGGATTCGCGGTCACACAGCGTATCGGCGGCATAGATGAAACGTGGCGGATCACCGGTCGGGGACTCCTGTTGGATGAAGCACTCGCCGACCAAACCGTTCGTATCCGGAGCGATGCCCGCATGGCAAGCCAACATCTCAATCTACTCTCATCGTGACACGCCGCATTCACAAAAGCTGCACCAACGGGCCACGCTTGCCATCGCCACTGGGAGGTTGCACCGTCCCCCATTTGACCCGCTGTAGCAGCGACTGCCCAGTGGACGGCGATATCGCGGGCGATATCATCTCTTGTAGTGCAGAAATGCGTCATGCTCATTCCGCTGACGTACAACGACGGGACAGAGATCCCCCCTCAGGTGGTCACGCGCCTCACAGATCGGTTTCTGGACTTGTTTGGCGGATTCACAATTCGGGGCACCGTGAACGGTGCCTACCGAATGGCTGACGGCAGCCGGGCGGAGGATGTGTCGCTTGAAGTCTGGGTGGCCATCGATGGCCGGCGCGTGGATGAGATGCGATGCGAAGTCTCACGGGCATGTCGGGAGTTGGGGCAGGAAAGCATTTACTTCGAAGTTACGGAATCCCAGGTTGAACTTGTTGACGGACGGCTGTTTGCACCATCGGGTCACGGGAATGACTAAAGCCAGCGACATCTTGGGAGAAGCGAGGCAGAAGCTTGAATCAGCCTCGACATGGGCCGACGCATCTAACGCCGTCTTCGATCCCATCGATGGGCTGATCGCCAGAGCCTATCGGTCGCTTGAGGATCGACGAGCGTTTCGGGGCACGCCGGAATACCAGTCACTCCAGCGCCTTCTGGAGGCCGCCATCTCCAAGTTCGGGGTCATCAACGGAGCCGCGCCAAAGAAGAGTGGTCGCTTTGTCGTTCGACTTCCACGGTCCTTGCACTCCGCGCTCGATCTTGAGGCCAAGACAGAAGGCGTCAGCCTAAATCAGCTCGTTGTGGCGAAACTCGCATGCCAGCTCGAACACCTTGCAAACGATCCCAAGTCCGCCGTCATTCAAGCATTCCTCGAGGTCCGACGGGGTTTCTCCACCGATCGCGTAGTAGCCGATCCCGACCTCAACCGGCAATTCCTCAATCGATGTCGGGAGCTAGGTGGCAAGGGCACGGACTTCGACCTGAACTGGGAGCTGTACAACGCCAGAAAGAACGGGCACCTGACAAACCTCCCCACGAAGACGAAGACCTTCAAGATCAAGAACGCGGATGAGTTTGAGTACGCGAGCGAGATTGCGGTCGCCTACATGAAACATCGCGAGAAGGTCGATTGGAACCGCGAGGTGTCACTGGATCGCATCATCTGCGATCCCGATCTTGCAACGGAGTTCGATCGGATCGCCGACCGACTCGCTCCAGGATTCACACCACTGGAGTATCGGTGGATCGCGCTCGGAATTCGCAAAGCCGGCCGACTCGTGAAGACCGCTGCTCAACTGGAGCTTCCTGATTTCGACACCCTCGGGTTGGCCAGGTCGATTCGACTGCGGCTCGTGCCAGAGGAGCCGGGCCTCTATGTGTTCGAGTCTCAAGATCGGGTCGCATATGTCGCTCAGACCGAGAATCTTCGGCACCGGATCGAGAAGCATTTGGAGTACAGTAATGATCGTGGTCTTCCCGCTTGGCTCTACGGCGACCGAAGCCCGCGACTGAATCTGCGGATCGCGTGCCTTCCTGGATTGGGAGTGACAACGCGCCGTGCCCTCGAACTCAAGGCAGTTGAAGCGCTTACACCGGTGTGGAACGTGGCGAGAGTGGCTTGATGGCATGGAGGCTCGAACGTGGCGCCGATACGACCACCGGTGAAGTGGCATGGTGGAAAGCACTATTTGGCGCGACGCATTATCGCGGAGTTCCCAATGCACCACACTTACGTGGAGCCATTTGGAGGTGCTGCGTCGGTCTTGCTCAACAAGCCTCCCGCCGAGGTCGAGGTCTACAACGATCTCGATGAACGCATCTATCGCTTCTTCCGCATCCTCAGGGAGCATGGCGATGAACTTCGACGCCGACTGACACTTACTCCATACAGTGAGTCCGAATTTGACGGTGCCGTTGGCGCCGTGACTGATGAAATCGAGCAAGCTCGACGTGACTTTGTGCGGTGGCGGCAATCGCTCGGCGGTCGAGGAGATTCTTTTAGCTTTACGCTGCACAGAGTTCGCCGAGGAATGGCTGACGTCGTCTCGGGCTACCTGTCTGCCATTGACGATCAGTTACCCCTAATCATCAGTCGTCTTCGAACGGTTCAGTTCGTCTCTAGGCCCGCCGTTGAAGTCATTCGGCAATGGGACAGCCCAGACACGCTCTTCTACTGCGATCCGCCGTATCTTCCTGAGACTCGACACAAGGGCAGTCGGGATGTCTACGGCGTGGAGATGAGCGAGACAGATCACCGTGAGTTGGCTGATGTGCTGGGTGCATGTCGCGGGAAAGTCATAGTTAGTGGGTATCCGTCTCCTCTCTATGATCAGTGGTACGCCTCATGGCGCGCAGTTGAAATGCTGATCCCAAACCACGCAGCCGGCGGGCGCACGAAGATGAGAATGAGGGAGATGCTATGGCTCAATTTCTAACTCCACGAACCATCGTTCGATCCAACCGAAAATGGACCCGTTCCCACAGAGCACGAGGATGAATGGCACTTGGATGGCGGCCTGCAGTTCAAGCGATGCACAAAATTTCTGAAGCGCGCCTATCATTGACGCAAGGAAACTACGAATGGAATGGAATTCAGAACAGATTGGCGGGATGATCGAGGACTACTGGCTGCAGCGTTCTGTACGTTGCCCAATCGACGGGACGGTGCTCACGCCAGCGCACAACCGTCTCGGTGAGGATGGATACCTGCTCTACTTCTCGTGCGTCCGATGTGGCAATGAACATCAAGCCACACAAGACGACGATCCTCGGCGCAGCACCTTTCGAGAGTGGACACCGATCGAGATCGAAGGAGCCGTTGATGCGCATTTTCAGAAGCGGGCTGCAAAATGTCCCGTCTGTCACACGACGATCAAGGTAATCGACTCATTATTGATTCACGGCGGTCCAGTGAATTTCCGCTGTCCGCGCTGTTTCAACAGCCATACGTGGTCGCGTGACAAAGCAGGATAGGGCCGGGTCCCGATGTCCAAATGGAGCCAGCACATAGGGAGCGCAACCTCCACCGTTGCGCTCGGTGAGGGGGCGCGACAGAGTTCGCTCGCCCACAGGCTATCTTCGATCCAAGGAACGACCAAGCCGCTCGGCCTTCGTCGCCAAGTACTGGGTGTCATCGGGCGTCAGATTCAGCACTTGGCACGTCCGCGCTACGTCTAGTGCTCGCTCGACGTGCCCAGACTTCTCCAGGATGATCACGAGGCGCTTCGGCACACCCATGCGTACGAATCGACCTGTAGAGAACTCCTGGCGCATGGCTTCAATCAAGATGGGTGCCTCCATGAGCCATTGCCAGCAAGCCCACTCAGACCATGTCAGGGCATCGGATCGATTCTGCCGCTGCTTGTACGCCAATTCAGCCATCTGCTGCAGGAAAAAGTGTCGTTCCACCGCGTGACAGTCGCGGTCGCGGAGTCCAAGCATCTCATCGAGGCTCTGCGACTGTGTCGCGTCCCACACGGCGGACCGAGGCACGATCTGGCCACCGCGCATGGTGCCTCCTCCACTGGCCGACCGCAAAAACACTGGGTGAACAGGTTCAGGGGTGGCGATGATGAATCCCCACCCCATCGGAACACTTCGAGCTTCGTCGGCATCAGCGCCAAGAAGTCGCAGCAGAAAGGTACGTCCGGTCTGCTTGTCCACGCACTCGGCTTGAAAGTGACCCACCTCTCATCCTCCCGCGCATTGCACGCCTCACGAATCCGGGACCACTCCGAGCGAGGTTCGCTCCTTCAGAAACGGCTCGGGCGTCCGTGATGTCAGAACGCGATCACTCTCATCGAAGCTACACACCGTGACCCCGTGCGCGAAGAAGGCGTCCGGGTTGACCGCGTGCCGGGCATGAGAGTTGAGCAGGAGATACCCTCCATCCGCCAATGACTCACGATGTTCCGAGGGATGAACGTGGCCAGCGCGAATCTCACCGATCGATGGGAAGTACCAAACAGCACTGACCCGATCATCCTTGTGCGATTTGCGGAGTGGATCAGCGAAGACTTTGCTCACGGTTGCCCGCGGGTTGAAGAACACACCGCTGATCGGCGCATACTCTCGATCGAGGAACAGCCCGAGTTGAACCTTGGTTCCATTCGGCTTGGTCACGGATGCAACGCGCTGATGGCCAGTCTCGACCATTGCCCCAGTCTTGTCAAAGCCGACTATGGGATCGCCATACTGGTAGAGCACCCGAGTGATCGCTCCGAAGCCTTGAACAACAAACCAAGGGTGATCAAACGGGCTCAAGCACAGCAGGAATGGACGATCTTTGACGTGTGGCTCGCTGGCGTATTCAAGGAATGATCTGAGCTTGGTCGCCATCGCTCCGGCAAGTTTTATGCTGGACCGCTCGTAGAACTCATCACGGTTGAATGCAACCTCTTGCTTCGGTGTCCATTCCGGTGCATCGCCCGGACTGGGTTCCGTCACCTTGGCCTCGGCAGCGATCGCTCCATGCGGAGTGTTGAGGACGAAATCAGGGCGGAGCGCTGGGCGTGCGACTCCAAATCCAAGACTCCGAAACATCGCGTGGAGATACAGCTCCCAGAATGCGGGCGAAAACTTCGTCTGGAACTCCTGGACGATCGTGTTGTTGACGTCCTCGAAACCGTCCGCCCAACGCGTAATGGTCCGCTGAGTCTCCGGCATCTGCGTCAGTTTCTGGAAATGCGAATGCAATCGCCCGGCAGGATACCTCGGAGTCCAGAGATCGATCGGTTGACGGGGCATTTCGGGTAGTGAGCATATTCCTGAATCGTCTCGCCGGCTGAGCGCGCAACTCCCCCACGCCCGGCATAGGTAACCCATGACGGCGCTCCTCGTTTGGCGCCGCTTCGTGTCCTGTGCCGGAGCCCGCTGTGCCCCCCATCACCGACCCCGCCACCATGTCCGCCGCCGAGCGTCGCACCGAGATCGCCCGCATCCTCGCATGTGGCCTCGTGCGATACGCCCGGGCCGCCCGGGCGCGAGCATCTTCGCCGCCCGCCCAATCCGCAGATTCCGGCGACATCGCACTTGAACTCGGCGAGCCTTCGCGCCTCACTGTGGTGAACCGGCCCCGCGGTTAGGGCCGGGTCTCCATGCCGAAAGGAGCCGCCACATGCCGACGACCATCGAACGCGAGATCGACGCCCTGCACCGGATGACCACGAGTGAACTCGTGGAGCGCTACGAGCAACTTTGCAACCAGCCCTGCCGCACGCGGCACCGGGCGTACCTCATCCGCAAGATCGCCTGGCGGATGCAGTCCAACGCTGAGGGCGATCTGTCCGAGCGTGCCCGCCGCCGCGCGGCCGAACTGGCCGACGATGCCGAGGTGCGCGTCATGGCGCCGCGCACGCAGATTCACCCGCCCCAGCCGGGCGCCCCTCCCACTGCCACGCGAGCGGTCTCTACCGCTGAACCGCGCGACCCGCGCCTGCCACCGCCCGGCTCGGCGATCGTCCGCAAGTACAAGGGCCGCACTATTCGCGTCGTGGTGCTCGACGATGGTCAGGGATTCGAGTGGGACGGCCAGCGCTACCGCACCCTCACCGCGATCGCCAAGAAGGTGACCGGCAGCCACCTCAATGGGTTCAGGTTCTTCCAGCTGGAGGCCAAGCCGTGAGCCGGCGAAGCACGACCGCCGCTGCGAGCGGCCACAGCAAGGCCGAGACGCGGCGGATTCGCTGCGCCATCTACACCCGCAAATCCAGCGAGGAGGGTCTGGACCAGGAGTTCAACAGTCTCGACGCCCAGCGCGAGGGTGCCGAAGCGTTCATCGCCAGCCAGAAGGCCGAGGGCTGGACCTGTCTGCCGGACCGCTACGACGACGGCGGCTTCTCGGGCGGCAGCATGGAACGGCCGGCGCTGGCCCGGCTCCTCCGCGACATCGATGCTGGCGGGATCGACTGCGTGGTCGTCTACAAAGTCGATCGCCTCAGCCGCTCGCTCCTCGACTTCTCGCGCATCATGGAAACCTTCGAGAAGCACGGCGTCTCGTTCGTCTCCGTCACCCAGCAGTTCAACACCACCCACTCGATGGGCCGGCTCACGCTCAACATCCTCCTGTCGTTCGCCCAGTTCGAGCGCGAGATCATCGGCGAGCGCATCCGCGACAAGGTCGCCGCCCAGAAGCGCAAGGGCAAGTGGGCCGGCGGCGTGCCGGTCCTCGGCTACGACGTCGATCGCAGCGGCCCGAGTCCACGACTGGTCATCAACGCCCGGGAGGCGGCGCGGGTGCGCGACATCTTCGCCCTGTACCTCGAGAAGGGCTCGCTCCAGCCGGTGGTGAGCGAACTGGCGCGGCGGGGCTGGGTCAACAAGCGTCGGCTCACCAAGAAGGGCGACAAACTCGGCGGGCGGCCATTCGACAAGGCGACGCTGCACGTGCTGCTCACCAACCCGATACTCACGGGCAAGATCGTTCACAAGGGCGAGGCCTATGAAGGTGAGCACGACGCGATCATCGACCAGGACCTGTTCGATCAGGTCCAGTCGCTGCTCAAGTCCAATGGCCGGACCGGCGGCGCCGAGGTCCGCAACAAGTACGGGGCATTGCTCCGCGGCCTGCTCAAGTGCAAGGGCTGCGGCCACGCGATGACGCATACTTTCAGCAGTGGTCGCAAAGGGCGGTTCTACCGCTACTACCGCTGCGTGCGCGCGATCAAGAGCGGCGCCCACGTGTGTGATTCGGGCTCGCTGCCCGCGGCCGAGATCGAGCGGGTTGTCGTCGATGAGGTGCGGGCACTGGCAACGGACAAGGCGCTCCTCGCCGAAGTTCTGGCGGAGGCTCAGGCATCTGTCGCCGGCGAGCAGTCGACTCTGGCGACAGAGCGCGACGATCTGAAAGGCGAAATTCGTCGCCAGCATCAGGACCTGCGGCGGCTCGTCAAGGATGGCCGGACGGACCGCGAGGTCACGGCTCGAATCGCCGACCTCACCGAACGCATCCGGACCGGAGACCAGCGGCTGCGGGAACTGGATGCCCGCATCGCCGAACTCGAACGCGAGACCATCACGCGCGCGGAGGCCGAAGCAGCTTTCGCCGACTTCGATGGGCTGTGGGCCAACCTGAGCCCACGCGAGCAGGCGCGAGTGCTCAACCTGCTCATTTCCGCCGTCGAGTACGACGCCAGGGCCGGCAACGTGTCCGTCACTTTCCGGCCAACCAGCATCGGGGCGCTCGCCCGCCGTCGCAGTGAGGTAGCAGCATGACCGTCACTCGCCAGATTCACTTCGCTGTCAAGGGCAACCGCAAGCGCGCCATCGCCGGCCCGGCACCGGAGAAGACCGCGCCTCAGAGTCGCATCCCGCGCATCTCCAAACTGATGGCCCTCGCGATCCGCTTCGACCAACTCCTCAAGGACGGCGTCGTTGCCAACCAGTCCGAACTCGCCCGCCTCGCCCACGTCACCCAGCCACGGATGACGCAGATCATGAACCTGCTCAGTCTGGCACCGGACATTCAGGAGGAGATTCTGCATCTGCCGGAGGTCACGGAGGGACGCGACCGGATCACGGAGCGTGACCTGCGCAGTGTCTACGCCATGTCGGCATGGAGGCGACAGAGATTCGCATGGCGGCAACTACTTGCAGGATAATCGCTTGTGAATCGTACAGCATGCGGCTTTTCTGGCCCTGTTGACGAGCCCTGACCCCCGGGTTATCATCCGTTCACTGTTTCATGGACATGGACGACGATGATTCACCCTCCTCCGCTGAAACATGTCTCGATCCGTGTACCTTGGCACGACACTGGCTGGGACGGACGTGTCTGCGCAAGTCCCCGGCTTAATGGTTCATGCCTCCGATTGAAGCGAATCGCCAATGATCGCAATGACGATGCGGAGGAAGCCACCGCTGGTTTAGCGCTCGATGTACTATCGCAAGAGAAGTGGCCCTGCTGCATTGCAGAACGCATGGCGTTCATGGCGCCCTTCGAATACACGCGCATGGCGAACCATCCGTACAGACGGACGTCGGAGGGTTCGCATGGACATTTCGCACCGACGCCGATCCGGCATCCATCATATTCGGCCGCCGCTGTGCCATTTGCATGGCTGCTGCGCGAGACCTTCGAGGCGCTCGGCGAGGAGCACGCGCTGGACGTGAAGGCCGAGCGCGAGCCAGACCTCGGCTTCAAAACGCAGTGGATTCAACATCACGAAAACCAGCGGGCCCTTCTCGACTGCTTCGCTGGCCATCTGAAGCCGGAGGAATCACTGTGCTTCTTTTATGCGAAGTCCGTCCCGTTCGTCGAAGACACGAATGGCCGGCGCATCATCATCGGTGTGGGGCGCGTGAAGCACGTGGCGCCGTGCATCGAGTATCGATACGACACACAGGACCTCAGTGGGAAGCTGCGGTCCACGCTGTGGGAGCGGGTGATCCAGCACTCGATCAGGCCGGAGTTCCAGGATGGTTTCATTCTGCCGTATCACGGGGCGTTGGAGCGGGCAGCCGAAGACTCAGACTTCGATCCAACCGACATCGCGGCGTTCTCGCCCAACGATCGTCTGCTCGAGTTCTCTCACGCATCGCAACTGGTTACGCACGACGGCGCGATCGCCAGTCTGCTGTCGTGCGCTGAGGCGTTGCGCCGGGCGAAAGCAGCCCTGGCTGGTCCGTGGGAATCATGCCTGGCATGGATAGACCACCGCTTAGAGGGGCTGTGGAAGGTGCGCGGACCGTATCCGGGGCTGGGCGCGGCGCTTGCCGCATTCGGCCTCGAGCTGGCCACTTTCATTGCACAATCCATCGCGGAGAGGGTTGGCGACAACGGCGACCCTTGGCCCTTGGTTGATCGGGTATTCAACGACCCCAAAGCACACCTGCCATCGCATCTGACCGGGGCCATCGGCAAGACAGACAGCGCCAAATGGAATCGACTGCCTGATGAACGCCGCGCCCTGCTCAAGCTGGTCAGCCGATTCGAGCTGAGCCGTGAGCAGGCGAAGCGCGTGTACGTGGAGCAGGAGCGCCAGGCCGCTGGGATCAGCGAGACCGACGGGAAGATCCTCGCCAACCCCTATCTGTTGTATGAATGCACGCGCCTGACATCTGATTCAATCAGCGTGTGGACTGTTGATCGTGGCGCTTTCCCCGACGCGGTCATCCGCGATAAGCACCCGCTTCCTGAGCCGACGGTGCTTGATACTGGAACAGACGCTAGGCGAGTCCGAGCGTTGTCTGTGGCCGTTCTAGAAGACGCCGCTAGCAGGGGCAGCACCATGCTTCCGCAGGATCAGGTTATCCTCGGCGTTCGTCGGCTCACGATTTACCCACCCTGCGAGGTTGATACTGATCTACTGAGCGTCGCCAAGGACATCTTCGAGGACGCCATCGTGGAGGCGCCGCTTTCAAACAACGCGCCGGGCCTCCAACTCCAACGACTGGTCGAAACTGGCGACTCCATCCGTGATCGCATCGCCAAGCGGGTCGCCGGCAAGCGGTTGGAGGTCAACGCTGATTGGCGCAACATGCTTGATGCGCATCTGGCGACGAAGGGCGCGGGCGAGATCGATGAGATGGAGGGGGCCGCGCGGCAAGAAAAGACTGCTGCGCTGAAGGAACTCGCGGAATCGCGGCTCTCAGTCCTCATCGGGCCTGCTGGAACGGGCAAAACCACGCTGCTCTCCGTACTCTGCAGCCATCCCCAAGTTGCTGAAGGCGGAATCCTGTTGCTGGCCCCAACCGGGAAGGCGCGCGTTCGCATGGAGCAGTCAACCAGCGACCTCAAACTCAAGGGCTACACGATTGCCCAGTTCCTTTCGCCGGAACGCTATGATGCAGGCACGGGCCGGTATCGCCTGTCTGAGAAGGAACCGAAGGCCAGTGCCCGCACAGTGATCATCGATGAAGCGTCAATGCTGACCGAGGAGATGCTCGGAGCGCTTCTGCAGGCGTTGAAGGGCGTACATCGACTCATCCTGATCGGTGATCCTCGCCAACTTCCACCGATCGGCAGCGGCCGTCCATTCGTCGATATCGTGAACCACCTTGCTCCAGTTGGCGTATCCCAACTCGCGCAGCGAGTTGGGCAGGGCTACGCCGAACTGACCATTCGACGCCGTCAGGCTGGAGACGACCGCGAGGACCTGCGCCTAGCCGAGTGGTTCAGCGGATCCATCATCGCGCCAGGTGAGGATGATGTGTTTGACGAAGTTGTCGGCGCTGGGAGGAGTCCCCACGTGGAATTCGTGCAGTGGGATTCAGCCGACGAGCTGCGCTCGTCCATCATCGACGTGCTTGTGCGCGAGCTGAAATTGAACGGTCCGGACGACATCAAAGGCTTCGATGAGACGCTTGGCGGCACCGATTGGAACGGCATGCGGTTCTTCAACTTCGGCTCGGCAGAGAAAGCCGAAGGCTGGCAGATTCTCTCGCCGGTTCGCACCGGCGCCCACGGCGTTCCCGATCTCAATCGGCTCATCCACAAGCGCTTCCGTCAGCCGATGATCGACTCATCTCGAAAGCAGGGATGGAGCCGCAAGTATCCGAAGTCGATGGGACCGGAGGAAATTGTCTACGGCGACAAGGTCATCAATCTCGTCAACACAGACCCCAAGATGTACTGGAATCGGCACCGCAAGGTCTATCCCGACAAGGGCAATCCATACATCGCCAACGGCGAAATCGGCATGGCGGTCGGCTTTTTTTGGAAGAAGGGCTTGCCTGACCTGCGCTGGAAACTCGAAGTCGAGTTCTCATCGCAGCCCGGACACAAGTACGACTTCACCAGTCGTGACTTCAACGAGGATGGCAATCCGATCCTCGAGCTGGCCTATGCGCTCACTGTGCATAAGGCGCAAGGCAGCGAGTTCGGCACCGTGATTCTCGTTTTGCCGAACCCTTGTCGCCTGCTGTCGCGCGAAATGCTCTACACGGCACTCACGCGACAGAAGAACCGCGTGGTGATCCTGCATCAGGGGTCGCGGAGCGATCTGCGCCGGTACATTTCTGATGAGTACTCCGAGACGGCGCGCCGCCTGACAAATTTGTTTGGCCCACCGTCACCGGTCGTCATCAACAACCGGTTCTTCGAGGACAAACTGATTCATCGCACTGCTCGCGGGCTCATGGTGCAGTCGAAGTCTGAGGTCATTATCGCGGATCATCTCTCGCGGCGAGAGATCGAGTTCCTCTACAACCAACCGTTGACGATGGACGGCGCAACACGGTATCCCGACTTCACGATCGAGGATGCCGAATCGGGGCAGAACTACTACTGGGAGCACTGCGGCATGCTGCACGTGCCGTCGTATCGTCGGCGCTGGGAGGCCAAGCTGGCATGGTACAAGGCGAACGGCATTCTTCCGCTCGACGATGGCGGCGGCTCTCGCGGCTCTCTGATCATCACGCGCGACGACGCGATCGGTGCCATCGACTCGGCGCGTATTGACGGCTTGCTCGATCAGTTGTTTGGGCAGAAAGCAGGTGCGAGGTAGCCATGCCCAATGAAGCCGATACCTGCCGCCGATTCGTCGTTCCGCGCCTTCAAGCCGCTGGCTGGGAATGCGATCCGCATCGCATCAACGAGCAAGTGACGTTCACAGATGGTCGCATCGTGGTCACCGGGCGATGCGGTCGTCGCAGACCCGGCAAGCGCGCTGATTACATCCTTCGATACCAGCCAGACCTGCCCATCGCGGTCGTTGAGGCCAAGCCGACTTATGCGACGCCGGGCGATGGACTTCAGCAGGCAAAGGATTATGCGGAGGTACTGGGATTCAAGTTTGCATACGCCACAAACGGCCAAGGCATCATTGAGTTCGACTACACGACCGGGCTCGAACGCGAGATCGACACTTTCCCCACGCCCGCGGAGCTCTGGGCACGACTCAGCGTCCACGAATCGATCAACAACGCCGCGGCCGACACACTCTTGACGCCGGCATACCACCTCAGCGGCAAGTCCCCTCGCTACTACCAGGAAATTGCCATCAACCGTGCTGTGCAGGCAATCGCGCAAGGGCATCCTCGGGTGCTCCTGACTATGGCGACGGGCACGGGCAAGACAGTCGTTGCGTTCCAGATCTGCTGGAAACTCTGGTCGTCGGGCTGGACGCGCACCGGGCAGAATCGAAAGCCGCGCATTTTGTACCTCGCCGATCGCAACATCCTTGTTGACGACCCGATGGCCAAGATCTTCGCGCCGTTCGGTGAAGCGCGCTGGAAGATCGCCAATGGCAACGCGGTCAAGAGCCGAGAGATGTACTTCGCTATCTACCAGTCGATCGCCAAGGACGTGAATCGGCCTGGCCTGTATCGCGCGTATGCGCCAGACTTCTTCGATCTGATCATCGTGGACGAGTGCCATCGCGGCAGCGCCAGAGACGACAGCAACTGGCGTGAGATTCTGGAGTACTTCCGACCGGCGTTCCAGATCGGCATGACGGCGACGCCTCGCCGCCAGGACAACGCCGACACGTACAACTACTTTGGCGATCCTATCTACACGTACAGCCTCCGACAGGGCATCGACGACGGCTTTCTCGCGCCCTACCGCGTCCATCGCGTTGTCACGACGTGGGATGCCGCGGGCTGGCGCCCAACGCAGGGTGACCTCGATCGCTACGGCCGTGAGATTCCCGACGAGGAATACCGCACGAACGACTTCGAGCGACGTATCGCTCTCCGCGCACGAACCGAAGCGGTCGCGCGGCACCTGAGCGAATACATGCGCCGTACCGATCGATACGCCAAGACCATCGTGTTCTGCGTCGATCAGGAGCACGCCGATGAATTGCGGCGGGCGCTGAACAACCTCAACCTCGACCTCGTTCGTCACAACGCCGACTTCGTCTGCCGTGTGACCTCCGACGAGGGCGACATTGGGCGCGGCCACCTCAGCAATTTCCAAGACCTTGAGCGCCGGACGCCCGTAATCCTCACGACATCGCAGTTGCTCACCACCGGAATTGATGCGCCCACTGTACAGAACATCGTCCTGGTCAGGGTCATCAATTCGATGACCGAGTTCAAACAGATCATCGGGCGCGGCACACGTGTCCGTGATGACTACGGCAAGCTGTTCTTCAGCATTCTCGACTACACCGGCTCAGCGACTCGGATGTTCGCTGATCCCGACTTCGATGGTGATCCCACGATCGAGACTGAGGAGACCATCGACGAGAATGGCGAGCCAACCGGCGAGGAGACTGTCGTCACGCCGGAAGAAGAGCTGGCAGATGAAGGTACGCCGGAGGGGTTACTGCCCGATGAGGAGGACGCGCCGCGCCATAAACTCTACTTCGACAATGGACAAGTCGAAATTGCAGCGCACTTGGTGTACGAGCTCGATTCCGAGGGCAACCAATTGCGAGTCGTGCAGTTCACCGACTACACGGCCGATCGCGTCCGTTCGCTCTATCGCAATGCGGCGGTGCTGCGCGGTGAGTGGGCCGATCCAGGGAAGCGCCGCGACATCATCGAACGACTTGCAGAGCGCGGCATCGATTTCGATCACCTGGCCGAGACGGCGAACCAGCCCGAGGCCGATCCGCTCGATCTTCTCTGTCACCTCACTTTTAACTCACCCCTGCGCACGCGTCGCGAGCGGGCGCAGCGGCTTCGTGCCGAACGCCAGGATTTTTTCGACCAGTATGGGCCGGAGGCGAGACAGATCCTCAACGACCTGCTCGATAAGTACACCGAGCATGGCACAGCACAGTTCGTCGTTCCCGATGTGCTCGAAGTGCCGCCGATTAACCAACATGGCAACGTGATTGAGATTGCGGCAAAGTTCGGCAGCCCCGACCGCCTGCGCGAAGCGGTCAACGAAATTCAGAGACTTCTCTACGCTGCAGCGTAGAGATACGCAATGAGTCCCAATGCCAAACAAACGATCCAAGCATAACGACATCCCGAAGACAACGGCACAGCAATTGAGCGCACTAATCAAGTCAGCACGAGGCATCATGAGAAAGGACAAGGGCCTCAACGGCGATCTCGACCGGCTGCCCTTGCTCACCTGGATCATGTTTCTGAAGTTTCTCGATGACCGCGAGAAGCTCGAGGAAGCGCGCGCTGGCGTCGCGGGGAAGAAGTACAAGTCTGCGATTGATGCTCCCTATCGCTGGCGCGATTGGGCGGCCAACAAGGATGGCATCACCGGCGATGCGCTTATCGCCTTCATCAACCAGGACGAGGCGACGCTCCCGAACGGCAACCGCGGCGCTGGTCTGCTGGCCTACCTGCGTAGCCTGCAATCGAAGAACGGCGATCGGCGACGCGATGTCATCGCGACCGTGTTCGACGGCGTGATTAACCGAATGATCTCCGGGTACCTGATGCGAGATGTGATCAACCTCGTCGATGGCATTCACTTCGACTCGTCCGAGGAGATCCACACTCTCGCGCGGCTGTACGAGTCGATGTTGCGCGAGATGCGCGACGCAGCCGGCGATTCCGGCGAGTTCTACACGCCGCGACCCGTCATCCAATTCATGGTCGCCGTCACTGATCCTCAGCAGGGCGAAGTCGTGCTCGATCCAGCTTGCGGCACCGGCGGCTTCCTCGCTGAGGCGTTCGCGCACCTTGAGAAGCAGTGCAAGACCGTGCAGCACCGCAAAACTCTTCAGGAACAGAGCATTCGTGGCGGCGAGGCCAAGCCGCTTCCGTACATGCTTTCGCAGATGAACCTGCTGCTCCACGGCCTTGATGCGCCGGCGATCGACTACGGCAACAGCCTCGCGGTCAAGATCACGGAGCTGGGCGAGAAGGATCGCGTCGATGTCATTCTCACGAATCCCCCCTTTGGCGGCGAGGAAGAGATCGGCATTCGCGGCAACTTCCCAGCCGACAAAAAAACCTCCGAAACGGCGCTGCTGTTCCTTCAACTGATCATGCGGAAACTCCGCAAGCCCGGATCGGGTCATGAGCGAGGCGGACGCGCGGGCATCATCGTCCCCAACGGCACCCTCTTCGGCGATGGCGTCGCGGCTCGAATCAAGGAGGAGCTGCTCAAGGCATTCAATCTGCACACGATTGTTAGACTGCCGAACGGCGTCTTTGCGCCCTACACCCCGATTCCGACGAACCTGCTCTTCTTCGACCGCTCAGGCCCGACCAAGGGCATCTGGTACTACGAATTGCCGCCGCCGGAAGGCCGCAGGAACTACTCCAAGACCAAGCCCATTCAGTTCGGGGAGTTCGCCGACTGCATCAAGTGGTTCCAGTTGAAGCGCCGCAAGGAGATGGATCGCGCCTGGCGAGTGCGTGCAGAGGATGTGCTCAAGTACGACGACGCCGGCAACCTGCTGTCGTGCAACCTCGATATCAAGAATCCCAACAGCGCCGAGGCGCTTGAACACCTGCCGCCGGAACAGTTGGCCGAGGACATCCTGGCCAAGGAGCGGCGGATTATCGAGATCATGGAAGAGATCAAGACGGAACTCGTGGGGGCGCATCCATGACCACTGCGACCGCTCATGCTGCCCATCCGACGCGCAGCATCTCCCCCAATGGCTGGGCCCAGGTGTCGTTGGGCGACATCGTCATCAAATCGGATGCGCGCGTTCCTGTTGTGCCCGATCAGGACTACCCCAATTTCGGGTTGTTGAGTTTCGGTCGTGGCCTGTTCACCAAGCAACCAATACACGGTGCGAGTTCAAGTGCAACCTCGCTGTACCGGGCAAGTGCAGGTCAATTTGTCTACAGCCGACTGTTCGCTTTCGAAGGAGCATATGGCGTTGTGCCGCCCGAGTTTGACGGATGGTTCGTCTCCAATGAATTCCCGCTGTTTGACTGCGACTCAGATCGCGTTTTGGCTGGATTCATCGGCTGGTACTTCCGGAATCCGCTGGTGTGGCCAGAAGTGGCGCGACTGACGACTGGAATGGGCAATCGTCGGCAGCGAATCAAACCTGAGGCCCTATTGACATACCGGCTGCCCTTGCCACCGCTGGAGGAACAGCGTGGCATCGTGGCCCGCATCGACCGCCTCGCCACCAAAATCGACGATGCCCGACAAATGAAGCAAATGATCGAGGATGAAGCGAACGCGTTGCTTCGTAGTCAGTTTTCGCGGATCGCTGACGATGCGCCTCGGCGCAAGATGGCGGATGTAGCACCGTTGGTGCGCCGCAAAGTCGAGGTGCGTTCGGACACGGAGTACGCGGAACTCGGCATTCGATCGTTCGGCAGGGGGACATTTCACAAGCCATCGCTCGACTACCTCGCCGTTGGATCGAAGAAGCTCTATCGCATCGCGCCAGGTGACCTCCTCTTCAACAACGTATTCGCATGGGAGGGAGCGATTGCCGTCGCTCAACCGGAGGATACCGGGCGCGTCGGATCGCATCGCTTCATCACATGCGTTCCCGAAGAGGGTGTGTCGACGGCGGATTTCCTCTGCTTCTATTTCATCACCGCTGAGGGTCTGGAGCGGATCGGCGAGGCATCACCAGGTGGCGCCGGTCGCAACCGGACCCTCGGGCTCGAGAAGCTGGCCGAAATTGAAGTTCCCGTTCCGCCGATCGGAGAGCAGATCAAGTTCGGCCAATTGATGCGCCGAGTGAAAGCCATGCGGGCGGCGCAGGATGACGCAGAGCGCGAGCTTGACGCCCTGCTTCCTTCAATCCTCGATCGCGCATTCAAAGGGGGGCTGTCGTGAGCAAGAAGCCCTCCCGCAGGCCATTTGGCGTCGTTCTCCGTGAGAAGCGCATGGAGAAGGGAATCAGTCTGCGGAAATTCGCCAAACTGGTCGGTGTCAGCCCGACGTACCTGTCGCAGGTTGAACAGTTGAAAGTAGACCCGCCAACGGCGGATCGTGCGAAACGCATGGCGGAGATTCTCGGCGAGAGCGTGGACGAGTGGACCGCGCTGGCCGGGCGTTTGACCGAGGATCTGCCGGACATCATTCACGAGCAGCCCACGGATGTGCCTGACCTGCTGCGCGCCGTCCGGGGTTTGACTGGTGAACAACTACGCAGACTGCGCGCCGACGCTGAGCGCATGAGGCAGGAGGGCCAGTGACAACATGGCGAAGCGATTCTCCCAACCCAGATCGGAGCTGCCGTTCCTCACTGAGCAAGCGTTCGAAGATGAGGCGGGTCTCCTGCTCGCCGAGTACGCCAACCAGCATGGTCAAGTCACCGATCCGCCGATCCCGATCGAAGACATCGTCGAGGAGCATTTCAAGATCGTCATTGAGTATCCAGATTTGAAGGCCCAGTTTCCCGAGGGCGATGTGTTGGGGGCAATGTATTTCAACAAGAAGAAGATGGTGATCGACCAGAGTCTCGTGCCGGACGACAATCCATCGGCGCGCGGCCGGTATCGGTTCACCGTCGCACACGAATTGGCCCACTGGCGCTTGCATCGACACCTCTATCTCCACCGTGCCCATGAGCCTGCGCTGCTGCAAGGCGCTGATGAACGTCCAGACCACCTGCAGCGTGCACATTCGAGCGATCCCAAGGAAGTTCAAGCCAATCGGCTCGCGGCGTGCATCCTGATGCCGCGTGAGATGGTCAAGCGCGCCTGGCACGAGATGCGCGGTGGCATCGAGCCCGTGTATTTGCCCGACCTCCAAAAGATATGGGAACAAATCCTGACAGCCGAGGTGGCGCGCCGCGGGGGCTGCAAACCTGAGAACCATGCCCTCGACAACATGCTGCTCGAGCATGTCGCGCGCCCTCTGGCCGCGAAGTTCGAGGTGTCTCCGGAAGCGATGCGGATCCGGCTCGAGGGCATGTCGCTGCTTATTCGCAAGAAGGAACCATTGCTGTTCACGTGAACCGCATGTTTTTTTTTGACTCGGTGTTTACCGTTTATCGTACGGAGACGCCACTTCACTATAAGGAGGCCGCCATGGCCAAGATGTTTGAACCCCGGAAAGTGCTCAAGCACATCGCCAACCCCCTGCTCCGCGAGTTCTTCACCAGACGCGGTGAACTCCTGGACGTGCCGTGGGATGAAATGACGGAACACAAGATCGAGCCGGTGTTCCAGGCGTGGCTCGCGCTGCCGCACGCCAACCAGCAGGAGATCAAACTCATCATGCGCGACATCAATGAACTCGCCGACCACCGCGGCCTGGCGGTTCTCGCCGAGGAGATTCTCTGGCGGCCCGAGCGCGTCGAGGAGTACCGCGCGCAAGTGAGCCGGCACGACAAGGCCATGTGGGTCTACCTCAACATGCCCGAGGCGTTCGAGCGGGCGGCGGTCTTCGCCCGGGCCGATGCTCTCTCCACCGGCCGGTACTGGATCAAGCGCAACGGGCTTCCGCAGATCGAACTCAAGGTTGACGACGCGGTGCGAGAGGCGCTGGCCGCGGCGCTCACCGCATTCTACGGTCCGCTCCAACTTCGCGGCCGACAGTGCAAAGTCGAGCACTACGTGCGGGCAGGCAACGCCGACTACTTCTTCGCGTACCTCGACGACTACCCCGACCGGCACCTGGTGTTCGACGAAGACAGTGACGAGCCCAGGGTCCGGTCCGACCGGTTCGCGTTCGAGGTCGTCATCGTCTACAACCGCGATGAAGGATCGATGGAACTGTTTGCGCAGGGCGGCCAGCGCGTGTGGGGACCGCTCCAGGTCGCGTTCTGCCGCGCCGTTCTCAATGAGGACGTCGATCCGGCCGAACCCATCCGCCCGACGTACCACCTCGATCACCTGCTCAATCCGAACTTCGCGCTTCCGACGGACCCCGCTGATCTCGTCGAAGAGGCTCGGATCACTCGACTGCGCTTCTCGCCTCGCGGCAGCGGCGGCTGGATCGAAGTCAAGGCGGACGCCAAGGCGGCGCCGAACGACATCTACCGGAAGCTGGAACGCCACATCAGGAACATCCCCGCCGAAGGGACGCGGGTGACGCAGGCGACGTTTTCGCTCAAGTTCCTTCATGACGGTAAGGGACGGCAGAAGACGATGACCTTCAACGTCACCGCCCCCAACTCGTCTGATGTCACGCAAAAGCCGGAAGAGCAGCGCGTCGTCGGCGTGCGCTGCCTGCGACTGTGGGAGGTGTCCCGTGACGCTCAATGAACTTCTCCAACTCCTGATCGTCGCGGCTGACGATGTTGGCCGCGTGTTCGATTATGCCGAAATCCGCACCTGGCCTCCGGGTGCTCTGGATCAGTTCCGGCGGCTCCGACTGCTCCGGGCGTCCTCCGCCGGGCTCATGGCGCCGTGTCCGAACTGCCTCGATGCGCACACGGAGATGGTGACCGTGCTCGATGGGCCCGACGGCACGCGGCGATACTTCATCCCCTGCCCCGAATCGCTGCGCGTCGAGGTCACGGCCGAGATGTGCTGCGGTTGGCAGGTCGATCTCGACGCGCTGGCCAGTCTCATCGCGGTGTCAATCGGCCTGCACGGCGCCAAGGCGGTCGTGCCTGGCCGACTCTGGCGGCTGGGGCGGACGAAGTGGAAGGACGGCACTCGCCAGGTGCTCTTCGCAACCCGTCTCATCGATGACGATGCATCATCGGTGGTGTGCCACGTCGGCACGCACGGCCGCGACATCGTGCTGGTCCCCCACCACGTTCCCGACGATCGTCTCTGGCCGCAACGCGTTCCACCGGTGATCGCACTGTCGCAGATCGCGAGTCTCGACGCAAACGGGTTCGCGCTCGACATCGCCGCGATGGCGGAGGCCGTCGCGGAAACCGATCGCCTCAACTCCGCGAAGCACGCCATCGGCACCGATCGTGCGGGCCGGCGAATCCTCCAGCGCGCGGTGAAAGCGGAGATCAAGTCACTCGTTGCCGACGACGCGCTCGTTGCCGCATATAAGCAGCGCGGCTCGTACAGGAAAGCCGCCGAATTCCTCTCGGAGCAGACCAAGACGAACGTCACGAAGGATGTGGTTCGGCGCGCCGTCCAGCGCCACGGCGGAGTGAAAGAGGTCATGCAAACGCATGACACTCCGTCGGTGTCCAGAACTGTCGCGTCGCATCAACGCGACAGGGCAACAAAAATGTCGCAGTACGGCAAGCGGCCGCACTAGCACGACTTAGGGCGTGCGGCGGGATCGTCGCCGCGATGCTCAACCCTCCAAAACCGCGACAGCACGGGCTGCGTCCGAGGCCGGTTGGCTCATAACCAGCCAGTCATCGGACGCACCTGCGTTTTCTCGCGGCATGTCGCCGCGGCGCAGTTCCTCGTGCGTGATGGCGACTGAACTGGGAGCACTGCGATCGGCCTCGGAGCAATCCGATGGCCACCCGCCATGACGTCGTCGATCACCCATCCACCGCTGAGCTCATCAAAACCAAGGCCCGCCAGTTGTGCCGCCGCACCGACTTCTCGACCTCGGACGTCGACGAGTGCGAACAGGAGATGCGCATCTACGTGTGGCGCAAGTCCCATCTCTACGACCCCGCCCGCGGCAGCGTCGAGGCATTCATCAACACCGCGCTCAAGAGCTGGATCGGCATGGAACTGCGGCGACGCCGCCGCCACAAGAGGTGGAACGGCCGTCCGACCATCTCGATCGAGCGCACGAAGATCGAGTGCGGCCGCGATGAAATCTCGCTGAGCGCCATTCTGAGCGAGTGCGATGGCCGACGCCACACCTTCTGTCACGGCCTCACTCCGCTCGAATTGCTCATTCTCCAGGAGTGCATCCGTCAAGGCCTGAGCCGGCTCTCGCCCGAGGAGCGCGACCTCCTCCATCATGTGGCCGAGCACGGCGTCGCCAGCGCTGCCCGCGAATGGAGCGAGCGGCTCGGTTTCCCGTTCTCCCGCCGCCAGGTCGGCAACGAGCTGCTCCGCATCCGCGGCAAATTCGAAGATCCGCGACTTTCCGGGCAATGAGCGCGCAACGCGCCAACGCACGGCATAGGTAACCCATACCCCCCCACGCGCGCAGTCAGCCTGCCGTTTGGCGGACCACAACAGGAGGCAACGCCCATGTCCGACACCGTGTTTCGATTTTCGTTCCGATCCGGCATCGACCTGATCGAGGTCGAGGCCACGCTCCACCTGGCCATCGTCGCCGCCGAGGGCCTCTTTGGCGAAGCGCGGGTGCGGATGGAAGTGTCGTACCACGTCGACGCCCCCCATTCCGTCATTCTGATCGACGGCCGCACCGGCGCCGGCGATGCAGTCATCCGCGTCTTCACCGCCTTCATCACCCGCGAATTCGGCGAAGACGCTTTCGAGGTCCGCCGCACATCGCAGCCCATCACACCCCAACCCGAACCGGCCGCCGCTGCCGGCTGAAACCCAAAGGAGATCGAACCCCAATGACCATGCTCCAGGCGATCCAGAAGGGCCGAAACCAACTGCCGCGCCGTGTGCTGCTCTACGGAGTGCACGGCGTGGGTAAGAGCACGTTCGGCGCCATGGCGGAGAAGCCCATCTTCATCCAGACTGAAGAAGGCATCAACGACCTCGAAGTTGATCGATTCCCGCTGGCGACACGCTACGCCGATGTGCTCGCATCGCTCTCCGCGCTCTATTCCGAGCCGCACGAGTATCGCACGGTCGTGATCGATTCCCTCGACTGGCTCGAGCGGCTCATCTTCGGCGAGGTCTGCGCCCAGCGCGGCGTCGAGTCGATCGAAGACATCGGCTACGCGAAGGGCTACGTCTTCGCCCTGACTCAATGGCGCGAAGTGCTCGCCGGGCTCGACGCGCTGCGAGCGCACCGCGGCATGTCGGTGATTCTCATCGCACACGCGGCCATCGAGAAGTTCAACAATCCCGAAACCGATTCCTACGACCGCTACGTGCCTCGCCTCCAGAAGCAGGCGTCGGCGCTGGTGCAGGAGTGGTGCGATGAAGTCCTCTTCGCGACCTACCGCGTCCTGACCAAGACGACGAGCGAGG
>WYBR01000029.1 GCA_011525805.1 Vicinamibacteraceae bacterium
AGGTGTAGCCGGCGTAGCCGATGTCGTTGCCGGTGGTCGCCGAGCCGTTGCTGATCGCCAGCACACCCCGGCCGCCGGAGTAGCCCTCGTAGTTGTTGGTAAAGGCGTTGAGGTCGGCCTGCGTCACCGCGCCGTCGAGGTTCAGGTCGGCGAGGATGTTGTAGGGCTGCGAGCCGTTCTTGATCGCGGTGATGAGCGTCTCGTCGGCCGTGTCCACGTCGTAATCTCCATCCGCGTCGCCGAAGGGGAAGACCTCCGGCTCGCCGTAGGCGGTGTAGAAGACCCGCTCAACCCCGTACCCGGCGTCGGTGACGATCATCGACACATTGTAGTTCGCATCGCTGAGGAAGTACCGGCGTTCCTCGGCTGGACCCGTCCCGTTCGCGTCGCGCTGCCGCATGACGATGTCGTCGATGTAGCGGATGCCGAAGACGAAGAGGCTCACGCCGATGGTCGAGCCTTCGCCGCCGGGGCGGCTCTCGATGCGCTGCCAGGACTCGGTGTAGTACTCGTGGATGGCGTCGTCGCTGCCGACGGTGCGGGTGATGCGGCGATTGAGGCCGTCGTAGGTGTAGGCGGCGACCACGGCCGGGGTCACGCCCTGGTCCTCAACCTTGACGAGGCGGTTCCAGGCGTCGTAGGTGTAGACGTACTGGTAGTTGTCATCGGTCATGTTGCCGGCGCGGTCGTAGACCGGCTCGACGGGGTTGTTCTGCGAGTTCGCCGGATACGGATCCCATTCGGTGATCTCGTTGGCGAGGCCGGCGGGCGAGTCGTAGGAGCGGGCGTCGTTGAGGTCGGCCGCGCTGGTGAAGTTGCCGTCCCCGTCGCCGTCGAACTGGTAGGTCGTCCAGTTGCCCAGGGGGTCGAGGGCCCACTTCTCCGTCTCGGCGGGGCTGGAGATGCTCCCGCTCACGATCGTGCCGCGGAGGCTCTGGAGGACGCGGTTGAGTTTGTCGTAGGAGTAAATCTCGTCGCGCTTCACGGCGGCGGGCAGGGCGACCTGGTCGTCCCGGCTGGTGCGGCTACTTGACCGGCGTGGCGTACTTGGAGTCTTCGCGGGCGAGTTCGCGTGAGCGGCCGTGGACGCCGCCGGCGGCGTCGCGGAGCGACTGGCAGAGGCGCACGACGGTGGGGAACTGGGGATACTCGCGGAGGAGTTCGTCGATGCGGTCGGACATGGCGACGCTGCGCGCGGCCTCGCGCTGGGCGCCGGTGAGGCGATGGCCGTTGGTGGCGGTGGCGGTGCGGGGATGGAGGAAGAGGCGCTTGTAGGCTTCCTTGAGGGCGTTGATTTCGTGCTCGCTGTAGGCGCGTCGCGTGAGGGCGATGGTGTTGACGCCGCGCACCTCGACGGGATCGCCCTCGACCTTCATGTAGGGCGGGACATCTTTCTTGACGCGGCACAGGCCGCCGACGAAGGACATGGTGCCGACGGTCGTGTAGTGGTGGATGCCGGCGCCGCCGCCGATGTTGGCGCAGTCCTCGATGACGGCGTGCCCGCCGACCATGACCTGGTTGGCGATGACGCAGTGCGATCCGACGATGCAGTCGTGGGCGATGTGGGCGGCGACCATGATGAGGTTGTCGCTGCCGACGCGGGTGATTCCGCCGCCGACGCGCGTGCCGCGGTGGATGGTGACGTGCTCGCGGATGACGTTGCGGTCTCCGACGACGCAGGGGGCTTCCTCGCCGCGGAACTTGAGGTCCTGCGGATCGGCCCCGATGACGCTGAAGGGGTAGACGGTGTTGTCGACGCCGATGGTGGTGGGGCCGCAGACGGTCACGTGGTTGAGCAGGCGGGCGCCGCTTCCGATCTCGACGTAGGGCCCGATGACGCAGTAAGGCCCAATCTCGACGTTGTCGCCGAGTTCGGCCTTGGGATCGACGATGGCGGTCGGGTGGATCGAGTTCATGGAAGGGAAACGGATTCCTCAAGGAATCGGCCGGCCGGCCCTTCGATCGTGAAAGAGCGTCGGGGCGGGGGGTTTTGCAGCAGGGCTGAGCGAAGAGTTCCAACCACACTTCGGGCGCAGGGGGCGCCCGCATTCAGTTCGCTTCGTCCTCGGCATCGACCATGACGAACTTGATCTGGGCCTCGGCGGCGAGTTGGCCCGCGACGAGAGCCCTGCACTTGACGTTGGCGGTCCGGCTCTGGGCGCGGATCGCCTCGGCCTCGATGACGAGTTGGTCGCCCGGAACAACCGGACGGCGAAGTTTAACCTTATCCAGCGAAAGGAGGACGGCAATCTTACCCCGGTGTTCGAGGACGCGGCTGAGCAGAAGGCCCGATAACTGTGCCATCGCTTCCACGATCATCACCCCCGGCATGATGGGCGTGCCGGGGTAGTGGCCCTGAAAGAAGGGCTCATTGACCGTGACGTTCTTGATGCCGATGGCCCGCTGATCGCCGTGAATCTCGACGACCCGGTCGATCATGAGCATCGGGTAGCGGTGCCGCATGATCTTCATGATGGCCCGAACATCCATCTGGCGCTGGAGGTTGGCCTGGAGGCCCTGCTCGGCCCGCATCTTCTCGACGAGGCGGTAGACCAACTGGTGATTCAGGCTGTGACCCGAGCGATACGCGACGATCCGGCCCTGGATCGGGCGGCCGAGAAGGTAGATGTCCCCGATCACGTCGAGGACCTTGTGCCGGACCGGCTCGTTCTGAAAGCGGTAGGCGTTGTCGATCGGGCCGTCGTCGCCGATGACGAGCACATCGCGCGGCGTGAGGTGCTGGCACATGCCGCGGTCCCAGAGGGCTTTGGCCTCCTCACGCAGGCTGAAAGTCCGCGCCGGCGCGATCTCGCGCACGTAGGCCTCCGGGCTGAGTTGAAACGCGTGCAACTGCCGCGGGATGCGCGGCTCGTCGGGGTAGTTGAGGTCGTAGAGGATCTGCAGGTCATCGCGTTCAGCGGGGAGGGCGGCGATGAGGGCGTCTCCCTCCTCGACGGTGATCGGCTCAGTGATGCGGCAGTAGCGGCGCTGGGCTTCCTGGCGGACGATGCCCGCCTTGAGCAGCGCGTCAACATAGGGTTGGGCCGATCCGTCGCCGCACGGAAGTTCCGGCCCGTCGAGGCGGATGAGCGCGTTGTCGATCGCCAGGCCAGCCAGGGCCGAGAGGCAATGCTCGACCGTCTCGATCGTTACTTCGCCGGCCTTGAGGGTGGTGCGGCGGTTGCGCGGCGTGACGCTGGCGATCGTCGCGGGAATCTGCACCGGTTCGGCAAGGTCGATGCGCTCGAAGATGATCCCGTGATCGGGAGGCGCGGGGAGGATGGTGCAGGTGACGAGGTCGCCATGGAAGAGGCCGCGACCCCTCACCGTTGCCGGTCCGGCGAGAGTGTGCTGGAACCCGGCCTCGTCTGATTCGGGCGTTGCTTGACTGGGCTGCTCCTCGTCGGCTTCGCTTGCGGCGACGTCCTCGACGGCCTCCGCGTCGGCCGGCCGCGCCTCGTCCGCGGCGCCCTCAGCCGGTGGATGAACGGAGACCGCCTCAGCCGGCGGTCGTCCGCTTCGGGTCGATCTGGAATCGAGCAGTTCCGTCATGACGATCCGGAGTTGGCGCCGTTGGTTCGATCGCTTTCCCGCTCAAGCCGGGACACGGACTTGAGGATTCCCGGGAGTTTACGCACCGCGGCCTGAATCTGCCAGAAAAGGCGGCGGTCGATGGCCGGGGCGCCGACGACCTCCGCCCCCTCGGGCACGTCGAATGGGACGCCGGCCATCGCGGAAAGGCGGGCGCCGCGCCCGATGCGCAGGTGATCGGCGACGCCGCACTTGGCTCCCAATTGGCAGTGGTCGCCGATCTCGACGGTGCCGGCCAGGCCGACCTGGGCCGCGAGGACGCAGCAGCGCCCGATGCGAACGTTGTGAGCGATCTGGACGAGGTTGTCGATCTTGGTGTGCTCGCCGATGATCGTCTTGCCGAACTTTCCCCGGTCGATGGTGGTGCAGGCGCCGATCTCGACGTCGCTGTGGATCTCGACGATGCCGATGTGGGGGAGTTTGCGCATTCCGCCGCGGCCGTCGGGCCGATAGCCGAAGCCGTCGGACCCGATCACCGCGTTGGCGTGAATGCAGACGCGATCGTGGAGGATGCAGCGGTCGCGGATGACCACGCCGGCCTGGAGGACGCAGTCGGCGCCGATGGCGACGTCGCGGCCGATCTGCACCGCGGGTTCGAGGATCGTTCGCGGCCCGATGACGCTGCCGGCGCCGACGATGGCGCGGGCGCCGATGCTGGCCGTGGGGTCGAGGCGCGCCGTCGGGTGGATGATGGCCGTGGGGTGCGCGCCCGCGGGGGGCGCTTCGGCGGGCGGGGCGAAAATGGTCAGTAGTTGAGCGAGCGCGAGATCGGCATTGGGGACGCGAAGCAGTGCCCGGCGGCCGGGATCGTGCCCCGGCACGTGGACCCCCGCGGTGACGGCCGCGGCGGGCGCCTTCGATTCGACCCAGCGCGCCGCATACGCCTCCGAGCCGATGTAAGAAAGGTCCGTCGGCCCGGCCATGTCGAGCGCGTTAAGCCCTTCGACGACGATCGAGCCGGGGCCGTCCACTTCGGCGCCGAGCCGCTGCGCGAGGGCGGCGACGGTGAAGCGGGTGCGCGGTCCGTCGCTGGCTTCGCGCTGCGGCCCCTCGTCGTGTTCCATCGCGTCGATTCTCCGTGGAGGGGACGGGAGGGATCAGCGGCCCGCGCTGAACTCGTTGTTCATCAGCAGGACCACCTCGTCGGTGATGTCCACCGCGTCCTTGCGAACGTAGAAGACCTGCCGCCGGCTGATGAGTTCCGCCGCCTCGTTGAGTTTGGCGAGATCCGGGTTCTTGTTCTTCGAGTCGTCCCAGAGGACGATGGACCAGCCGTCGCGCTCGGCGACCTTGGCGACGGCGTCGGAGATTTTCTGGTAGAGGCGCACCTGCCGCCGCGCCTTCTCCGTCGCCATCTTGGCCTTCATGAAGTTGAGGAGCGCTTCGGCCTCCAACTGCTTGCGATTGAGGCGGTCCTGCTCCTTCTGGCGGCTCTCGCTGCCCTCGGGGAGGACGCCGATGCTCTCCTGGAGGTCGCTGAGCGACTTCTTCATGGCGTTGGCCTCTTCGACCAGCCCGTCCTCGATCTTCTTGAGTTGGGCTTCCATCTCCCGCCACTCATTGACCTTGTCGGTGACGGCGATCCAGTCCACGACCGCGACGGGGGTCGGGGAGGCGAAGCGCCGCGAGAGGGCCGAGGCCCGCACGGTCGTCAGCATGGCGACCGCGACGGCGGCGCAGGCGAGGAGGGTTGCCGCGTTGACTTTTATCCATTTGTTCATGAAACCACCCTTTTTGAGCGAGGTCAGCCCCAGCGGGCCTCCTGTTCGTCCATCCCAACAGACGGGCGGCGGCCCGCCCCATTCCCGGAATCATAGCGAAGCCACCGGCGACGGCGCTTCGGCTGTGGGATCTGGGATTAGGGCGGGAGCCGGGTGGAGAGTGTGAACCGGCGCGCGTCCGCCCCCGCCGGGCAGGCCGGGGCGGCGAAGTCAGTTCTCCGTCTTGAGCAGCGCCCAGGCGGGCGGGCTGACTTCGCAGGAGTGGTGATCGACGGCCTGGAGGACATACAGGCCCAGCACATTGGCCGGGATGAAGACGTTGAAGATCGCGCGGCCGTCGGCGCCGGCGACGGCGATGGCGGCGAGGCGCGGATCGACGATGTCGATCATGGCGCCGTTGCAGTGGTTCATCGGCGCCGGCTCTCCGCGCTCAGTTCCCCACAGGAGCGAGACGCGCCCGCCGGGCGTGGCGTGGTTGACCTGGACGACGTTGCGCCGGCCGGGCCGCGACGGCTCCATGCCCCAGAGCGTCAGGCCGGTGTCGATGGGATCGAGGCGGGCGACGTGGTAGCCGACCTCGTCTCTGTACTGGATCGTGGCCGCGATCTGGCCGTTGTCATTGATGATGTCAATGGTGATTTCCCGTTCGCACGAATAGGGGCCGAGTGCCAGATCGGCAATCTCCGTGGCAAGGTTGTGTCGCCAAAGCGTTGGGTACGTCTGATTGGGGTTCGAATAAGACGTTCCGATTGCCTCTCCAAGGTTGTTCATCTTAAACAGGACGCCATTCTGCTTTCCTCTCGTGATGGGCATCTCTCGAGGCACGCCGTCGGTCCAGATCACGGGGTGGCGCTCCTGCACCTCCTTGTGCGACCAGCCGACCATCACGCCGAGGTCGTTGATGCCACTGTACTGAGCGCGTGCTCCGGGATGTAGGGGAACAGGCTCTGTGAACCGGCCATTCTCCCAGAGCCACGATCGGCTGTTGGTTCCACCGACGATCTGATTGCGCTCGTTCAACTGATTGATGAACTGGATGGGGTCGAGCGACTGCCAGTCGCCGTCCTTCCAGATAAAGCCGCGCACATCGAGGAATCCGACGGCGTATTCACCTGCGACGATCATGCTGTTGTTGATGTCTTTGCCCGAACTGTCGCGGTCGAGGATGGGGACGATGGTGTTCTCGTCGAGCCACATGACGGCCTGCTGGGGATACTCGCCGTCGACCCGGCCGACGATGACGCCCAGATCGTTCATCCGCCACGCCCAGCCGTCTTCCGACCTCGGGTGGGGCAGGAGGGGCAGTTTGATCACGCGATTGTCTCGCCAGAGCACGGGGATGTATGGCCTTTCCATACTGAAGGCCGCGCCGCACATGTCGCCGTGAATGTTGATGGAATAGCACTGGGCGCCCCAGTGCCCCTCCGGCAAGGGAAGCACTGTCACCGAATAGCGCTGGGCGAGGGCGTTCTGCGTGGCCATCCCTGCCGCGATGAGAAGCACGCTGGCGAAAACGCGTCGCACCCTTGATCTATCGATCGTGGTCTTGACCATGTTGGAACCACCTTGTGTTCCTGCGTTACGTCCGGCGCTTGCCAGAGCATACGCAATCGTCGGGGAGTGAGATGCAGGGTGGTTTCCCTGATCCGGGGTGCGGGCGACGCCCAGAACTGGATTTTGCGATCCTGTTCAGTATCGTCGCGCGACGAGACACTTCAGCCACGTTGACCCGAGGTCTCGCCAAGCACGCTCAAGAAAGGAGCGAATCACGCATCACGAAAACAGAATCTGCGTATCGATGATCCTGGCCACACTCGCGACGGCGATGCTCACGGCCGGCGCGGCCATGGCGCAGGTGGAGCCGGACCCCCAGGAAGCGAAGGTCTACGTCAAGATGGACTTCTGAGAGTCTGCGGGGAGCCAGAGTGCCGAGGCCTGGCACTTCGATCCCAACAACAACGGGCAGTGGACGCAACTCTCCAACCATCCGAATCCCCCCGACGCCCGGCCTCGCGCCCAGTTCGAGATTTAGGATCTCTTCCCCGCCGAGTGGATGGCGGAAGACCACATCTGGTTCCTCGGCGTGACGGACATCGAGGTCGTAACGGGAAGTCCCGGCAACTTCGCATACGTCAGCAACAACGCGTCCTACACGGAGATGATCGATCGGATGGTCTTCGCCGTCGATCCGACGACGGCGGACATCGGCGCCTACGACCCCTGCGGTACCCGCATCTGGCCCATCGCCACGGGAAGTGAACTGACGCCCTACTCTCTCTATCCCCATGCGAACCGGCAGGGTGGTTACGGCATGAGAGTGCTCAAGGAAGGGCTGCTCGAAAGCACCGCCTGGCTCTGGAAGAACCCGGATGACGTTGAAGAGGCGGATGTCTACATCGAGTTCACGTTGCTCTTCGACATGGTCGACTACGCCACGGAGCCGGCGGACTGGCACCAGCCGGTCGTCGTCTCCTGGATCAGCGCCGGAGGCGGGTGCGGGTACAACTTCTGCCTCACCCAGGGCCAGGCGACGGCGGTCAAGGTGGGCACGCCCTTCGACGTGCCCGACGACACCTACACGAGGATCGTCGTCGCGGTTCCCCACGTCATCGATCACACGGCGGCGCTGCAACTCTACCTGAAGCGCAACAATCAGAACACGCTGCTGATCGACACGAGCATCAACAACTCGAACAATCACTACACCTCGCACAAGTGTGAGCCGGACGGCGGGCTGCACGCCTGGCACAATCATTCATCCGCGTCGGCGGGGCACCTTCCCGTTGGCGGCCTGTCGCAGTGGCACGGGTCCATCGTCCTCAACGACATTGCGTATACGGATGAGGTTTTCGCGGCGGCGTCATTCAACATCCCTTCGCACGCCACGAGCGATCCGACGGATCACCACGCCCTCTACATGGTCTTCTGGCACGGGACGCCCCCGCAGGGTGGAGGAAACTGACGCACCGTCACGCTTCGGACGCGCAACCCGCACGGAATGAGACGTCCTTCGGCCGCGAGTCGCGGCCGAAGGACGCTTTGTTGCGGTTGGCGGCCCGCATCCCGAAAGCGCCGCCCGATTCAGAATGGCACGTCGATGCTGAAACTGAAGATCTGGCGGTCGTCGGTGTCCTGCTTGACGATGGGGAAGCCGAGGTCGAAGGCGAGGGGGGCCTGGCCGAGTTGCGGGATGTAGAGGCGCACGCCGCCGCCGATCGAGACCCGGTAGTCGTCGAACCCGAGGTCGGTCGTGACCGTTCCGGTGTCGACAAAGAAGACGCCACCGACGAAGCGGTCGAAGATGGGGAACTCGTACTCGGCGCCCCAGAAGAACATCCAGTCGCCGCCGATGGGGTCGTCGCTGGGAATGCCCGTCGGCCGCAGGCCGCGCGGTGAGACGGTGCGGTAGTCGAAGCCGCGGAAGGAGCGCCCGCCGAGGAAGAATCGCTCGTAAATCGGCGAGTTGCCGGCGAACTGGTATCCGACGCGCGTGCTCAGCGAGAGGACGGACTTGCGGCCGAGAAAGTCCTCGCTCAGGGCGAGAAAGACGGTGTGCTCGGCGGTGAGGCGGGTGAAGTCGAAGTCGCCCCCGAGCGCGCCGATCTGCTCGACGCCGAGTTCGATGCGGCTGCCGCGCGTGGGCCGCAGGCGGTTGTCGACGGTCGTGCGGATGATGCCCGCGCCCAGGCCGGTGACGATGTGCTCGTCCTCGACGTTGAAGACGTCCACGGGGGCGGAGCGTTCGATGTCGGAGAGGTCGATGGACTGGAATCGCGTGGAGACGTATCCCGTCCAGACCTCGCCGAGGCGCCGCGAAAGGCGGAGCACGCCGCCCCAGCGCTCCTCGTCGAACGCGTCCTGCTCGCGGATGGTGTAGGCGACCGAGGAGGAAAGTGCGTTGTCGGTGCCGAGAAGGTACGGTTCGCTCAGGCTCATGCTGAGGTTGGTGAACTCGTTGCCGGGCTGGAGGTTGATGTTGAAGACCTGCCCGGCCCCGCGGAACGCCCGGCCGCGCGCAAACTCCTCGAAACTCTCGGGAAAGTCGGCGATGTCGAAGTTGCGCTGCGTCAGGCCGATCGACCCGAAGAGGCCGAGGTCGGAACTGACCGCGGCGCCGAAGTTGATTGATCCGGTATCGCCCTCCTTCACCTCCACCACGACGTCGCGGGAGCGCGGATCGGCCGGGTCGGGCTCGGCGGGGGTGATCGATACGGTGTCGAAAAGACCCGTGGCGCGGATGTCGCGCTCGGCGTTGGCGATGGCGACGCTGCTGAGCGGCCGGTTGGGCCGGAAATCGATCTCGCGCAGGATGACGTCGCTGCGCGTCAGCGCGTTGCCCTTTACGATGACTTCGCCGGTGAACGCCAGATCCCCCTCGCGGAGGATGATGAGCAGATCGACGAACGGGTCGGTCGAGTCGCGCGTCGCCCGCGTCTCGACGGAGACGTCGACGTAGCCGAGCCGGCCGAGAGCCTCGGTGAGGATGGTGCGGCTCTTTTCGATCTTGTCCTTGCTGTACACGTCGCCGCTCTTGATCTCGACGAGGGCGGCGACCTGCGGCTCGAGCAGGCGCGTCGCCCCCTCGACGCGCACGGAGCGCATGGTGAAGAGGCGGCCCTCCTCGATCAGGAAGACCACCTTCGCCTCCTTGAGGTCGTTGGAGAGGTCGAGTTGCCGCTCGATGCGGACGTCAAGGTATCCGCGGTCCTTGTAGTACTCGACAAGTTTGGCGATGTCGGCGGCGAGGGCCTCCTCGTCGAGTTGGCCCGTGCGCAGGAGGAAGATCGCCGTCTTGGTCTTGAGGTTGGTCTGGAGTTGCTCGCCGCCGATCGCCTCGTTGCCGCGGAACTCGATGGCCTTGATCTTGACGCGCGGCCCCTCGCGGACGCGGAAGAGGATGATGTTGGACTCGGTGAGGACGTTCGAATCGACCTCGACCTGCGCGAGGTAGAAGCCGCGCTTCTGGTAGAGTTCGACGATCAGTTCGCGGGCGCGGTTGATCTGGAACGAGTCGAGCGGGTCGCCGGGCCGGATGAGCACGGCGTCGAAGATGTCCTGATCCTTGATCGTGACGTTGCCGGTGACCTGCACGTCCTCGGCGAGCGGCCACTCGTCAAACTGGAAGATGACGACGACGCCCGAGCCGTCGGGCGCGAGTTCCGTCCGCGGCAGGATGATGCGGAATTGGTTGAGGCGCGTGAGGTTCCGCACATCCTGCTCGATCGTGGCGGCGAGGTAAGGCTCGCCGACCGCGGTGCGGATGTTGTTCTCGACGAGGCTCTGCTGGACCCGCTTGAGTCCGACGAACTCGATCCGGCGCACCGGCAGGCCCTCGAAAGGCTCGGTTGCGGGCGGCGAAGGAACGACGGGCGGCTCCTGCGCGCCGGCGACGCCCGGCGCCGCGCCCAGGCCGAGACACGTCCCGAGCGCCCAGCCGACGATCAGTTGAATTGTCCATCTCACCCGTTGATCCCTCATCACTTATGGGCCACGTGGGAAGTGGACAGTGTAGAGGGTCGTGCGGCACGACACCACCGCGCCCCCGGGGCCGGGCACGGGCGATCGCCGATGGTGGCGAGTCGGAGCAAAAGTCGCTCAGTAGCCGATGACGTAAAAGAGCCGGCCGAGGCGGCGCGTGGCCTCGGTGTTGAGGCGCACGGCGATCTGGTTCACGGCGGCGTCGTTGCGCGCGGCGGCGAAGGAACCGTTCAGTTCCGCCGCGCCGAGCAGATCGGCGAAGGTCTCGGTGGACTGCGCGAGGCGCAGCGTCGCGCCGCTGACGGAGCCGGCGAAGGACTTCTCTCCGGCGCCGGTGGAGGGGGCGAGGAATCCGGCGCCGTCGTAGACGCCCAGGGCTTCGCCGCTGAAGAGGACCTGCCGCACGGTGCAGTTCGTGGCGGTGCGGTCGAGCGGCGTCGAACCCGCCTTGGGCCGCCAGTGCATGTCGATACAGATGATGCGCCCATCCGAGAAGCGGCCGGCCACGAGGTCTTCGAGAGGCAGGTCGCTGAGGACGATGGTGGCGGTGTTCGCGTCGTGGTGGCGGTAGATGGCGGACCTGAGGTCGCCCGCCAGCCGTGCCGGCGAATCGCCGAGGCTGACCACTTCGATCTGGCCGCCCGAGCCCTTGAACAGCCCGCACCCGCCCGCGGCGATCAGGACGAGCGCGGCCAGCAGCAGCAGCGAGGATCGCAGGCTCGCGGCGGCTCGCTCAGCCATTCCAGCGCGGATTCGGATCCGCCCCTTCGCGGAGCAGGCCCGTGAGCGTAGTGATCTGGGCGTCAAGGTCGTCATCCTCCTCGATCGCCTCGACCCGTTCGGCCGGCAGCGACAGCGCGCCGGTGAGGCTCGCGCCGCCGGGCCGCTCGATGCCGAGGCAATCGAACGCGTCGCGCTCGACGATGCCCCGCAGGTGCTGCCGCGGGATCGAGGGCAGGTCCGTGCCGTGGCTGTAACTGTTGAGCGAGTAGATCCGCGAGATGGCGCGCTCGGGCGTGTCGAAGGGGAAGCCCGAGGCGAAGAGGATCTTCTCCATCACCCGGTGCTCGAAGGCGCCCACGAGGGCGTGGTACAACTGCCACGGCCGCGAGACCTGGCCCGCGAGGTCGGTGTAGAGGTGCCGGTGCTTGCCGATGAGGACGAAGAGTTCATCGGTCCAGGGATAGCCCAGCCCGCCGATGACGAGGCGCAGGTTGGGGAAAGCCCGCGCCACTTCGTCGAAGAGCAGCGGCCGGCCATACGCCATGTTCGTCGATGACGTCGGGCGGCGCTGGGTCCGGACGAGGATCGGAATGCCCAGGTCCTGGCAGCGCTCGTAGACGCGCATGGCGCGCGAATGGGTCGGATGAAAGTTCTGAGCCGCGGGGGCGATGACGACGCCCGAGAGGCCCAGGCTCAGGCCGCGCGCGATGTCGTCGAGCGCGCCGTCAAACATCGGATCGACACCGGCGAAGCCGATGCGCCGGTTGCGCTGCCGACCGACGAAGGCCGCGACGCTCTCGCTGGTGATGTGGGCGTCAAGGTGCAGGCTGCGAAAGCCGAGCACCACCGACACGTCCACGCAGGACATCGCCGCCTCGTGCGCGGCGGGCGAGGCGTCCAGAGCCGTCCAGGTTTCCGTCTCTTCCCTCAGTCGCCATTCAGTGGACTCCGCGCCGAGTTGAGCGGGGTTGTTCCACACCTGCGTTTCGAGGTCGATGATCATGAGATGAGCCGTCCGTGGGAATCGAATGAATAAGGAATATGGTAGCGGTCCCCGCCCCTGCGACCACGACCCGTCCGCGCGGGCTTGCCATTCACGTCGGCCAGACGACGGGTCGTCCACCAATCTTAAAGGACGGGCGGCGCGGCGCCTCCCTGCGTCCAATCAGACTTATTCGGGCCGAGAACCGCCATTCACTCGATCGGCGCCTTTGTCTTCTCGATCAGCCGCACGCCCTCGATGCGCAGGTTTCGGTCGATTGCCTTGGTCATGTCATAGAGGGTGAGGGCTGCGATCGAGACGGCCGTGAGGGCTTCCATCTCGACTCCCGTCCTCGCCGTGACAGACGCCGCCGCCTCGATGCGTATTCCGCGGTCCACTCGCTCGAACTCGATGTGTACGGCGTCAAGGGGCAGGCTGTGGCAGAGGGGGATGAGCGCCTCGCAGCGCTTGGCGGCCATGATCCCCGCCACCCGCGCCACCGCCAGCGCCTCGCCCTTGGGGAGACGGCCCTCCATCACCGCGTCGATCGTCTCGGGCCGCGCGGTGAAGAAGCCCTCCGCGACGGCGCGGCGGCGCATGGGCTCCTTGTGGCCCACGTCCACCATCGTCGCCCGACCGCGCTCATCGACATGTGAGAGTTTGTCAGCCATTGCAGCCTGATTCCGCCATCATCGCGCCGCACGCCGGGGGCAGAGGTTCTGCGCCGCTCCGGATCGGAGTGCTGCGGGCAACGCATCCCGAGATTCGCTCGAAGACTCGCTCAGCGTGGGCGTGGGGATTCACCATCCGAAGCGCTCTTCCTTCCACGGGTCGCCGTGCATGTGGTAGCCGTTGACCTCCCAGAAGCCCGGGCCATCGGTGGCGCGGAGTTCGATGCCGGTGATCCACTTCGCGCCCTTCCAGAAGTAGAGGCGCGGCACGACGGCGCGCACCGGGAAGCCATGCTCAACGGTCAGCGGCTCTCCGTCGTGCAGCCACGCGAGGAGGCAGTCCTCGGCCGTGAACTCCTCGATCGACACGTTCGTCGTCCAGTCGTTGCTCGGTGCGCTGGCGGCGTGCTGCATGACGAACTTCGCCTCGGGCTTCGGCCGGGCCATCTCGATGAGAAGGCGCGTCGGCACGCCGGTGAAGACGTTGTTGAGGCGCGACCAGTGCGTCACGCAGTGAATGTCGCACTTCACATCGACCTGCGGCAGGGCGCTGAACTGCTCCCAGTTGAGCGCGTAGGGGTGGTCGCACAGCCCCCACACGCGCAGTTGCCAGGTCGCGCGATCGACGTGCGCCGCCGAGCCGTAGTGCAGCACCGGCCACTTCTTGGTGAGCGTCTGCCCCGGCGGCGTGCGGGCGTCGGCCGAGCCGCCGCCGCGAAGCGTGTCGGGGCTGACGATCAGCGGCCGATTCGCCGTCCCACTCTGCGCCGCCTCATCCAGCATGGCCCGTGACTCCCCTTGGTGCAGGCTTGCTTCCGGTGGTACAGGCTTTCACCTCCACCGGCACGAACACCGCGCCGGGATCGACGGAGAAGTTCACCATCGTCCCCGCTTCGAAGTCGCCGGGCTTCTGCGGCGGCCGCACCTTCACGTGCAGCGGCACGACTGCCTTCACCACCATCATCGGATGCTCGAGCCCCGTCTCGACGACGCGGCCCTGGATGATCCGCGGCCGACCGTACACCGGATCGATGAACTGCCCGCCCACGCGCGTGACGTCGATGCGCCGCGCGCTCACCTCGATGCGGCCGCACAGCGGCAAACCGACGGCCGCCTCAATCGGCCGGCCGACGACGAGGTGCAGCCGATAGTCCGTCCCCGGCACACCCAGCACGATCCGGTCCGGATGCGATTCGAGCAGTGTTCCGCGAACGACGTGCGAAGCGATGGCAGGTTCCACGTTCTGATCCCGAGGTGAGAAACCAATTCAATCACGGGAATCGTAGAACCGATGGGCGCGCCCTTCCCCGCGCCGACATTCGGCGCACGCCGGGGCGCCGGCTCTGCGCCGCCCGGGTCTCTCGTTTCATCACGGCTGCGGCGCGGCGGCGACTCCAAGTTTCTCCGCGAGCGTCTTCAGGCCGCCGCGAACCAGCCGGCCCTCGGGGTCGATGAGCACCGCCGTCGGAAAGACGCTTACGCCGTAGCCCCGCACCGTGAGGCCCTCCTTGTCGATCACGACGGGAAACGGCAGCGGGCCCTTCCAGATCTCCTTCTCCGTCTTCGCGTTCTTCACGTCGAGTTCGGCGAAGGTCTTGAGGGTTCGGCTCTCGTGGATGGCGATGATCTCGAAGCGGTCCCGCAGATCGGCGTGCTTCTCATAAAAGGCCTTGAGGCGCGGCAGACTGTCGCGCGTACACGGCCCTCACCAGAATCCCCAGAACTCGAGGAGCACCCATTTGCCCTTGAGATCATCGAGCGTGAAGTCCGGCGGCAGGCCGCGCGCTTCGGCGAACTCGACGGGCATCGCCGGCTTGCCGAAGTTGCGCGCCGCTGGGCCGAGTTTCACCAGCACATCATCCATCGCCAGCGTCTCGCCCGCCTTCACACGGATCGGCCGGCGGAGCACCTCGAGGTGATCGCCGCGGATGTTCAGTTCGTACTCGCCCTCGGGCACGCGGTACGGCCCGCCTTCGTAACTCTGCACGACAAATGCCGTCGCATCCGGCCAGCCGAAGGAGGTCGTCAGCACGACCGGGCCGAAGTCATTCTCAATGCGCGGCGTGAAGCGCACCTCCGCCAGCGGCTTGAGCGTGATCGTCGTCGGCGCGGCGAGCGCCTCGGCCGTCACCTTGACCAGCGCGCCGAGCGCGTGGCTCTTGTCGAGCACGATGTAGGTGAGGGGAAGTTGGTCCGCCTGCACCTTCCAAGAGAATCGCCCCTGGGCATCGGCCTTCATCGCGCCCTGTGGGAGCAGCGTCCCGCCGCGCTGAAGGAACCACCGCGCGATTTCCGCTTCGGGCTGCGCGGCGCCCGACGCATCCGCGATCGAGCCGGTAAACTGAAACTCCTTCGCCTGCGCCCGCTCGCTCGGAGGCGGCGGGGGCGGCGGCACCGGCGGCGGATCCTTGACGCCGAGTTTCTCCTTGAGCAGGTCCAGGCTCCCCGCCTTCATCTGGTTGCCGTCCGGGTCGATCAGCACCAGCGTCGGGTAGCCGGTGATGCCGTAGCGGCGCACTGTCCGCCCTTCCTTGTCGATCAGCACGGGGAAGGGCAGTTTCGCCTTCCAGATGTCGCGCTCGTTGGCGGCGTTCTTCTCATCCATCTGCGCCAGCGTCTGCACGCTGCGGCTCTCGTGCAGGGCGAGAATCTCAAACTTGTCCCGCAGGTCGGGGCGGCTGTTGTAGAACTCCATGAGTTTCGGCAAACTGCCGGTGACACACGGCCCTCACCAGAATCCCCAGAACTCGATGAGCACCCACTTGCCGCGCAGGTCCTCGATGCGGAAGTCCGGATCGACGCCGCGCGCTTCCGCGAACTCGATCTCCATCGCCGGCTTGCCGACGTTGCGCGCGATCGGCGTGAGCGCGAGGTTGCACACGCCCAGATCGAGGCTCTCGCCTTCCTTGAGCGCGAAGGGCTTGCGGAAGGCGAGGATCTCCTGACCTCCGAAGCGCAGGTCATACTCCCCGGCGGGAATCTTGTACGGCCCGACGTCGTAACTCAGCAGCACCACCGTCGCCGGATCGCCGATTCCGATCGACGCCATGAAGTTCGACGGCTCGTAGCCGTTCTCGATGTGCGACTCGTAGGTCACCTCCGCCAGCGGCCGCAGCGTGATCGTCAGCGGCTGGGTGATCGACTCTTCCGTGAGGGTGACGCGGGCGCCGAGGGTGCGCTGCTTGTCGTAGGCGAGATAGACCATGGGGAGTTTGTAGGGATTGATGGTCCCGGCAAAGGCCCCGGCCTCGTCGCTCCGCAACGGCTCGTGGGCGAACAACTGCCCCTTGGTTGAGAGGAAATATCGCGCCAGTTCCGCGCCCGCCAGCGGCTGGCCCGTGGGATCAACGAACCGGCCCGAGACCTGCCACTCGCGCGGCTGGGCGTGGGCAGCGGCGCACAGCGCCATTCCCGCCAGCAGCGCCGCGATCTTCGGCAATCGATGATTCATGACGGCCTCACTTCAGGGTGATGAAGAACGGGCAATGGTAGAACCGTTGCCGGCTGCGGTGGAGCGCAACGAACGGGCCGCATTGGCGGAACCGAGCCCCACGCGTGAGCACGGGCGTTGGACTGGTGCGCGTCGCCGGCCCGCGCCGGGGACCAACATGTTTGCACGACCGCCGCTTGCTGCGTTGAGGCTCTGCGAAACGCACCGGGTCGCCTGACATCCACTATTACAATCTACCAACAGACTTGCACGTTTGCTCCTGAGCGGGTACTCTAAACGCGTTCCTCCATGCGGAGAAGACGATCATGGAAGCCTCCGAAGCGCCAGTGGCCCCAGACCCGAAAGCCCGCTTCTCACCCGGCGTCGTGAACGTCGTGCTTCTCCTGCTCATGGCCGTGGCCGCGGTCCTGGCCACGATCAGCAGACGATCCTCGGCCACCGCGCGCCAAGGTGACGCTCTCGACATCGCGTACATCGGCGGCGCGGTTGCGGGGGCGGCGATCCTGATTCTCGTTGTTCTCGGAATCGGCTGGGTGGCGTGGCGGGTCACGCGGCGCACGCAACTCGTCGGCCGCGTGGTGGTCGCGGTGCTGGCGATCCTCATGCTCTTTGGGCAGGTGATGAGCACGGCCGTCCAGAATCGGCGGCGCGCTGCGCTCGTCGAGCCTTTGCGCCGGCTGGACGATTCGCGCCGCACCCTGATTGAAGGCGTGTCGAAGCAACTCGATGAGAAGGGGTACGTGGAGCCCGATCTCGCGCAAATCGATCGGTTGAATCAGCAACTGGGCGATGTCGCCGGGAACCTGGAGGGCGAGGCGAAGATCGGGGCGCAGGTGCTGCTGGAATTCAACCGCGAGATACTCGACGCCGCCACGCGCTACGAGCAGGCCGTGTCCGCCTATCTTGAGGCCGGCGGCATCGGCGAGGCCTCGATCAAGTCCGTCGCTGACATCGACGCGGCTGTCGAGCGCATCGACTCGGTGATCGCGCGATCGCGCGACATCAGCGCTCTCGTCCGCGAGGCGCCGGGGTCACTTTTCTCGCGCATGACTGAGCGCGGGCTGGCGGAGGATCAGGCCCGGCGGATGCTCGGCGGCGCGCTTTCGAGTATGCACGTCGATCTGGCTCTGGCGGTGCGGCACGCCGACGAAGCGACCTTCGAGAATCAAAGGGAAATGTGCGCCGTTCTCAAGGCGGAGTGGGGCCGGTGGGAGTTTGACGAAGCATCCGACATGATTCTTTTCGAGCGCGACGAGGCAGTGGAGACGTACAGCAGATTGTTCGAGAAGCAGCAGCAACTCCAGTGGGAAGCACAGGCCGCCATTCGGGCGCTGATCGAGGCGCAACGCAGGAAGTAGACTGCCGTGCGGTACCGCTTGGCGCCGCGGCTGGCTCACCGCGCCTGGCTCGCCTCGCTTGGCTTGTCGCGCGAGCAACAGCAGGCTTCCGCCTGCGGCTGTTGCCACTCATTCTCACCCCACGCCCCGTGTCGAAGCGCCGAGAGAGGAGAAAGGTGGCAGGTGAGCACGAGAGCAGGAACATGGCAGCCCCGAACCCCAAGCCTCAGACCATCGCGTCCAGCGCAGGGCAGCCGACCACTTTTGTCGCGCATCCGGCGCCGCGTCAAAAGCAGCAGCGCCCTCTTTCGAGGGCGCTGCGCGAAGTTCATCACGGAGTGCTGGCCGGGCTCAGGGCTTCTTCGGGCCGGGGGTCGGCTTGGTGCCGGGAGCCGCGCCGGGTTTGGCCGGAGCGGTGGCGGGCTTGGCGGGGGCCGCGGCGGGCTTGCCGGGCGTGGCGCCGGGCTTGCCGGGCATGTTCTGAGCCTTGGCCTTGTCCTGTTCAGGATTCATCGACATGTGCAGTTCCTCTCGCACCAAGGGTGTTCTGATCCGCGCGAGGCGACCCTTGGGCGCCGGTCGCGCGGGGAGTCTCACCATACCTCTCCCGAACGTCGGGAGCGGCACATCGCCGGTCGCAGCCGATACGCTCTTCCCGGCGAGTGGTTTGTTGCACTATGATTGGAGACTTCGCTCAGGGCACCATCGACAGTTCTGATGAATCGGAGTGGTATGGAGACTCAGCAGAGGGAATCAGCCCAAGGCGGGGCGGCTGAGCCATTGCTTGTCGTCGCCGTCGTCGCTCGTTCGGAGGAGGATCGCGCGGCGCTCTCGACGGCCTTTGCCGCCCAGCGGGGGCATCGCGTCAGTTGCTCGTGTCCGCTCGAGGCCGCGACGGCGGTGCTCGACGGCCAGCCGCCGGTGGACGCGATCATCGGGTTTGTTGACGACCAGGTCGGCTGGCGGCAGTTCCGCACGCTCACGGCCCGCTTCCCCGACATCCTCAGCATTCTGATTGTCTCCGATCCCGAGCACCTTGGCGCCAAGGCCGATGGCCGCGTGCTCAACGCCCTCGTCGAGTTGCCGCGCGAAGAACTGGCGCAGCGCGCCGCCGAAGTGACGGCCGAAGTGGTCAACGCCAACCCGATCGAGCGCACCTCCAATGGAAAGATGAGAGAGCACGATCAGCAGTTGCTCAGTCTTCTGAGCGATCGGGAGCGCGACGTGCTGGGCCTGACGGCGAGCGGGCTGGCGATCAAGGAGATCGCCCAGCGGATCAACCGCACCTATTCGACCGTCGCCACGCACCGCATGCGCATCATGGAGAAACTCGGTCTTCACGACAAGGTTGCGTTGACGCGATTTGCGATTCGGGTGGGCCTCATCGAGGCGTGAGCGCCGCGTTCGCCGCGTCAACTCCGTGTCAACCAGATCACCTCGCCGTTCTCCTCGTTGCGCTGCCCTCGGGCGCGCTGGACGATGATTGCCGCGACCTCGGCAGCGAGGCAGGGTGCGTTGAGGCTCTGCGAAATGCACTGGATTGGGAGTGAGATGCGCGTTGAGCGAGCGGCGGTCGGGTTGGTGCGTTTCGCAGAGCCTCAACGCGATTCGCGGCACCGAGTGGAATCGCGCTTCGTTCGCGTGTTGCGCGATCCGCACTGAAGTGGTGCGTTTCGCAGAGCCTCAACGCACCCTACCCTACAACTCAAGCTCCGCGTGACAGCCAGATCACTTCGCCGTTCGCCTCGTCGCGCTGCCCGCGGGCGCACTGGACGATGACGGCCGCGACCTCGCCCGGCGGGAGCGTGGCTTCGCGCGGGATCACCTCTTCGCCGAACGCCGCGCGAAGCATCGGCGTCTCGACCGCGCCGGGGGCGATCGTGAACGCCTTGATGTGGTGCACCTTGCCCTCGATGGCGATCGAGCGCGTCAGGGAGTTGAGCGCCGACTTCGCAGCCGCGTAGGCAAAGAACCCGGGGAAGGGGTCTTTGCTGGCGATCGAACTGACGTTGACGATGCGGCCGCCTCCCTGGCGGACCATCGCGGGCCAGACGCGGTTGATGGCGACGGCGGGCCCGACGGCGTTGACGGCGAAGGACGCCTCGAGGTGGCCGAACTCGATCGAGCCGATCGGTTCGAGTTCGGCCAGTCCGGCGTTGTTGATGAGAACATCGACGCGGCCGAAGGCTTCGAGCGCGGCATCGACCATCGCCTCGACGTCGCCGGGCACGGCCATGTCGGTCGAGCGCAAGAGGATGTCGGCGGCGCCGAAAGCGGCGCACTCCTCGCCGACGCGTTCAAGCCGCTCGCCGCCGCGCGCCACCAGCGCCAGGGCGAAGTGGAGTTGCGCGAGACGCAAGGCGGTTTCGCGGCCGATCCCGCTGCTGGCGCCGGTGATGAGGGCGGTGGGGGGCATGGGGGGAAGAGGAGGCACTCGGCATTAGGCACCAGGCACTAGGAGAGAGGCAGCGAGGCCCCGTGCTCTTGCTCCATTGCCTAGTGCCTATTGCCTAGTGCCTGACTCATCGAACGGGCGATCGAGGGGACTCGAACCCCCGACCCCCTGGACCACAACCAGGTGCTCTAACCAACTGAGCTACGATCGCCATCGACGCGCGGCCGGAGCGGTCCGCCGGGGCGGTGCGGGCAGCGCGCAATCAGTGAAAAAGGTAGCGCGCGGCCGCGGAATGGTCAACGATCTCGAAGCGCCGCGGACCCGGGGCCAAGCACCGCGCGGCGGGACCGATCTTTCACGGGCCGAGGCGGTGGACCGGTCGCGCGCCGCGCGGGGCGGTTTCCCGTCGGGCAACGGCCTCAATTCGGGCGCGCGGGCCCAACCCGGCCGCGCCAAGGCGGTTCAAAGGGGCGCGCAAAGGGCTTGGCGGCCTATTGTTTACACCACTCACGCGACGGTCCGCCGACCGCGAAGTCACGCGCGGCGACCGACTCAACACAGCAGCAGCCGGCGAGCGGCCGGCGCCCAAGCGAGGCTCTCCCATGCCGACCCTCACCGCCTTCCCGAGCGAACTCACGGGCGTCAAGGTGCATCTGAATCTCTCGCCGGCCCAACTTATCGAGGAAGCGATCCGGCGCGGCGAGGGGGTGCTCGCTTCCAACGGCGCGCTCAACTGCATGACCGGCGAGCGCACCGGCCGCAGTCCCAACGACAAGTTCCTCGAGGACACGCCGCGCATTCACGACGCGATCTGGTGGGGGAAGGTCAATCGGCCGATCACTCCGGAGAACTTCGAGGAGTTGCTCGGCCGGGCCATCGACTACCTCCAGCAGCGCGAGGAGGTCTTCGAGTTCCGCGGCAGCGCAGGCGCGGATGAGGCGAATCGGCTCTTCGTCCGCGTCATCACCGAGCAGGCGTGGCACAGCCTCTTTGCCCGCACCCTCTTCATTCCCCCCGCGGACGACCGCCAGGCCGCGTCGATCCGGGCGGACTGGACGATCATCAACGTCTGCAACATGGACGTGCCCGACTGGAAGAGCCTCGGGCTCAGCGGGCCGGTCGGCGTGCTCCAGTCGCTCGAGCGCAAGATCGTCGTGATCTTCGGTACGCACTACGCCGGGGAGATCAAGAAGAGCATCTTCTACGCGATGAACTACGACCTTCCCGAGCGCGGCGTCTTCCCGATGCACTGCTCGGCCAACGTCTCGGCGAAGGACCCCACGAACGTGGCGCTCTTCTTCGGACTCTCGGGCACGGGCAAGACGACGCTTTCGGCCGATCCCGGCCGGCGGCTCATCGGCGACGACGAGCACGGCTGGTCGAAGCGCGGGGTTTTCAACTTCGAAGGCGGGTGCTACGCCAAGTGCATTCGCCTCTCGCAGGAGGGTGAGCCGCAGATCTGGAACGCGATCCGTTTCGGCTCGGTGCTTGAGAACGTCGTCCTCAACGACCGCCGCGAGCCGGACTACGACGATGGGTCGATCACCGAAAACACGCGCGTCACCTATCCCGTGCAGTTCATCCCCAACGCGAAGATCCCGTCCGTGGCGGGACACCCCAAAAACGTGATCTTCCTGACGGCGGACGCGTTCGGCGTGCTGCCGCCGGTCTCGCGGCTGACGCGCGAGCAGGCGATGTATTACTTCGTGAACGGGTACACGTCGAAACTGGCGGGGACGGAAGCGGGGGTGACGGAGCCTCAGCCGAATTTCAGCCCGTGCTTCGGTGGCCCCTTCCTGCCGCGCCCGCCGCGCGTCTACGCCGACATGCTCGCGGAGCGGATTGACGAGCACGACGCGGACGTGTGGCTGCTCAACACCGGCTGGTCGGGCGGGCCGTACGGAATTGGGAGGCGCTTCAATCTCACGTTCACGCGCGCGATGGTGTCGGCGATTCTCGACGGTTCGCTGGCGGCGGCGCGGTTCGCGCCCGACCCGGTCTTCGGGCTGCTGATTCCGCACGAGGTGGCGGGCGTGCCCAACGACATGCTCCATCCGCGGCAGATGTGGGGCGACAAGGCCGCCTACGACCTCAAGGCCAAGGAACTGGCGGCCCGCTTCCGCGAGAATGACGCGAAGTATGACCTGCCGGCTGAAGTTCGCGCCGCCGGGCCGCGCGGCTGAACCAAGCGGCGGAGCGAGGAGGCGATGGCAGGAGGCCCAGGCCCCTTCACCGCTCGCACGGCGGGCGCCGGTGGCCTTTTGGCCAGCCGAGGCGCCGCTCAAAAAGTAAGAAAATCCGGCCGAAACGCCGCGGTCGGGGTTGTGCCTTGCCCCGGTTTGCGGTATTCTGATCAGCGGCCCGCACTCGCGGGCCGGCGCAGGCGGCCGGCGCATCCGGTGGAGGGGCGCTGCCGTCGGCGTGAACGTCTCGAGTCTGGTTCAAGGCAGGAAGGACGGAAGTTGATCATGGCACAAGCAACGTGGAAACTGAGCGGAAGGCTCCTGGCGGTGGGACTCCTGCTGCCCTTGGTCGGCGCGTTCGGGTGGGCGGCTGACGGCGTCGAGCGGGCGGTCACGGCCGACGCACCGTCCGTCGAGATCGCCGTGCCGGGCAGCGAAGCGGTAGTGCGCCTTTTCAAGGCCTCGGCGGGCGAGACGATCGAGTACTGCTCGATCAGCCTCGACGGGCAGCGTGTCGCGGTGGAGCGGCCGGTCTCCCCGGTCGTGCGAATGAAGTACGCCTCGTTCGATCCGCTCGCGGGTGAGCCGGAGGTCCCGGCCTCGCTGCGGGCCGGGTCGGGCAACCGTCTGTTCCTCGTGCAGTTCCACACGATCCTGATCGACGCCTACCGGGCTCCGCTGGCGGAGGCGGGGGCGGACCTGCTCAAGTTTGTCGCGGACCAGGCGTTCATCGTGGAGATGGACGAGTCGGCGCGCCGGCAGGTCGAGTCGCTGTCCTTCGTGCGGTGGGTGGGGGCGCTGCACCCGGCGTACAAACTGGATCCGACGCTGATCGACGAGATCGCGCCGCGCGGCTACGCGGAGGCGGGAGCCGAGGACGGCGTG
>WYBR01000030.1 GCA_011525805.1 Vicinamibacteraceae bacterium
CGGCGCGCAGCGCTGTCGCTCTGCGCGCCGCCCGTTGCAGACGGTGATGGTGGTGACTCCTGGCCGCTCCTCCAACTGAGGGGTGCATGCCCCGGCGCGGGCCGCGACACGCGGCCCTTCAACGGCGAGGCGTGTGAGAGGCAAAACGCCGCGCGACGCACAGCGGAAGATGGAGCGCCCGGACAACGTCATGCGGCGCTCTCCCGTCGAACCGCCGTCGCGCGCTTCGCGCGGCGCGAAGAAGAACAAGCCCCCGCACGCCCTTCGTTCTGGATCGTGGGGGGGGAAGCAAGGGGACGGAGGTGTTGAGCGATCGACTCCATTTCGATCTGCGCAATTCGCTCGGACGCCAGCGCTTCAAGGCACCGCGAAGCCGTGCGATACCGACGCAGACGCTGAACCGCCACGATCCTCTGGATCAGGTGGGGGTCATGCGTGGTGACGCGTTTGGGGAGATCGCTGCTCATGTACGTCAGACTATGACGTACATCGGAGGAGTCAACTGGACTACGTCAAAAATGACGTACATTTTCAACCCGCCTGTACGGCGGTACTGTGCCACATGGCCAGGTCACGCCAGCGATTCAATCCGACCATCCCCGATTGGCTCTTAGACCGCCTCACGAGCGAGAAGCAGGCGCTGGGCCCAGGGGACCGAACGCATGGTGGGGCGCAGCGAGTGGCGATGGCCGCGTTGCTGCTCTATTTCACCCTCCCGGAGCCGGATCGGCGGAACCTTGCTCGGCTGATGTCGAACAGGGAGGAAGAGAGCGTCAGGCGAGACCTCAACGCCCACTGGATCGGCCGGGCGATGAAGGCCCTCAATGAACTAGGCGAAACCTCGGTTCCGACGCTTGAGGGGGCGGTTCAGGCTGTGCGGGCACGCCGACAGGAAGCAGGACGTTCGCGCACGCAGGGCACTGCGGCGGCGAGCCGTGAAGCGGCTGACCACAGGAGCAGACGCCGCCGAGGTGCCTGAGCCAGGGACGGTGCATAGTGTGGAGCGGCGTGACCGCCGCGACATTCCGGAACCCCCCGTCGATTGGGCCATGATCGTCGGTTTGCATGATAGTGAACATATCCGTACAACACCCTAACGTCAAGGGCGAGCAATCAACGTGATTCGATGGGCGTGTCCATACTGCAAAGAGCCGATGGAAGCGCCGGAATCGCTCGCGGAGACGGTGATGAAATGCCCGATCTGCGCCACTCCGTGCTGGGCGCCGGCTGCGCCCAACGAACCCCCGACTGACGAACCCACCCGATTCAGCGCTGATCATCGAGCGGCGAGCACGCAACGCCGCACGCCGCTGATCACGGTTCACGGCAACCGTCTGTGGATGCAGGTTGCCTCGGGGGTCTGTGTCGGACTCATCGGGTTTGTTTTCTTCATCGCCTACGTCTTGCCGCGACTGCCGAGTCGATCGCCATCGATCCGCGCGCCGTCGAGCGTCGCGCCGCCGAGATTGGCGGACTGGTTCGAACTCGTGGACAAGGGCTATCGCGTAACGAATCGCAGCCAAAACTACTGGTACGTCGCATGGAGAATCGACGTTGAAAACGTCTCAACGAGCGCAAGAATCATGGGGCGCATTCGGATTCAACTCCTCGACGCGGAAGGATTTGAGATCGAATCCGACTACCAGTACAACTACCGCTTCGAGCCGGGGATGAACAGCCTGACGGGAACGACGATGGTGCCAGCGGCGAACGGCCCTCGGATTGCTCGCATCGAGGTCTTTACATCTGAGTGACTTGACGGCCCCCTTCCGCGCGCCTACTGGATTGGGCATACGTCGGGCAACCGACCTCCGGCCCTTCGGGGCCGCTGACAAATCATCGCCGCGATGAAGCAAGCGCGGCCACCAGATCGGGAACGACTCAGCCTGGGAAACTGAGCCCGGTCGCAGGAACACCAAGGATGGTGCTCCGTGGCCCATTGCGCACTGAGGCGGACCCGGCTCGGCAGACTTCAACTCCCCGCGTACACGCACTCGAACATCCCACGCATGGCGATGCGTGGGCGTTTCGGGTGTTGCGCGCAACTCCCGCACGCCCTTCGTTTCGTCCGCACGGCGCTGCTCTGCGCCGCGCGCACCGCTCTCGTCATCGCCTACATCGCGCTGGCCTTCCTCGTCCTCGCCGCCTTCGGCGGCTGCGCCACCGCCAACGAAGCGGCCGAGACGTACCACGCGGAGACCACGGCGAACCACGCCCTTCTGCTCCCCGCCGCCGGGGCGTACTACCAGGCCGATGAGAACCTCTCGCCCGAGGCACGGTTGGCGCGGCTCGATCTCGTCGCGGGGCAGCGCCGCCTCGATGCGATGGCGCAACCATCGCACGACTACGCGCTCGCGACGATCCGCCGCCACGAAGTGATCCTGCCCGAACTCGACGCCTACCTGCGCGGCGATGAGTCGCTCAGCGCAGGCGCGCGCCTCGCCCGCATCGGACTCGTCCAGGAGCAGGCGCTCCTCGACGCCCAGTACGTCGCCGACTTCGCGCCCGAGTATGAACCGCTCATCCCCCCACCCACACCGCCAAGCCCAGGAGTCCTGCGTCATGCCCAAGCAATCGCCCAAGCCCCCCACACCGATCGAGCCCGACAGCCCGAAGCAACTCGTCCAGGACTACGTCGATTCGCTCCTCCAGGAGGGGGCGAACGAACTTGGCATCAAGGCGCCCGGCGACATCGCGCGGGTGCTGAGCCATCTCGACGCGATCGTGACGGACTTCGCCATGCGCGGCGAGTCGATCGACGAGGAAACGATGCGCTGGATCAAGCGCAGCGCCAAGACGGCGCTGGGCTCGGCGAAAGTGCGCAACCTCGGACGACTGAGCCGCGCGCAGGCCGGAGCGGTGAACGTGGCCTCCGGCGCGGCGAAACTCGCCCTGGCGGCGCTGCTCGCGCAGATCAGCCCGGGCGTGACGCTCAACCGCTTCACGCCGGCCGAATGAACCCGTCGAAAACCTCGGCGCTTTTGCGCCACACACCGCCCGCTGACGGGGGGCTGGCTTCGGCCAGCCCCCCTGAGGGCATTCCCATCGATACCCACCTCCAGATTGGGACTGGAAGTACCAGGGTGTGCAGCGCGGCTAATGCCTCGGGATGCCGCGCGTTTACCAGCCAGGGGCAAGTGCTCAAGCCGAGGTGCGAAACCAGTCCCGGCGAGGGACCACAGGGTCCGTCGTCACGAACATGGCCCGCGGATGAACTGGCAGTCCGCGGGCACTCCTTGTCAACCTTCGCGAGAGGCGACGGCGGGAGGGAACGACCGCCGTCGCCATTGCTTTGAACCGAGCGCCTCTGTGCGCCCTCCGTGTCCTCCGTGCCTCTGTGGTGAATGACTTTCGGAGATTGCAATGGACTTCGACCATCTCCCCATCAAACTCGACATCGAACCCGGCGATCAGACGAGCGAAGGCAGCGCTGCTTCGCTCATGCAGTGGGTCGGCGGCGGAGGCCTCGGCGGCGTGCTCACCCTCGCCGTCGTCAAGCCGGAGATCCCCGCATCGATCATCATCACCGCGCTGATCTGCACGGCGGCGATGGCGGTGATTCCCACACTTCATTACATCGCGTCGCGCCGCGCCATCAAGTGCGATCGGCTGCGCGCGGAGGCGGAGATTCACAAGCAACAGATCGCGAGACAGGCCGCCGTAGCGGGAAGGGACACCGCGCGCACGACCTGACCTATGGGTGGTTGGGACAGGGCCACGGACGGCCGTCCCGACCTTGTCTCACACAGCGAACGCAGGGAACGCGGAGCCATGCAACTGATCCTCGCGACCATCCAAACGAACGCCACTTCGAGCGATCCGAACTGGATCTTGTGGGTCATCGGCGTGATGCAGTTCCTCTGTGCCCTGGGCGTTTCGGTCACTGGGTGGTACGTCCACGCGATCCGAGACCGGCTCCAGCGCGGCGACATGCAGTTCGATCGACTGAACGCGGAGCATGCGACGCTGGCCGTCGAGGCCGCGATGAAGAACGGCGAGATGCAGAAGACGATGTACAAGGACTTCGTCACTCGCCAGGAGTTTGAGCGGCACACCACGCGCATGGCGCAGTTCGAGACCGAGACGCTCCGGACCATGTCGCGCGTCGAGACAAAACTCGACCTGCTGCTCAAGCGCGAGGAGGCGCCCCGTGGTTGAAGACGCCCTCATGCGCGAACGCACCCGCATCCTCCGCGGCCGCATCCTCGAGGCGCTGAGCATGTTCCGCTCCCGCGCCGTCGAGGCCGTGCAGGTCACGCAACTGGAAAGCCTGATGCGCGACCACCGCCGCGACGAGATCGAGACGCAGGTCGGGTACCTGCGTGAGAAGGGCTACGTCGAGGACGCGACGACGCGGCTGGATCACCGCCACCGCATCGGCGTCGAGGCGGTGCGCATCACCGCGGGCGGCATCGACCTGGTCGAGGGAGTGGTCGCCGACGAAGCGATCGTGTTCGGATGAATCAGCCCCCGGCTCAGCCGGGGGACACCGAGGACGCAGTGATGAAGAAATTCTTCAACATGGAATCGCCGGTTCTGGTCGGCATCTTGGTGACGATCGGCATGGCCGCGATCATGGTCAGCGGCCAAGCGCAGATCAACCGCACCATGCGCGCCGCGCAGCCCGCGCCGCAGACGCCTCCCCCGCCGCCGACGGAGCAGCAGGCGGCGGAGGCGCTGATCAAGAGCGCCATCGCCTGGACGGAGCGGATCGGGCCGGTGGGCCGCGACTGGAATCAGTCCCAGCGCCGCGCGGACCTGGGCGCGATTCTGTGCATCGTCGCCGAGCGGCTCAACGGCGATGCAATGTTTCATCCGCAGCGCGACTTCGCCTGCGAGGCGCTGGAGAGGTACTTCCCGGAGATCGAATGCTGGGCGTGTGAGAACTGAAGAGGGCGAGGCATCGAGGCATCAAGGGATCAAGGGATTGAGCATGAGCGAGCACGAACACGAGATCCGGGACATCACGCTGCACCACGTGGGCGATCCGCGCGTTGATCGATTGATCGTCTGCTGCTACGAAGCGCCCAACCGAGAGTACGCAGTGATCGACCGTGAGAAGGACGAGACGGTCGAACTTCTTGACTTCCAGGAGGGGCCGGTCTGCGAAGCCGGCGTCAACGGCGTGACGATGGAGGCGCTCCTGGCGATCGTGGCCGATCGACTCCAGGCCTTCCAGCGCGGGCCGATGGCGTGCCGCGAGAACGCGCTCGCCCTGACGAAGATCGAAGAAGCGCTCCACTGGCTGCAAACCCGCACCCGCCGCCGCCTCGCCGCCGGCGTCGAAGGTCGCGGCAAACCCTGAGGCGATCGATGCCCCCGGTCATTGACCGAGGGCTATGTGATGTGAACCCATGACCGAAAGCGCCAACAGCACGATGCCCATCCCCGGCGAGATTCATCTCGACCGCGACTCGCTCGTGCGCCTGGCGCTGGAGCGCATGGCGACGCAGACGCGGCGCGGCACGAAGAGCGCCATCGACGATCTCCCCGAAGGCGTCAAGCAGTCCATCGGGATCATGAAAGCCCAGGGCTGGAAGCACGCCGACATCCACGCCGAGACGATCGCGCAGATGGGACTCAAGCCCGGGGATGACGAAGCGCCGAACTACCACGCGCTCAACCGCTGGTTGGAACGCTTCGCCTTCGAGTTGAACCTGGTCCGCGCCTCCGAGCGCACGCGCCTCGCGGCGCAGATCGACATCGCCAAGGCGACGGGCGATCTGCGCGAGGGCGCTGTCCTGGCGAACAAGATGATCCTCGCCCGTCTCATGGAGACGATCGCCGAGTGCCCCGACCTGCGCGACCTGAGCAACGGGCAACTCGGCAATCTCATCACGGCCCTGAGCGTCGCCACCAAGGCCGGCCTCGATGACCGCAAACTCGACAAGGCCGTCGAACTCGCCGACGCCCGGATCGCCAACCTCACCACGCGCACGCAGGAACTCCAGGACAAGATCGACCGGCAGCGCAGTGCGATCGAGAGCGCGAAGGCGCAGATGGAAGCGAAGGCGCAGGCGTCTGCGGACGGCAAGACCATCGACCTCCAGAGCGTCGCCGCCATGCTCGACCAGATCATGCGGGAGGCCGCGTAATGACCCCCACGCCGGCCACGCTCGCCGCCCCGACCATCATCACCGACCCGAAGGTGCGCAACCCGCTCCTGCCCTACCAGGCCCGCTGGATGGCCGACGAGTCTCCCCTGAAGATCTGGGAGAAGAGCCGCCGCATCGGCGCTACCTACGTCGAAGCGGCCGACGTCGCGTTCAGCCGCCTGAGCGGCCGGCGCAACGAAGACTACTGGTTCTCCTCCGCCGACGAGTCGGCGGCCTACGAGTTCATCGAGTACGTCAAGTTCTGGTGCAAGGTCGCGGGCAAGGTGCTCGAGTCCTTCACCGAGCAGGTGGATGACGGAACCGGCGCCAGCGGCACGGCCTACTGCGTGCGCTTCCCCAGCGGGAAGCGATGCACGGCGATGAGCAGCAACCCGAGGCGCTTCCGATCCAAGGGCGGCGATGTCTGCGCCGACGAGTTCGCCTTCCACGAGCATGCGTCGGAGATGTACAAGGCGATGTCGCCGTGCACGACGTGGGGCGGGCGCCTGCGCATTCTCTCGTCCCACAACGGCGAGCAGAGTCTCTTCAACACCTTCGTGCAGATGGCGCGGCGCCGCGCCGCCGGCGAGTCCAATCGCGGCGACATGCCCTTCTCCTGGCACCGCACGACGATCCAGGAGGCGGTCGAGGACGGCCTGGTCGAGAAGATCAATGAGGCGAAGGGCACGACCTACACGCGCGATTCATTCCTCGCCGAGTGCCGCGCCAAGTGCGCCACCGAGGATGACTGGCTCCAGGAGTACATGTGCGTTCCCTCGGCCGAGACCGAGGCGTACCTGCCCTACGACCTGCTCAACACCTGCCTCGCCAGGAACGGATTGTGCGCAGCGCCGACGGATGACCTCGCGAAGTACGCTGATGATCTGCGGGTGTTCGCGGCGGGCACAACGGCCGTCTACGCCGGGTGCGACATCGGCCGAACGAATGACCGCTTCGTCCTCTGGACGATCGCCCGCTTCGGAGGCACCTGGTCGACTGCGGCGCTGCTGCGCTGGCAGAACCACAGGTTCAGCGCGATGGAAGCGGCGATCGCCGCGACGATGAACTTCCGCGGCGAGGGCAATGAGCGCGTCCGCCGCATCTGCATCGATCGCACCGGCCTTGGAATGCAGCTCGCCGAGCAGGCGTGCGAGAAGTTCCGCGGCCGCGCCGAGGGCGTCCACTTCGGCAATGAGACCAAGGCCGTGATGGCGCCGCGCGTCCTCGTGCAGTTCCAGGAGGGGACGATCAGGATCCCGGATGATCGACTGCTCAAGGACGATCTGCACAGCCTGCGCAAGACGATGACGAGCAGCGGCAACGTCCGCTACGCCGGCGAGCGCGGGGCGAACGGCCACGCCGACCACTTCTGGGCGCTGGCGCTGGCGCTCGAAGCGGCCGACAAGCCCGTCGCCCAGGGATCCCGCGTCACCATCGTCGGAGGGGACTTCTGATGAGCAGCACGCTCTCCACTCTCCCCAGCGCCTCGCCGACGCCCCCGAGCATCGCGGCGGTTGCCGCCTGCCGTCCGATCGTCCCGAGCAGGCGCGACCGCGAACGCGACATCCGCCTGCGCGAGCAGATCGCCATCGGCCGCAGACTCTTCGAGGGAAACTGGCGCGACCTGCTGCTCGACCTGGACAAACTCGCCCAGCACAACTACCGCGAAGTGCGCACGCACTCGCGGAGCATCCAAGCGATGCTCATCAAGGTGAACCTCATCCGCCTGGCCGTCGTCACGCACGCCGACATCCTGCTCAACGAGCCGCCGGCGGTGGCCATCCCCGCCGAGAACGAAGCGCAGGCGCTGGCGTGGGAGGCGATCGCCGACAACTGCCTCTTCGAATCCCTCGTCCACGACACGGCGCAAACGTGCAACATCGACTCCGTCGCCTGGGTCGCCATCGGCCGCAAAGGCGGCAGGACGACGCTCACCGTGCTCGACTCGCTCGAAGTCTTCCAGGTCGGCGAACTCGGGCCGGACGGCCAGCCGGAAATCATCGACCGCCGCTGGATCATCAAGGTGAGATCGCCTGGCGGCGCGGAGAAGTGCTACCTGCGCGTCGAGCGCCACAGCGCCCCCGACGGCGTCGGACAGGTGGAGAACTTCGCCTACGAGGTCGACTCCATCCTCAACTGCCACATTCCCGAGGGAAAGAGCCCGGTCGAACTCAAGTCGATTCTCGGCGACGCCGCGCCGCAGCCGCTCGTGCGCACCGGCGTGGACCGGCCGCTCATCTTCCGCTTCGCCAACCGCACGCTGCGCCGCGAGCCTCTGCCGGACATCACCAAGTACGACATCGACCTCATTGACCAGCTCGCCGCGACGACGAGCCAGATCGCCCGCATCGCCGCCAAGCACGCCGACCCGAAGATGCGCGTGCCTCCTGGCCTGAAGGACGACAAGGGCCGCATCGACGTCAGCCAGCTCGAAGCGTTCGAGGATCCCGACGGCAAGGCGGGGTACATCACCTGGGACAGCAAGCTTGGCGAGGTGATGACGCTGCTGGGCAACGTCATCAACTGGCTGCTCATCGTCCTGGAGATCTCGCCGGGTCTGGTCGGCATCAAGGCGGGCGCTGCGCCCGAGTCGTTCGAGAAGCTCTTCCTCGAAGCGACGAACACGATGAAGCGGGCGCACCGCCTCGCCAACTCGTGGCGGCCGCTCTGGGAGCGCGTCATCACCACGGCCCTGCGCTTCGACTCGGCGTCGATGGTGGGGACGTTCGGCGCTGGCTTCTACGACGTCAGTCCCGTGGCCGTGGTCATACGGCCGGGCCTGCCGCGCACCCGCGGCGATGTCGTGAACGAGTTCGGCGCCATGATGCAGTTCGGCCTCATCGACGAACTGACCGCGCTCGAGGAACTGCACGGCCGGGAGAAGGCCGAGGACATCTTCGAGCGGCTTGAGGAGCAGCGCAAGCGCCGCACCGAGTCCCTCATCGGCGCGACCTTCACGCCGGCAGCCGGACCAACCACAGAGGGCGCCGAGGACAATCCGAGAGACACGGAGGATGCCATCGATGATGAATGAAAGCAGATCAACACCTCCGTGCGCCCGCCGTGTTCTCTGTGTCTCTGTGGTTTACCTGATGATCGGAGGCGGCGCCATGGCCAAGCGTGTCAGCAACCTGCCGCAGAACCACGCGAGCGGCGTGCCCGAGTCCGTCGTGACCGAGATCGCCAACGTCTATCAGGCCGTCACCGATCGCATCATCGGCGACGTCGTCAACTTCACCGAGAAGCACGGCACATCTTCCCAGGAGTTCAAGCGGGCGCGAGCGGCCCAACTCACTCGCCGCATGGATGAGCACCTCCGGCAGTTCTCACGGGCCGTTCGACGCCCCGTTGACGCCGCGTCGAAGAGCAGTTACACGCTCGGTCTCCGCCAGGGCGCGAGCCAACTGAAGCAGATGGGCGTGCGCGTCGCGGGGGCCGCCCCGGTGCAGGGATCGTTCACGGCCCTGGACACCGGCGCCATCGAGACGCTCGCCCGCGACATCGTCATCGCCTCGACGAGGGCCGTCGATGACCTGGCCGAGACCGCCAAGCGGGTCACGCGGGCGATCGCCAGCAAGCACATCGCCGACGCCGACGTCAGCCGCGCCATCGCCCGCGGCATCGCCTCCGGAGATCCGAAGACCGCCATGCGCGAGGTGCGGGAACTCTTCCGCGCCCCCGGCGATGAGGCTTCCTTCCGCAAACTCGGCAGCCGCATCATCCAGGTCGGCGGGGCGCACATGACGGTCCGCAACTACGCCGAGATGCTCGTGCGCACGCGCACACGCGAAGCGGTGGTCCATGCGCGACACCAGCAGTTCACCCGCAACGGCGTGGACCTGGTCATCATCGACGGCCGGATCAGCAAGTACTTCTGCACGCGCTACGTCGGCCTGATCTGCTCGATCAGCGGCTCGCACGCAAAGTGGCCGGCCCTGTCGAGCCTGCCCGGCGGCGGACCGCCCTTCCATCCCAACTGCTCGAAGAGCACCCGCCCCTACATCGAGCACCTCGCGACGGAGCGCGAGACCAACAGCGGTCAGCGGGCGCTCGCCGAGTTCGAGAATGGCGACTTCGAGAACCGCGAGCCGCTCGATCCGAACGAGCGGCAACTGGCGCGGACTCGATTGAAGGCGTGAAACGCATTCAGCCCCGGGTGATTCACCCCGGGCTATGTGGAGAAAACAATGGCGAGAACCGAACTCAACGCAACCACGCTGACCATCGCCGGCATCACGCCCTCACTGACGCCAGGGCAGGCGGATGGTCACTTCTTCGACAATCCCCCCTCGCTCACGCCTTATGGCGGCCGCTTCGCGATGGTCGAGAACACGGGCGCTTCGCCGCGGAACATCACCTTCCAGACCGGCGCCACCGTCGAAAGCCAGGCGGTCGAGGAGGTCATCATCGCCGTCGCCGCGGGGGCCACGATCCTCGTCGGACCATTCACTCCCAAACTCTTCAACCGCCCCGAGGGCGGCGCCGATCCGGCGACGGTCTACGTCGACTACGACGGCGCGGCGCCGACGGAATTGTCCATCCAGATCTTCGAGTTCCCCGTGACTTGAGTCACGGACAACGCCCAGGCATGGCCATGCCTGGGATTCGCGTACGCCATCACGAGCAACAACGAAAGGACGCTCACACATGACACCGGAAGAGATCAAAGCCGCCATCAACAAGGAAGTCGCCGAGGCGATCAAGCCCGTGGCGACGCAGGTCGGAACCATCGCCGAGTCCATCAAGGGACTGCCCGACCTCACCAAACAGGTCGCCACCCTCACAGAGGCTGACTCGGCGCGGACCATCGCCGGCAAGGACAAGGGCGCCGACAAGGGCAAGACCGATCCCGCGGCGGCCGCGAGCGCCGCAACGGGCCTCACGAAGGAAGAGGCGAAGGCGCTCTTCGCCGAAATGCTCAAGGAGCGCGACACCACCGCGCAGAGCACCGCCCAGCAGCAGGCGGCGCACGAAGCGTGGATCAAGAAGCACGCGCCCAAGCTCGCCGACAACCCGCTCGGACGCCGCCTCTTCGCGGGCGCCAAGACCGACGAGGAGCGCAAGGCGATCCTCGACGAGTACATCGAGAGCCAGAAGGCGCTGGGCGTCAAGGGTCCGGACCTCGGCGCGACGGCCGCGGGGGAGGGAGGCGCGGCGGCGGGCGGTGGCACGACCGAGGCCAAGAAGGCTGCCGCGCTCGAAGCGGCCAAGAGCCTCAAGCCCGTCACGTTGTGATGCGCAGATGACCCCCGGTCAATGACCGGGGGCTATGTGCCCGATCGCCGACCCGTCCATCAACGAACGACCATCCACCCGACCATCCACCCGACCATCCCACACTCCGAATCGAAAGCGAGAATGCAATGAATCCGAACACGACACTGGCCTTCGGCGGCGTGATGTACCCCGAAGTGGCGCAGCAGGTCTTCATCAACATCGCGGCCAAGGATGCCCCGCTCAGCGCCATCCTGCTGGCGACGCGCGAGGAGATCACGACCCGGCCGCAGATCGACTGGTACGGCCACGGCCTCGCCACCCGCAGCACGCAGATCAACAACGTCGGCGGGTACAACGACACCACCACGTTGATCGTCGTCGACAGCGGCGCCGTCTTCGCCGCCGGCGATCTCCTGCACGTCGAGCGCACCAACGAGCTCATGCTCGTCACCGCGGTGAGCACGAACACGCTCACCGTCGTCCGCTCCTTCGGCGCCGTCGCCGCCGCCGCGCTCCTCGACGACGACTACGTCCTCAACGTCGGACCCGCCAAGGCGGAGGCCGCCGGCACGAGTGACATGCGGACGAATCAGACGACGAAGTACACGTCGTACACGCAGATCTTCGAGCGGTCGGTGCAGCTCAGCGGCACCCTCGCCGCCTCCGTTCCCAACACGGAGAACGAACGCGTGCGGCTGCGCCGCGAGCAGATGCACGAGATCGCGCGCGACATCGAGCTCGCCTGCCTCTTCGGCGATCCCGGCGAGAGCAACTCCGGGGGCACGATCCGTCGCTCGACCTCCGGCTTCATCCGCTTCGCCAACGCCAACGTGAGCGATGCCAACGGCACGATCACGAAGGCGGAGTTCCTCGACTTCCTCTCGCAGGTCTTCGCCAAGGGGGCCCAGACCAAGCTCGGCTTCGCCGGCTATGCGGCGGCGGCCATTCTGACGAGCCTCTGGTCCTCGACGGAGCGCTCCACGGTGGAGAGCAAGGTCGTGGGCCTGACCTTCCAGCGCATCGCCACGCCCTGGGGCAACCTCGACCTCATCGTCAACCCGCACCTCACGGGTACGACGCACGGCAGGCAACTGCTCGTCGTCGATCCGGAGCAGGCCGCGGTGCGGTCGCTGGTCGGCAACGGCGAGGATCGCCGCCTGCGCCTGCTGGAGGACCTCCAGACCAAGACCGACGACGCGAAGATCGACAAGTGGTTCGCCGAACTCGGCTTCACCTGGGGCAACCCCGACGCGCACGGCATCCTGAGCAACATTCAGGCCGCCGGCTGATCCTGACGCGGCGGGCCGGTGACGTTCGCGCGGACGTCACCGGCCGACGCCGATGAAGCCGCGCCGACCATTCGACACCGGCGGGGAGAACCGCCTGCCATCTCAACCCTGAAACGGAGATCATCATGAGCCGAAACGATTCCAGGAACACGACGGACGCGCCGGAGAGCCCTTCCCAGGCGGCGCCGCCTGCGGCCGTCACCTTCGTGAGCCGCTCGCCCAACTTCACCCTCTACCTGCAGAGCCCCACGCCCGTCCCGGGTGTCGGAGGCGCGATCGAATACAAGGGGGGAAAGGCGATCCGCTTCCAGAACCATCGCTACACGACGAGCGACGCCGAAGAGATCGCCGGGATGCGGCGCAGCGGCGCCTACCGCCGCCAGTTCCAGGAGGTCGATGCCCCGGCGCCTCTCCCGGGAACGACCAAGCCCCGGGGCGCCAAGCCTGCCGCCTGACCTGCCTCCTTCACCGCCGCGCCGGGGCGAAAGCCCCGGAGCGGTGTTTATGACCTCGCAGATCACGCCCGCCGAAGCCGACGCCTTGCTCGACACGCTCGTTCTTTCGACGCAGCGGGGAGGCTGGGATGCGCTCGTCACCGCCGACAAGCAGGTGCTCCTCAACCGCGCCCAGGCGATGATCGACGCCGGTCAGTGGAAGGGGCGCCGGTACGACGAGAGCCAGGACTACGCCTTCCCGCGTCTGGATGATGATGACAACCTCATCGGCGAAGACGCCGACCCGGACCCGCTCGCCCCCCTGGCGGTGCGCGAAGCGCTGGCCCTGCTCGCCTGGTCGCTCATTGATCGCGCTGACATCTGGTCGCGGCGCGAGGCCATCGCCGGCGGCCTCGCCAGCCAGGGCACGGCCGGCCTCAGCGAGGCGTACGTGCCCGCGGGCGGGGCTTCGCAGGTGAAGGCCGACCTCTCAGTCGTCGGGCAGGTGTGGTCGCGCCTGGCGGGACTCTGGCGCGTTGGAGGCACGCTCATCTGATGCTCACCAACGCGCACATCACCTCCTGGAAGGCCCGCACGGGCAGCGACGCCGAAGGTCAGCCGACCTACGGCGCCGAGCTGCTCGCCGCGCCGGTGCGCTGCGCGGCGACGGCGCCCAACTGGAGCCAGGCCCGAACCGCCGAGCGCGAGAACTTCACCGTCGACATCATGCTCACCGTCGAGATGGCGGCGCCGCCGGCGACGGGCGATCTGCTCCAGTGCGATCATCCCGACGTCGCCGGCCGCACTCTGGAAGTGCGCAAGCGAGCCGACGTGAGCAAGCCGGGCCTGCGCGGCGTGATGCTCTATTGCGGGGAGGTGCGCTGATGGCTGGGGAGACCGGGCTCACCATCGACCTCACTGAATTCAACCGCAACCTGCGGGCACTGAACGAGCGCAGCGCCGTCGAGGCGGGGCGCATGGTGCGTGAGGTCGGGCACGCCCTCATCTCCGCCGCCGCCGGTTACGCCCCGATCGACACCGGCTTTTTGAAGGCAAGCGGACTGCTTGTCGAGGGCGCCCATCCGCTCGCCGTCGAGATCGGCTTCAACGCGTCCTATGCCGCCGCGGTGCATGAGCGCCTCGACCTCAATCACGCGCAGGGGCAGGCGAAGTACTTCGAGCGGGCGATCCGCGAGGACGGTCCGGAGATCTTCCGCAAGCAGGCTGCGCACTACGCCGCCAGGATGGGGCTGAACTGATGGCCGACCGCGACCTCTACGGCCTGGTTATCGCGCTGACCGCCTGGATCGCCGATCCAACGCGGGGCAATCTCATTCTCAATCCCGGCATCGGCCAGAAGCGTGAGATCATCGCGCATCACCTGCCCGACGGCCCTGATATGGCCGACGTCGCCACGGTGGTGAGCCTCGGGGCCGCGTCGCCTCCGCAGTTCGATCCCTTCGATCGCATCAGCGCGCAGATCCTCACGCGCGGCAAGCCGCCGGTGGCCGCGTGGGCCCGCGCCCAGGCGATCCACAACGTGCTGCGCGACCAACAGCGAAGGCCGCTGCGCCACGTCACGCTCAACGCGCACTGGATGCTCCACCTCATCGACGCCAGCCCGCCGCAGTCCATCGGCGACGACGAGGGCAAGCGGGCGCAGATCGTCATCAACCTCAACCTCAGCGCAGGACTTCTGCCGGAGTAAACGCAATGGCACAGTACGACATCAGCAAGATCTGGGACGGCGTGAGCGCGCAACTCTTCGAAGGCGCCGGCGCCGGCACCGACCTCGGATTCACCGGGCCGGTGACCATCAGCATCGAGCGCACCTATCTCGATGTGAAAGCCAGCCAGACCGGCGGTCAGCCGCTGGACCGCCGCCTCGACTCGCAGATCTGGCGCGTGGCGATCGACTTCAAAGAGGTCGGCCAGGCGACGTACTTCAAGGACTGGTGGCTCACGGGCAACACTGATACCGCCGGCGTGATCGAACTGCATCCCGGCGCGCTGGGCGCATCGGTGCCGACGAAGCGGATCAGAGTGCATCCGCGCATCATGGCCGCCGACACGAGCAAAGACCTCATCTTCGAGGCGCTCGTCTTCGATCGCGGCCCGACGCAGGTCATCGACGGCGCGGGAAATCACGTGCACCGCATCGAGTTCATCACCCTGCCGCTCGCGGCCGACCTGCCGACGATCGACCTGGGCAAGTTCAACTACGTGCCGTGATGCAACACACACAACCCGGGGTGAGTCACCCGGGGCTGATTGGAGGGCACCAGTGCAGCCCATTCTCATCGATCTCGACGGAACCGCGGACTTCCTCCTCGCCGTGCGCATTCGCGGCGTGATCTGCGAGGCCGCTCACCCGAGCCGCGTCGATATGGCGACGCTCGATCGACGCGTGAAGCGGGCGGAGCATCCCGGCGAGGCTGAACTGCGCCGCGCCGTCGGCCTGCTGGCCCAGCGCATGGTCGATGCGATTTTCGCGTCCTGCCCCGAGTGGCAGTCGCTCAAGGAAGGCGCGCTGAGGGATGAGCCCCTGAGCCGCCAGGAAGCGATCGTCCTCGTCTACCAGTACCTGGCTGTGGTGACGAAGTTCACCGGCGGCGACGTCAGCCCCTTCGCGGCCGGATCGTTCTCACTCATCGCCGAGGACGACGGCGTCACGAAGGCCCGCGCGGCGGCGGCGGCGAATCTCCCGGCCGGACGCGTTGTCGGCGCGGCGGCGGCAGCGCCGCAGAAAGGTGAGCAGGCGAGCAGTTGAGCGGGTGGGTCGATCCATCCCGAATGCCTGGTGCCCAGTGCCAAGTGCCTGGAGGTGCTCCATGAGCGCCTTCGGACTGGGGTCAATCCGCGGCTTCCTCGGGCTCGACAGCAGCGACTACACCAAGGGCATCCTCGACGCCCAGGTGGCGAACGAGGTCTTCGGTCACAGCGTCACGAACTTCGTGAACAATCCGCTCCTGGGCGCGATCAATCTGCTCAAGGGACTGGCCGCGGGCACCGCCGCCGCGGTTCGAGAGACGGCGTTCCTCAACCAGGAGTACTTCCGAACGTCTGAGCGCCTCGGCGTCAGCACGCGCACCATCTCCGGCCTGAACATGGCCTACCGCGACATGGGCGTGCAGGTCCAGGAGTTCGAGAAGCAACTGTCCAAGCTCGCCATCAAGGCTGATGAGGCGAGTCAGGGGAACGAGACATCGCTCAAGCTCTTTGAACGCCTCGGCGTGTCGGTGAAGGACGCGGCGGGCAATATGCGCCCGCTCGATGACATCCTCCGCGATGTAAGCGACGGTCTCGCGGGCCTCGGGAGCCAGCAGGAGAAGGTGGCGATCGGCAACCTCCTCTTCGGCGAATCGTTCGTGAAGGTGCTCAACATTCTCGGCGAGGGCGGCAAGGCGATCGAGGAGACGATCGAACGGGCCTCGCGCTATGGACAGGTCGTCGAGGATGAAGCGGCGCGGGCGAGCAATGAACTGGCCAGCGCGCTGGGAGATCTCGGCTTCGCCGTCGACGGCGCCCGCAAGCGACTGGCGACGCGCTTCATCGAGTCCTTCATCGACGAGTTCGCCGCCGGACCCGCCGCGGTCGATGCGCTGGCCGAGAGCCTCGGGAAACTCGAGCCCGCGGCGACGCGCGCCGGAAATGCGTTCGGGCGGTGGCTCGCCGACACCATCGAGGGACTTGGCATCGTTGGCGAGCTGCTTGAGGAGCGCGGCAGGCAACTCGACGAGATCGCGCAGAAGCAGTTGGAGGCGCTGGATGCGAGCGGCCGCGCCAACGCCCTGCTCAATGAACGCACCTTCGGCTCGCATCCGATCTCGTTTCGCGTCTATCAGGCGCAGCTTGATGCGGACCTGTTCGACATGGGCGCGTCGCGTGAGGCGGTGCGCCGCGCCGCCCGCGGGCACTACCCCGACGAGCTGGAAGAGGAACTCGCCATCCTGCACCGCAACCAGGAGCGCATGCGGAGTCTGCGAGCGCGCCGATGACCGTCACGCAGGCCCAACTTCAGGGGGTGTGCAAGTTCACCTTCGGCGCCGCGACGCACCGGGTCGAGAAGTACACCTGCGCCGCCACGCTTGAACGCACGGGCGTCGGCCACAACGCCTTCCGCCGCTTCATCTACACCATCGAGACCGAGATCGAGGGCGCCACCCTCGCCAATCTCAAGTCGCAGCTCGACGCCGCCAAGAGCGGACTCATCAACTCCGGCAGCGACTTCGCTATCTTCCGCGCCGGGACCAAGGTCCACGAGCACCTCGCGGCGGACTGCCACTTCGGGCCTGTCGCCACGCTGAGCGTCAACGGCAACCAGCAGTCGAGCACCTTCGAAACCATCACCATCACCGTCGAATGCCTCGTGCCCGTCTCGACGGCCGGCGGCCTCATCGACCACCTCTTCAATCTCCGCACCGTCGTCGATGACGAGGGCAACGTCGCCTCGATCGTGCAGACGGGCACGGTGACGACGACGGCCGCTCAGTCGGCGACGGACTGGATCAATGCCAACGTGCCCGCCCAGCCGGCGGGCTACGACCGCACATTGGACATCCAGGCCGATGACACCGACTCCAGCGCCACCTACACCCTCACCGACGCCAAGACCGATCGGCGCAACTTCGACGCCAACGTGCGCGACCACAAGTTCAGCCGCACCCGCACCTGGCAGGACGGCCTGCTCCAGACGATCGCCTACAGCGGCACGGTCCGCATGGCCGAGGGGCAGAGCGCCGCCGCGTTCATCGAGGCCAACCTGCCCGCGGCCACGCAGGGATACGCGAGATCGTACTCGATCGCCAACAGCGACGATGACCGCGACGGCACGTACAGCGTGACCGACACCCGCGCGACGTGGAGCGCCATCCCCGGCATCGACAAGGCGCAACTGGAGGCCAGCCGGAGCGTCGACACGCAGGGCCGCGTGACGCTGGAGCGGCGCGGCTACTTCATCGGCAACAATGCCCAGGCTCAGGTGGACGCGGTGCGCTCGACGCTCGCCGCCCTCGGCGCGATCGTCTTCGAGGAAGTCCGCCAGGACATCTACAACGACCAGCGCTGGTCTTTCCGCTTCACAGCGCTCACGACCAACCACGGCGATCCGCCCAGCGGCATCGTCCAGTGGCGCGAGGTCGTGAGGCGCAGCGGAGGCGGACGCCCCCGGCTCGTCTCCGTCTACCCCGACCGCTACCCCTTCATCTACCTCGGCGCCCCCGGACCCGTGGTCATCACCGTCAGCGGCCAGGCCGTCACCGTGGACGGGGCGTATGCGGATGTGCCCGGGGCGCCTTCCTCGATCGCGATCTACCAGAGCGGCGGCACTGAGTTCAGCGTCAACCGGCTCAGCGAGATCGAGCGCGAAACCACCTGGTCGATGACCTTCATCTGCCCGCCGGGAACGGTCGCCCCTGAGCCGCGCGGACGTCCGGAGCCGGGGCCATGACCGACGAGAAGATCATCTCGCTTCTCAAGCACGTGGGCGCCGAGGGCACCTACACCGCCGCGGTGCGCATCATGGGATTCGTCTCGCGCGGCATCGGCATCTGGCCCGAGCAAGTCACCGTGCGCATCAACGAGATCGAGCGATTCCTCCTGCCGAGCGACCTGCACGGCATCTCCCTCTCGCTGGTCATCGGAACGGATGCGAAGAATGTGGAGATCTTCGACTGGCGTCTCATCGACGTCACCCCGGTGACGCATGGCGCCACCGATGATAATCCGACGAACCGGCCCCTCGAATGGGATCTGACTCTTGAAGACGGCCGCTGGCGCCTCCAGGGCGATCGCGGCGGACTGCTCATGCAGGGCGTGCTGAACCCCACGCTTCCGGACGGGTCGATCGTCCCCGGCCTCAAGAAGACCAACAGTGAGCTCGTCGCGCTGTGCATCGCGGCGATCCCGATGACCTTCCGCGAAGGCGTGCTCAGCGCTCCCGTCATCGCGAAGATGAACGCGATCGAGCCGCCGGCTGAACTCGTGTGGCGCGGCGCCCATGCTCCGACTCAACTCCAGCGCCTCCTGGAGTGGACGCGCTGCTGCTTCGCCTACAACCAGGGCGGCACCTACTCCATCCACACGCTTGTCGATCCTCCCAACGTCCCGAGCAACCCCTACATCCCCGATGTCGCCAAGCTCCCGAGCAGCCGCCACACGATCACGCCGCCGGATCACGAGGGCAAGTGCATCATCGCCTCCTGCCCGACGCGGCACCTCATCCAGCGCGTGCGCACGCTCTACCAGTCCTCGCCCTACGAGCCGCCGCGCCCCCTCCAGTGGGTCGGAGTGGAGACGGATGGCAGCGTGCATCCGCTCACTGATCTCTCCTGGTGGCCGATGGGCAAGACGCCGCTCCAGGTGTTCCGCAACAAGTTCAAGGACGTCGACGACGATCACCGCCGCCTCGCGCAGTCGTGCGTCTTCCGCATGGTGCGGCTGCATGACGATGACCTCACCGAGGACTGGACGCTCCTCCAGCGCCTCGTGGATGAGAATGCCGCGCCGCCGTCGGCGCGCGGCGAGCCGCTGGGCGTCCTGGTGAAGAGCAACGCCTCGCATCAGGATCATCTCGGCGCGTGGATCAATCCGACGGGTCCGGTTCCCGTGGAAGATGTGCGCTTCGATTTGGAGCGCGGCGTCTTTATCTTCTCGCGGCCGCAGGTGCGCCTCAACCTCTCGCGCTCCTACGCCCCCGAGCAGGAGGCCGAGGAACTCGTCGGCGCCCAACTCTCGATCACCTTCGGCCATCATCCCAACGCGGGTGATCACACCGACTACTTCATGGGCGTCTACAAGTGGGATGCTGGATCGAGCCAGGTGGTGAAGGTTGCGGACCCTGATCCTCCAGACCCGCCCGCGATCGTCACCGCCCTCGCCGAGGGCGTTCCCGTCTACCGCTTCCCCGACCTGCAACTCAACTACATCGAGCAGGCCCACCCGAGCACGGACATCGACGTGCAGAACAGCGCGGCCATTGAAGCGCTCGCGCTCGGTTACGCCAAGGCGATGATCACGGCGCAGGAGGCCGTCTTCGAAGTCCAGGAGTACCCGGGGCTGCACAACCTCGACCCTGACCACAGCTCGACGCTCATCGTCTGGGATCCCAACAACCTCATGACGACGGTGCACCTCGGCCGCCATCAGCCGATCTCGAGCGACTACGTCGCCCGGCTCATCGACAGCCGTTCGACGCACGGCGGCCGGGCCGGCGCCCCGGCGGGTGCTGTGGCCTCGGGGGTCGGTCGCTCCACCGCCGTCGCCGCCGCGCTCGGCGCCCTGGGCGCGAGCAGCGGCGCACGCGATGCGAGCCGCGTCGCCGTCAACGCCCTGCCGGGCGCCACGATGCAGGTACGGCGGCGCTTCTGGGCGAAGATCCTCAGCGAAACGACGCCCGACGTCTGGTCATTCACGGAGGTTTATAAGAGCAACACGGGCGCTGGCTCGGTGTGGACCGCGCCCTCAGGCGCCGTGACGGGAAGCGCCCGCGAGTTCAATGCCGCGAGGGTCGCGGCGAATGCCATCGTCGAGATGTTCGTGATCGACATCTTCAAAGCCGACGGCACCGTGACCTTCGAGTACTGGTTTGACTCGGGCAGCGGCGGCCTGTGCCTGGGCAGCGGCGGATGCCTGGAGTTTGACGCGAATGGTTGCCTGGTGTTCGACCTTGACGTGAACAGCACGGTGCAGGCGACGGTCGTGACCGGCGGCTCGCTGAGCATCGTCGCGGGCACTCCCAACAAGCTGCGGCTGACGCTCACGCGATCCATTGTGACGTTCAGCCGCAACGCCTGCGGCGTGCTCGTCGGCGTCAGCGCGGCAGGCACGAGCAGCGTCACCTCCGACCTCAACTTGGATGAATGCACCTGATGACACTCGTGCGCGGACCATCGGGGAATCTGCTGTTGGCGCCGGCCGGGCTCGCCAACTCCAAGAAGTGCTGCTGTTGCGATGAGGAGTGCGGGCAGTGCCCATGCTGCTATTGCATCGAGTGCGCCGACGGACTGAAGTACGCATTGCCGCGTCCCGACGCCGCCGCCTGCAACCTCACTCCCACCAAGGCCACGCTGCTCATCACGCTCAGCAGCCTGACGTTGAGCACCGCCTGCCGCACCTACCGCGACGCCAACTGCAACGCCGCGCCCGGCACGTTCGCATCGTACAAGGTCAACTCATCGAGCATGGCGGATCTCCAGCTGCCGTTCTGCTGGGACACGGAGACCCCTCACGCCGCCGTGCCCGACCCCGATTCGATCTGCGATGACCTGACGCCGGTGTGCGAGCATTGGAAGATGTGCGTCAGCCTGCCGGACACAGGCATCACCTTCACGCAGTACACCAACTCAAACTGCACCGGGTCGAGCAACACGGCGGCGCTGCGCATCGCCGGCGCGTGGCTCAAGTACCAGGTCTCCGCCAGCGGAGCAACCCGGCGGTTCGTCTTGTACGTGACCGCCTCAGTCGGCTCGGCGATCCAGATTCCCATCTTCCTGGGGGCCGTCAGCTTCGACGCCCGGCAGTGCAGCAACTACTCAGCGTGGCCATTGACGGTGAGCAATGGCATCGGCGCCATCGCCTGCGTGTGCGGCGCCAGCGGAGAAGGCAAGCACACCCTGGCGACGGGTGGCAATGCCACGCTCGCCCTGGCGTGTGACCTGCCGGCCTGCGATGGCGGCGCCAGCCCGATGGGAAGCGGCGGTGAACCGTTGCTGGTGGAGTCATTCCGCGGCGACGAGCGGGGAGCCGTCGCCGCGCGCAAGAAGAAGGGGTGTTGCCTGTGAGCCGCTTCGACCTGCTCATCACTGTGATCTTCGCCGCCGCGGGCAACGCGGCGGTCGTCGTCGTGTTGTGCCGGGCGCATGCCTTCGCGTGGCTGAGGCGATGGGTTGAAGGGACTGTGTTTGGTTCGATGCTCGCGTGCCCGCTGTGCACGTCGTGCTGGACCGGATTGGCCGCGTCGGTGATCGCCGGCGTTTGGCCCTGGTGGCTGACCATCGTCTGCCTCACGGCGGCGTGGTACTGGATCATCGTCCATGCGTACTCAAGTGAGCGCATAGGGCGGTTTGACGCCTCGTCGAACGCCGGTCACCGGCCGTTCAACGAGGCGTCGACAACCCGATGAGGGCCGGCCCCGCCCGGCCCGAAAAGCCCCGGAAACACCCCCGGGGCGATCTGCTGCGCAGGGGGCGTTGGCCATTCCCCTGCCGATTTGGCCACTTTGCCCTGCCCGCTACGGAAAACCTGTTTTTTTGGGGGTGCAGGCACGTCGGGGGCAGCCCTCCTACCATGTTCCCCGCCGTTTCCGACGCAATTCGGGACGCCGCAGGAGCGGGTCGATCGGCGTCTGACCGGCCCGGCGGGCGGATCGCCCGCGCCACCCCCACCCCTCCCAGAGGAGAGGAACCCCGATGCCCAGCCCCGCCGATCGCCGCTACAGCGACTCCCACGAATGGCACAAACTCGAGGGCGAGGTGGTCACCCTCGGCATCTCGAAGTTCGCGGTCGATGAGCTGACGGACGTAACCTACGTCGAGATCAAGCCCGCGGGGACGAAGATCAAGCCCGGGGACGCGGTCGGCGAGGTGGAGTCGGTCAAGGCGACGAGCGAGATCTACTCGGCCGTCGGCGGCGAGATCATCGAGGTGAACCGGGCGCTGGCGGATGATCCGGCGATTCTCAACCGCGATCCCTACGAAGCGGGCTGGCTGTGCCGCATCCGGGTCGGCGATGCCTCGGCGCTCGAAGCCCTGATGGGCCAGGGTGAGTACGACGAGAAGCACCCGACGTGAATCGCGCGGCCTCCCACGGCGCGGCGGACGGGGGCGCGGCGGACGGGGGCGCGGCGGGCGAGCCGCTGCTGCGCGTAGCGGGCCTGCGCAAGGTTTACAACTCCGGAGCGGAGCGCGTCGAGGCGCTGGCGGATGTGAGTTTCACGGTCGAGGCGCCGGGCTTCATCGGCATCATGGGGCCGAGCGGCTCGGGCAAGAGCACGCTGCTGCATCTGCTCGCGGGGCTGGATCGGCCGACGGGGGGCGAGATCTTCGTCGCCGGCCAGGGCGTTCACGCGATGAACGAGGTCGAACTGACGCGCTTCCGGCGGCTGCGCATCGGCATCGTCTTTCAACAGTTCAACCTGCTGGGCACGATGACGGCGCTGGACAACGTCATGCTCCCCGGCGTGCTCGACGGCCGCGCCGAGTCGTGGCTGCGGCCGCGGGCCCAATCGCTGCTCGAAACGCTCGGGCTGCGCGAACGGATGCACCACCGGCCTGATGCGCTCTCAGGCGGCGAGCAGCAGCGCGTCGCCATCGCTCGCGCGCTGCTCTTTGAGCCGAAAGTGCTGTTCGCCGACGAGCCGACCGGCAACCTCGACTCGACCACAAGCAAGCGCATCTGGACGATGCTCGCCGACCTGTCGCGGCGGCACCAGATTACGATCCTGATGGTGACGCACGAGCCGGCCGCGGCGGCGCACTGTGGCCGGGTGCTGATCCTCGGCGATGGGCGCGTGACGGACGATCTCGATGTGGGGCAACACGATTCGGCGTGGCTGGCGAGCCGCTACCAGCAGTCGGCCGGCACGTGAGGGCACGGCGCGCGCGATGAGGTGCAGGGTCGAGCCGCGGAGCGCCGCAGCCGAGCGGCGCCGGGGCAGTCTGATCTGGAGCCGCGATGATCCGGGCGTCGTGCAAAGTCGGAATGAACAGCCTTCGAGCGCGGCCGGGCCGGACGGCGCTGCTCCTGCTGGCCGTCGCGCTCTCGACGAGCCTGGTCGTCGTCGTTTCGTGCGCTCTCGATTCGCTGCGCGCTTCGCTGCGGGACGCAATGGAGGACATGCTCGGCAGCGCGGACCTCTACGTGCGCCACCAGGCGGGCGGGCGCCTCGACGAATCGCTCATCGACGAAGTCGCCGCCTGGCCGGAGGTCGAGTTCGCCGCCGCGCAACTCGTCTCGACGATTCGCATTGAGAACCCGCGCACCGGGCAGTCGGGGCTCTTCGAGTGCATCGGCGTACGGCTCGACGTCGAGCCGCGCATCCGCCCGCTGACTTTCCTCGACGGCCGCATGGCGGAAAGCGAAGGCGAGATCGTCATCGACCCGCGAGTCGCCGACGTGCTCGACGCCGAGGTCGGCGACTCCCTGCGCCTCGGCGACTGGGGGCGCGAGCGCGACCTCACCCTCGCGGGCGTACACGACCGCGTCAACCTCGCAGTCCTTCAGAACCCGCAGGCGCGGCTGGACCTGAAGGCGATGCAGGAGGTCGCGGGATATCCGGGCAAGGTCACCTCGATCGACGTCGTGCTGCGGCAGGGCGAAGTGATCGGCGACGCGATCCGGCTGCGCGGCAGCGCGATCCGGCCACCGGCCGAACTCACTCCCTCCGACATGGCGCGGACGGGCCTGGACCGCAACCTGCGCGGCATGGGCATTCTGCGCTACATCGCTTTCCTCTTCGCGTTCATCTCCTCGGCGTTCATCGTGCTGACGGGGCTGACGACGGCGGTGACGCAGCGCATCGCCGAACTCGCGACGCTGCGCTGCATCGGGGCGACGCGCTCGATCATCTTCGCGTCGCAACTTCTGGTCGGCGCGGCGATCGGGGGGTTGGGAGGCGCGCTCGGCCTGCCGCTGGGCATTCTGTGGGGCTGGCTGTTTTCGCTCTATTTTCATCGCTACCTCCGCGCCGGACTGGTCATCGAGATCGGTCCGCTGCTGATCGCGCTGGCCGGCGCGGTCGCGGCGGGAGTGGCGGGGGCGCTGCTTCCGGCATGGTCGTGCGCGCGCATCGCGCCGCTGGCGGCGCTGCGGGTGCGGGCGCGGCCGCCGCACCTGGCGCGCGTGTTCTACGCGATCGCCGCCGCCGTCATCGCTCTGCTGCTCCAGCAACTCTCGCTGCGCCTGCCGGCGAGCGAGCAGGTGGCGTTCTGGTCGCACCTGTTCTTCGGCGCGCCGTTGATGGTGACGGCGTGGTTCCTGCTGAGCGTTCCGTCGCTCCTGGTCGTGACGCGCCTGGCCGCCGGGCCGCTTTCACGGCTGCTCGGCCTGCCGCGGCGCCTGCTCGCCGAGTCGGTCCTCGCGACGCCCTACCGCAACGGGTTCACGGCCGGGGCGCTGATGCTCGGCCTGGCGATCATGATCGCGGTGCGCTCCGCGGGCGGGGGGCTGCTGAGCAACTGGGTCGAGCCGATCCGCTTTCCCGACGCCTTCATCACCCTCACCGGCGGCGTGCCGCAGGAGCACCAGGACTGGATCGCGCGGCAGGACTGGGTCGGACACGTCTCGCCCATCGGCCTGTTCAAACTCGACGTGGAGGACCGGCACCTCTTCGGCGTCAAGGGCATCGCGCCGCAGCGCGTCTACTTCATCTCCTTCGAGCCCGACCCCTTCTTCGCGCTCACCAACATCGAGTGGGTGCAGGGTGACGAGCAGGAAGCGCGGCGGCGCCTCAAGGAAGGCGATGCGATCCTCGTGGCGCGCGAGTTCCTCTCGGCGCGGGGCATCGGCGTGGGCGACACGCTCCGCCTCAGCGCGGGCGCGACGAGCCACGAGTTCGAGATCGTCGGCGTCGTCGCCTCGCCGGGGCTGGACATCGCGACCGAGATCTTCGGCATCGAGGGACAATTCCACCAGCAGGCGATCTCGAGCGTCTTCGGCACGCGCGCCGACGCCAAGCGCCTCTTCGACCACACGGCGGTGCGGCTCTTCCAGTTCGAGGTGCTCGACGAAACGCTCGGAGACCGGGAGATCGCGGACCGGCTCAAGGAGGCGCTGGGGCCGGTGTTCTTCGGCTCGGGTCGGCTCATCAAGCAGGCGCTGCGGCAGATGGCCGAGAACCTCATGCTGATGATCAGCGTCATCGCCTTCGCCTCGCTCATCGTCGCGGCTCTCGGGATGGCCAACGTCGTGGCGGCCAACGTCGCGGCCCGGAAGTTCGAGTTCGGCGTTCTCCGCGCCATCGGCGGCTCGCGCGGCGTCGTCGGACGCCTCATCCTCGGCGAGGCGCTGCTCGTCGGCATGGCGTCGTGGTTCACGGGGACCGGACTGGGCCTCTGGGACGCAAGCAACGGCGTGTTCCTCCTGCGGCGAATGGTCGGCGTCGAGTTCGCGCTGGCGATTCCCTGGCCGGCCTTGTGGGGCTATGCGCTCGTCCTGCTCTTCGCCCTCGTTGCGGCTCTGCCCACGGCGATGCGACTGCTCCGCCACACACCCTGCGAACTCCTCGCGCGGCGCGCGGAGTAGCGCGGCGCCGGACCAACGCGCCGGTGAAGACCAGGCATCGCCGCGACAAGGCCCAGAGGGTGCTGCAAGAGAGGCACTGGGCACTGGGCGCCGGGCAAGAGGGTGAAAGCATTCACCCCAGAGAGCACAGAGGGAACAGAGGGGGCAGGAGGGAAACTCACCGGGCCGACGCACCAGCGAGGACGAGAGGCATTCCCGACCGGCGCCATGATTCGCGGCTCTGAGCCAAGCATGGCGAACGTGCAGGTGCGCGAGTGTTGGAAGGGGTGCCACACCGCATTGCGCCAGCGTGCGGTGTGCGAGCGTGCACGCTCGCTCGTTCACCACTGCCGTTCACACCGCACTCTCGCCCAGAGCGGCGAGCGTGCCGCGGCGCCCGTCGGGCCTGAAGTGAAACTGCGCTGACGATCCGGGCCGGAGGGCGTTATCCTGATGGTCTTATGCACGAGCGCCTGCGGGACGAGTTTCTGGGCTGGCTGGGACGGGCGGTCATCGCCCGGAGATCGGTGGTGCTCATTGCCGCCGCGGTGCTGCTCGCGCTGAGCGTGGCGCTGGCGGCGACGCGGCTGGAGATGCAGACGGACCGCAGTTTCCTCGTCGACCCCGATCTTCGGTGGAACGCGGCGTACCTCGCCTACAAGGACGAGTTCCCGCGCTGGGGCGACGTCCTCGTCGCCATCGACCGGGGCGAGCGGTGGAGCGGGCTGACGCCGCCCGAGTTTGAGCGGGCGGCGATGTTCGCGCAGTCCCTGGCGCGGCTGCTCGAACAGGAGCCGGCAATCGAAAGCGTGCTGAGCGGCTACGAGTTCCAGCCGCAGCACGCGCGGCTCATGCTCTCGCTTCCCGACGGGGCGTATGAGCGTGCGCTGGCAGAATTCGGATCTTCGCGCGTGGTGCTCGAATCGGCGTCGATGGTCGATCTCCTCGGGCGCACGCTGCGCGGCCTGTCATCCTCAATCGCGGCTCCGGAGTCGGCGACGGGCTCGCTCGACGACCTGGCCCGCCTGCTGCGCGCGATTGACGAATCGATGAGCGACCCGTCGCGGCGGATTCTCGACGGGGCGGGCGGCTGGCGGCCGCTTGAGAGCGAATCGGGCCGCTATCTCTTCCTCTCGGTGGCACTGCAGCGGAGCGAGAAATCAGTCTCGGGGCTGGCGGACGGCGTGGCGGCGATCCGCCGCATCATCGCCGAGATGCAGAGCAAGCGGCTCTTTCACGGCATCGAGGCCGGCGTCACGGGCATCGGCGCCATCGAGAACGACGAGACGACGCAGTCGATCGCCGACTCCACCTTCACCTCCATCCTCGCGTTCGGACTGATCTCGCTGCTGATGGTGGTCGTGTATCGAGGGGTGGTGGTGCCTTTGTGCGCCGCCATCACGCTGCTGATCTCGATCGGATGGAGTTTCGGCTGGGCGGCGCTGGCGGTCGGGCACCTGCAGGTGCTCAGCGTGGTGTTCACGGTAATTCTGCTCGGGCTGGGAATCGACTTTGCGATTCACGTTACGGCTCGCCTGGAACTGGCGCGCGACGAGCACGAGGGGCTCGGCGACGTCCTGCGCCGAGTGTACCGCGCCATCGGGCCGGGGCTGATCACCGGCGCGGTAACGACGGCGGCTTCGTTCGCGGTGATGATGCTCACCGACTTTCGCGGCGTGGCGGAGATGGGCCTGATCGCCGCGGGCGGCATCCTCCTCTGCCTGATCGCCATGCTCTGCGTCTATCCGGCCCTCCTTTCGCTGCGCGGCGAGTGGCGAAAGAGCGTGCGCCATCGGCGCGGAGGCGAGGATGCCCACTTCGCCCACGGGCGGCTGGACGTCGTCGATCGCCGGCCGCGGACGATCATCGCGCTGTCCGGCTTGCTGTTGGCGGCGGGGGTTCCCGCGGCGCTGCGGACGCGCTACGACCCGAACCTGCTCAACCTCCATCCGCCCGGCGTCGAAAGCGTCGTATGGGAGAAGCGCCTGATGGACGACAGCCGGCGCTCGGCGTGGATCGGGCTGAGCATCGTCGATTCGCTCGACGAGGCCGAGCGCTTCACTGCGGCCTTTCTCGAACGGCCGGAGCAGATCGCGGGCGTGGAGGGGATCGGCGCGCTCTTTCATCCGCAGCGCGAGGCGCGGCGCGCGGCGCTGGCCGAAAGCCTGCCGCGCGAGATTCCGCCGTCGGAGGACGGCCAGGCGGCGGAGGCGCTGGACCTGCTGCGGCAGTTGCGGGCGGGGATTGAGGCCGCGGCGGGCGGCGATCTCGGATCTTCCCCAGACGCCCCCGACGAGCCGCTACGCGAAGCGCTCGTGCAGGTGGCGGCGGCGTGCGAGCATCTCGCACAGCGCCTCGACTCCTCCGAGAGCGCGTCGCTGTGGAGCAGCGCCTCGGCGGCGTGGCGGCGCGACCGCGCGGCGATCATCGAAGCGTGGACGGCGCTCGCCGATCCGCGCCCGACGGCGATCGAAGACCTCCCCGAGCCGCTCCGGACGCTCAACGTCAGCCCCGACGGGCGACTGCTGCTGCGCATCCAGCCCGCGGGAGAGGGCGGCTCGGTGCTCGATCGCGATCGGCTGCGCGCGTTTGTCGCGGCGATGCGCGCGGTGGATGCGGATGTGCTCGGCCCCGCGATTCAGATCTACGAGTCAACAAGCCTCATCGCGCGGGCGTACACGATCGCGACGAGCCTGGCGGTCGCGGCGATTCTGCTCATCCTGCTCTTCGACTTCCGCTCGCTGTCGGACTCGCTTCTGGCGCTGCTGCCGGTGACGGCGGGATTCATCGGCCTGTTCGCGGTGATGGGGTTGACGGGCCTGCCGCTGAACTTCGCCAACATCATCGTCATGCCCTTCATCTTCGGCATCGGCGTCGATGCGGGCGTGCACATCGTCCACCGCTGGCGCGAGGATCCGACCGGCGTGCCGCGCGGCCTTTCCGGCGGCACGGGACGCGGCATCCTGCTCACGACTCTCACGACCGTCATCGGCTTCGGCAGCATGGCGCTGGCGCAGCACCGCGGCATCCGCGGCCTGGGCATCACGATGGCGATCGGCCTGACGATCACGCTGATCGTCTGTTACACGATGCTGCCGGCGATCCTGCGCCTGCGCACCGCCCCCGACGATATGCACAGATAGCTTGGCGCGCGCATGGCGTTACTCACAAGATGTGCCGCAAGGGGCGGTTGCGCCGGTGCTCATCGTCATCTCCACCCCGGCCGGCGTGCTGCGGGCGTGACGCATTGTGGTCTTGACTTGCCATCAGAGCCGTGCCGGCCCGGTGCCGGGCTGAAAACCGGGGACCGGCGCGATGGTCCGCCGATCTCAAGCGTGTCGGACCAAAGTCCATCCCGCAGAGAGGTTGAATCATGCGCTTGACTTGCCTTGCCCACGTCCCATATCCTCACATCGACCATCACGGCTTCGCCGCGGGGAGGCGCCTGATGATGCTCAGCGGCACATCGCTTCTCGCCTTCATTTCCGTCTCGCTGCTGGCGCACGCCTCGGCTGTGGCGCCGCCGACTCTCACGGCCAGGGAGATCGACGACGGCTACGTCTGGCTGACCGTCGGCGATGTCGACAACATCAAGTTTGAGGGCTACTTCGGCTGGTTCGCGGGGCGGGGCAGTGTGCCCTACGAATATCGCATCGCGCAGTCAGAAGTCCTCACGTCTCAGCACCTCGAGTTCGTGCAGGCGTACTGGCCCTTTTACGACGGCGATCCCCTCTCCGAGCATTTCACCGGCATGTTCATCACCGGCCGGCGTGAGGGCAACGGCTACGTCTACGAAGTCATGCCCGGCTGGGAGGATGCGCCCAACACCATGTCCCTGCGCATGGCGGCGCGGTTCTGCAACTGGCTCCATAACGGCAAAGTCAACGAGCAGTGGGCCTTCGACAAGGGCGTCTACGACACCGGCACCTTCACGCGCAATCCCGACGGCTCCTACAACGATGACTACACGCGATCGCCTGATGCCCGCTACTGGATCCCAACGGCGGATGAGTGGCTTAAGGCGGTGTACTACGATCCGAATCGGTACGGCCCCGGCAAGGGAGGCTGGTGGATTCACCCCGGAAGTTCGGATGAGCGCCTTCGGATCGAGTATCCCGAGAACGATGGACAGACGAACGGTGGGTTGTGGGAGTGGTACAACAGCCGACTGCCGGCGGGAATGTACCCCCATGTGCGAACGCCGTGGGGGTTGCTGGACGCGTCCGGCGGCGCGTCGGAGCACACGACGGACGGATATTCGTTCGGGTCGAGTTTTCTCGATGACATCATCATGGTCCACCAGTACGACCGGGCGGGGCAGCCGCACTTTCCCACAGGGAGAAGGCCAGAGACCGGAAACTCTGACGGGCTGCGTCTCGCCAAGCCGGCGCGGATCGTTGGAGTCTCTCATCACGATCGTTAAACCTGAATCGCGGCAAAGCAGAAGGAGAAGAGATCATGCGGAACGGATTGTGGATGGTGCTGGTGTTGTGCGCGTTGCATTCCACGTCGGCGTTTGCCGACATCATCGTCCTCGCAGAAGTGAATCAGGGGCAGTACCCCGAGTTCAGCGTTGAGTACGTCGACGGTGAGTGGAACGTCGTGCTCTCGTCCACTGGCGAGGACAATCTCGGTGGCGTCTTCCGAATCCGCAGCACCAGCAACGCAACGGACATCATTCGGTACGTCGTGTGCGACCTGGATGACCTGACGGGAGTCGGGCTCTACGTGGAGGCGAATCCGAACGCCAACGGGGCCCTGGTCAAGACTGTGAAAAGCATCACTTCCATCGGAGAGGCTGACATCGTGATGTACCTTTGCGAGACCTCACACGATGTTGGAAGCATTGCCGTCCATGCCATTGGAACTGTGGTGGCGGACGGTAACCTGACCGGTTCGATCACAAGTGGGTCGAACGTGACGAAACTCGAAATCGGAGGCGCCGTGACGGGCAACGTCAGCGCCGCCAACGGATTGATCAAGAACATCGAAGCGGGCGGCGCCATCGGCTCGGGCGGAACGCCGATCTCAATCACCGCCCACGACTACGTGCGGCGCGTCATGGGCGCCTCCGTTCACGCCGCAATCAGCGCCACAGGCACAGGCGTGCCCTATGGCGCCCTGGCCCGGATCGTCTCGACTTCCGGCGACTTCACCGGCAGCCTCACCTGCGAGCGCATTGTTCCCATCGACCAAGGGCAGTACAACATCGACTGGAACATCGCGGGCGATCTCGTCGCCGACGTGACCTGCGAGTGGTACCTGCACAGCGACTTCACGATCTACGTGAACGGCAGCCTCGAAGGAGACATCACCTTCGACCTCGACGACGGCCTGCAGGGCCAGATCATCCTCAACGCGGGCAACGACGGCGGGGAATGGAACGGAACGATCACTGTCGATGACATGACTCTCTCAGGCCCGAATTACACGCAGACCTCAGCGCAGATCGGCGGCGGGGCCGTCGGACTCGCCCCATTCAACTTTCACGCCACCAACTGCGTTCCGGCCGACAACGCGACCGTCACCGCCGAACCCGGGACCGTTACGCTCAGCCACTACGGGCCGGTCGAGAAGTACGGCCAGACGACGGTCGCCGAACTGAAGATCGTCCGGCATCCCCTCGTTCACTTCTGCGCTGAATGTGATGAAACCGTGACGGGGCAATTCTCCTGGCAGTACGCCGCTAACGGGCGAGACATCGTAATCACTCCGGGCCAGGGCTACGCCTTCGAGGACGGCTACGAGTACCACATCACACCCGTCATCACGGGCGAGACGGTCCTTCGCTGCCAGGGTGTCGCGGGCAATCCCGTCGTGCAGTCCTACGACTACAACTTCAAGGTGGATGTGCCGTAGGATCTGCTGACGGCATGAGTCGCAGGGGTGGCGGTAGAGGTTGACGGCCGCAGTGAGTGAGCGCGGCTTCAGGCTGCACCCGCATGTCGTGGGCACCGCGTGGGCGCGCCGATTCGCATTTTTGACATGCGCCCGCTCATACTGCCGACATTCTGACTTATGAACGTCTCCAGTTTCCTCAAGCACTGGTCGATCCGCGAGAATCCGTTCATGGCGGAGGAGGCGCGTCAGGACGAGGTGCTGGCGCGGCTGCACGGGCAGTCGCCGCACCCTGATTTCTTCAAGGTGCTCGGCGATCCCGGCCGGCCGGCGTCTTCGGTCGTCTTCGGCGAGAAGGGCAGCGGCAAGACGGCGATCCGCCTCTTGCTCGAAGAGCGGCTCAAGGAGCATGACGCGGGCCGCAGCGCGGGGCGGACGCTGGTGATCGCCTATGACGAGTGGAACCCCGTCCTCGACCGCTTTGCGCGCCGGGTGAGGGGCAAGACGCCGCTCGAATCGCTCCAGCGGCTGCGGCTCGTCGATCACATCGACGGCCTGCTGAGCGTCGCCGTGGCGGACCTCGTCGACGCGGTCGTGGGGCGCAAGGGCGAGGGGCACGTCGAACTCGGACCGGAGGCGGGCGCGACGGTCCGGCGCCTCGACCGCGACACGCAGAAGGACTGGATCATCCTCCAGACGCTCTACGACCGGCCTGACCAGGCGACGCCGCGCGGGCGGCTGCTGCGGCGGGCGCTGCGCTTTCGCGAGTCGTCGTGGATCGGGCCGACGCGCTGGCTGCGCAATATTCTCTGGGGACTGCTGCTCATCGCCGGCGGCGCCTACGCCTGGTTCCACTATCAGGGACAGACGGACTGGATCGCGCACCTGGGCCTGGGCGCGCTGGCGGCATGCACGCTGCTCATCAGCGGCAAGGTGCTCTTCGACCGCCTGCGCCTCGCGCGCCTCGCGCGGCTGCTGTCAAACCAGTTGCGCGTGCTCGACCGGCCGACAGAGTCTTTCCGCGAAGCGCTCGAAGCGCTGCCGGCCGACCTCCGCGAGAGCAGCGCCTGGCCGATTGACGATCTCGACGACCCGCGGTATGCGATGCTCGAGCGCTTACGCCGGGCGGTGCGGCCGTTCGGATTCGAGCGGCTGGTGGTGCTCATCGACCGCGTGGATGAGCCGACGCTGGTGAGCGGCGACGTGCAGCGCATGAAGGCCGTCGTCTGGCCGCTGTTCAACAACAAGTTCCTCCAGCAGAGCGGCATCGCGTTCAAGATGATGCTGCCCATCGAACTGCGCCACGAACTGCACCGCCAGAGCAGCGACTTTTTCCAGGAAGCGCGCCTCGACAAGCAGAACCTCATCGACCGTCTCTCCTGGTCGGGGGCAATGCTCTACGACCTGTGCACGGCCCGGCTGCGGGCGTGCATGGACGAGGGGGCCGAGCCGATCGCGCTGACGGCGCTCTTCGACGAGACGGTAACGCGGCAGGACGTGGTCGATGCGCTCGACCAGATGCGCCAGCCGCGCGACGCCTTCAAGATGATGTACCGGGTGATCCAGGAGCACTGCTCCAACACGCCCGAGGAGGAGTCGAACTGGCGGATTCCGAAACTGGTGCTCGACCAGGTGCGCCGCCAGCAGGTGGAGCGCCTCGAGGGGCTGCAGCGCGGGCTGAGGCCGGCGTGAGAGGATGAGGCTGGCACGCGCGGCACCCACTCGGTTTTGCCTCAGTCAGGCAGCAGTCCGAGAGCAGCCGCTGACGTCGCTCACTGAGTCACCGGCTGGGCAAGGAGAATGTGCGCTGTGCCCGCGTGGTTTTCGATGATCTTGAACGCGCTCGTTGATTGCAGGGTGAGGACGCAGGCGTGATGAACCGTGAGCACCGCGTCCTGAAGTTCTTGCGGTGTTTCGATATCTTCGACGACGAGCCCCAGGATTCGAGCCTGCTCGCGCGAGATGTGTCTGGAGTGCGACTTCGTCAGGGCATGGCTGCCGAGATCATCTACAATCCGCTTCGCTTTTGCCTTGGCTCCGTCCTTCCCATCGAGCATGCCGGACAGCAACCACTCGCGGACCATCTGGCTGGACCAATCGATCGCCTTCTCACACTCGCCGATGAGAGTGGGGTGATACCTTGCGATGATCGGCTGCCACACAGGAATCGTCCTCGGATCGGCAGCGATCTCTCGCTTTGCCTGCTCGAACTCCTCGACGATTCCATGCGCGGGCAGTCCATTGAACTGAGGATCAATCGGACCGAGATTGGAGTGCTTGCCCATGAGGATCGTCTTGCACGCACAGGCGATCATCGTGCCGGCGGACATGGCGATCTGCGGGATGATCGCTCGAATGTCGGTCCCGAACATCTGGCGGAGATAATCAACGAGCGATTCGGTCGCAGCGACTTCGCCTCCGGGCGTGTGCAGCAGCAGATCAAGACCCTTGGAGCGGTCCATTCCATTGATCGTCGCCATGAAGCCGTTCTTGTCGCCGTCGTTGAGATCAAAACCGACAATCCCGCGGCGTGCAAGTTCCGGCTTCTGAAGCCAGCCTGAGTAGTAGACGATGACGTTGCGGCCGGTTTGGTTCGCCAGTTCCTTGATGGCTTCGCGGCGGACAACGTCGTAAGCGGAGCCCGTGGCTTGGACCTTTCCGAGAACGTCCTTCCAGTTGGGCATCTACTCCTCGCCCGCTCAAACAGCCGTCGATCCAGTCAAAACGACCCGGTACTCAGGCAACTTGCGGGACTCGCCGAGTTGCTGCAGGCGTAGAAATCGCTCACGAGATTCGTCATCCCCGATGCCAAGCTGATCGAAGACCCCCTGTATCTGAACAGATCGCTTTGACTTGCGGGACTGCGATTTGGAGGTCTTTGCAGCACCGCGATTCGATCTTTTGCTCACCATGCCAAACTCCCTCTCTGTCTCGAGCCTATGTGACTACCCGCGCAAAGGCAACACCGATCAGTGCCATCGGGCGTCACACGGCAACGGCTTGAAGGCCATCATCGATCCACCCCTTGTGCTCCCGAGACGGAGAAAAGTACACCTCGATGACTCCACCGACGGGCAGGATCTGCGTTCCTGCAATTCACCTCGGTCCCATAAGCGCTATAGATTCGGCTGCGGCGTGTAGCGGAGGTAGGGCTTGACGATGCGGTGGCCCTTGGGGAACTTCCTGGGAATCTCCGCCGTCGGCACTGCGGGCACGACAATGCACTCTTCCCCGTGCTTCCAGTTCACCGGCGTCGCCACCTGGTACTTCGCCGTCAGTTGCAGCGAGTCGATGACCCGCAGCAACTCATCAAAGTTGCGCCCCGTCGAGGCGGGGTAGGTCAGCGTGAGTTTGACCTTCTTGTCCGGCCCGATGACGAAGACGCTGCGCACCGTGGCGGTCTCCGACGCGTTCGGGTGGATCATGTCGTACAGGTTCGACACGGTTCGGTCGGCGTCGGCGATGATGGGGAAGTTGACGTCGGCGTGCTGGGTTTCGTTGATGTCGCTGATCCAGCCGAGGTGGGAATCGAGCGGATCGACGCTCAGGGCCGCGACCTTGACGTTGCGCTTCTCGAACTCGCGCATGAGGTTGGCGCAGGCGCCGAGTTCGGTGGTGCAGACGGGGGTGTAGTCGGCAGGGTGCGAGAAGAGCACCCCCCAGGAGTCGCCGAGCCAGTGGTGAAAGTGGATCGTTCCCTGAGTCGTCTGCGCCGTGAAATCGGGGGCGATGTCGCCAAGTCGAAGGGCCATGATCTTCTCTCCTTGAATGGCGGCGGCGGGCGCGCCGCCACGAGCGCGGTCGTCGTCGCCCGCGGGCGACCATCAATGGGAATCGTATTCGCGCTCGCGCTCAACCAGTTTGCGAATGGCACGCTCGAGCTTCCCGGCGGCGCCTACGACGGCCTGGTACATGTCGATCGAGGTGTCCTCGACGGCGATGGGCTGGTGCGAGGCCGGGCGGGCCTCCATCACGCAGCGCTTGTCCGGCCCGGCTTTCGGGCCGTTGTTGTCGTGCAGATGCACCTCGACGCGGGTGATCCGGTCCCGGAACACCTTGAGGGACTTCTCGACTTCCTTCTCAACGTGCGCGATGAGGGCCGGCGTGCTCTGAAACTCCCCTGCATTCACCTGGATGAGCATGACGCTCCTTTCGGTTGCGTTGAACCAAGCGGATCTGGGCCAAGTCGCTCTGGCGCGGCCCGGCCCGCCGAGATTGTAGAAGCGGCCCCCTCACACCCGCAAATGCGGCGGAATGCCCGAACTGCCAACCACGCCGCCCGACCAGGCGAAAGCAACGCCGACCGTCGCTAAGGACGGCCGGCGTCGGCGGAGGGAGGGATGATGGAGGTTCAGAATCGATGGCCGATGAGGGGCAGTTCGCGGCGATGGATCAGCAGGGTGGCGCCGCAGCACACGGTGACGGCCAGGGCCAGCCCGAAGAGAAACCCGCCGTCGTCCTTCACGACGATGCCCAGCCGGGTCAGGTGGCTGCCGATGGCGCCGAGCATGACCCCCACACCCAGGGCCGCGCCGAGCCACGCCGTCCGCGGAACCAGCAGCAGTACGGCGGTGATGAGTTCAGCAAATCCCGCGGCCCACCGGCCCCACGGCTCGACTCCAAGCGTCTCAAAGATGTACACGCTTTCCTCGGACCCGGTGAATTTGAAGAACAGCGTCTGAGCGAGAATGACCGCGGCGACGATGCGGATGACCCAACCGAGAATGAGGACCGGGCCTCGCGGAGACTTCATGGAAGATTGGATGCTCCTGGCCGCTCGGCGTTACAGGTTCATTCGTCCGGCCCGATCAGGAAGTCGCGCGGCCGGTGAAGCACGTGCCCTCCTGCACAAAGCAGATGCGGTTGCCCCAGGGGTCGGTCGCATAGAAACTGCGCTCGCCCCACGGCTGAACGCGAATAGCCTCATCAAGTTCGCGGCAGTTGAGCGAGCGGGCGCGTTGGTGGATTGCTTCGAGGTCATCAACGGCGAAGTAGATGTGGTCGGGGTTGGGCGTCGCGTCCCAGTCGTCGCCGTCGCCGCGCGGGTCGAAGCAGGCGAGGATGGTCCCGCCACAGTCGAAGTAGTGGCGACCGCCGGAGACGCGCGTGCCGGGCATGTCGAGCAGCGAGGCATAGAAGGCAGCGGCCCGGTCGATGCCGGTCACGGGGAGGATGACGCGAAAAAGCCGGACCATGTGCCCTCCCGCCAAGCGACTACTTCTCGAGCACGGCCTTGAGCGAGTCGAGCCGCTCGCCCCACATCTTCTTGATCTTCTCGACGTCCCGGGCGGAAGCGAGTTTGCGATGCTGGACGGCGACCTGCGATTTGCCCGGCCCCTTGGCGTAGAAGTTCACATCCACGTGCGTCCGGCCGTCGGACCAGGTGAGGCGCATGGACTTGTCGGCCGCGGCGGTGCGGATGGTGAGGCGCTCGTCGCTGAGCCAGCGCCGGCGCGAGCGCGGGTCGCTCCAGGCTTTGTAGAGCGAGGCGAGATCGGCGGCGATCGTCCGGCTCGCGCTGGCGGCGAAGCCGTCGGACTTCTGATGCCGCGCCCGCAGGCCGGCGAGTCGCTCGTAGCCGACGGTGACCATCTGCGCCCACCAGTCGCCGACGGCGTACCTGTCGTGAACGTGCCGGGCGATGGATTTGTGGTCCATCGCGCGGCAGCCGTCGGCGTCGAGGGCGGCGAGCCACTGGGTCCACGTGCGGCCCGTCTTCGCTGCCAGCGCCTCGTCGCCGATCTCGCGATTCACCGAAGCAGCGGTAGATGACTTCGACGGCAGCTTCGGCCGAGCGGTGCGGGCGGACGTCGCCTTCGCCCTTGTCTTCGATGTCGATGCGGATTTCGATCTGGGCTTCGATTTCGTCGGCACGGGTGAACCCTCCACAGTGAACTCGCCGCTCAACCGGCGGGGACGGCGGGGACGGCGGGCACCGCCGGCGCGTGGCCGCGAAACATGAAGTACACCGCGCCGCAGATGCACAGGCCCGCCCAGAGATAATCAAGTTTGATCGGCTGCTTCATGTACAGGAGGGCGAAGGGAATGAAGACGATCAGCGTGATCGCCTCCTGCATGATCTTCAGTTGCGCCAGGCTCATCTGCGTGTGGCCGATGCGGTTCGCCGGCACCTGAACCATGTACTCGAAAAACGCGATGCCCCAACTGACGATCGCGGCGATGAACCACGGTTTGTGATTCAGGTCCTTGAGGTGCGCGTACCACGCAAAGGTCATGAAGACGTTGGAGATGACCAGCAGGACGGCAGTCTGCACAATAACGGGCATGAGAGTCGCCTCACGGGGATGGCGATTCTAGAGCACTTCCAGTTCCAGGCGCATCGATGCGGGGCGGCGCCGAACGCCGCCACTCCGGGCGGAGTTCGATGGGCAGCGCGTCGCGGCGCCAGGCCGACGCGCCAGCGTGCTGTGTGCGAACCTGCAGGCTCGCTCGATCGCACTTGCCGCCGTCCGTCGTCAGATGTGTCCGAAGGCGCGACGTCAGCCGGCGGCGGCGCGGTAGTTGCCGCGCGCCGCGCTGGGGCGTCCGCCGCGCGCGGGGCGCGGGCGGGCGCCGTTGCCGTTGCCGTTGCCGTTGGCGTGGCCGTTGCCCCCCTTGCCGTTGAGCAGGTGGCAGCCGAAGCGGGCGTGCGCTTCCTTGAAGAGCCGGCCGCGCGAATCGTCGTTGATCTGGTCGTTGAGTTTGGCGAGGGCCTCGCATTCGATCTGCCGGACGCGCTCGCGCGTCAGGCCGATCTCGCGGCCGACCTCCTTGAGGGTTCGCGGCTCGCGGCCGTCGAGGCCGAATCGCAGGCGCAGCACCATTGCCTCGCGGTCGTCAATGACCTCGAGCAGGCGGCGGATGGTGCGGATGTCGTCGTCGTAAATAACGGACTCCTCGGGAAGGTCGGAGCGGTTGTCGGCGAAGATCTCGGAGTAGTTGACGGTCTCGCCGTCCTTGCCCGCCGGAGCCTGGGTCGAACACTGGAGCGCCCGGACGGCCCTTCGGATGGCCAGAACCTTCTTGGCGGGGATCTCGAGGACCTCGGCGAGTTCCTGGAGGCTCGGCGCGCGGCCGAGTTGGAACTCGAGGTCGTGCGTCGCCTGTTTCCAGCGGGCGATGTGCTCGACCATGTAGGCGGGGATGCTGATGGGCTGGCCGGCGTTGATGAGCGCCCGCTTGATCGCCTGCTTGATCCACCACGAGGCGTAGGTGGAGAAGCGGGCGCCCTGGGCGGGGTCAAAGCCCTCGACGGCGCGGATGAGGCCGACGTTGCCCTCCTCGATGAGGTCGGCGAGGTGCAGGCCGCGGTTCATGTACTTCTTGGCGACGGAGACGACCAGGCGGAGGTTGGCGCGGACGAGGAGGTCGCGTGCCTCGGGATCGGCCTCGTTGACGACGCGCCAGCCGAGGTACTTTTCTTCGATGGCTTCGAGAAGCGGGGTGTCGTTGATGTGCTTGAGGTACAACTGCAGTTCCGTCTGCAGCCCCGCGTCGTCCGTGCCCTTGGCGCGTTGTGTGCTCAAGCGTGACCTTCCCCACCGAGTCGTATCGCCGGAATGTCGTGCGGCGCCGACGGGCTGTGCTGGCGCCGCCGGATCTGATTCGTCCCCCGGACTGGACGCGCCCACCGGGTCAACCGCGACGGGGCGCGGCGGCAACGGGGCGTCGAGCCAGAGGCCATCGTACTATTCGTCGAGACTCCATAATGGTTCGACAATTGACGAGAAACACTTGAGAGACACCCCCGCCACGGCGGGTGATCGCGCCGCCCGTGCGGGGCCGATAAGGCTACGGACAGGAACCCGACATGACCGACGAGGACCTGACCCCGATTCTCCGCCAATGGCCGTACGTTACCGGCGAGGTGAACGTCCGTCTGGTCCAGGCGGGGGACGGCCGTCCCATCGTGCAGATGCGCGTGGACCTGGGCATTCTGCAGATGGAGTTGTCGGGCCGGCCGGACGGAACGCGACCGGAAGGGCACGACTCGCTGCTCGAGGCGGTGGGCGCCAGCCTGCGGCAACAGGTGGAGAACCAGGGAGATGCGGAGTCGTTTGTCCTTAGTTCTGATCTCTGCCGCCGCCTGCGCGAGGAGGCGATCCAGTTTTACCACCGCTACGTCAGCCTCTTCGCCCTCGAGGAGTACGAAGGGGTGATGCGCGACACCGAGCACAACCTGCACATCATGGAGTTGTGCCGCGAGTTCGGCGAGACGGAATTCGACCAGACCGTCATGGAGCAGTTGCGCTGCAACACGCTCATGATGTACGCCCGGGCCGAGGCGTGCAAGGCCCTGGCCGACAACGACACCCGCGCCGCGCTGGCCTCGATCGACCGCGGCCTCGAGGCCATCCGCCAGGCGATGGAGAACGAGGAGCGGGAGGAGGAGGACGCCTTCGAGAACTCGGCGGAGGTGCAGTTGCTGCGGTCGATGCGCGATGCGATCATCCCCAAACTGCCGGTCAGCCAGCGGAGCGAATTGCACGACCGCCTGAAGGCGGCGCTCGCTGCGGAGAACTACGAACTCGCCGCGATCCTGCGCGATGAACTGAAGATGCTGCGCGACGGTTGATGGCGCTGCTCCGGCGCGAGTCGAAACCCACGTTCGATGAACGTGGGCTTCGCACCTGCTTGTTCTTTGTTTACGCGGCGCGGATCGACTGCGCGTGCTGCACGCCGATGCGGTACTGACGCGGCGTGATGACCTCGCCCGTCGCTTCGTCGCGCACCTCCGGCGACTCCTCGCACCGCGCCACCCGCGCGATGCGCCCGCGAACGCGGAAGGGTGCGAGGCGCACCTCGACGTACTCCCCGACCGGAATGGCGCGCGGCGAGCGGAAACCGAACCCGCCGCGACTGACATCCGCCAGTTCGACCGTGCCGCCGAGGAAGGACTTGTAGGGATCGAGGCAGATCAGCCGCGCCCAGCCCGCGGCGGCGGCCCGCGGCTCGCGCCGGCGGTCGAAACGCAGCGACCCCGCGTCCCCTGCGGGCCAGGCGCTCCGCGCCCGGTGAGTCGGCGCCGGCGCCGCGGCCGCGTTTTCTTCGAGTCTCAGGCCCATGCTCGGTCCATCCCGCGAAGGGTCAGGCGATCATCTTCCCCCCTCGTGCGGTTTCATCGGACGATGGAGCGGGCGGGTTGAGGCGGCGCGGCGGATCACGGCGTCTCCCGTCGCGCCGCGGCCCACTGCGGCGCGGCCGGTCAGCGAAACGGCCGCAGCCCGCGCGCGGAGCGCCGGGCGTTGAGGTCGGCCAGAGCCGGCGGGAATTCCTTGAGCAGGCGGATCAACTGCGACCGCGTCAGGCCGAGAAGGATCGCCGCCCGGGCCGCGTCGTCGCGACACGCCGCCAGCACGTCGAGCGCTTCGGCGAGAATGCCCGGGGCGTCGTCGTGTTCGGGATTGAGCGCCAGCCGACCGCCGCGCACCCGGACGCGGAGGCGCTCGCTGGGCTCATAGCCCGTCAGGGCCACGCCGACGCGGTGCTGCAGCGCCAGTCGCAGACGGAGCCGGAAGACGGCGTTACGCCGGTTGCGCTCCGGCTGGCGCGACTCGGTGGCCTGGGCCTCGACGCCCGTGGGCTCGTGGCGGATGAAGACGGCCGTCTCAACCTTGTTGCGATGCTGCCCCCCCGGCCCCGACGCTCGCCCCCGCTTCACCCGGCAGGACTTGAGCAACTCCCTCTCATCGAGCGCGGCGGGATGGGTGTACTTGGACTCGCCCACATCGCATCATAGAGGCAACGCCACTCAGTACATCCCCGCCGGGCTGGCGGAGAGGGTGAGGTCGTCGACCTGTCCGGCCTGGAGGCGGAGGCAGGCGAAGCCGGCGATCATGGCGGCGTTGTCGAGGCAGTAGGTGAGCGCGGGCAGGTGAAGGGTCAGGCCGCGGCGGTCGGCCAGGGCCTGCGCCTCGAACCGCAGGCGGGTGTTGGCGCTCACGCCGCCGCCGATGATGATGGCGCGGACGTTCTCACCCTGGTCCTCCCGCCGCTGCTCAATGGCGCGCTCGAGTTTGAGGATGAGCGCGGCGACGGCGGCTCGCTGGAACGAAGCGCAAAGGTCGTCGATCTGCGCCTCGCCCAGGTCGGAGGCGTCGCGCTCGAAAGCGGCACCGCGGCCGCGCCCCGTCGGCGTGCCGCGGACGGCGTAGAGCAGCGCCGTCTTGAGGCCCGAGAAGGAGAAGTCGAGGCTGTGCGGATCGAGGCGCGAGACGGGCAGGTCGATCGCGCGCTCGTCGCCGCGCTGCGCCCGGGCGTCGACGCGCGGACCGCCGGGATAGCCCAGGCCGAGGATCATCGCCGCCTTGTCGTACGCTTCGCCGACCGCGTCGTCGATCGTGCGCCCGATGCACTCGACCTCGAGGGGTGAGCGCATGGCGAAAAGGCTGGTGTGCCCGCCGGAGACGACCAGGCCGATCGCGGGGAACTCAGGCGGGTGAAGCGAATCGAGCGAAGCGGCGTGAAGATGCGCGATGATGTGATCGACACCGATGATCGGCTTGCTCCACGCCCAGGCGAGCGCCTTGGCGGCGGCAACGCCGACGAGCAGCGACCCGATCAGACCGGGGCGGTGCCCGACGGCCACGGCGTCGATCTCGTCGGGGCCGGCGCCGGCGACTTCGAGCGCGCGGCGGACGACGGGGTGGATGCGTTCGAGGTGCGCGCGGCTGGCGATCTCGGGCACGACGCCGCCGTATTCCTCATGGAGTTGCTCCTGCGTGGCGACGACATTGCTCAGGACGGTCCCGCCGCCGCGCACCACGGCCGCGGCCGTCTCATCGCAACTCGTCTCGATGCCGAGGACGGCGACATCGCCGCGATTTGGTTTCGTCGCGCGCATCGCTGTGGCCCCTCACGCCCACGATGAGGCTCTGCGAATCGTGGGGTGCGTCCACGATGAGCGAGTGTTCAAGCGAATCGTGGGATGCGTCAAACTCAGTTCTCCGGCGCCTCCTGCGGCACGGGGGTCAACCCCGCCTGCCGAAGCGCGGGCTCGAGGGCGGCGGCTTCGGCGATGGTGAGGACGGCGACGACCTTGCCGCTCGCGTCGCGCACCTCGACGGTCCCGCCGACGATCTCGGCATCGTCGGGGATGAGGTCGACCGGCTCCTGATCCTCAGCGGGAATGAAGGACGCGAGGCTGATGAGCCGCTCCTCGATCTGCTCGAGTTGCTCGATGAGGAAATCGCGCTGGCGTTCGACGAGTTGCATCTCCCTGATAAGTTCATCGTCGGGGTTCATCTCCCCGCCGGTGGGCTGCCACTGGCCGCTGTCGAGTCGAAGGCGCAGGGCCTTGACGGCCGCGCTGAGTTGGGGGTCGCTGAGGCGCTCTTCGATCCACTGCGGATCGTTCCACTGCCCGTCGCCATTGCCCTTGCGGATGACGGCGAGGTCGTTGCGGACCTCGAGCATTCGGCGCATCTCGTCGTTGGTCATGGGGACGAAGAATCCGGGGTCGGGATCGACGCCCCAGGTCTTCGAGTCGGGCCACTTGTGGATATTGCGGCCGGAGGGGAGGTAGTAGGCGGCGGTGGTGATCTTCAACTGGCCCTCACCGCTGCGCAACGCGCGGACGTCCTGCACGAGGCCCTTGCCGAAGGTGCGCGTGCCGACGACGACGGCGCGGTCGTCTTCCTGCAGGGCGCCGGCGACGATTTCGCTCGCCGATGCGGACTGGCTGTTGACGAGGACGACCATGGGAAAGTCGGCGAGCGTTCCCGGCGCCTGTGCGGCGTATTCCTGCTCGCGACCGCGCCCCTTGACGGAAACGATGACGCCCTCGGGGACGAACATGTCGCTGATCTCGATCGCGGCCTGGAGCGAGCCTCCGGGATTGAACCGCAGGTCGAGCACGAGGCCGCGCAGGCCGGCGTCGACGAGTTGCTTCGTCGCGCGAAAGAGGTCGGCGGACGTCGTCTCAGTGAACTGGCGCACGCGGACGTAGGCGAGTTTGCCCTGGGGGTCGAGCCAGTAGTCCCAGCCCTCTCCGACGCGGTGGACGCCCTCGACGGTGAAGACCTGAATGTGCCCGCGCGTGACGACGAGGTCCATCGTCTCGTCCTCGGGCGCGCCTTCGCGGTGGATGGTGATGGTGACCTTGGTGTTCGGCTCGCCCATGAGGCGGTTGATGGAGTCGTTGATGTCCTTGCCCTCGGTGGAGACGCCGTCGATGGCGCGGATCTGGTCGCCGGCCTGGACGCCGGCCTCGAGCGCCGGCGAGCCGGCCATGGGGCTCACGATGGTGATCCACCCGTTGCGGATGTCGACGGAGGCGCCGATGCCGACGTAGCGGCCTCGGACGTTCTTGTCGAAGTCGCCCTGGTCCTGGAGGGGGATGTAGTTGGTGTAGGGGTCGCCGAGTTCCTTGAGCATGCCGTCGATCGCGGCCTTCTGGAGGTTCTTGAGTTTGGCGTCGTCGAGTTCCTCGACGTAACTGCGGCGAACCTCGATGAGAACATCCTGGATCGGATCGAACCAGGCGAGCGAGTCGAAGCGATCCCCGGCGCTGGCCGCGAGTTGGGCGAGGACCACCAGCAGCAGGGCGATCATGCAGCCCGGGGCCACGATCCGCTTCATCGAACGCATGAAAAACTCCTCTCAAGTCTGTTCGGGGCAAGGCGTCCCCGAGGCCGCGTCCGGGCCAACCCGGCCCGGTCCGCATCCGGATGATAGCAGAAACGCACGCGGCGCCTCGCGGGTTCGACGTGCTTGGGGCGCGTGAGGCGTGGGGCGGGGTGTGGCCACTACCATTGGGCATGTCGAATCGGACCGGACGGCCTGCCCTGCTGACGGCCCTGGCGCTTTCGCTCGTGCTGCATGTGAGCGCCTTCGGGCTCGCGCGCGCGATCGGCGAGGCTCGCGTGGACGCGGTCACGGAGGCGCGGGCCGAACCGTCCGCGCCCGATGTCCCTTCCGAACCCCCGCCGCCCGAAGAGGAGATCACCCCGGGCCTCGAGAAAGGCGCTCCGGCGGTCGTCACCTGGATCGGCTACGAGGAATACCAGGAGCACCTGGCGGAACTGGCGCCGACGGATCAGGCGGCGTTCACGAGCGCGCCGGCCCGGGGCACGCCCGAAGCGATCGCCGAAGCGGCCGAACCGGATGAGCGCCTGGCCGAGGCGCCGGACGAGCCGACGGAGTCGCCCACCGAACTGGCGAGCGGAGAGCACGCGGCGGAGCCGGTGGCTGCGTTCGAGGCGACGTCTTCGCCCGAGGAGCGGCCGGCGACACCGCCGCGCGAGGACGCCTCCGTGCCCGTGGCCGACGCGCGCAAGACGGCCGCGCCCCTGCCGGCGCCCGAGATTGACCCGCCTTCGCGGGACGCGGCGGAGGTGGTTGCAGCGCCGACGAAATCGTTCAGCGAGTCGCCGGCCGCGCCGGTTGACCAGGCCGAAGCGGCCAAGCACGAGGAGGACGCGCGGCAGGAGGTCGCGGAGGAGCACAGTGCTTCGACGGAACACGCCGTCGAGGCGCGCATCGAAGTCCGCGAAACCGAAGCGCCGGCCGATCCGCTGCGCGTGCCGCTGCCGCTGGCGCTTCCGGTGGTTTCGCCGCCCCCGGCCGCGGCGCACGGAGAGCCGATCCCCGAAGACTCGACGCCCAGCGAGAAGGACTCGGCCGCGACGAGCACGCGCGATGTGCCCGAGGTGCAGTGGGACAACGGCAAGCCGCTGGCGCGCGAAGGGCTGGAGATCCAACCCTACTCGCTGCGAAGGCACATCGAATGGGATCTCAAGGACATTCTCTTCAGCCAACTGCTCAATCGCGGCCGGTGGGAGGGGCGCGTCCTGCGCAACCCGGTGGTGTCGCTGCGATTCGATCGCTCCGGCCGGGCGGGCGATGTGCGGATCATCCGGCCGAGCGGGTTCAAACCGCTCGACGAGAAGTACCTGGCGACGTGGATGTCGCGCTGGACGGCGACGGGCAGCCGCCTGGGCGAACTGGCGCCGGATGAACTGACCGGCGCTCTCAAGATCAAGATCGTGTTCATCGCCGAGCCGGATGCGTCGCAGAGCGCCGGCCGCTGACGCATTCCCAGTTCGAGTACATCGCCGCGGAGTGGCATCGAACGCCGCCGCTCCGGGCGGAGTTCGATGACTTCCACCTACCAGGCCGACGCGCCAGCGAGGACGAAAGGCATGGCCGCAAAGGGGCACAGAAGTCGCAGAAGGGAATTGATTCGACCGAAACGCAATCGATGATGCGGCGACATTCGGACCCGCGTAGTGCGCGGAAGGGCGCCGCACCGCATCGCGCCAGCGAATGGCGTCGAATCGGACCTGCCAAAGTGGCAACTTTCCGGTTCGGCGGCGGCGCGTCTGACAGCGAAAAACCTCCTGAAACCCGCGAAACGGGGCTGTTTTCGAGGCCATCGTCCGGCACGCGCGTTGCAATGCGCCTCGCGGCAGGTCCGCCGGGCGCCCTGCCCCGCCGGACCGCCCGTTTCATGCGGCAGTCACTAACTCAGGAGGTGCAACATGCTGACTCGATCGATCTTTGATTCTCCCCTGGCCACCCTCGCGGAGATGGACCGCCTGTTCGACACGATGGTCGGCGGCGCGCCGCTTCCGATGCCCGCCGCCGGCGCGCGGTCGCGCGTGCTCTTCCCGGCGCTGAACATCTACGAAGACGAGGCGAACGTCTACGCCGAGGCGGAACTGCCCGGCTTCTCGCTGGGCGACCTGGACGTCTCGATCGCGGGCGATGAGCTCACCATCCGCGGCAAGCGGCAGTTGAACCTCCCCGAAGGGGCGACGTCGCTGCGGCGCGAGCGCCTCGCCGGCGAGTTCGAGCGCACCGTCGCGCTGCCCGTTGAGATCGACGTGGAGCGCGTCGAGGCGATGCTGGCCAACGGCGTGCTGCTCATCACGCTGCCCAAGTCGCGCTCCGCCCAGGCCCGGAAGATCGAGGTGCGATCCGCGCACGAAGCGTCGTGATCCGGCGCCGGTCTCGGCGGACGAATCCTCCCAACGAGAACTTTCCTGGAAAGGAGACAGCCATGACCAACACGAGCAATCTTGACCGGTGCCAGACCGGGCAGGTCGCGGTCCGACGACCCGGCACCATGCAGGCGCGAAGCGATTGGACCTATCGGCCGCACGTTGACATCATCGACGCAGACGCCGCGATCGAGGTCTACGCCGATCTGCCGGGCGCGACGGGCGAATCGATCGACGTGAGTTTCGAGCAGGGCATCCTGACGATCGAGGCCCGCGTCCAGCCCCGCACCCGGGAATCGTGGCATCGAGTGGTCAATGAGTTCGGCGTGGGGAACTTCCATCGGCGGTTCCAGATCGACGCGCCGGTGGACGCGGACCACGTCGTCGCCGACTACAACGAAGGAGTGCTGAAGGTCACGCTGCCCAAGGCCCGCGAGGCGCAGCGGCGACGGATCCCCGTCAAGGCGTGATCGAGCCGCACCGCGGCACACCTGACTCGCCGCCGCACAGCGGCCAGACACCTGTGTCCAAAGTCACCCTCGCGCACCAGGATGTGCGCGAGGGTGTTTCATTGACGGGGCTTGCGTGAACCGGCCCCGCCGTCGGGCGTCGCCGCCCGCAACAGGGGGCGCACGTGCAGCCCAACACGCGGCCGGACGAATCGGGGTGGTATTCTCTCTGGTCCCGGACGGCGGCGTGCGGAAAGTACTCCGATCGCCGTGCCGTACGCGGCGCCCCTTCCGGGCCGCCCTCCACGGCTGCGAAAGGACACTCCCATGACGCTGACCAGGACTCGGCCGCCCCGCGATGTTCGTCCTTCCCACTCCGTCGGGCAGGACCTGCTCCGCAACCCGCGCTTCAACAAGGACTGCGCTTTCACGCGGCAGGAGCGCGAGGCGTTCCGCCTCGACGGCCTTCTGCCGCCGGCGGTGCAGACGATGGAGGAGCAACTGGCGCTCGAACTCGAACACCTCCGCGCGAAGCGCGATGATCTCGAGAAGTTCATCGGCCTCGACGCGCTGCGCGAGCGCAACGAGACGCTTTTCTACCGACTGCTCATTGAGCACCTGCCGGAACTCATGCCGATCGTCTACACGCCGGTGGTGGGTCTGGCGTGCCAGCGTTACAGCCACATCATGCGCCAGCCGCGCGGTCTGTGGATCACGCCTGAGCAGATCGACCGCATCCCGGACGTTCTGCGCAACGCGCCCGACGAGCAGATTCGCCTGATCGTGGCGACGGACAACGAGCGGATACTCGGCCTGGGCGACCAGGGAGCGGGCGGCATGGGCATTCCCGTGGGCAAACTCTCGCTCTACACCGCGGCCGCCGGCATTCACCCGTCGCAGTGCCTGCCCATCAGCCTCGACGTGGGCACCGACAACGCCGAGTTGCTCAACGACCCCTTCTATCGCGGCTGGCGGCATCGGCGGCTGCGCGGCGCGCCCTACGAAGAGTTCATCGAAGCGTTCGTCGAGGCCGTGGCCGAAGTCTTCCCCCGCGCACTGCTCCAGTGGGAGGACTTCCACAAGAACATCGCCTTCCAGGTGCTCGACCGGTACCGCCTGCGCATCACGAGTTTCAATGATGACATTCAGGGCACGGCCGCGGTCGCGCTGGGCGGCATCCTCGCGGCCCTGCGCACGACGGGCGAGCGCCTCAGCGATCAGCGCCTGGTCTATCTCGGCTCAGGCGCGGCGGGCATCGGCATCGGGCGCCTGGTGCGCGACGCGATGCGCGAAGAAGGGGCCGCCGAGCAGACGATCCGCCGCGCCCAGGCATTCCTCGACAGCCGCGGCCTGATCTTCGCCGACCGGATGATCCGCGACGCCCACAAGAAGGCCTTCGCCTGGACGCGCGAGGATATGGAGGCGTTCGGCCTGCACGGCGAGGGGCCGTTCGATCTCGAAACCGTCGTCGCGCACCTCAAGCCGACGATCCTGATCGGCACCACCGCCGAGCCGGGCGTCTTCACCGAGCCGGTCATCCGCGAGATGGCGCGGCACGCGAAGCGGCCGATCATCATGCCCTTCTCCAACCCCACCTCCAAGGCGGAATGCACGCCCGAGGAAGCGATCCGGTGGACCGACGGCCGGGCGCTCATCGCCACGGGCAGCCCCTTCGCCCCGGTTGAGTACGGCGGTCGGCGTCATGTGATTGGCCAGGGCAACAACGTCTTCGTCTTCCCCGGCATCGGGCTGGGCTGCATCGTCTCCGAGGCGAGGCAGGTGACGGACTCGATGTTCCTCGTCGCGGCGCGGGCGCTGGCGGAGTGCATTTCGGCCGAGCGCCTCGAGGCGGGGTCGCTCTATCCGGACCAGAGCGATCTGCGCAGCGTCTCGCGCCGCATCGCCGTCGCCATCGTGCGCGAGGCCAAGCGTCTCGACCTCGGCCGCCTGCTGCGCGACGACGCGATCGAAGAGGCGGTCGAGTCGGCGATGTGGTACCCCGAGTATGAGTGCATCCGTTGACGGACCGATTCTCAACGCGAGGCGATGGCGGCGGCGCAACCAAAGACCCCGCGACACGAGCCGCGGGGTCTTCGCTGGAAGGGAGTGAATCAACCTGTGGAAGGAGGCGCCGCGAGGCCGCGGCGCGGTTCGGTCATTCGTCGAGTTCGCCTTCGTCTCCGCCGTCGCACTCCTCGCCCTCGTCGCCCGAGTCTTCGCTCAGCGCTTCGAGCATCTCGCGGAGGTACTTGTTCTCCCGCCGCGTGGCTTCGAGGTCGAAGACGAGGTACTTCACGCTCAGGCGGAGGTAGTCGAGGCTCTCGGTGAGTTCGGAGATGGTCTGGCGCATCTTCTCCTGCCGGGCCTTGGTTTCGCCGGCGAGGTCGCGCAGCCGCGCCTGCTCGTCAAGGGGCAGGTCCTTGATCTCGTCCATGAGTTGGGCGAGCTTCTCGTCGAGTTTCCTGGAGTCCATGGCGGCCGTTCCTGTCTTCGATTGCGAGGTGATGAACCGGTGCAATCATGCCTCGCAATCGCGCGAGGGGAAGGCGGGCGGGCCGTTTGTCAGGTCGGCGGGGTCGCTCTGTAACGCCGGGGGCGATAATCAGGCCATCCGTCCTCTTCGGTTCGCATTGCGTTCGGGCTAATCTGCGGGATTCTTCGAGATTCTCTCAAATGTCCGGGGGGGGGGGCAGTCGAACTGTGGTACACTTGCACAGGCGGCCCGCGCCCGTCTACGAATGGGCGAGCGGGCCGTCGAGGGTGCGAGTGGAGGAGGAGACATGGCGTTCATCCAGTCCGACCACCACAGCGTTGATGACGCCGGGTACAAGGCGGTTACGCCTGCCGCGCGGTGCGCTCTCGCCACGGGCGCGACCTCCATCCCCGGCTCGACCACGATTCCCCTGCGCAACCCGATCGCTGCTCATCCGCCACCACACCGGCCCGGGGAACACGCTCTACATCGGCGGCGACGGCGCTTCCACGGCGCAGGGCTATCCCCTCGCCCTTGGGCAGGTTCTCGATCTGCCGCTGACGACCGGCGTGATGGTCACCGCCGTGACCGGCGCGCAGATTTCCAACACCGGAGTTCGCACGCTCGAAGCGGGCTGAGGCGAAGGGAATCGGCCCGGCCGCATTACATTCCTATTAACCTGAACGGAGTCAACCATGCCCACGCCCAGCAATCTTCAGAACCTCGATGAACGCGGCTACGTCTTTGTAACGGACGCCGCCGACTGCCAGATTCTGGCGAGCCAGAAGACAATCAACGTCTCTTCCGCGCCGACTCCCATCCCGCAGGACTCGACGGGCAGCCCGCGCAACTTGCCTGGCCGAAGGCGCATCTATATGAAGAACTTCAATGCCGCACAAGGCAATACGGTCTACATCGGCGATGCTTCCGTGACGACGGCGTCGGGCTACCCGATCGTCGCGCAAGACGAACTTGTCCTGGACATCACCGATGATATCCAGTTGTACGCGATCGTGGCCTCCTCCGAGAGCGCCGACTTGCGCATGTTGGAACTGGCGTAACCGGAGATGTTGCGATGCCCGCCAAGGGGATTCGAGTTGATAGATCGTTTGACTGTGCGATCCGAACTGCTTCAACAGAGGTTGCCAGTACAGCACCTGGTCGCGTGCCCATCGATGCCATGCGCGGACGGCGATGGATTCGCATCCTCAACAACGGACGCCTTGAGAACGGGGTGCGCGTCAATGTGAAGGTAATGATTGGTGTTGCGGACGCCCTGCTTGCCTCCGCATCGCAGCAACAGGGTTTTGGCCTCGACATCGACGAGTTTGTGGATCTCCCATTTGACGATTCAATCATCGTCTACGGCATTGCCGAGGCGGGAGAGACGTCGGATTTGAGAACAATCGAGTTGAGGTGATCATGATGGCATACTTGAAGGGCACACAGACTCCGCGCGGCGTCGGAATTACCCGAACAGTATCTTGCCAGATGCGTGCCGCACACAACCCAGCGCTCGGCGGCGGTCCGGTATTGGAGATTCCCAATCCGTTCCCGCTGTCGCGCCCCGGAGTACGCTTGCTCAAGCGCCAGGCCATGTACGTGAAGTATTTCGATATCAGTCACGCATCGGCAGGGACGTTCTACCTTGTTGAACAGCCTGTATCACCGGTTGCAGTTGCCGTCGCGCGCGGATATCCGCTCACCAAGGTAATTGGCCAAGAGACGCGCAGGCAGAAGCGTCTGAAGCAGGTGGTCCTCCCGATGACTGGCTCAATCCGTCTCTATTCCGGCGTCGCATCCGTTGAGTTCGGTTCTTCATTGGAGTTTGGCTGATCGACTGGGGAGGTCTGGAAGTGGGCGGCATGCATACGGCGAATCTGTTGGGCACCCTTATCGGTGTATCTACGCTGACCATTGGAGAGCCGAGCGCGGATGCGCGCATAGATCCTCCTGGGACAATGGACGCATCGAGTGTGGTCGCAGCGCATGACGCAACTGAATGGTCGGTACCACTGCGGCAGCAGTGCTTCTACAGCGGCGACCTCGACGGTCGGGCTGGATTGAATTCCCAGCGAGACACGTTCGTCGAGGAAGCATGGACCTTTGACGATATCGACTGGCCGGGTGGCACCGTGACGGTGGCCTGGGCGCACTACGGCAACCGCAATCTAGCGCCCGTTGCAGCAGACATCGCGGTCTACGAGGGGCTCGGGGAGGGACTGTGGGGAACCCGAATCGTCGAGATTGTCGACATCACCGACTTCTCGTGGACGGCAACCGGACGTAATGCCCCCGGGGGTCCTGAGTACGAGTTGCGCGTGAACGTGTTGTTCCGATTGGAATCAGGCCATTATCATGTGGGCGTTAGGCCGGTTGGCACCGGCGCGAGATTCGACGGCGCATGGATCACCACAACGAGTGGAGAGAATTCGCAGGGCGGACCGATTGCCAATGGGAATGTGTTTCTGCAATCCTCTTCCTTGGGGTACCCACTCCCGACTTCTTGGGAGAACATTCTCGGACCGGGCCCGTGGGACGTCTCATTCGGACTGTGCGGCGACAGCGAGCCGGGTGTCACGCTGGCGCTTGAAGGCGACTGCCCCGGCACGATGACGGCGCGGGTCGGCGGGGCGATGCCGGGCGGGCGCGTTGCGCTCATCCGCTCCGCGCCGGGCGGCTGCGGGGGGCAGACGACTATTCCGCCGCTGAATCCGTGCTCGGGAACCGTGCTCCCGCTTGGCGGCGCTTCGCTCGTGGGCATCATCACAGCCGACGGGCAAGGCAATGCCGCCGTCACGGGCAACGTCCCCGGCATCACCTGCGGCCGCGTCTGCCTCGTCGCCCTCGACCTGACCGCCTGCGAAGTGAGCAACGTCGCGGAGTTCTGAGTCCGGGCGTGCACACGAAAGCCTGTTTGCCGTATTCCTCACCGATCGGCCACTCATTGGGGGCCGGTTTGCCAATGACGTTCGGCCCTCACAGCGGCCCTCTCCCCGGGGAGAGGGAGTCTTCGTCCGTCAGCGTCGCGCGTGGGGGCGGCGGAGGATCTGGCGGACTTCGGGCTGCGCCTGCGCCAGCATCTGCTCGACCTGGCGCGGGTCGGTGCGGCTGGCCTCGCGCACCAGTTCGATGAGGTGGGCGTCGCGGTGCCGCGCCCAGCGGTCGAAGAAGGTCTCGAGTTCGTGGCGCGAAAAACGCGTGAGCGGATCGGGCAGGCCCGACTGCGCCACCGCCCACTCCGTCAGCGCCCGCGCCTCGCGCGAGAAGCGATAGAGATTGAGCGTGTACTGGAGGCGCTGCCAGAGGGTCTTGAAGGGATCGGACGCCTCGGCGGGCAGGCGGACCATCACGTCCGCGGGCTTGTTGCCTTCGAGTTCGGCGATCCAGCCGCTGCGCTCCGCGACGCTGTCGGCGGCTTGCGCCTCGTCGGCGGGGATGAGGTCGACGACGCCGGTGTGGAGGGTCTTGATCCCGACGGCGGCGAAGCGCACGTTAAGGCGCTGGGCGGTGTGGCCGTTGTGCGCGACGTTCTCAGCGCGCGTCACGGTTCCGGGGCCCCACTCGGGACGAGCGGTGTTGAGGACACGATCCCCGAACTTGTACGTTCTGCGTTGCGTGAGCATGGTTGTGATGTCACCTGCGGAACCACACACTCGCGGCGCACACGGCGCCGGTCGACTCGAGCCTGCAAGAGGAGGCGAATGTGGGTCGGTTTCGGAGCCCGCGCCGCGCCTGACAGGAGCAGGGCCGCGACCGGGTCGTCCAATGATATCGTCCAGATCGCCTCAAGTCATTTGTCTTTCTCTCCCGGGGTCGCGTTTTGTTCGAACGCCACCGTCGAGGGCGTCGGCCGCACGTCGATCGGGTACGGCTCCTCGAAGGGGCGGCGGTTGTGCCACTGCCCGCACTCCGGACACTGGAACACCCGCCGGGGCGACTGCAACTGGCTCTTCAGACAGAAGCCGCACTCCGGACACGCCGTCCGGCACCGCGGGTTCACTCGGCGCAGGTGCGGGCGGATGATGTCCCCGCCCCACGTCAGCGACAGGACCATGGCGGCGCCGACTGTTACCGCGATGCTGAACAGGTTGGCAATCACACCCAGCGGCACTGAATCAGACCCGAGCAGATCCGACACGTCGATGAAGAGGTTCAACGCACCGCCGAGGCACGCCAGCGAAAACGCGACCAGCAGAAAGCCCCACATCCTCTGATCGCTGAGCGAAGAGAGAAACGCCCGCCACCAGGTGCGGTGCCGCTCCCAGAAGGACTCGATGCAGCGCATCTCGGGGTAGGAGTCGTTGCTCAGGTACCAGCGCATTGGCTTGGGCCGTGGGCCTTGGGACTTCGGATTTGGGGCCTCGCGCCTCTGGTCGCGGGTCTCAAGCCTCTCCAGCGAGCGGCTCGAACCGCAGCCCGTGCGCCTCCGCGACCGGCTTGTTGGTGAGGCGTCCCCGATCAACGTTTACGGCGTCGGCGAAGCCCTTGTTCGCCCGGGACAGGGCCAGTGGCCCTTCGTTGGCGAGGCGCAGGGTCCAGGGCATCGTCGCGTTGTTGAGGCCGATCGTGCTCGTTCGGGCCACCGCCCCGGGCATGTTGGCGACGCAGTAGTGCACCACCCCGTCCACCTCGAAGACCGGATCATCATGCGTCGTCGGACGGGTCGTCTCGACGCATCCGCCCTGATCGACCGCGACATCGACGATCACGCTGCCGGGGCGCATGAGTTTGAGGTCTTCGCGGCGGATGAGTTTCGGCGCCGCGGCGCCGGGAATGAGCACGGCGCCGACGACGAGGTCCGCCCAGGCGAGGTACTCGCGCACCGTGTGGGCGTCGGAGTAGCGCAGGGTGACGTTGGGCGGCATCCACTCGTCGAGTTCGCGCAGGCGGTCGAGGCTGACGTCAAGAAGCGTGACCTTGGCGCCCAGGCCCGCGGCCATTCGCGCGGCGCAGGTGCCGACGACGCCCCCGCCGATGACGAGCACGTGGCCCGGCTCGACGCCGGGAATGCCGCCGAGCAGCACGCCGCGTCCGCCGAAGGGGCGCTCCAGGTACTTCGCCCCTTCCTGGATGGACATCTTGCCCGCGACCTCGCTCATGGGCGTGAGCAGCGGCAGACGGCCGCGTGCGTCCGTCAGCGTCTCGTACGCCACGCCGATGCACCGGCTCCGCAGGCACCCTTCGGTGAGGGGCTTGCTCGCCGCGAGATGGAGGTAGGTGAAGAGAATCTGCCCTTCGCGGAGCATGGCGATCTCGGCCGGCTGCGGCTCCTTGACCTTGACGATCAGGTCGGCCCGCCTGAAGACCTCGGCCGCGGAAGCGCAGATCGTTGCGCCGGCGGCAGCGTACTGCTCGTCGGGAAAGCCGCTGCCCAGCCCAGCCTCTCGTTCGACGAGCACCGTGTGGCCGGCCTTCACCAGCATCTCCGCCACCACGGGCAGCATCCCGACGCGGTACTCCTGGGTCTTGATCTCTTTCGGACAGCCGACGATCATCGCAACTCTCCCCACGGCCCGGCGCGCGCGCCGCGGCCGATCAAAGCGACCGGGGGCGGAACACTCTCCGCCGCCGGCGAGTTTAGTCGAGTGGAAGGCGGCGGGAGAGAATCCGACCCGCGCCGCCTCTTCGGAATGACTATGCTAGCATGAGAATCCACGAAATAGGGAATCCGACCGGAACGCCTCCGGCCGGGCCGATTCTCGACCGGGAGCGATCCACCATGACCGACTGCGTTGCCGCCCGCGAACCGAGGCACCTTCGAGCACCGGCACGGGGCCGGATGCGCACCTGCGTGGCCGCGCTGGCGCTCGCCGCCGCCGCATGCGGCGCGGAGCGGGTGTCGGCCCAGACCAGCAACGCGCGCAAGTTTCTCGACCGCCTCAACGCGCCGATCCTCGCCGTCTCGGAGGATGAGCGGGCGTACAAGATCTACTTCGAGGCGCACGACTGCATCGACATATCCGATCCGCGCGTCGCGGCCGCGTCGACGCGCCTCGACCCCTGGGCGCCGACCTTCCAGGACGCCATCGGCTGGGCCGGCGAGCCTTCCCAGCAGGAGGCGGTGGACCTCATGCTCGCGAAGAACCAGCGCGGCCTCAACGCCACGCAGCGCAAGCTCTTCGGCCTGCCCTACGGCACCTACGACGTCGACGACGACCTCATCATCAACGACTTCGTCGTTTACGTCCACGGCGACATGCTCTTCGACCGCGAGGACGCCTACCTTGCCCGGTATCAGGAACTCATGCACCTCCTCCGCGCCGAGGCGTTCCGCCGCGCGGAAAGCGGCAACGGCGACGGCGCCGTCGAGGCCATCCTCGGCATGAGCCGCATGGCCCGGCAACTCTGCGACCAGCGCTTCTACAACGAGAAACTCGTCGGCATGACGGCCCTGCTCGAGTCCTTCGTCCAGGTCCGCGACTTCATGTGGGCCTACCGCGACAAACTCTCCATCGAGAACTTCCGCACCATCGGCATCGAACTCGAGCGCCTCGGACTCGATCGCATCGAGATGCCCCCGGGCGAGGAGCTCATCGGCGAGCAGTTGATCGAGCAGATTTTCGGCCCGGATAACCGCGTCGACAAGGAGAAGTTCCCGGAGGTCATGGCCACCTTCGACTCCTACGGCGCGCCGCTGCGGCGCTTCCAGGCCGTCGCCTTCTGGCAGCAGGTCGTCGAGCGCCACCGCTCGAAGCGCGAGGTCGAGGTCGCCCTCAAGAACGCCGTCGCCAACTGGAAACTCCGCTGGCGCCTCCCCCTGCACAGTTCCCTCGCGCCCGATTCGGAGTTCGCCAAACTTGACGATCTCGAATACGCCGCGGTGAAGCGCCCGATCCGCGACCTGCAGAACCTCTTCGACCTGCGCATCCCGCTGGCGGCCCAACTCAACGGCACCGCCACCGCCGCGGGCGTTCACGCCTACCTCGTCCGCGAAGGCGCGAAACTCGTGCCCGGGCAGGGCGCCGTCGAGGCCGCCGTGCCCGTGCGCCTCGCCCAGATTCAGCCCGCCTTCGTCAACTACGAATCCACCCTTATGGACATCTACGCCTCGCTCACGGACAAACTCCACTTCACCGTCATCCGCAACACCGACCCGCGATTCGACTACGACGGGTACACCGTGCGGACCGCCGAGGGAACCGTCAATCTCTTTGAGTTCTGGCCCCTGCTCTACTCCGTCGGACCCGACCGCGCCGAGAACCTCGGCAACGAACTCCTCCACAACTCGATGCCGGACACCGGCGACAAGTGCGACATCGTGTACTTCCCCAACATCGACATGCTCCTGCGCGAGTCGAAGGGGCGCTGAGCGGCCGCGGCGAACTCCCGCACCGCCTCGCCCGTACACTGGGAACCCATGAGCGACACCGCCTCCGCCTCCAACGTCAAGAAGGTCCTCATCATCGGCTCCGGCCCCGCGGGATGGACCGCCGCGATCTACGCCGCCCGCGCCAATCTCAACCCCGTCTGCTACATCGGCGTGCCTAAGCAGGACCCCAGCCCCATCCTCCCCGGCGGGCAACTCATGCTCACCACCGAGGTCGAGAACTACCCCGGGTTTCCCGAGGGCGTGACCGGCCCCGAGATGATGGAGAAGTTCCAGAAGCAGGCGGAGCGCTTCGGCACGCGCATCGTCGGCGAGGACATCGTCAAGTGCGACTTCTCCAAGCGCCCCTTCACGCTGACGACCTCCTCGGGCGCGGCGGTCAACGCGCACAGCGTCATCCTCGCCACCGGAGCCGTGGCGAACTGGATCGGCCTCGAGAACGAGATGCGCCTGGCGCGATCCGGCGGGGGCGTTTCGGCCTGCGCGGTCTGCGACGGCGCACTGCCCGTCTTCCGCGACCAGGTGCTCGCCGTCGTCGGCGGAGGCGACACCGCGATGGAAGAGACGTCGTATCTCACCAAGTTCGCCCGCAAGGTCTACGTCATCCACCGCCGCGACGAGTTCCGCGCCAGCAAGACGATGCAGCAGCGCGTCCTGGGCAACCCGAAAGTCGAAGTCCTGTGGAACAAGGTCGTCGTGGATGTGCTTGGCGAAGACATGATCAGCGGCATCGCGCTCCAGGACACCAAGACCGGCGAGCGGTCGCAGCGCGACGTCAAGGGTCTGTTCATCGCCATCGGCCACACGCCCGCGACGAGGTTTCTGCAAGGCTCGGGCCTCGCACTCGACGACAAGGGCTACGTGAAGATGCCCGTGCCCCACCGCTCGAACACGAATATCGAAGGCGTGTTCGTGGCCGGCGACGTGGCCGACTCGGTGTACCGCCAGGCGGTGACGGCCGCAGGCATGGGCTGCCGCGCCGCCATCGACGCCGAGCGCTGGCTCGCGGAACAGGGCGTGCATTGAGGGCGACGGCGGGTTAGAATCGCAAGGTTGATCGTGGGCCGTCGTCCCCCAGCCGAGGAGCGGGAATGAAGCCAGCGCATCGGTTCTTTTGCCATTCCAGCGAGTGCATGGAGGATCTCGGGGACGCTGAGGTCGCCCTGACGATCACCTCTCCGCCCTACTGGAACGCGATCGACTACGACCGGCACACCGCAGATCGTGGCCAGAATTACAGGACGCGTTCCTACGCAAATGGATTCAGCGGTTACGACGAGTACCTTGATCTGATGGATCGGGTCTTTCGGGAGGTGCTCCGGGTGACGAAGCCCGGGGGATTCTGCGCCGTCGTAATCGGCACCGTGCTCTTCAAGGCCAAGCCCGTTCCCGTTCCATTTGATTTCACATATCAGATGGGGAGTGCGGGCTGGGAGTTTCACCAAGACATCATCTGGCACAAATGTACGGCAGGGGTGAAGCGAGCCGGAGTGACCATTCAGAAGCCGTTTCCTGGCTATTACTACCCAAACATCATGACGGAGTACATTCTGGTGTTTCGCCGGCCGGGGCCGCGAATCAGCGATGATCGAACGAAACGGGAGGTTCAGAGCGGCGCTTTTCCAATCAACGCACTCTTCACGAAGGATCTGGCCAACAACATCTGGCACATTGCGCCTGTCCCTCCGGGGCATCTCGATCATCCCTGTCCGTTTCCTGAAGAGATTCCTTACCGTCTGGCCACACTCTATTCCTACCCCGATGACCTCGTTCTCGATCCATTCCTGGGTTCAGGACAGACGACAAAGGTGGCCGCTCAGATCGGGAGGCGCGTGGTCGGCTACGACGTCGAGAAACAGTACGTCGACTACGCGAAACGCCGGTTGCGAGAGCCGCTGGCGATTCGACCCCAGCAGTTAATCGCCGCGTTCGAAAAGATCGCGATCGACGCGCCGCTGAGCGGTCCGGGTCGTCGAAACGGCGCGTCGCACGGCAGGCGACGCCACCGGTCAAGCACGAAGCAGGAGACGCTCTTTGCCGAGTGATCGCGCTGACCCCGTCGCTCGAAGCACTGCGCTGCTGGCCGCCGTTGCAAGCGTGGGGCGCAAGTTTCCGGCGAGTCCTCAAGCCTCACTCGTTGACCCCTTTCGGCCCTACTTCGATTCCCGTACGAAGAATCTGTTTGTTTCCGAGCTGGACCGGCGCGACGGCGGCGTTACGCGCCGTGAAGCGATCCTCAGGTTTCTTCTGCTCTCCGCCGTCGTCGATCAGGGGCCGGACATCGAGGGCGTGCGCGATCTGGTCGTGCGAGTGGTCAACGACCTCTACTCGCGCGAAGTTCGTCTCTTTCACCGGCCCGGCGACTTCTTTCAGCACTTCGGCATAGCAGTCGATTCGATCGAGTCGATGCACGAGATCGTGAAGGCGCTGCACGCTGCTCGCTGGGCCGAATCCAATAGGAGCCTCGCCAGCAAGTACCTCCTTTACATGGAGAATGCTAAACAAACACTCGGCTACGCCGTGTATCGCTGGGGCGCCCCGCTCGCACTCGCTCACCTGTTGCATCAGCAGGCCGAGTCGGAAGGGCGCGATCCCTCGGACGCCCTCCTGCAATACCTGCGAGAGCAGCATGGCGGATTCCCGCCGTCAACCGAAGGCGTGACGAAGCGAATCAAAGACCACCCGAAACTCGGACTCGGCAAGGCGATCGGCGACAAGGCAGCACATCTCTTCGGGAAATGGGCCATCCACGCCTACCCGCTGCTCACCCGTGCGGACGATCCAGCGTGGGATGCCTGGTCATACGAGGTGCCCTTCGACAGCAATGCGGGGCGCGTGCTGTACCGCACCGGGTTCCTCACAACCTGGCTCGATGACAAGGTGATGCGACGAGCACAGGTGCTTCAGGCGGGGAAGGGCAAGGAAGCGGGGACGGACTATATGCGGGTCACGAACCTGCGCGGCCTTGCCAGCGCGGCGGCCGCGGTGAATCCGTTTCTCGTGGACACGAACACCAAACTGTGCGTCAACCACCTTCGCACCCACAGGAAGCGACCCACTAAGGTGGAGATTCAACGACTCCCTTCGATCCTGTCTCTTCGCAGCAGGAGGACTTTCACCCCTGGCCAGATCGACGACGGCCTGATCAAGATCGGTACGACCTGGTGCTTCAATACAGCCGCTCCCGACTGCGCACACTGCCCCGTGCGAACACACTGTGCCGGAGCGACCCGACAGCCCGCGCTCATCACAAAGGTGCGCACCTGACCGCCGGCACCGCCGCTGCTGCTTCGGCCCCCGGCGCCACCTCTCCGAACCCCGCGTGCCTCGGACACCCGCGCCTGCCGCTCCTACGGCCTGACAACTTTGAGTTCCATCACGTTGCTCGTGATCGGACCGCGCTGCGGATGGTTCACGTCCAGCGTCTGGATCCACGCCGTGGACTCCGGCGCCCGGAGCGGCACGGCGACGACGAAGCGCGCAAAGCCGTCCGGCTCCGTCACCGCTTCGCCCACGCGCAGGATCGGCGTCGCCAGGTCGATGCAGATGCCCAGTCGCGGCACAAAGGTGCAGCCGATCCCCGCGCGCGTGGCAAGGAGATGGATCGTGCGCCCGACCTCACCGCCGAAGACTTCGAAGCGGGCTGGCTGGCCGGCGACAACCAGATAGCGAGGGGACTCTGATGGTCGGTCAAGATGCATCAGCAGGCGCCCGCCGCTCTCGATCGCGACGTTTCCCCCTCCGGGGAACTGTTCAATCTGACCGAAGACGAAGTCACCCAGACCGTCTCCGTTCACATCGCCCATCGCGATTTCTGATCCGGAAAACTGGTCCCTTATCTCCACGATGAAGCGGTGGTTGATGATCCGTGCCGAGAGGGGATCGTAGACCAAGACAATGCGCGCACCGCCGATGATCGCTTCGGCGTTCCCGTCGCCGGTTACGTCGGCAAGCGCCAAGTGAATGCCGAACAGATTGGCCGGCTGCTGCGAATCCTGGTAGAGGTAGGTGGTTACCACTTCACCCGTGGCGCCGGAGAGCAGGTAGGCGCGATGAGGCGGCAGGCTCGACACGTTTCCGCTCACGATGAAGTCCGGCGAGTCGTCCCCGGTCACGTCTACGCCCGCAGTGATTTGGGACCCGAAGTCACGGTCCCCCGGATCAGGCGCCTGTAGTTCGTGGATGATGGAGCCATCGAGTCCCGAAAGGAGCAGAAACCCGCCGCTGCCGCCGCGATCATCCCGAGTTCCGATTGCGATGTCATCGTGGCCGTCACGATCGACGTCGCCTGCGGGGCGCAGGCGATGCGCCCAATCGACGTGGAGCCGACGGATCTCGTCGCCATCGCGCCCCGATCGAATCGAGACGTACCCGTTCGCACCCCAGGCCGCGATGAACGCAAAGTCGGGATGCTCATCACCGTTCTGGTCGCCGACGCCCGACACGCCGCGTCCAAGTCGATCCGACGGAGTTTCGCCTCGATAGGAGAAAAGTCGATCGCCCGTTCGACCGCTGAAGACATCAACTCCGCCCCGATAGTCGGAGAGGGTGGGCCGTCCCAGCATCACTTCATCGCACCCGTCGCCGTCAAGGTCGCCAACGAAGGCGCCCGAGAAGGACCAGCGCGCCGGACCGGGTTCCGTCCCCACTCCACTCCACATGAGCGTGCGATCGCGGCCGGAGTACATGTGCCAGCGGCCGAGGATGACGCCATTCTCTTCCGCGCCGTCGTCGATGACGAAGATGTCGTCGGCCCCGTCGTTGTCGGCATCGCCCCCGCTCACCACCCGCGAGCCGAAGTAGCGACTCTCCGGCGGCGCCTCGATCTGGGCCGGCAGGCCGTTCTGGGCCAGCGACGAGGCCGCGAAGGCGGCAGTGAGAATCGCGATGATCGACTCTGCGAAGCAGACGCTGCAGCGCGATCGGCACATGACGGTGCTCCTTCCATGTGGTGGACCGATTCCGGTCCCGGCACCACCGGCGCGGCGGGCAATCCGGGATGCGCTCATCAATCCGGATGGGTTGGCCTGTGCGAGGCCAACCCCCAACGCGGCCCTGCGGCGGGGCGTGATCGCCCGCAGCCTCGGCCTGCCGGCCATTCTACAGGTTGTGGCGCGGGCCGCAAGAGACAATTTGCCCGTTTTGCGAAAAAAGCCGCATCACCGCCCCGCCCGGAAGCCCGCGGACCGCCGCCGGGGCCTGAATCCTCCTCAATCAACGATCTCCACCAGCATGACGTTGCTCGTGATCGGGCCGCGTGCGGGGTCGGCGGGGTCGATGGCCTGGAGCCACAGCGGGCCGGCGGGCACGCGCGGGCCGACTTCGAGGGAGAGTTCGGCGAAGCCTTGGCTGTTGGTGAGTGACTCGCCGAGGCGGTAGATGCGCGGGTCGAGGTCGATGCAGACTCCGAGGCGCTGGATGAACGTACAGCCGTGGCCCGTCAGCGAGGCAAGGAAGTGGACGCGCCGACCGGGCTGCGCGCCGTGGACGAAGAAGGCGTACTTGGAGCCGCGGACCAGGTAGTGGCTGTGATGAACATTCGAGAGGCTCAGCAGGAGCGGCGCTCCGCCATAGAGGGCGACTTCTCCGGAGCGAAGCGGGGCGAAGAGGTCGGTGAAGTGATCGCCGTTGAAGGAGCCGGTGCTGAACTCGTTGCCATAGTAGACGCCGGTGCTGAATCCTGCCGCGTGCCACTGGATAAGCCGCCCCGTGGAAGACTCGTAGACACCGACGCCGCCCGCCTCGGCAATCAACGCTTCAAACGCGCCGTCGCCGTTCATGTCGCCGAACTCGACGCGGACGCCGAAGATTCCAAAGGGCTGGTTTCCGCGCGGATCGTACATGGTGTTGACGATCTCCAGAGTCGCGCCTGAAATGACGTAGACCACCCGCTGCGTCCAGTTTACATGACTTCCGACCAGCAGGTCCGACACGTGATCGCCCGTCACGTCAGCTCCACCGGCCAGGGCGTAGCCGAATCCGTCCTCTCGCCATCCCCCGGGCGAGCGGATGATCCTCACCTCGCCCGTGCGGCCGGAGACGATGCTGATGTGAGGGTCATTGCTGTAGCGAAAGGCGCTGATCACGACGTCGTCGTGCCCGTCGCCGTCGATGTCGCCCAGCCCCCTGATACGTCGGGGAATGATCTGCTCGATCAGGTGCAGTTCGCTGCCATCGCGGCCGGAGCGGATTGAAACCAAGCCCTCTTCCCAGTGCCGCGCTACGAAGGCGAAATCGGGCATCCCATCGGCGTTCACGTCGCCGACGCCCGCGACATCGATCCCCACGCGGTAGTACTGATCGCCGTCGAATCGGTGCAGCACGGCGCCCGTGCGGCCGGAGTACACGATGGCCGCGCCGTACGACTCGGAAGCGGTCGGCGTGCCGACGATGAGATCATCCCCGCTATCGCCGTCGATGTCGCCGATGAACGCGGCGGGAATGCTGAAGGCGAATAGCCCCTCGGGGTAACCGAGAGAGGCCTCGCCCACGGCGCGCCACATCTCCTCGCGCGTCGCCCCGTCGTAGACGAACCAGCGGCCGACGCGCACGCCGTCCACCTCGAAGCCGGGGTCGCTGATGAAGAGGTCATCGACGCCGTCGCCGTTCGCGTCGCCCCCGCTCGCCACGCTGCGGCCGAACTGCACCGACCCGGGCGGCGGGTCGATGAGGTGCGGCAGGCCGCGCTGCGCCAGCGCTCGCGCCGGCAGCACGGCGAAGATGAGAATGGCCGCGGCCGCGATCGTCCATGCGGAGAATCTCTGCGCCCTCATGATGGTCCTCCCGGTTCGTTGACCGTCTGTGTCAATCCGGCGGGCGCTCGGCCCGCGAGCGGTCCGGTTGAGGCGGGCTGAGCGGACCGCGTTGGCTCGTGGCTCGGTCATCATCTGGGCCGGCGTGTGCAATCCGGCCCCCGGCAGCGTCGCGGATCGGGGAGGCCCGCGCGCCGCCGTCGCAATCAGTATACAGGTTCCTCCGCTTCCCGCAAGACCGATGTTCCGGGAATCTGATGAAATGTGAAATGAATCAGCAACCGACCCGCGCCAGGCCGCGACGCTCCATGGTCGCAACAAAAGGCGCTGCAACAGAGCGGGATATCGATGCCGCGCCGGGCGCGCTGCGCGCGAGCGGGTCGCGCTCAGTCCACAACCTCTAGTCGCATCACGTTGCTCGTGATCGCTCCGCGGCCTGGGTCGCTCGGGTCGATGGCCTGCAACCACAGAGGGCCGCGCGGCAGGTTGGGCGAGGCTTCGAGGGTGAAGCGTGCGGTGCGATCCGGCTCGGCGATGGCGCTGCCGAGGCGGTGGATGCGCTGGTCGAGGTCGATGCAGATGCCCAGTCGCGGGACAAAGGTGCAGCCGTTGCCGGAAAGCGAGCCGAGCAGGTGAATGCGCCGACCGGGGCGGGCGCCGACAATTTCGAGGTCATAGGTCATGGCCGGGACGATATTGAAGTCCGGGCGGTGCTCCCGGAGGCTGAGGAGAAGCGGGCCGCCGCCGTAGAGCATGACGCCACCCCGGCCCGATGGCCCGGCCACGTCGGCTCGCCCGTCGGCGTTGAAGTCGCCGACGGCGAACTCGTTGCCGTAGCCGACCTCATCCACGAAGGGCAGCGCGGTGCGCCAGATGGAGCGTGCGGCGCGCGGGGAGTGTGCGGAGGGCCCGTAGTCGTCGCCGATGACGATCTCGTATTCGCCTTCGCCGTTGAGGTCGGCGAACTCGGCGCGAAGGCCGTAGAACTGCGCCCGGTCGTCGCCGGCGTAGGTGCGGACGAGCGTGAGGTCCGCGCCGGAGAAGAGATAAATGGTCTGCGGCCTGACCAGTCCGCCGCCGCGCGTGGCGAGATCCGGCACGCCATCGCCGGTGACGTCCCGCCCCCCGGCAAGCGCGTAGCCGAACATCATCTCGCTCGCGCCGGTCGGAGGATTGAGGCGGGTGATCGCCCCGCTTCGGCCCGAGACGATGTTGATGTGCGGGTCATTCTGGTTGTAAGAGCAGATGGCGGCGTCATCATGGCCGTCTCCGTCGATGTCGCCGATGCCGCGCACGCGGCGGGGAAAGGGCATCTGCACGCGGAGCAGTTCACTCCCGTCGACGCCCGAATGGAATGTAACGAGGCCGTCGCGGTAGTAGTAGATGCGGACCACCGCGAAGTCAGGCGTGCCGTCGCCGTTCAGGTCGCCGACGCCGGCGACGTCCACGCCCGTGAAGTGCTTGAGGGCCGTTCCTTCAAAGCGGTGGAGGCGCTCGCCCGTTCTTCCTGAGAGCACGTCGGCGATGCCGAAGAGTTCCAGAGCCGACGGTCGCCCGAGCGCCAGGTCGTCGCAGCCGTCGCGGTCAATGTCCCCGACGAACGCCGCGACGATGTTGTGCGAATGCCCGACGTGATCGGGATAGAGGCGCGAGTCGCCGACGGCGCTCCAGATCACTCGCCGCGTGGCGCCGTCGAAGACGAACCAGCGGCCGACGCGAACGCCCTCCACCTCGAAGGCCGGGTCGCTGACGAAGAGGTCATCGACGCCGTCGCCGTTCGCGTCGCCGCCGCTGGCCACGCTGCGGCCGAATTGCACCGACCCTTCCGGCGCCTTGATGTGATACGGCAGTCCGTTCTGCCCCAGCGCTGCTGCGGCGCACCACGCAATCGCCAGCGATACAAGAGGAGAGTGTTTCCGAAGCAGAATCTGTTTCGCGCGATCTGCCATGCCGAACCTCCACTCGTGACGGGGATTCAGTCCACAACTTCCAGTCGCATCACGTTGCTCGTGATGGGTCCGCGATTCGGATCGCTTGGATCGATGGCCTGCAACCACAGAGGGCCGCGCGGCAGGTTGGGCGAGGCTTCGAGGGTGAAGCGTGCTGTGCGGTCGGGGTCGGAGACGGCGCTGCCGAGGCGGTGGATGCGCTGGTCGAGGTCGATGCAGATTCCGAGGCGCGGAATGAACGTGCAGCCGTTGCCGGCGATTGAGGCGAGCAGGTGAATCGTCCGTCCGGGGCGGGCGCCGACA
>WYBR01000031.1 GCA_011525805.1 Vicinamibacteraceae bacterium
CACCACCCCCGCACCGACCGGCGATTTGCAACTTCGGAAGCCGCCGCCTGGCGCGCGTGTCTCTCTTTCCCTCCGGCCCTGTTGCGAAGAGTATCGCGCCCGCTCTATTCGGGTCCCAAGTCCATTTAGATGGGACTTGGCAACCCTCGCCCTGGCCGGTTGCAAACGCAGCCGGCCCTGTGGTTTTCTGGAGACGCCGCCGAGAGACCTCGGCGGCGTTCGCGATGGGCAGCGGGCAGCCGGAGGGCTTGCGGGCGATGGGGTCCAAACAGCGGCGAGTCGGGGGTGCTGCGGGCCACGCCAACTGTTGACGTGCCGCGATTGAGAGGGCACGAGCGGAAGCGCGGGGGGGTGGCGAGGGCTATAATGACCATCATGTCCACTAAGACAGCCCCGACGCCGCGTGTCTCGTCCTGCATCGACTCCGAGATGAACGACGCTGAGCGTGCGGCCCTGCTCGGCGACGTTGAGGCGTACTGCCGCGAACTGCGCCCCATCGAGGAGATCTGCTACCTCGAGCATCGGCGCAACGAGGCGATCGTCGAACTGGCGCGCAAGCACAACCTCATGGGAATGCCGGTTGCGAAGCGTTACGGCGGGCGCGGCGCCGACGCCCTCACCTACGTCCGCGCCTTGGCGCGGATCAACCGCGAGGGCAACGGCGTGCGGACGTTTTTCTCGGGGCAGACGTCGATCGGGCAGTATCCGATCATGCGCTACGGCAACGAGGCGCAGAAGGAGCACTACCTCACGGAGTCGTGCGCCGGGCGGCGCCTGCTGGCCTTCGGGCTGACGGAGCCGGACGCCGGCTCGAACCCGCTCGAAGGCACGTGCACCTTCCGGCGCGAGGGAGGAGTGTTTCTGCTCAACGGCGTGAAGTATCTGATCTCCAACGGCTCGATCGCCGACGCGGTAATCGTCTTCGCCTTTCCGGAGGGCGCCTCGGGGCGGGAGCGGCGGATGAGCGCGTTCATCGTTGACACCGCCGGCGAGACTTTTCAGAGCGAAGCGTTGCACGCCAAGCCCGGCATGTACACGTCGGACACGGCGATGTTCGAGATGACGGATCATCCCGTGCCGCTGGCGAACCTGCTCGGCCCGGAGGGGGATGGCTTCCGCATCGCCATGCACACGCTCGTTTCGGGGCGGCTGTCGGTCGCGGCCGGCTGCCTCGGGGCGATCGAGGACTGCCTCGAAGAGGTGCTGACGTACGCGCGCAAGCGGCGGCAGCACGGCAAGGAGATCGGCCGGCATCAACTCGTCCAGGAGCACATCGCGATGATCGAGATGATGCGCGCGACGAGCGATGCGATGATCGAGCGGGCGGCGCTGGCCAAGGACGCCTCCGACCGCCGGCCGCACGACCGCGACCTGCTCGCGGAGGCGGACTTCCGCGTGGCGCAGGCGAAGTTCCACGCCTCGAACGCGGCGTGGGAGGCGGCGGACCGGGCGGTGCAGGTCTTCGGCGGGCGGGGCTGGAGCGAACTCTACCGCCCGATGCGCCACCTCCAGGACGTGCGCGTTTGCCGCATCTACGAGGGGACGGACGAGATCATGAAACTCAAGATCGCGGCGCGGCTGCTCGGCAAGGAGTTCGAGGCGTTCAGTTGAGCGCCTTGCGGGCGGGACTCTTCGCCTCGCGGCAGGCGAGCGGGGAAAGCGACCGCATCACACTTCGACTTCGCGGCGCAGGGCGGCCCAGCCGTCGCGGATGACCTTGTCCGCCGCGCCGCGGATGAGGGCGGGGCTGACGGCGGCGATGAGTCCGCCGAGTTGCGCGATCGTCGCTTCCCACTTCACGCGGCTGGCGCCGGCCTGCTCGTGCACCGTCATGGCGCAGCGCACGTTCATGGAGGCGCCGATGCCCTTGCTGGCGATGTCGAGGGCGGCAAAGCGCCGGCCCGCATCCACCTCGCTGAAGACGATCGTCATCTTCAGCGTGGCGCGGATGAACGAGAAGCCGGGCTTCACACTGCAGCGCAGCGTGCGATCGTCGACGCGCTCGGCGGAGACGAGGTCGGGAATGCAGCGGGCCAGGACGTCGGGATCGGTCAGGGCGGCAAAGGTGCGGTCGGCCGAGGCGGCGAAGGTCTCCTCGCCGCTGAAGGAGCGGGCATCCACGGCGGGGGCATCGGAGGCGGCCATCACATGACTCCTTGCAACAGGCTCTGGTAATCGGCCGGCGTATCGACATCGACGAGTATCGAAGCGTCGGAGACCGGCAGCCGGACGCAGCGATCGGGATGCGCGGCCCAGAACTGTCGCAGTCCGCCCGATCGCCACGCGGCCTGATCTTCAAGTATTGCCGGGACGAGCGACGCCGGTATGAGAACCGGATGCCCGCCGCGGCCGTCGAAGGTGGGGATGAGGGCTGTGTCGGGCCGGAGCGGCGCGGCTCGGACGATCTCATCGAGGACCGAGGCGCTGACGTGAGGGTGGTCGGCGAGGTGGAGCAGGATGGGCGCTGCGGGGTCGATTCGTGTCGCCTCGCGCAGACCGGCGAAGATGGACTCGCACATGGCCGCGCCCTCGGGGACGCGCATGGTGCGGCAGGC
>WYBR01000032.1 GCA_011525805.1 Vicinamibacteraceae bacterium
GCGCTGGCGTGGCGCGCCGTGTGGCGGCCTCACCCAAGTGAGTATGGCAGCCTCTGGCGCGGCGATGTTCACGGCGGCATTTACGCCGGACCGATTGCAGGTACGGCGTCGACTCTTTCCGGTGAACGCGTTCTCCCGCTGCGTCCGATCTGGTTCGGCGTCGTGATCGCGTCCGCGTTCTGGATGATCCCGTGGATAGGCGTCACGGTTGCCATGATCGGCTTGGGCGAAGTGCGGAGGCGCCGGCAACTGCGCCGCGACCGCTGCACGATCTGCGGGTACGACTTGCGCGGAAGTAACGCACTGCTCTGCTCGGAGTGCGGCTCGCCGCGAGGGGCGCGCCGACCGATTCTGGGAAATCGGCTCTTCGCATCAATCGCCGCGGCGCTGGCGCTGCTGCTGATCGGGTTGTTTGCGGTGGGAGCGAAAGTCGGCGACCTGCGCCACGGCCCGCATGCGCTGCACCTGGCCGCGCGCGACGGCGACCTGCGCGCCATCAAGCGACACCTCGCCAACGGCGTGAACGTCGATGTGCTCGTGGACCCGAACCATGATGCCGCGGGCACGACGCCGCTCATCTGGGCCATGGCGGGCGGGCAGATCGAGGCCGTTGAACTGCTGCTCGACCGCGGAGCCGCTCCCGGCGCGAAAGATGCGGACGGCCGTTCGGCCCTCGCGCTCGCGGTCGCACAGGCCGATGATCGACTTCTCACCGCGATGCTCAAGGCCGGCGCAGACCCGAATCAGAGAGTCTGGATGTCCATGACGCCGCTCGAGTATGTGATCGGCCGCGAAAGGTCAGTGCAATGCGCCAGGGTTCTGATTGACGCGGGCGCGGATGTGAACCACTCGGAGACGGATGGCGCCCCGCTCACCACGGCGGCGAGAAGGAACGACGTCGCGGTCGCACGCCTGCTCATCGCCGCGGGCGCCCATCTCAATGCTCCCGTCGAGAATCTCCCGATCGTCTCCGCGGTCCGGCGCGGAAGCGATGAAATGTCTCGCCTGCTCATCGAATCCGGGGCGGAGATCGCCCGCGCCGAACTCGACCTGCTGCGCCTCGCCGTGGAGAGCGGCAATGTGGAACTGGTCACGCTCCTTCTGGTGCATGGCGCGCCGCGAGCGGTCGTGGGCGAAGCCGCGACGCCGCTGCACGTCGCCGTCGCGCGCTGCGACACCGACATGGTCCGCTTTCTCACCGCGAGCGGCTTCGATCCGACCGTCCCCGACGAGCATGGCCGAACCCCCTTCGAGCAGGCGATCGAGGCCTCGCTGATCGCGGGTGAGTTCGACGAGATCGTCAGGATTCTTGACGCCGCGGTCCGCGCGTGGTATCGAGACGGCGGCGATGCAGATGGCGGATGAGATCGCCGGTTCCCAGCGCCGCGGCGAACCGATCCCCGAACAGACGGGGAAACCGCGGAATTCCCCTTGCGTTCCCGCCCGCTTTCCTGTATCCTTCCCTGACAACCCGAACCGCATCGCATTTCCCGGAGGAGAGAGTCATGCGATCCACCACCGTCCTGAGCGGCGCGGCCGCGGCCGTTTGCGTCGCCGCCGCGGCGCACGCCCAGAGCATCGTCACCCTGTATCCCACCGCCGACGCCCACACCCGCGACGTCGCGCCCAATGAGAACAACGGGCCTTCGGAGACGCTGTGGATCGGCCGCGGCTCGTTCTGGGGGCTGGGCAACATCCGCACCTTCGTCCACTTCGACCTTCTCGATCTCCTGCCGGGCAATCCCAACGTCATCGTGAGCGCGACGCTCTCGGCGTACCAGTTCGACTCCGAGCCGGCCGCGGGCGGGCTGGACACCAACGTCCACCACGTCCTCGCCAACTGGAGTGAGAACACAGTGACGTGGGCGAATCAGCCGGCCTTCGACCCGCAGGTGTGGGCCACGGCGCAGACGGGTTCGAGCGGACATCGCGGCTGGATCGACTGGAACGTGACCACCCTCGTGCAGGACCAGGTGTCGCGGCAATCGCACCTCGGCTGGATGTTCAAGAACACCTTTGAGTCGGCCGGGGCCTCGCGCCTGGGCTACTTTCACAGCCGCGAGTACGGCGTCGATCCCTCGCGGCGGATTCAACTCAACGTCGAAATCCCCGCGGGCGATGCGCCGGTGATGACGCTTTCGTACGATTCGCTGCGCGGCGGGTCGAACGCGACCTTCACAGCCACGGGCGCGGCGCCGGGTCAGCGCGTCTATTTCATCTACAGTCTCGCGGGTCTGGGCGAGCAGCGCATCGGCCAACTGGGCGTCACGCTCGGCCTGCGAAATCCGGCCAGCGCCGGCGACGCGGTGGCGGACGGCGGCGGCAGAGCCGTGCTGACGCGCCGCGTCCCCCCGGGCGCCTCGGGCCGCGGCGTGTGGGTGCAGGCGGCGCACAGCGGGTCGGTGTCGAACATTGTGGCGAGGGTGGTGGAGTAGCGTGAGGGCAGAGCAGCGGCGAGCAACACACGGGAGTCAAGCATCAGTCTCTTGCGCGTGCGTCATTCCGCAGGCGCTGCAGGTCTGCTTTGTCCGACTTGATCCACTCCTGTACGTGTTCCGCGGCGAATGTACGTGGAGCGGGCATTGAGCCGGGCTTGACCCTCAGGCGGGCCGCGAGAAACAGGAGCAAACTCCTGCTGCTGCTCAGGCGGAAGGGCCTCCGCCGCCGCCTCAATCTCCTGAAGCGTCGTTATGCCCGAGTATAGACCGGGTTGGGTTGGCCGCCGGCGTCTGGACCACCGCGGCGCGTGGTGCGGCGGCATAGCGGAAACCACCCTGATCCGCACGATGTGGCCTTGAAACGGCTGCCTTGGCGATCGGCCGCTCCTAGGATGCATTCCCTTTCGATCCACGGGCCTTTTCGCGAGGTTTCGGCGTGGTCACGCTCGGCATCCCCAATGAAAGCAACTCCGGCGAGACGCGCGTCGCCCTCACCCCCGACGCGGTCAAGCGCCTCGAACGCGTCGGCGTCAAGGTCGTCATCGAGTCCGGGGCGGGCGGGGCCGCGGGCTTCCCCGACGGCCACTACGCCGGCGCGACGATCGCCGCGGACGCGGGCGAGGTCTGGTCGGCCTGCGACGTGGTGGCGATGGTCGGCGCGCCGACGGCCGAGCAGGTCGCGGGCATGAAGCGCGGGGCCGTCCTCGTGGGCATGCTCGACCCGCTGCGCGATGAGGAACTCATCCGCGCCTGCGCCCAGGCCGGCGTGACGGCGCTGGCCTACGAACTGGTGCCGCGCATCACCCGCGCCCAGGCGGTGGATGTGCTTTCGGCGATGGCGAGCCTGGCGGGGTACAAGGCGGTGCTTCTCGCCGCCGTTCACCTGCCGCGGCAGTTTCCAATGATGATGACCGCGGCGGGGACGATCCGCGCTTCGACCGTCTTCGTGATCGGCGCCGGCGTGGCGGGCCTTCAGGCGATCGCCACGGCCAAGCGCCTTGGCGCTGTCGTGCAGGCCTACGACCTGCGCCCGGCGGTCAAGGAGCAGGTCGAGAGCCTCGGCGCGCGCTTCGTGGAGTTCCAGATCGAGAAGAAGGAAGGCGAGGGCGGATACGCCGCGGCGCAGAGCGAATCCGAGCAGGAGCAGCAGCGCCGCCAGATGCACGCGGTGATCGCCGGGGCTGATGCGGTCATCACCACGGCCGCGGTTCCCGGCCGGCCGGCGCCGAAACTCATCGACGAGAACATGGTGCGCGCCATGGCGAAGGGGTCGGTGATCGTCGATCTCGCGGCCGAGACGGGCGGCAACTGCACACTCACTGCGCCCGGCAGCGTCGTGGTGGAGCACGGCGTGACGATCGTCGGCCTCACCGGCCTGGCCGCGACGATTCCCTATCACGCCAGCCAGATGCTCAGCCGCATCCTCACCACGCTGCTGGGCATGATCGCGGACAAGAAGGGCAACCTCGCCCTGAACCTCAATGATGAAGTGGTCGCGGGCATGGCCGTGACGCACGAGGGCGAGATCGTCTCGCCGCGCGTGCGCGAGGCGCTGGGCCTGGGCGAGGCGGAGACTGTTACACAAGGAGCGGCGAAGTGATCGGCGCACTCACGTGGCCGGGCCTGGCGCTGGCGCAGTCGGCGCCGACGAGCCGCACGGCCCTGCTCATCGCGGTCTTCTTCATCCTCGTCCTCGCGTCGCTTTACGGCTTTGAGATCATTCAGAAAGTCCCCGCGACGCTGCACACGCCGCTGATGAGCGGCTCCAACGCGATCTCGGGCATCACCATCATCGGCGCGCTCATCTGCATCCTGCACCTCGAACCCGGCTCGATCGCGGCGACGGTGCTGGGCGTGCTCGCCATCATCTTCGCCATGATCAACGTCGTCGGCGGCTTCCTCGTCACGGACCGGATGCTGCAGATGTTCAAACGGAAGTGAGTGAAAACCAACCACTGAGGCACCGAGGGCACTGAGGGCGCACAGAGAGAGGCAGTGAGCAGGTCAGAGAGCCATGGAGAAGTCAGCGCGGCGCAACTTCGATCCGGTTCGGGTGGGCGAGGCCCGCGACGGCCATCCGTATCTCGAACAGGAGACCACGGAGTTGATCATCGGAGCTGCCATCGCGGTGCATCGTGCGCTCGGGCCCGGCCTGCTAGAGTCGGTCTACGAGCAGTGCCTCGCCTTCGAACTGGAGGAGCGGAACCTCGACGTCAAGCGACAGGTGGCGATGCCCGTGGTCTATCGCGATCGGCAGTTCGAGCAGGGCTTTCGAGTCGACCTGCTGGTGAGTGACTCCGTCATCGTCGAACTCAAATCCTGCGAACAACTGCTGCCTCTCCACGAATCGCAACTGCTCAGTTATCTTCGCATAAGCGGCAAGCGCGTCGGCCTACTCATCAACTTCAACGTCGCCCGCCTCAAGGACGGGATCATCCGAAGAGTGCTCTAACCCTGTCTGCGCCTTCTTTGCCTTTCCCTCTGTGCGCCCTCTGTGCCCTCTGTGCCTCCGTGGTTGGATTTCAAGAATGCCCGCACCCGAAACCATCCCGACCGTTCTTCCGACGTGGGTTCTGCTCACGCAGGACATCGCGTACCTCGTCGCCGCGGTTCTCTTCATCTTCGGCATCAAGCAGTTGAGTTCGCCGCGCACCGCCCGGCGGGGGAACACGACGGCGGCGGTGGGCATGCTCATCGCCATCGTCGCCACGCTCTACGTGCAGAACTACCTCAGCCTGGTGTGGATCGCGATCGCGCTGGTCATCGGCTCGGCCGTCGGGGCCGTGCTGGCGATCCGGATCCAGATGACGGCGATGCCGCAACTCGTCGCGCTGTTCAACGGTTTCGGCGGCCTGGCGTCGGTCCTCGTCGTGGGCAGCGAGTACCTGCGGCGAAGCGACGACATCAACCTCCCCATCACGGTCGACCAGGGGTTGACGATGGGCCTGAGCGTCCTCGTCGGCACCGTCACCTTCACCGGCAGCATGGTTGCCTACGGCAAACTCCAGGGCCTGATCGCCGGCCGGCCGCGTCAATGGTCGGGGCAACTTGTCGGCAACGCCCTCATGACTCTCGTCTCCGTCGCCGCGTCGATCTGGATCGCCGTGGACGTCGACGCGGGCTGGACGCTGCTTGTCATCGCGCTGCTCGGGTCGATCCTCGGCGTCACGCTCACCATCGCGATCGGCGGGGCGGACATGCCCGTGATGGTCGCATTGCTCAACAGTTACTCGGGCATCGCCGCGTGCGCGACGGGCTTCATTCTCGATCCGCCCAACAAGGCGCTGATCGTCTCGGGGGCGCTCGTCGGCGCCAGCGGGATCATCCTGACGTCGATCATGTGCAAGGCGATGAACCGCAGCCTCGCCAACGTCCTCTTCGGAGGCGTAGGGACCGACGACAGCACCGGCGCCGCCGGGCCGCGCGGCGACGACCGACCCGTCCGCACCGTGGACGCCGAGGAACTCGCCCTCATGCTCGACGGGGTGCGCAAGGTCGTCATCGTGCCCGGCTACGGCATGGCGGTCGCCCAGGCGCAGCACGCGGTGCGCGACCTCTTCAATCTCCTCCGCGGCCGCGAGACGGAGGTCTACTTCGGCATCCACCCCGTCGCCGGCCGCATGCCGGGGCACATGAACGTCCTCCTCGCCGAGGTGGACATCCCCTACGACCGACTGCTCGACCTCGACGCGTGCAACCCCGAGTTTGAGACGGCGGAGATGGCGATCGTCCTCGGCGCCAACGACGTGGTCAACCCGGCGGCGCGGCACGACAAATCCAGCCCGATCTACGGCATGCCCATCCTCGACGTGGACAAGGCCCAGACCGTCATCGTCTGCAAGCGCTCCCTCGCGGCCGGCTACGCGGGCGTGGAGAATGAACTCTTCGTGGCCCCCAACACGCTCATGTACTTCGGCGACGCAAAGAAGAGCATGGGTGAACTGTGCAAGGCGCTGGGGGAGTTGAACTGACGTGAAACAATCGCGAGTTTTCAGCGCGTACACGAAGAAGCCCACGTTCAATGAACGTGGGCTTCGGGGTTGATGGCGCTGCGGCAATCAGTTGAACTGGGGATGAAAGATTCGAACTTTCACTAACTGATCCAGAGTCAGTCGTGCTACCGTTACACCAATCCCCAAATGGCGGGCTTCTTCACCGGCCCCTGAAATGTATCACGTTTCCGCGTCGAGGCAAGTTCGTTTTTCCCGCCCGCGGGGCCCGGTGACGCTGGAAAGGGGCAAAGGGCGGACGTCGACCCCACCCGGTCGCCGACGTCCGCTTACCGGCCGCCCGTGGCGTCCGGCGTGCCCCCGTGTTCATTCCTCGGGCCGGTTCGGGGCGTTCAGCCGGCCTCCGCCCGAGGGTGTGCGTCGTCGTAGGCCTCCCGCAGGCGCTGCGTGGTGAGGTGCGTGTAGATCTGGGTCGTCGAGAGGGACTGGTGGCCGAGCAGTTCCTGGACGCTGCGCAGGTCCGCCCCGTTGCCGAGCAGGTGGGTGGCGAAACTGTGCCGCAGCGTGTGCGGGCTGATCGTCGGGTCCAGCCCCGCCTCGCGGAGGTACTTGTCGAGTTTGCGGCGGACGGAGCGTGAACTGAGCCGCCCGCCGTGCTTGTTGATGAACAGCGGCAGGCGCTTTCCCGACGCCTCGGCCTGCTTGAAGCGCGGATCCTGGTGGAGCATGGCGAGGTAGTGGCGGATGGCCGCGAGCGCGTGCGAGCCGAGCGGCACGAGGCGCTCCTTCTTGCCCTTGCCGCGGATGTGCAGCGCTTCGCCGTACTCATCGAGGTCCGCCGCGTCGAGATCGACCAGTTCGCTCACCCGCACGCCCGTCGAGTAGAGTGTTTCGAGGATGGCCCGGTCGCGGGCGCCGAGGAGTTCGCGGTCGTCGGGGGCGCTGAGGAGGCGTTCGATCTCCTCGACGGTGATGGCCTTGGGCAGGCGTTTGGCCTGCTTGGGGGTGCGGATCATGACCATCGGGTTGCCCTTGACGACCCCGGTGCGGTCCGCCCATTTGTAGAAGGAGCGGAGGGTGGCGATCTTGCGGGCCATGGTTGAGGCGGAGTAGTTCTGCTCGCTGAGGTGGGCCAGGAAGGCGCGGATGACGTTGACGTCGGCCTGCACGATGTTGCCGGTGACGGTCGGGGCCGCGGCGTGGCCGGCAGCCGTGCCGTTGGCGCTGCTCAACCGGGCCGCCTGAAGCGCTCGCCCCTCCTGCTCGACGTTGACGCTGATGTCAAACTCGTCGGCGAGGTAGTCGCAGTACTGCCGCAGGTCGGCCCCGTAGCACTTGGCCGTGTAGGCGCTGAAGTGCCGCTCGTGAAGCAGATAGTTCAGGAACGACTCGATGATGGGGAGATTGGCCATGGGTGTGGTTCCGTGGGTGAGAGGGCGTGAGGGGCTTGGGACTTGAGGCCTGAGGCCGCTTGCGGCTTCGCGAGCGCTTACCCGCCTTTGATCCCTTGATGCCTCGATGCCTTGATGCCTCGTGCGGCGCGCAACAACAACTCCGGTATGTCCGGACGCTCCAGACGCGTTTTTCGGTGGATGATGCTTCTTTCGGCTTCCATGCCGGTCCTGCCTGTCCCTTCGCGGCCGTCTCCTCGGCCGTGCGGGTCAGCGGACCCGGGCGTCTAGGAGGCCGGTCGTTCGCTCGCTTTCGCGAGCCGCCCGTCCGCCCGCCACCGCTCTTCCCTGAGCAGTTCGCGGAGCAGACGTTCGACGACGTACTGCGTATACAGATCCATAACGACCAGATAACGCTGCCAGTTGAGCGCCGAATTGGTTTCCGTTCGGCCGCGCGCGAATCGCTCCACGTCGAGCCGGACCCCGTTGTCCGAGGCGTCGGCGACAATCGCCACGCTCGAGCTGGGCCAGTCCGTCGGGCCGAATCCCTGGAGCATCGTGTCCGACGCGGCCCGGCCGATGTTCTCGATCGCGCCATCGGCGATCGGGGCGGGCGCCGCGGCGTACAACTGGAGCGTCAGCCCGAGGATCGGCGGGTTGTAGGGGTCCCACGCCGTGATCGAGCCGACGATGATCCCGTCCACCCCGATGAGCCGCGCCAGCGACCTCGCGGTATGAGGCGAATCGATCGAGCCGATGTCCATCGCCCGCATGCCTTCGAGCACGCGCTGCACGGGCACCGCGTCGATGCCGTCGATCTTCTGCACCTCGCGGGCGATGAGGTCGGCGACGTTCACGCCGTCCACCACACTCACGCCCGATTCGTTGGCGAGAGGGGCGACGGCCCAGGTCACCGGCTCATCGTAGGGGCTGATGAGCCGCGGATTGACGACCGGTCGCTGCGGCCTGGCGCAGCCGCCCAGGGCGGCAAGCAGCGCGGCCGCGAGAACCGCCCGGCGACGCCTGTTCGTCATGATCTGCATACTTGTCATGGCGTCCTGCCATCCTCGACGGACTCCGCCCGCCGGCACACATTCATAACCTCAGACCATCATTCCTTTTTCGGACCGATCGCCCTGCCGACTTGCAACGTCCGTTAAGGTTGCGTCTGAACCTCCGCCACGCCGGTGTTGGGCGCATTCATGGCCGGTCCGCGGGCGGTCTGGATCGTCCGGTCGGGCCCGACGGCCCAGATGTTCTCGATCCCGGCCCGGTTGGAGACGAAGAGGATCCGCCCGTCGGGGCTCCACGTCGGCTCGACGTTGGTGTACTCACCGTTGGTCAGGTTGACCTTGTTCGTGCCGTCGAGGTTGACGACCCAGATGTCCGCCCAGGTTTCGCGCTCGGTGACGAGGTGCTGTCCCGGCCGTCCCGGCTCGAGGACCGTGGTGAAGCAGAGCATCCTGCCGTCGGGGCTCCACGAGGGGTTGATCGCCGCGGCGTTGGCGGCGCTGACGATCTCCGTCTGCTTCACTCCTTCGCCGTTGACGAACTCGAGCGTCCAAATGCTGAAGAGGCGGCTGCCGCGCTCGCGCGGCTTCTGAAACGCAATGAGGTTCGAGCCCGGATCGGGATTCCACTCCGGGCACAGGCCGTAGCCGATGAACCGGCGCGAGTTGAAGTTGCCCGTCTCGGTCACCCACAGTTCCCACCGGCCGGACTGCTCGCTCAGGCGGCAGTAGACCAGGTGCTTGCCGTCGGGCGACCAGGAGGGGTGAATCTCGTGCGCGGAGTCGCTGGTGACCTGCACGGCCTGCCCGCCGCTGGCCGCGTCCATGATGTAGATGTCATAGTTGCCGCCGCGGTCGGAGCAGAACGCGATCTGCGAGTTGTCCGGGCTGAACTTGGGCATGCGGTCGCTGCCCGGATCGCTCGTGAGTTGCACGACCGTCAAGCCGTCAACCTTTTTGGTGTAGATGTCCGGCGCGCGGTTGTGCTGGGTGCTCGAGTAGACAATGTACTCGCCGGTCTTGTCAGCGTCAGGCTCGGCGTCGCGGCCTTCGCTCGCGAACGTGACCTGCATGATGTTCTCGGTGGCGGGAGTCTGCGTCGGCCGGCCTCCGAGACCGTCGATCTCTCCGAACAGGCCCAGCCAGGGATCGAAGCGCGACCCGTCGGTGGATCGCTCCGCCAGACTCTCACGCGACTCGAAGGGATTCTCGCCGGCGCTCAGCGCCGCGTCGAGGCTCACGTACGCGCTCGGGCTGGCGCTGCCGCCCGCATTGCCCGCGACCGGATCGGCGCCCGGCGCGCCGGAGGCGGCGCCGATTCGCTCCGGCGGCGGCCCCTGCGAATCCGGACCTGCGGCGTTTCGTCCGGAACCGCCGCAACCCTGCGCCGACGCGAACGCAGCGGCAAGAAGCACGAAACAGGCCGATGATCTGCGCGTAGTCATGACACCGCTCTCTTCCGGGGACAGACGGGCTGCCCCGCCTCGATGCGCCTTGCACAGGTGAGACGCAAGGCCCTTATCGGACGACTTTCCAACGCAACTCCACGATTCGCTGCTGCTGCAGCCATGAGGTTATCGACCGAGGCGCAGCGCCTCGTGAGCGGGAAAGGTCCGAATTGGTGAAAGTCGCGAGAAGTGCGGTTCGCAAAAAGACAGGAAGGCCGGCACTCCCCTTCTACATGCCGGCCTTCGTCTGCGCCCGCCCTTGCGGACGGGCATTGTTGGTCTCAGGTGTCACGGCGTGCTTCCGCGCCCGGCTCGACGGAGTCGGCACCCACGATTCGCACACGCCGCAGGACGAACCTGACGCCGCTTGATGTCTGCATCTCTTCACCGGCCCGTCAACGCGAAGCGAGTCCCGAATCGGTCTTCAACAGCCTCGACCCACCCACCGGATTCGTTCGCGGAAGGCGCCATGCCTTCGGAGCCGTGCGGGCTGCATGGCCCGGTCACTTGACTAGTTTACCGCCTCGAAAGGCAAATGCCAGCGATCGCCGGAATTATCCGGCAAAACTTGCCGAAACTTCACACTTCGCCCCACATTCAAGTGGCTGCCCCTGGCGGACTTGCGACGAAGAGTTCGGCGTTCTCCAGAATGCTCCGCGCCACATCCGCCAGCGTCCGCCGATTGTCGCGCGCCTGCTTCTGAAGCCGCTTCATCGCGACCTCTTCGCTGATCTGAAGGCGCTCGACGAGAATCCACTTGGCCCGCTCGATGATCTTCCGGTCTTCGAGTCGGCGGCTGAGTTGGGCGATTTCATCCCGCGCCAGCCGGTGCTCCTGGTATCGCGCCCAGGCGATCGTCATCGAGGCCTCGAGGTCGTCGCGCGTCACCGGCTTGAGCAGGTAGCCGAACACCCCGACGTCCGCCCCGGTGCGGAGGTACTCGGCGTCGGAGAAGGCGCTGATGATGATGACGGGAATGCCCATCTCGCCGTAGATGATCCGGGCCGCGTCCAGGCCATTCATCTTCGGCATCTGGATGTCGAGGAGCACGAGATCGGGCCGGTCCTCGCGGCAGCACTGCACCGCCTCCTCCCCGTTCTTGCAACTGCCCGTCACGGTGTAGTTGAGATCCGCGAGATTGCGCGTCAGCCCTTCGACGACGAGGTGTTCATCGTCGGCGATGAGCACGCGGCGAAGCCGTGCCGGACTGGCGTTCAAGGTTGCCATGATGATGCTGCTCCACGTCGCAAGGCGCCCATCTCTCCCCGCACGATCCTCCCGGCCGGGCGCCACTGGGGCGCGCCAGTTCCGCGGATCGCCGGGCCACACTCCATCCATCCCCGAAGGCGAGGTCAGCCGCTCCCCCGGCCGTTCGGCTCCACCGCGAGGCTGAGGTTCTCAGGAGTTCAGTTTACCATTCTCGCCTATCCGATACAAGCGGAAACCGCCTCGGTTGCGATCACCCGTCCCACGCGCCCCGTCCCGGTCAGTCCAGCCAGTCCTGGGCCTTGAGGCGCTCCGGAACGTAGACCTCCGTCACGTACGAGATGTCCTTGGTGATCAGCGACTCGACCTCCATCTTGAAGCCGTTGCGGAGCAGGGCCGCGATCTCCTTCTGCCACGGCTTCTTGTCGGCAAACCAGGGGTACTCGGCGATCTGTTTGGCCCGCGTGCGATCGCGGTCAGTCAGCGCGATCTGCACGTCGTCGGTCAGGTCGTATCGCTCATAGTCCATCGCGCGGATGCCGAGGAACTTCGCGTCGGGCACGGCCATGCGGCGCGACTCGAAGGCGAGCGAGATCGACCCCTGCTTGATGACGCTGTAGATGTAGTGTCCCCACGGATCGCAGTCGAGCAGGCAGTAGATCGGCAGGCCGAGTTCCTGATTGAGGCGCTGGAGCAGGCGGCGAACGCCGCGCGGCGGCTGACCGTTGCCGTGCGTCAGAATGCAGTTGTGCTTCTTCCAGAACTTGTCCTCATTGAAGCGCTGCCAGACGGTGTTCTTCTCGACGTGCAAGACGAACTCCGCCTCGCACTTTTTGAACTCGATGACGCGCGGCTCGGTGATGCTCGGAATGCCGTAGCCGCCCGAACCCATGCGTCGGCAGTCGATCTCATCGCCGTTGTCGATCAGGGTGATGTTGCCGACCATGTCGCCGCGCTTGTCGGCGTAGACGTGCAGTTCTTCACGCAACGATTCGAGCGTCACCTCCAGGTCTTCAAGAATCGAGTCAGATTCGCTCTGGTCGTCGAAGGTCTTCTCCTTCGTGCCCTCGATGGTGTGCAGGCCGGCGTAGAACATGCCGCGGAGGCTCGCCGTCTTGCCGCGCTCGATGAGGTCCTTGCACCCCTTGGCGAGAAGCATCGTCTGCATGAACTTCTTTGACTGGCCGAGGTTGAAGAGGTTGCGCCGCTGGCTGGCGCTGCCCATTTCGAGGATGCGCTTGGTCTTGTTGAAACTCGTGTTGGCGAGGCTGCGCGTCGGGATGTCCACGAACGGGTCGCGTCCGGCGAGGGAGGACTTCACGACCGCCTGTGCGACGTCATCAATGCGGCGGAGGGTGGCGGCGGACTTTCCCGGCGCAGAGCGCGGCGCCTCCTTCGTCGCCGCGCCCCCGCCGCCGCTTCGCCGCGCGCTCGCCGCGTCTTTCCTGCCGCCCGCTTTGCCCTTGGCCATGCCGGATCACCTCCTTGTGATTCGTCTGCGCAGCGGCCCGATGCCGCGGGCGATTGTAGTGGCCTCGCCGCGCGTTCTCATCGCGATTCAAGCCGCGCTCCGCCCAACCAGGGCCAAGCGCCAGCAGAGACGACCTGCATCGCCGCAAAGAGGCACAAGAGGCACAAAGGGAGATTGAACCGATCAAAGCGCTGTTGATGACGCAGCGACGATTGAGTGCGCACTGCACGGAAACGGGTGCCACACAGCATCGCGCCAGCGTGCCGTGTGCGAACGGGCAGGAGCAAACGTCCGCCCCTGCCCCTCGGCACACATCGCCCGCCTTCGGTCCAACTCAGGCCGGGGAAGCGGGTCGAAGTGTGGCACCCTGTTTACGGTCCCGCGCCGACTCACACGAACCGCGCTGCGCGGTACAGCAGCGCCGGTTTGAGATCGGAGACGAGCACACTGCGGCCAAGGATCGCTTCCGCGGCGGCGTAGCCGCTCCGCGCGGCTCCCTCCATCGTCGCCGGCCAGCCGGTGGCGCAGTAGTCGCCGGCCAGGAAGAGGTTTTCGATCGACCCGCACGTCGGCGGACGGTGCGCCTCGGCGCCCGGCACAGCCGCAAAGGTCGCTCGCTTCTCCTTGACGACGCGGCGGCTCACGAGCGCGTTGCCGCCGCCGTCCGCCGCCCCCGGGAAGTGGGCCGCGAGGTCGGCCCGGACCCGAGCGACGATCTCGTCGGCGCTCAAGGCCATCCATTCGTCCGCGGCGCTGATGACCGCGTGCGCCGTCCGCCCGCCATCCTTGAAGAACACCCACTGCACGCCGGCGTCAAGCAGCACCGCGTGCGGCAAGCCGCTCACGGGCCGCTCGAATCGCAGGTGTACGCCGAGGATCGGACTGTGCGTCAGGTTGCGAGGCAGCGCGAGTCGCTCATCGCGGCGCATCATTGCCTCGCTGGCCACGCCCGCGAGTTGCTCGAAGGGCAGGGCGAGCACGAACGCCTCCACCTCAATCGTCGTTCCATCGTCGAGCAGGGCTCGCTCGATGCGCGAATCGCCTTCGAGGCGCACCACGCGCGTCGAGAGGCGCAGGTCGTCGATGAACCTCGCCGCGCCGTCGTAGAGATCGACGAGCGGGCAGCGCGGCACGCCGAGGCGCCACGCGACCCGATGCGCCAGGAACCCTTCCTGAAACACCTGGAGCGCCGGCTCGGCCGACACCCGGTCGCACGGCAGGTTGCAGGCGCTGACGATCACGACATCCCAGAAGCGGCGGATCAGACGATCCGACTGTTCATGCTGCGACAGCCACTCGCGAAACGTCAAGTGCGCGAGAGAGCGTCGATCGGCCGAGGCGATCGCCTTCATTGCGCGGGCCAGGGCGAACTTCTCCGCCAAGTTATACGCTCGAAAGCGCAGCAGCGACGGCGCCAGGTGCAGCGGCGCCGCCAAGAGCGACGCCCGCAGGACGTCGACGTGCCCCTCCGCCGACACAAAGTGCATGTGCTCGTGCCACTCGATCTTCTCCCCCACGCCGAGGCGCGTGTAGAAGTCGATGAGGCTGGTGCAGCAGCCGAGCACGACGTGCTGGCAGTTGTCGATGCGCTCGCCGGTGGCGGGGTCGGTGAAACTGGTGGCTCGGCCGCCGAGGCGGTTGCGTGCTTCGATGAGGGTGACGCGGCGGCCGGCCTGATGGAGGGCGACGGCGGCGGCCAGCCCCGCCACGCCCCCGCCGAGGACCGCGACGCGCCCGGACGCGGTCACGACCCGTTCCGCCGCCTGGTCCACGCGGCCCGCAGGCCGATCATGATCTTGCGCGAGGTGGCAACGCGGATGCGGGCGGTGCCCGCCGCGGCGCGCTTCGGGGCGACGGCGATGAGATCGAGCAGACGGCGATAGATGCGCGTCATCGCCGCCAGCGCCGCGCGGCCGTCTTCATGCACCAGCGCATCGAGCGGGGCCGAGCGGTCGTAGTACTCCCCCGCCCGCTTGATCTGGAAGCGCATGAACTCAAGGCACGCCTCCGGCCGGGACCAGTGCCGCAACTCCGACGGCGTCAGGCCGAAGCGGGCGAAGTCGTCCGCGGGCAGGTAGACGCGCCCGGCATCGTAGTCTTCGGCGTAGTCGCGCAGGATGTTGGTCAGTTGAAAGGCGATGCCGCGCCACTCGGCGAGGCGCTTGGCGCGCTCGCTGCCGTCATAGCCCCAGATGGCGATGCACACCAGGCCGACCGTCGAAGCGACGTGGCGGCAGTATTGGATCAGGTCATCCACCGTCTGGTACCGCGCGCCGTGCAGGTCGCTCAGTTGACCCTCGATCATTTCGCGGAACTCCGTCTCGCGCAGACGGAAGCGCTGGACGGTGTCGGCGAAGGCGAGCCACATGTCCCGGTGGCCGTCGATCTCCGCCGCGTGGCCGGCGTCGCGGTGCGGCCGCCAGGCGCCGCGGAAGACGCGGCCGGTCCGCTCGCGGAAGTCGCCCAGGGCCGCCTCGTCCCCGGCGCAGTCATCCACGAGGTCGTCGGCGAGGCGCATCCACGAATAGATCGCGTAAAGGGAGGATCGCTTGGGCTCGGGCGTCAGCCGCAGGCCGAAGTAGAAGTTCCGGGCGTTGGCGCGGGTGATCCGCCGGCACTGCTCGTAGGCGTCGCGGAGGTCCGGCGCCTCGGTCACGGCGAGCGCGCCATTCCCGGCGGCCAGGGTTGAGGCGCTCATCGCTGAGGCGGCGGTTCGGCTCATCATCACCCGATTCTGTCAGAAGAGGTCAACGCCGAGCCGAAGCCCGATCCACGCTCGCGCCGCCAGAGCGGCCTTGCCCCACCGCGTCAACACCGGACGGCGGATGAGCACATCATAGCGCTGCCTCTCGATGGCGCGCAGGATCGCCTCACCCCCCGCCGTGAACAACTGGATGGCCGGGCGGACCGGACGTTGCACCTTCGGCCACAGGTCCCGACCCCGAACAAAAAGCGGCCGCGTCCGCGATACCAGCGCCGCTTCCATCTCCCGGAACGACTGACTCGCCCGTCTCGCCTCGACCATCGCCCGCAGGTCCGGTTCCGTCACGCCGTGCTGCCGCATGATCTCGCCCGGAATGTAGATGCGGTCACGCTCGATGAAGTCACGCGCCACGTCCTGCCAGAAGTTCGCCAGTTGCAGGGCGGTGCAGGTCGCGTCGCTGAAACCGAACATCTCCTGGACATCGGGGTGATCCCCGTGCCCGGTAATGAGCAGGACGATCCGACCGACGGGGTCGGCGCTTCCGGTGCAGTACGTGAGCAGGTCTTCCCAGGTCTCGTAGCGGCTTTGGCGCTGGTCGCGCTCGAACGCGCTGAGGAGGCGGTGGAAGAGTTCGGCCGGAACACCGTGCCGCCGCATCACCGCAGCAAGAGCGGGGAAGTACGGGCCGTCCACCGGCTCGCCCGCGGCGCAGCGATCAACGTGCCGGTGCATCTCGGCAAGTTCGGCGAGCGAGACCGCCTTGTCCCCCCGCTCGTCGGCGGCGTCGTCGGCAGTGCGACAGAAGGCGTAGACCGCGGCGAAGTCCTGCTCGTGCGCTCGCGGCAGGAGGCGGCTGATGACGGAAAAGTTCTCATAATGGCTCAGCGCCAGGTCCATGCAGGCGCGGAAGGAGTCGGCGATCGCCGACGACGCATCGGAAGTGAGAACCTCGGGCGGCATCAAGGATAGTTTAGCGATTTCACGAGCGACGCCGCGAAGCGCATGATCACTCCGCCTGCCCGCGCGCCGCCGCCGTATCATTCACGCGATGAAGGTCATTCTCGCCAATCCCCGCGGATTCTGCGCCGGCGTCTACATGGCCGTGGACGTCGTGGACCAGGTCCTGGCCCTTTGCCCCGACGAGCCGATCTACGTCTACCACGAGATCGTCCACAACAAGCACGTGGTGCGTCGCTTTGAGGAGCGCGGCGTGACCTTCATCGACCACATCGACGAGGTCCCGCCCGACTCGATCGTCGTCTTCTCCGCACATGGGATCAGCCCGGTGGTGCGCGAGGCCGCCCGGGAGCGCCGCCTCACCGCGATCGACGCCACCTGCCCGCTCGTCACCAAGGTTCACATGGAGGCCATCCGCTACGCGCGCGACGGCTACCAGATTCTCCTCATCGGGCACACCGGGCACGACGAGGTGGTCGGCACCGTGGGCGAGGCGCCCGACGCCATCCAGGTCGTCGAATCGCCTGAGGACATCCCGAAACTCTCGATCCGCAACCCCGGCCGCCTCGTCTACCTGACGCAGACGACGCTGAGCCTCGACGACGCCGAGGTGATCATCCGCGCGCTCAAGGAAGCGTTTCCGCAGATCAAGGCCCCGCCGAGCGATGACATCTGCTACGCCACGACGAACCGGCAGACCGCCGTGCGCTGCGTCGCGCCCGACTGCGACCTCGTGCTCGTCGTGGGCAGCCGCAACAGTTCCAACTCGGTGCGCCTCACCGAGATCGCTCAGGCGGCGGGGACGACGGCGCATCTGCTCGACGACATGTCGGAACTGAAGACCGAGTGGTTCGAGGGTGTTGAGCGCGTGCTCATCACCTCCGGCGCTTCGGCCCCGGAGGATCTCGTGCGCGAGATTCTCGCGGAACTGATCGAGCGCTACGACGCCGTCGTCCAGCAGTACGACGTCTACGACGAGCAGGTGGAGTTCGGCCTGCCGCAGAGCCTCAAGGAACTGATGCGGCAGCGCGGGGTCGATCCCACCGGACGCACCATCACGCTGGATCACAGCAGCGGAATCGTGGACTGGCTGCACGAGCGCGGCGGGGCCGTCGAACCCGTGCGCATCACCATCTCCGCCCCGGCCCGCGCGGGCGGCTGAATGCCCCAACGCGCGTGATGTGATTCCGATAACGGCGACCTGGCTTTTATCGGACCATACTTTTCCAGAATCTTACTCGATTATCTGGAAAGGTTCTTGCCGCCGGGTCGGTTGCCTCCATAATGATGACCGGTGGATGGGGGCCGAATCTGAAAGGCCTCCACGGTGCAGTTCAGCGCGTTCGCGCCTCGCTGCTTGGAGAGAGATCTGCGGCTCGTTCGAATTCGTGTCTTTCGCGATTCGCCGGAGGCGTGCTTCGGCGAGCGTGCGCATTTCCGCGCGGCCTTTCCGCTTCGAGGCGGGTGCCGCACTTGATCAGGCCTTCAACACAAGGAGAGCAGGGGATGAAGAAAGCCATTCTTGCCGCAGTCGCGGCCATCGCGATCGCGCCGGCCGCGGCACTGGCGCAGTGGTCCGACGGATTCGAAACCTACGACAACGGGCAGTTGCTCGACAACGTCGGCGGCTGGGCCGGCTGGGACAACTCCAGCGGCGCCGCCGGCACCGCCACCAACGAATACGCCCACTCCGGAAACCAGTCCGTTTATGTCGGCCCGGCCGGCGACGCCGTCCATCCGTTCTCCGGATACACCTCCGGACAGTGGAGCCTCACCGCCTGGATGCTCCTCTTCCAGAACAACCACACCGCCGACACCTACTTCATCGTCAACAACATCTACAACCACGGCGGACCCTACCAGTGGGCCATCCAGATGCAGTTTGACACGGCGACTGGTCGCGTCCTCGATGACTACCGCACCGAGAACGCGGTGAACATTGCCTACGACCGCTGGGCTGAAATCCGCTTCGACATCGACCTCGACGCGAACACCCAGTCGACCTGGTACGACGGTCAACTCCTCTCAACGGGCACGTGGGCCGTTCGCGGAGGCGACGTGGCGATCGCCAACATCGACCTCTACACCAACGGCGCCACCGTCTATTACGACGACTTCAACCTCGTCCCGGCCCCCGGCGCCCTGGCGCTGCTCGGCCTCGGCGGGATCGGCTTCGTCGGCCGGCGCCGTCGCCGTGCTTGAACCGACGGCCCGTGGAGCATCGGCTCCGGCGAATTGACTTGCCTGCCGCGCCCGGCGCTTTCCGTCGGGCGCGGTTTTTTTTCGGAACTGTCGTGGACTGGCGTGGGCGCGGTCGAACGGGTAGATTTCCCGGCGGCCGCGACCGCGCCTCGGGCCGCCGACCGATTGACCACTTGTGGAAGGAGAGCAGGGGATGAAGAAGCAGTCTCTCGCGGTCGCCGCGGCGCTGGCGCTCGTGCCGCCCGCGGCGCTGGCCCAATGGTCCGAAGACTTCGAGTCTTACGGCGACGGCCAACTGCTCTACCACGTCGGCGGATGGACGGGGTTCTTCGATGACCCGGCCGTCGCTGCCCGGGCCAGCGGCGAGCGGGCCCACAGCGGCAACCGATCCATCCTCATCGGCCCCGGCACTGACGCGGTACATCCCTTCTCCGGCGAGTTCACCTCCGGCCGCTGGACCCTCTCGGCCTGGATGCTGATGGCCCGCAACGACCACGTCGAGGACACCTACTTCATCGTCCACAACGAGTTCAACCTCGTTGGACCGTTCCGCTGGACGATCGAGATGCAGTTTGACGTCTCGACCGGCACGGTCCTCGACGACTTCCGGCCGGAGACGCCGATCCCGATCGCCTACGACCGCTGGGCCCGGATCCGCATCGACTTCGACCTGGACAACGACGTGCAGACGACGTGGTACGACGGCCAGTTACTCTCGACGGGTACGATCAGACTTGATCCGTCCTTCCCGCTCGCCATCGCCAACGTCAACCTCTTTTCGGCCGGCGCGACCTCCTGGTATGATGACATCCGCATCGTGCCCGCGCCGGGCGCGCCGGCGCTGCTGGGGCTGGGCGCCTTGGCGCTAATCGGCGTTCGGCGACATCGCGGGTGAAGGCTGCATCTCGTGCCAGCCGCTTATCATTCCTGATGCCGCCGCCCGCCTGCCCGCACATCTTTGAACTCGATCCGGGATCGCTGCGCGAACTCGTCAACTCGTGGGGCTGGCCGGCGTTCCGGTCCGATCAGATTCTCGAGTGGGTCTATCGCCACGCCCTCGCCGACCCCGCCGTGATGACCAATCTCGCTGCGCGCGATCGCGCGTTGCTTGCCGAGCGCGTGAACTTTCTTTCGGGTGAGACGGTCGCCGATCTCACGGGCAGCGACGGCACTCGCAAACTCCTCGTCCGCTGGAGTCCCCCGCCGCTTGCGGCTTCGCGCAGCGACGCACCCGTGACGCTCCCCCTCGCCAACGGAGAGCCGGCCGTCCAGGAAACCGAGTGCGTGATGATCCCGACCGACGATCGGCGCACCGCATGCATCTCCACGCAGGTCGGCTGTCCGGTCGGCTGCACTTTCTGCGCCTCGGGCATCGGCGGACTCGACGGCAACCTCACCGCCGGCCGCATCGTCGAGCAGGTCTGGTTGCTCAACCGCGACCTGCACGCGCTCGGCGAGCGCATCAGCAACGTTGTGTTCATGGGCATGGGCGAGCCGCTGGCGAACTACGCGGCCGTGGTGCGCGCGGTGCGCACGCTCATGGCCCCATGGGGCCTGCACATCGGCGCTCGGCGGATCACGATCTCGACGGTCGGCCTGCCGCGCGCCATCGAGCGCCTCGCCGACGAAGATGTCCCCGTCACGCTGGCGATCAGCCTGCACGCGCCCAACGACGAGTTGCGCCGCCGCCTCATTCCCTGGGCCGAGTACACCACCATCACCGACCTCATGGAGGCGGGTCGATACTACTTTCAGCAGACGGGGCGCGAAGTCACGCTCGAATACATTCTGCTCGGCGGCGTGAATGATCAGCCCGAGCACGCCGATCAACTCGCCTCCGTGGCGAAGACGTTGCGGGCGAACGTGAACCTGATCCGCTACAACGAGGTGGCGGGTTTGCCGTATGCGCGGCCGGGCGATGCGGGTGTGCGGAAGTTTCAGGACGTGCTGCGGCAGCGCGGGGTCAACGCGCACATCCGCGCCAGCCGCGGCCGCGACATCGCCGCCGCCTGCGGGCAGTTGCGCCATGAGCATCGCGCCGCGGGCGCGAAGTAAGGCCACTCGACTTGAGGCGCTTCGCTGCGGGCGGCATGATCGCCGCCGCTCTGAAACCAGAGCGATGCGAGCGCGCAGGTGCACCTGTCGCCCGGTGCCATGCTTCGCCGCTCTGGGCGAAGCATGGCGGAGGGGCAAGCGTGAACGAGAGCCCTTGCACGCCGACATGCATTGACCCCAGAGCGGGTCAATGCATGGCACCCGACGACCGCCATTGCCCGTCGGCATACTCTGCCCGTAGAGGTCCTGGCGTTACGCCGCCCGTTCCGCGAGGACCTCGAAGACCGCCTGCGAACGCAAGACCAGCCCGCATCCCGCGTCGAGGTGCCAGGACTGCGCGTGCGCTTCGCACGGATAACACTGCACGTCGAGGACGCTGAGGCTGTCGAGGCGGCAGTCCTCCTCGCGCCAGCGGTGCATGAGCGAGCCGTTCTCGATCGCGTGCTCGTGCATCTCCTTGAGCGTGGCGAGATAGAGGTTCTCCGAGACGATTTCGGTCTGCACGCTGGTGATGTAGTTGAGGCGCGATCCGAAGCGCGACTCGAAGTCGCGCTCTCCGGCGCAGGGGAATTCGTGGATCCGCCCGCGGCCGGGCATGGCGCCGGGCCGGGGCGTAAGCACCTCGACGACGCACTCCTCGTCCTTGCGAAACGTGATGATGTGTGCGCCGCGCGACAGCCACGTCTCGAGGTCATACTGCGCGCTGCGCGACGAACGCTGCTTGCGGATGTCGAAGAACTCAGGATGCAGCGTGCGCGAAAAGAGCATGAGCCGATACGCCTGAAGGGAGGCCAGCGCCCGGGGGGAGAGTGTGCTCATGTCCAGTCCTTCCGTCTGCTCTTTCCAATCGGCTTCGTGCGGCTTTGATTCCCTCTTTCTTCCCCATCAGCGGCGGACGATTCGCGGCGTGGCCGGCCCCCGACGGCCGGGGGGCGCTCGTGATCTCCAGGCCAATGGTAACCGCCAACTCTTGCAGCGGTTGCACCCGACCTGCCGATGCTCTCAGTTCGGCGACGACCAGCGCGGCGACGCGCCGCGATCAACCCTTGCGCCGCCACGACTTGCGCGGAATCGAGATGCCTGCACTCGCCCAACGCCTTCGACTCGTCGATCGGCTCGCACCCGGCGTGGCCGCCTCCATCCTCGCTGAATCCCTCGCGGCTGCGCACCCCGATGAGTGCTCCCCCATCGTCGCGGCGTTGCTCGAGCGGCCCTGCGAAGCGGTCTTCGCCGCAGTCGTCCGCCGCTGGGGCGACCTGGACGAAGCCACGCGCTCTCGCGTCGCGCAGACGGCCGCCCGACTCCCCGCCATCATGAGCGCCTGCGCTCGCTCGGCGGACCGCCTCGAACGGCGCTGCGCCATCGAACTCATCGGCGTCGCCGCGGTCGCGCGGTGCGCCGACTCGCTTGCGGAATCGCTGGAGGAAGAGGACGCGGACCTCGCCGCCGCGGCCGCAGCCGCCCTCGATCGACTCGCCGCCGCAACCCCACGATCGATCGATCCAGGCAGCCGCGACCGCCTCGACGAGGCGCTCGCCCGCGCGCTCGATACCTGGCCGAAGCATCGGCAGCACGGCGTGCTTGTCGCGGCGGCGCGGATGCTCGCCGACCCCGGACCGGCCCTGGGCCGCTGGCTCGCGGACCGCGACCACCCCACGCACCTTGCGATGCGCGGCTTCATGAAGCACCTGCCGGACGCGACTCTCGCCCCGCTGCTGCTGGCGTGGCTGGGGATTGACGCCCTGGCCGGCCAGGCGCTCGAGCACATCGAGCGCCTCGCGCCCACGCCACACTTCGCCGCGATCATCGCCGGCCGCGAGCATCTGCTGCTTCGTCCCGAGCAGTCGGCGCGCCTCGGCCGCCTCGATTCGCGCCGCCCCGCTGCACCCCCTTGCCACGTCGTCGCTCAACTCGACGACGACGCTCAGGCCGCGCTGCCCGCGTGGCTGACGGCGATCCCCATGACTCTTGAGGCGCGCCTCGTGCGCCTCGCCGAAGGCGTGACGTTCCGCACGCCGCGCGCCCGCCTCGCCGCTCTCCGCGCCCTGATGGCGATGAACGAGGCTCGGGCCGACGAGATCGTCGCCCGCCTCGCCGACGACGAAGATGAGCGCCTCGCCTCGCTCGCCGCCCATCACTGCCTTCGACGCCGCTTCGCGGGGCTTGAGGCGATGCTCGAGCGGCTGCTCACCTCGTCCCATCCTTCGCTCCGCGCTCTCGCCGCGGCCCACGCACACGCGGCGGACTTCGAGACGCTCTGGTCCCACTGGTCCGGCCGCGGACCGGTGGATTCCATCCGCCTCGCGGCCCGCGTCGCGGTGCGCGACAACCGCGCGTCGATCCTCGCCGACGTCCGCCGCCGACTCCGCGACTCCCGGCGCGACACGGCCCTTCGCGCCGTCCGCATGGCTGACGACCTCGACCTCCTGCCCGAGGTCGAACTCGAGTTGCTCACGCTCGTCGCGAGCGACGATCCCCGTCTCGCGGCCACGGCCGTCAAGGCCCTCGGTCGCGTCGAGAGCGAATCCGCGCGCGACGCCGTTCTCGCCGCGATTGGCCACCATGATGTCCGCACTCGCGCCAACGCGATTGAAGTGCTGGCGTCGCCGCTCATCGAACGCCACCGGCCGATGATCGAAACGCTCACGCAGGCGCCGGAGAACCGGCCGCGCGCCAACGCGATTGCGGCGCTGGCGCGGGTCGACCGCGGCGCGGCGGCGGAGCGCCTCGACGCGATGCTCGATGACGAGCGGCCGCTTCACCGCCTCAGCGCCCTGTGGGCGGCCGAGCAGACCGCCATGATCGACTGCGCCACGCGCGTGGCCCACCTCGCGCAGCGCGACCCCAGCGGGCCGATCCGCGATCGCGCCCGACGCGCCGCCCGGCGCCTCCTCGCGGCCATGACGCCCCACGCCCCCATCGCCCGCGGCGCTGCCGTCGCGATGAGCGCACCGCAGGCGCCGATCGCGCCCGCCGCGCCTTCGACGCCGCGACCGTCCATCTCGATGCTCTCCATTGCGCCGCTCACGCTCGGCGCCTGGCCGGGCTGGTCGTGGGAGTGGATGGCCCCGTCGCTGGCGGCCCTGGTCGTGGTCGGCGCGACCGTCACCGCGCTGCGCTGGAGTCTCAACGACGCCGCCCGCTTCGGCCCGGCCTATCGCTTCCTCGCGCGCGGCCTGGGCCTGACGCGGCGCGAGCGCCGCCTCCTGCACGCCGTCGCCGTCCGCGCCGGCCGGCCGCACGCCTCGGGCATGCTCATCAGCCGCGGCGCTTATGATCATCACGTCGCAACCTGGCGGCAACAGTCAGGCGACGGCGACGAAGCCGCGCGCGACCGCCTCGCCGCCCTCCGCGCCCGCCTTTTCGATTGAGGCGTCGCCATCGCCGCATTGGGTGACCGTCCCTGCCGCTCCGGCAGCCATGCCCGCGACCCCGCGCCCGGCCCTCGCCGAGCGGGGCCGCCCAGGCGGATTTCCCCGCCCATCTTCGGAATTGGGCGGTTTTTCCCTTGCATACCGCCCCGCCATCAGGTATGCTTGGACGCGGTTGCTCCAACCGTGAGGGAGAGGCCCATGAGCAGGCCCGCCGTACCCATTGTCGCCCCCGTGGACGAGTCCCTCGACACGACCACCATCAGCGGCGACGCCACGGAGGTCATCCTCCGTGCCCGCTCCTCCAACATCCAGGCGATCAGCCTCAACGTCTCGACCTCCACCGAGTCCGATCCGAGCAGCGCAGGCGCAAATGCCATGATTCTGTTTCCCTGAGAGTCGATCCATTTGCCAGCGGACCCGGCCGGCGGGACTCTGCTCGTCAAGTACATCACTCTCAACGACGTCACGGCGCTTGCTGACCCAGTTCTGGAGATCGTCGAGATCGTGCCCTGACGCGTATCATCCCTGCGGAGGAGGGCGAAGATGCCCCATTCCACGGCCCTGCTCATCGAACCGGAGACCGCGCCGGCCAGCGAGACGGACGAGCGGCCCTATCTCATCGCCGACCGCACTAACTTCGCGGTGAAATCCGCAGCGCTCAGCGTCGGCACCACCGCTGTCGAACTGACCGCCGGCTTGGCGCGGCGGCGCAAACTCTACATCAAGAACATCGGCACGACAAACGTCCTCTACGTCGGCGGCTCGGGCGTGGCGACGGGGAGCGGCTACCCGATCCGCGTCAAGGAAGAACTCTGGCTCGACGTAACCCCCGGCGCGGCGGTGTACGGGATCATGGTCTCGCCGACGGCCAGCGCCAACGTGCGCGTATTGGAGGCAGGAGCATGACGCTCCACAGCGACTCAGTCTCGCTCGATGAAGACGGCCGTGTGCGCATCAACCGCGCCTGCCCGGCGGTCAAGCATGCGCAGTTCTCTGTCGGCAATACGCAGGTGAAACTCGAAACGGGCCTGGCTCATCGCCGCACACTCATCATCAAGCCGGTGCGCAGCGGGACCGATCCCGATCGACCTCGCCGATGGGTTTCGATCGGCCCAGACGGCTTCGATGCAGCAGAAGGTACTCAAGTCTGGGAAGAGTTTGAACTCGTTCTGAGCGTCAGTCCGGAGGACGAGGTGTACGCGCTCAAGGGCGACAACCAGGACGATCCTGTGGATGTTCGGATTCTCGAGATTGGAGAGGGGTAAGTCATGGGCAAGCCTTCTAAAGCCTGGCCGATCGATCCGACGGGACGCGTGTGGATTACGGAGGCGGCGGAGAAGCAGATCGCCACCGCGACGATCAGCGTGGGAACAACGGCTGTGACGTTGACGACCAATACGAGCGGGCTGAAACGCCGCAAACTGCTCGTCCGCAACACCAAGGGTCCGGAAGTCGTTGTTTACGTCGGCGACGGCAACGTATCCGCCAGTTCCGGTTATCCCCTCTTCAGAAACGACGAGATTGAAATCGATGTGGATGCGAGTGCGGTAGTGGCGGCGATCAGGGCATCGGGCGGTGCGGATGGGGAAGTGCGCATCGTGGAGGTCGAGTAACATGGGACGCAGACTGCTCACCAAAGCGCCGCGCGTTGACGAGACCGGGGCGATACTCGTCAATTACGCCGCCGGCCGGGTTGGCGGGGCGCAAGTAGGGCGTGTCGATCTTGATCAGGCGCAGGTGTGCGTCCCGTTTTCAGGCGGATCGCCTCTGGCCGACAGGAAGTACGTTGTGATCACAAACGTCGCTGAGGCCATTAATCTGGGAATTGACGGCATGACGTTTGCCGATTCGTACGTACTTCCGGGAGCCGGCCGGGGCACTGGATCGCTTCCTCCTGATCTTGCCAGATACTCAAACCGCAAGCAGTTCTTGCGCGGTCAGTATCTCTCACTCGCCTGCTTCAGCGCCGTCGGGATTTGCGCTCGCTCACTGAATGCTGAGATCGCGGGTTCGTTGGAGTTGTCATGACGTTGCGGCAACGACTATTGACTGTCTCCGCTTTTGCGCTGCTTTGGAATCCTCTGGCCGCGGGCCAGGGCATCCTATGGGACAGTGGCGAGTGGGATCTGCGCGCGGCCACGTCTTCCGAACGGAACACCGAAGTAGATGACTCATGGGTTGTCGATGATGCCATCTTCGAAGCAGGTGTCATAATAACAGGATATCGGTGGTTCTCGAGACTGCGCGACAATTGGGGAGGGGCGAGGCCGGTCGGCGTGGATTTCATCGTCCTCACCGACGCGTTTGAGAAGACTGTGGAATTGCGAGACCTGCCCTATGACATTGAGTTCGTTGGCGAGTTTCGTGGGAGCCCTTACTTCAGGATGGAAGTACATGGGCTGGATGTGGCCCTGCCGCCCGGCCGCTATTATTTGGGGGGGCGACCCGTGGGGGAGGGACTCTACCAGGCATTCACCGGAATGAACGCAACAATCCTCGGCCAGACAGTAGCGTACTTTCGATCAGAGTTCTTTGGAGTTCCTGAGTGGACGGGGATAGACAACCTCGTCGGTGCGCGCTTGGATATCGCCTTCACGGTCTTCGGCCACGTCGTGCGCGATGAAGTGGAGGCGGAGTCCTTCACCGTCCCCCTCGGCCGGCACCTCGGCGGCGAAGTCTCCGACCTGCATCAGAGCGATGACCGCTACATCACCATCCGCGACCGCGCCCTGGCGGCGGTGACGCTCCCGATGATCCGCATGGAGGTGCAGGGCACGACCGCCGTCGAAACCGCTTCGCGCATTACTGTAACGGTCGAGACCGCCGCGAGCAATCTGCCCAATCAACCCCTCCAGCGCCTCGCCCTCTTCGATTACATCGCTGAATCGTGGGTCACCATCGACGAGCGCCCGGCCCCGCCCGTGGACACCGTCGTCGAGGTCATCGTCGAAGATGCCCCGACGCGCTTCATCGCCCCCGCCACCGGCCAACTCAAAATGCGCCTCGACTGGTTCGACCCCGGCGCAACCACCCCCTGGGGCGTGCGCATCGATCGTGCCACGTGGACGGTCGAGCGGTAGAGCGGCGCACTTCGATGATCAGGGAGAGAGATTCTCACTCGGCAACGGGCGGAGCATCACCGTCGGCAGGAGGTAGTTCACGTCGTGGTAGACGTACACCTGGCCTGAGATGATGATGCGGGCCGCATCCCCTTCCGACTGGGCCGTGCGGATCAGGCGTTCGAGCAGGCGGCAGGGGATGAGAACCATCGGCGGGTCCATCTGCCCGTTGCGGTCGGAGTCGAACGTCACCATCCACTCTCCGCCGGTGTCGGAACGTGAAATCCGCGCCAGGCGTGAGACGATGAAGGCCCCTTCGCGCACCAGTCCCGCCTTCACCGGCGCCGCGGTGGCGCTTGTCCGGAACGGGCTCGTCGTGGGCATCAGAAAGTTGCGCCCCTCGAAGACATAGACGCGGCCGCTGATCTCGACGGGTCCGCTCGACTGCACGTCCACGAGGTTGGCCTCGATGCGCTCGGTGACGCGCGACGGCAGGAGCATCATGGGCTGGGCAGTGATTCGCGGCCGCGTCGGATCGGGATCGGGCAGGAAGTGAACCACGCCCAGCGACTCGGCCCGCGTGAGGATCCCCGTCCGAGCCATGAGGTAGGACCCCTCCGGCAGCAGGCGGCCGCGCGGCGGCAGAAGCGGATCGAACTCGACCGCCGCCGACTCGCTCGACGGCTCGACGCGCGTCGTCGGAGAGGTCGGATCGTCGCGCTCGAGTTCACGGCGGATCTCCTCGATGCTGCGCGTGTCGCGCGGCGGCGCGTCTTTTTCCGGCGGCGGCTGCTTCTCCGAAGGCGGGGCGGGCGCCGGCGGCGAGTCCTGCGCGAGCGCCGCACCGGCCGGCGCCAGCACGATTCCGCTCACGGCAAGCCAGACGCGGCAACAGGAGAATGTCGATCGGCGTCTCATCGGAGCCATCCCTTCACGGCGGCGAACCGGGTGCGTGATCCGCTGCAATCCTATTCGACCAATTCGCTGCGGCGGGAAAAACGCCGCGCGGGCCGACCCGCGCTTGTTTGACGGCATCTTGAGATTAGACTTCTGCGATGGAAGTGCTCGCGGCGGCGCCTCGGCAGATCGACTGGCCGGAGATCTCGCTCTGGCTCGGCGTGTTGGCGCTGCTCGTCGTTGCGGCGGGCATCGCCGTCGCTCTCGTCCGTCGCGGCGTGCGAAACTCGGGATCGGCCGGGTCGCCCGCCTTCACGCTTCAGGATCTGCGCGAGATGCGCGACCGGGGCGACCTGACGGAGGTAGAGTACCAGGCGGCCCGGACGGCCGCACTCGGGCAGGCCGCCGGCGGACTATCGGACAAGCCGCCTCCGAACCGGCGTGGAACTTGACGACCCCGCCGGGCGTACGTTGAAGAGCGGCGGGCGACGCGACGATAATGTCTCAGGCTCTGCGCCACGAGCCGACAAACACCGCAATCACGATCACTTAGAGAAGGGGCGAGTGGTTCATGGCCAAGAATCGGGACGGTGACTCCGGCGGGCCCGACGCGAAGGGATCGATCGGCGAAGGCGCGGAGGGCAAGGGCGGGTTCCGCGGGAGGCGCGTGACCACCTGCTCGTTCTGCGGCAAGACGTCGCGCGAAGTCGGCCCGATGGTCGAGGGGCCCAACGACGTCTACGTCTGCTCCAACTGCGTCGACCTCTGCCAGAACATCTTCCGCCAGGAGCGGCGGCGCATGTCCGCCGGCCGGCAGACCTTCTCCACCATCCCCAGCCCGCGGCAGATCAAGGAGTTCTGCGACCAGTACGTCATCGGCCAGAACGAGGCCAAGAAGGCCCTCGCCGTCGCCGTCCACAACCACTACAAGCGTCTTTCTCAACTGGAGAAGGACACGGGCATCGAGATCGACAAGAGCAACGTCCTCTTCATCGGTCCCACCGGCTCGGGCAAGACGCTGCTGGCGCGCACGTTGGCGCGGATGCTCAACGTCCCCTTCGCGATCGGCGACGCGACGACGCTGACCGAGGCGGGCTACGTCGGCGAAGACGTCGAGAACCTCCTGCTCAAACTCCTCCAGGCCGCCGACTACGACGTCGAGGCCGCCCAGCGCGGCATCATCTACATTGACGAGATCGACAAGATCGGCAAGACCAGCCACAACGTCTCGATCACGCGCGACGTGAGCGGCGAAGGGGTGCAGCAGTCGCTTCTCAAGATGCTCGAGGGCACGGTCGCCAACGTCCCGCCGCAGGGTGGCCGCAAGCATCCCGAGCAGCAGTACATCCAGATGGACACGACGAACATCCTCTTCATCGTCGGCGGCACGTTCGTCGGCATCGAAGAGATCGTCAAGAAGCGCCTCGGCCGCAAGCGCATCGGCTTCACCACCGAGCCCCCCCCGGACGAGCAGCACCTCATCGACGAGAAGGCCGCGCTCATGCGCCAGGTCACCGCGGACGATGTGCTTGACTTCGGGCTGATTCCGGAACTGGTGGGCCGCCTGCCCGTCATCACGCCGCTCATGCCGCTGGACTTTGAAGCACTGATCCAGATCATGACCGAGCCGAAGAACGCGCTCATCAAGCAGTACCAGCATCTCTTCTCGCTGGAGGGCGCGCAACTCGAGTTCACCGACGACGCCCTGCGCTGCTTCGCGGAGCGGGCGATGGCGCGCCAGACCGGCGCCCGCGCCCTGCGCGCCGTCCTCGAGGA
>WYBR01000033.1 GCA_011525805.1 Vicinamibacteraceae bacterium
GTGGCATCGATCGCCGCCGCTCCGGGCGGAGATCGATGCGAACGTGCAAGCGCACTCGTCCTCCCCTGCCCTCGGCACTGCACTCTCGCTCAGAGCAGCGAGCGTGCAGTGGCACCCGCTTGTGCGCGGGGTGGCATCGATCGCCGCCGCTCCGGGCGGAAATCGATGCGAACGTGCAAGCGCACTCGTCCTCTCCTGCCCTCGGAACTGCATACTCTCGGCGTGAACTGAACCTGTCCGGCCGGGCGCCGGGCGCGCTCGGCACGGCGCCACTATGATCGCGCATGTGCGGCCGATTCACACGCCAATACACCTGGAAGCAGGTGCGCGAGTTTCTCGACCTGCGCCTGCCGGCGCCGGAGGAGATGCTTGCGCCGCGCTACAACGTTGCGCCGACGCAGGCGTCGCCGGTGTGCCGCGTGAATGAGTCCGGCGAGCGCGAACTGGTGCCGATGGTGTGGGGCTTCAAGCCGGCCTGGAGCGATCCGAAGCGCCCGGGGCCAATCAACGCGCGGTGCGAGACGGTGGCGACGAGCCCGATGTTCCGCGCGGCGTTCCGCGCGCGGCGCTGCATCGTGCCCGCCTCCGGGTTTTACGAGTGGAAGCAGACGGGGCGCGGCAAGCAGCCGCACTACATCCGGCCGGCCGATGAGCGAGGCCTCTTCGCCTTTGCCGCGTTGTGGGAGCCGCTGGCCGAAGGCGATGAGCGCGGGACGGGCGAGGCGGCTCGGGGGACGTTCACGATTCTCACGACCCGGCCCAACGCGCTGCTCACCTCCATCCACGACCGCATGCCGGTGATTCTGCGGCCGGAGAACTTTCAGGCGTGGCTGAGCGCGACCGAGGCGCCGCGAGACGTCTTCGATCCCTTCCCGGCCGAGGAGATGGCGGCGTATCCGATCTCGACGCGCGTCAACAGCCCGCGCCACGATGATGCGAAACTCATCGAGCGCGCGGAGGAATCGACGGGCGAGGGGGAGGCGGGGCTGTTCGAGACGAAGCCGACGCGGCGGCGAAGAACGAAGAAGTGACGGGCGAGGGGGATCGCTCTCTCCAGCACGTTCGCCATGCTTCGCCCAGAGCGGCGAAGCATGGCACCGCGCAGGAGGTGCGGCGCGATGTCCTGAGTCCAACATCAGGGGCCGTGCCATGCATTGACTCGCTCTGGAGTCAATGCATGCCGTGCGGGCAAAGGTGATCGTGGGGTGCCATGCATTGACTCGCTCTGGAGTCAATGCATGCCGTGCGGGCAGAGGCGCTCGTCCTCGCTCGCGCTTCGGCCTGGTAGGGAGGCGCGATACGTCGGCGTTTGCACGTTCGCATCGATCTCCGCCCAGAGCGGCGGCGATCGATGGCACCCCCGCTCTTTCCTGGGTGCCACTGCACGCTCGCGGCTCTGAGCGAGAGTGCAGTGCGAAGGGCTGGGACGCTCGTCCTCGCTCGCGCTTCGGCCTGGTAGGGAGGCGCGATACGTCGGCGTTTGCACGTTCGCCATGCTTCGCCCAAAGCGGCGAAGCATGGCACGGCGCGTGCGAGTCATGCGGGGCCGAGTCCCCACGAAACGTACTTGACGCTGGTGTACTCGTGCATGACGTGTCGGCCGCCTTCGCGGCCGAAGCCGGACTGCTTGACCCCGCCGAAGGGCGCCTGGGCGGTGGATGGCAGGCCGTCGTTGGCGCCGACGATGCCGTACTCGAGGGCCTCGGCGACGCGCATGAGCCGGCTCGCATCGCGGGTGTAGAAGTAGGCGGCCAGGCCGTAGGGCGAGTCGTTGGCCAGCGCGATCGCCTCGTCGTCGCTCGTGAACGCGCGCAGCGGCGCGACGGGGCCGAAGGTCTCTTCGCGGCCGATGCGCATGTCGGCGTTGAGGCCGTCGATAAGCGTCGGAGAGAAGAAGCGGTTGGCGAAGCCGGCGCCGACGGAGACGAGATTCCCCCCGGTGCGCACCTTGGCGCCGCGGTCGAGGGCGTCTCGGACGTGGGACTGCACCTTGGCGACGGCGTCGTCGTCGATGAGCGGTCCGATCTGCGCGTTCTCATCGAACCCCGCGCCGACGCGCAGCGAGGCCATGGCGCGCGCGAGGCCCGCGGCGAACTTCTCATAGACCGATTCGTGGACGAAGAAGCGGTTGGCGCAGACGCAGGTCTGGCCGGTGTTGCGGAACTTGCTCGCCATCGCGCCCGCCACGGCGGCGTCGATGTCGGCATCCTCGAAGACGATGAAAGGGGCGTGCCCGCCGAGCTCGAGGCTCAGGCGCACGACGTGGTCGGCCGCCTGGCGCATCAGCACCTTGCCGACTTCGGTGCTGCCGGTGAAGGAGACTTTGCGCACGGCGTCATGGCGGAAGATCTCGGCGCCGATGGCTCGGGGATCGCCGGTGATGATGTTGATCACGCCGGGGGGCAGGCCGGCCTCGAGGGCGAGTTCGCCCAGCGCGATGGCGGACAAGGGCGTCTGCTCGGCGGGCTTGACGATGAAGGTGTTGCCGCAGGCGAGGGCCGGGCCGAGTTTGCGGGTGATCATCGCGCTGGGGAAGTTCCAGGGCGTGATGGCGGCGACGACGCCGATGCTCTGGCGGAGGATGAGGATGCGCTTGTCGCGATGGCCGGCGGGAATGGTCTCGCCGTAGAGGCGCTTGCCCTCTTCGGCGGCCCAGGAGAGGAAGGAAGCGGCGTAGGCGATCTCGCCGCGCGACTCGGAGATGGGCTTGCCCTGCTCGAGGGTCATGAGGTGGGCGAGTCGCGGGCGGTCACGCATCATGAGGTCGGCCAGAGCGCGGAGCAGGTCGCCGCGCTCGGCGGCGGTGCGGCTGCGCCAGTCGGGCCAGGCGGCCTGCGCGGCCTCGATGGCCTGGCGAGTCTCGGCCGCGCCGCAGAGGGGGACGTGGGCGACCAGGCGGTCGGTCGCGGGGTCGGTGACGGGGAAGGCGCCGCTGTCGGCGGCGCCGACCCACTGTCCGCCGATGAGGTTGCGGGATTCGATTCTGAAGTCGTTGGTATTCATGTGGTTTACTCCAGCGCTCAGGGCCGAAGCGCGCTCCGCTCCGCAGAGCCTGCGCGTCGCGGCTAACCGGCGGCGCCCTTGTCGTCAGCCGGCGCCTCCGGCACATCAACGCCCGCCAAGGGCAGCGCGGCGCTGATCGTGCGGATGTGAATGTCGCGCTGCGGGAAGGCGATCTCGACGCCGGCCTTGCGGAACTCGTCGTCGATGGCGAAGTTGACGAAGTCGCGCGCGTCGATGAAGTGCTTGATGTGGGGGATGAAGAAGCGGAGTTCGAAGTTGAGCGCGTTGTCGCCAAACCCGATGAAGACGGCTCGGGGCGGAGGATCCTTGAGGATCAACTCGCACTTGTTGGCGACCTTGAGCAACAGCGACCGGGCCAGCCGCGTGTCCGAGCCGTAGGCGATTCCGATGGGAATCTCGAGGCGCAGCGTGGGGTCGGAGAGCGTCCAGTTGATGAGTTGGCCGGTGATGAACTCCTTGTTCGGGACGATGAGTTCCTTGCGGCTCCACTCGGTGATGGTGGTGGCGCGCATGCGGATGCGGGCGACCTCGCCGGAGATGTTGCCGATGGTGACGGTGTCGCCGACGCGCACCGGGCGCTCAATGAGAATAATCAGGCCGGAAATGAAGTTGGCGAAGATCTCCTGGAGTCCGAAGGCCAGGCCGAAGGTGAGCGCGGCGGCGAGCCACTGGATCTTCGACCACCCGATGCCGACGGCGCCGAAGGTGATCGCCACGCCGACGATGACGATGACGTAGCGCACGATCGTCGAGATGGCGTAGCGGCTGCCGGCGTCGAGGGGAAGGCGCTGGAGAATGGCGATCTCGAGCAGGCCCGGGATGTTGCGCGTCAGGATGAGCGTCACGACGCCGATCACGACGGCGATGATGAGGTCGGCGATGGTGACGCGCTGGACGGGCGCGGCGGCGGCGCCGCCGGCCGACTCGGGCTGGACCGAACCGAGGGGCAGGACCGGGGCGGCGCCGGCGCCGGACCCGCCCGAGGGCGCGGCCGAACCGTTCGATCCTGAAGGAACGTCCGGCGCGGGCGGGGCGGCGCCGACGACCGCGAGGCTCGGCGGCCGCTCGCTCACGACTTCGACGGGTCCGAATCGCGGCCAGAGTTCAAACTGATCGAGCAGTCCGAGGGCCGGCAGGGCGTCGTTCCAGATGCCCCAGAGGGCGAAGAGCGCCGTGAGCACCGCGGCGCTGCGGAAGAGTTGGACGGTCTGGGCGTTGGCGGCGGGCAAGTCGATCTCGTCTTCGCTGATCGCGGAGGACTCCCCTTCGGCGCTGCCGCCGCTCTGCGCCTGCTCCTGCGCGGCGGCGCGTCGCTTGAGGGCCTGCTCGATGGCGACGCGGCGCCGCGCCACCCAGAGCCAGCGATAGAAGAACGCCGAGCCGATCACCATCAGCAGGCCGAGCAGAAACGTCCGCGCCAGTCCTTCCTGGAGGCGCTGAGCGGAGTAGAAATATCCCAGGCCGGTGAGGACGGCCAGGAAGATCGGCAGGCCGAGCAGAACCAGAAACCACAGGACGCTGAAGCGCGCCAGCCAGCCGCCGCGGATCGGGTCGAAGTAGGTGCGCAGGACCGGGCCGTGCGGCCGAAGGATCTTCTGAACGAAGAGGGCGAGGACAACCATCCCGGCGATGAAGGTCAGGCGGGCCAGCGGCTCGCTCGCCAGCGCATGCCCTTCGCTGTTCACGATTCGGAAGAGCGCCTCCGCGGGCACGACGAAGCAGGTGAGCCAGAAGAGACTGCGTCGGACGGCGGCGACGGCCTCCCGCGGCCAGCGGAGGTGCACTTCGGCGAATCCCCCGCCTCGGCACGCCTGGCGACCTACCTCCAGCGCCAGCCAGACGAGCGAGGCGGAGCGCAGCGCCTCGACCATCGACTGCATTTCGGCCGGCCCCTGGGCATTGGCGGCAAAGGCCATCGACACGATGAGCAGCAGCAGCGGCCAACGGAGCGACTCAAGCAACAGCAGCCCCATGGCCTTGAAGGTCGGACGGAAGGACGGGTGCAGGCGGTCGCGGTCGAGTTCCTCCCCGAGGCGCGCCCTGGCGCGCTTGAGTCGCGGCGCGGAGACGAGCAGGAGGATCCACGCCGCGACGGGAACGAGCAGGCCGACGAAGCGCACGGGATCGCGTACAACGCTCTCCCGCATCGAGCCGTAGACCTGGGCCCAGAGTCCCTGGTCGCCGAAGCGCGCGAGGGAGGCGGCGGCGGCGGGCACGTCGCTCCAATCGAGGGGCGAGGCGCTGCGAATCCACAGAATGTGCTCGTCGATGAAGGCCGCGTAATCCTGCGTGACGCGCACGAGATCGCGCTCGGCGGCGTCGGCCTCGGAGAGTTCATCGCTCAGGTCGCGCGTGGTCTCGATGATCTGGCCGAGCAGGCCGCTGGAGACGCGGAGTTCCTCCGTGGCGCGCTCCTTAATCGCTTCGCGCTCCTCGGCTGGAACTTCCGGGCCGAGCGCGGCGACGATCCGCTCGACCGCGGCGCCGATGTCCTTGATCTCGTCGCGGCGGCGCTCGTACTCGAATTGCGACCCCAGCGCTTCGGACAACTGCTGCTGGCGGCGGCGGATCTGCTGCTGGTGGAAGCGGACGCTGGGCAGTTCGCCGCGGCGCGAGCCGAGGATGATGCCGACCGTGTTCGTCAGACCGGCCCGTTGAATCTCCTCGAAACTGCGGAGGAACTGGGCGCGAACGGACGCGAGGCTGCTCTCGACGGCCTGTCGGTCTTTCTGCGCCTGCTGGTGGCGGCTGACGAGTTGCTCGTGGTGGGCGGCGAGTTCGGTGCGCTCTTCGAGCCGCGCCTTGATGACTTCGTGCTCGTTGGCGGCCTGGCGGAGGGCCCGCTTGGCGTCGGAGGCGATGCGGCGGGCCTCCGCCTCGCGGGCCTCGTTGAGCCGCTGCCGCCACGCCTCGACGCGCCGCTCCGACTGCGTGACGAGCCGCGCCGCCCGGTCCTGCCGGGCGCGGAGGCTCTCGCGGCGGGCCTCGATCGACGCCTGCTCCTTCTCCAGCGACGCCACCGTCTGCTCCAGAGAGCGCCGCCGCACCATCAGACGCAGCAACTCGGAGCGCGACGCCGGATCGAGCGCCCCGAGCGTGGTGCGGCTGGCGATCTCATCGGCGACCGACTGGATCTCCTGCCGCGTGCGGGCGATGACGCCGGGAATCTCCTCGCGCAGGCGGGTGCGCGACTGGGCTTCGTTCTCGAGGGCGAGGGCCTCCTCGCGCGCGGCCTTGAGTTCGGCGTCGGCCTGGGCCAGCCCCTGCTCCAACTGCTGGACGGACTGCTCCGCGGGGACTTCGACGGCGGGCGGAGGCTGGGCGAGTTCGGCCCGGATCTGCTCGAGGAGGATCGGCGCGTTGGCCACGCGCTGGTCGAGGTCGGCGATCTTCGCCAGCGCCGCCTCGATCGTCTTGAGGTCGGCCAGGATGCTCGTGAGCAGGTCGCGCACGGCGGGGCGCCGGGCCTCATCCACCTCCGGCAGAGCGGCGAGCGCGCTCTCGAACGAACTCCGCTCCCCTTCGGTCAGGCGCGGGAGGATGTCGCGCACGAGCGAGGCAATGTCGGGCGGCGCGGGGGGCGGCGCTTCGGCCTGTCGGCCCCAGGCCGGCGGCAGCGAGGTAAGCAGCAGGGCAACGGCGAGAAGCAGCGCGGAAGCGCCGGAGCCACCAGTCCGTTGACGCGCGGAGCGAAGGAGCATTCCGGATGGTAGGGCCGGCCGCTTCGTGGTGGGCCGAGCCTACGGCGAGGCGTTCGCATGGTGGTTGTCGGAGGCGGAAGAAGGGGCGCGCCGCCGGCGCCGGCGGATCCAGCCGAAGCGGCGGAAGAGCAGGAGGGTCGTCGCCGCCACGGTCGCCATGAGCAGCAGCACGAGCGGATACCCCCACTTCATGTACAGTTCGGGCATGTTCCAGCGCGACTTCTCGGGGTCGTAGTGGAAGTTCATGCCGTAGACGCCGGCGATGAAGGTGAGGGGCATGAAGACGGTGCCGATGATCGCCAGCACCTTCATGACTTCGTTGGTGCGCTGGCCGATCTGCGAGAGGTAGACCTCCATCAGACTCGTCGCCATCTCGCGGTGCGCCTCGACGAGGTCGATGAGTTGCACGACGTGGTCGTAGCAGTCGCGGAGGTAGACCCGCGTCTCGGCGGAGATCAGCGGCGTCTCGCTGCGCAGGAGCATGTTGAGCGGATCGCGCAGCGGCCAGACGGCGCGGCGGAGGCTGAGCAGACTGCGGCGGATCGAGTGCAGTTCGCCGAGAATGCCGTCGTGAGGACGCGCCAGCACTTCCTCCTCCAGCGCCTCAATCCGCTCGCCGAGCGTCTCGAGGAGCGGAAAGTAGGAGTCGATCGCGGCATCGAGGATGGCGTAGGCGAGGTAGTCAGCCCCGCGCCGGCGGAAGCGCCCATTCGCCTCCTTGAGCCGTTCGCGGATCGGATCGAAGCAGTCGCCCGCGTACTCCTGGAAGGTGGCGACGGCGTTGGCCTTGAGGCAGATGCTCATCTGCTCGGTGTGCAGGTCTCCGGCGGCCTGCGGCATGCGCACGACGATGTAGAGGTATTCAGCGTACTCCTCGACCTTGGGGCGCTGGTAGACGTTGCAGATGTCCGCGACGGTGAGCATGTGCAGGCCGAGGCGCTCGCCGATGGCGGCGATGGCGGCGCCGTCTCCGACGCCGTCGATGTTGATCCAGACCGTTTCGTAGCCGCCTTCGCCCAGGGAAATCTGGGCAGCGCTCGGCGCCTCGCGGTCCTTTACGCCCGCGTCGCCGAAGGAGATGACGCGGATGCGCGAGGGGGCGGCGGCCGGATCAAGCGCGATCGTGCCGGGGCTGGCGCCGGGGGGCGGGCGGCGGATGCGGCGGCGCGTGGCCTTGCGCTTCTTCGAACTCAGCCGGCTCATCATCGCTCCGTGAAGGGTGGTCGATCGGAACGCGACGGTCTTGATGCATCCCACGATTCGCAGAGCCTCATCGTGGGCGGGGGGCGGATTGGAACGCGCCCGGCAGGACTCGAACCTGCAACCCTCGGTTCCGAAGACCGATGCTCTGTCCAATTGAGCTACGGGCGCAACGCCGGGGCGGGTGCCCGGCGCACCGCATCGCCTCGACGGAAATGAGGGTAGCACCGGCCCTGAGATGGGCAACCGCGTCCGGCACTGGCCTCCCTATCGTATAGACGGTATCTTTGCCGTGCGGTTCGAGAGCGGACCGCCGGGCACCCGTAGCTCAGCAGGATAGAGCAGCGGTTTCCTAAATCGCAGGTCGCAGGTTCGAATCCCGCCGGGTGCGCTTCTCGCAGAAAGTCCCACGCCCACGATGAGGCTCTGCGAATCGTGGGGTGCGTTTCAGGTCTTCGCGCGAATCGCGGGGTGCATCCCCCTTCGCGCTCCCCTTCGCAGAGCCTTCGGGTCGCGGCTAGACATCCAGAGGATCAACACGTGAGTCAGTCATTCTTCAGCACGCACCAGGCCACGCTCGACGGCGCCCTCAAAGCCATCCGCGAGCGCACCTGCTGGAGCGCGTATCCTGAAATCCCCAGCGGCAAGGTCTACGGCGAGAGCGCCAAGGACGACGGCCAGAAGGCCTTTGAGTCGCGCCTCAACAGACCCTTCAACCTCGCCGGCCATCCCGGCGCGGCCGGCGGCGTCGGCGCGGAAGTGTCTCCCTATGGCACGGCGCTGGGCGTGAAGTACCCGAAGGCGGACGTCGGCTCGCTCGTGGCCGCGGCCGACAAGGCGTGGCAGGGCTGGAAGCGAGCCGATGTCGAAACGCGCGTCGGCGTGTGCCTCGAAATCCTCCACCGCCTCAACCGGCGCAGTTTCGAGATGGCGCTGGCGGTGATGCACACGACGGGTCAGGGATGGATGATGGCCTTCCAGGCCGGCGGACCGCACGCGCAGGATCGCGGCCTCGAGGCCGTCGCCTACGCCTACGACGAGATGACGCGCACACCGCGGCAGGCAACGTGGTCCAAGCGCGTCGGCAAGGAAGAGACGGTCACCCTGCGCAAGACCTTCCGCATCGTGCCGCGCGGCATCGCGCTGACGATCGGCTGCTCGACCTTCCCGACGTGGAACGGCTATCCGGGGATCTTCGCCAGCCTCGCCACGGGCAACGCGGTGATCGTCAAGCCCCACCCCGGCGCCATTCTCCCCCTGGCGATCACGGTCGAGGTCGCCCGCGACGTGCTGCGCGAAGCCGGCTTTGACCCCAACGTCATCACCCTTGCCGCCGACGAGGTGAACGCTCCGATCACCAAGGACCTCGTGCAGCGGCCGGAAGTGAAGATCATCGACTACACCGGCGGCAGCGCGTTCGGCGAGTGGATCGAGCAGAACGCGAAACACGCCGTCGTCTATACCGAGAAGGCCGGCGTCAACTCCATCATCATCGACAGCGTCGAGAATCTCAAGGCGATGACGGGCAACCTCGCCTTCACGCTGTGCCTCTACTCGGGGCAGATGTGCACGACGAGCCAGAACATCTTCATTCCGCGCGAGGGCATCGAGACGGGCGAGGGGCACAAGTCCTTCGACGAGGTCGCCGGCGCGATCGTCAAGGCGGTGGACTGGTTCCTCGGCGATCCCAAGCGCGCGGCCGAAGTCCTCGGCGCGATCCAGAACGAGAACACCGCCCGGCGCGTCGATGAAGCGAAGCAGCAGGGACTTCCCGTGCTGCGCGAATCCACGCCGGTGGCAAACGAGGGGTTCCCGAAAGCCCGCGTGCGCAGCCCGATCATCCTCAAGGCGGAGTCGAAGGATCGCGCGAAGTTCGCTGGCGAGATGTTCGGCCCGATCGCCTACATCATCGCCACCGCCAACACCGACGAGAGCATCCGCCTCGCCGCCGACATCGCTCGCGAGAAGGGGGCCATCACCTGCGCCATCTACTCGACGGACTCAAAGGTCATCGAGAAGGCAGAGGACGCGGCGGCGGACGCCGGCGTGCCGCTCTCGTGCAACCTCACCGGCTCGATCTGGGTGAACCAGGCGGCGGCGTTCAGCGACTTCCACGTCTCCGGCGCCAACCCGGCCGGCAACGCGACATTGTGCGACAGCGCCTTCGTCGCCAACCGCTTCCGCATCGTCCAGAGCCGGATACCCGTTACGAATTGACGTCCAATCTTCACCACGAAGAGCACAAAGGCACGAAGGGGGCACGAAGAGCAGAAGAGATTCAAGGCATTGGCCGCAAAGAGGCTCAGAATGCACATAAGGGAATGCCGGGTTTGAACAGCCTTAGATTGACAACTCCTGCACATGTCTCCCTTTTTGCGCCTTTTGAGCCTCTTTGCGGCCATTCTGAATCTCTTCGTGCCTGCTTTGTGCCTTCGTGTTCTTGGTGGTGAATGCTCAAGGTGTAATGCAATGCCGTGCTACGAGTTCATGGGTGTTCGGCCGGTGGTGGATCCGACGGCGTTCGTGCATCCGACGGCGTCGCTCATCGGCGATGTGATCGTCGGGCCGGGGTGCCTCATCGGGCCGGGCGCTTCGCTGCGCGGCGACATCGGGCAACTCATCCTCAAGGCCGGGTGCAACGTGCAGGACAACTGCACGCTCCACTGCTTTCCCGGCAAGAACGTCGTCATCGAGGAGGACGGGCACATCGGCCACGGGGCCGTGCTGCACAGTTGCACCATCCGGCGCAACGCGATGGTCGGCATGCTCGCGGTCGTCATGGACGACGCGGTGATCGGGGAGGAGGCCTTCGTGGCCGCCCTGACGTTCGTCAAGGCGGGGATGATCGTCGAGCCGCGCACGCTCGTGGCCGGCATCCCCGCCAAGGTCATCCGCCGTCTCTCAGATGACGAGGTGAAGTGGAAGACGCAGGGGACGGAGATCTACCAGGAACTGGCGCGGAACTACAATGCGACGATGCGGGAAGTGGAGCCGCTGCGCGCAGTGGAGAATCAGCGCCCGTGCGTCCCGCTGCACCGCTATGCGCCGAAGCACGAGCGGAAGTAGAATCGAAGACGCAAGCGACGTCGGGCGCGCTGGACGAACATCGCGGCAAACATTCGCGGCGTCGCTTGCGTCTTCGCATCAATCGACGAGCGCGCCGCGCGCCTCACCGCGCCGCGTCGCTGAGCAGTTCGCACATCGAGGGATGGGGGTGGATGGTTCCGGCGAGGTCGTCGAGTTCGACGCCCATTTCGACGGCGAGGGCGCCCTCCCCGATCATCTCGGCGGCGCCGACGCCGACGATGCCCACGCCAAGGACCATCTTGGTGTCGGGGTCGTAGATGAGTTTGGTGAGCCCGTCGGCGCGGTTCATTCCGACGGCTCGCCCCGAGGCGCCCCAGGGGATCTTCGCCACCTTGTGCGCGACGCCCTGGCTGTTCGCCTGGGCCTCCGTGAGGCCGCACCACGCGATCTGCGGATCGGTGAAGGCGACGCGGGGCACGGCGCGGGCGTCAAAGGCGCTGTTCCAGCCCGCCGCCACCTCCGCGGCCACGCGCCCCTGCGCCAGGGCGCGGTCGGCGGTCCACGGCGGGCCGGTCACATCCCCCACGGCCATGATGCGCGACTCGGTCGTGTGCATCTGCGCATCGATCTCGACGAAGCCCTCGGCGTCAATCTTCACCTTCGTGTTCTCGAGACCGAGATCGCCCGTGTTGCCGCGCTGTCCGAGCGCAACGATCGCGGCGTCGAAGGTCTGCGATTCGCGATCGTCGCCGGCGGCGAGGGTGATCTTGACCGCTTCGCCGACGACGCTGGACTCCTGAATCGTGCAGCCGGCCTTCAGTGCATGGAGGCGCTCGGCCAGTTGGCGCTCGAGCGGGCGAACGAGATCGGCGTCGGCGGCGGGCAGACACTGGCTCTGCTCAAAGGCGAGCGTGACCTTGCTTCCGAGCGCGGCGTAAATGGAGGCAAGTTCGACCGCGGGCGCGCCCGCGCCGACGACGAGCAGCCGCGGCGGCACGCGCTCGACCTGGAGCGCCTGCCACGGATCGAGGACAAGCCGGCCGTCGAAGGCGAGGGCGGGATGATCGACGGCGCGGGCGCCGACGGCGAGGATGGCGCGGCGGAACTTGAGGCGAGGAACCGAGCCGCCGTGGATCGAGAGGTTTCGGCCGTCGTCGAAGGTCGCCCGGCCGACAACGATCTCGACGCCGAGTTTTTTGGCGCGGCTCGCAAGACCGGCGGCGAGTCGATCGGTCGTCTGCCGCACCCAGGCGCGGACCTTGTCAAGATCGAGTCGCGGCGGAGAATACTCGACGCCCAGCGCCGCCGCCCGCTGCCCGAAGTACACCGCCTCGGCGACGTGCAGCAGCGTCTTGGAGGGAATGCATCCGGCGTGGAGGCAGATGCCGCCGAGGTCCTTGCGGCTGTCGACCAGAACGGGGTGGAGGCCCAGTTCGGCGGCGCGAAAGGCGGCGCTGTAACCCCCTGGCCCGGCGCCGAGGATGACCAGATTCGCCTCCTGCGTGAACTCACCGACGACCATTCGCTTGCCTCGCTCGCTGCAGTTCCATCATTCTTCGCGCGCTCGGCGCGGAACACTCACCACAAAGGACACAAAGGCACGAAGGGGGCACGAAGAGAATCAGAGTGAAGTTAGTGGGCTGCGAAAAGGCTCAAAAGGCGCAAAGGTGGAAATCAGGAAGTTCAGGTCCGAGATTCACGAGGGCCCTTGCAAACTCACTCTTGTGACTTCTGTGCCTCTTTGCGGCAATTGTCTCTCTTGGTGCCCCCTTCGTGTCTTTGTGTCCTTTGTGGTGCGCGCACGACTTCCGAATTCACTGTCGGCTCAGAGCAGCAGACGCGCCGGATTCTCCAGCGAGCCGATGACCTGCTGCATGAACGCCACCTCGTGCCCGCCGTCGGCGATTCGGTGATCGAACGAGTGGCTCAGCGGCAGGATCAGGCGCGGCTGGAGGACGCCGTCAACGACCCAGGGCATGAGTCGCGTGCGCCCCAGCGCGAGCACGGCGCACTGGCCAGGCGGGATGATCGGCGTGCTGTAGCGGCTGCCTCCCAGCGCGCCGGGATTCGAGATCGTGTACGTCCCGCCGCGCGTGTCGTTGACGGTGAACTTCGCCTCGCGCGCCTTGGCCGCGAGATCGTTGAGCGCATCGGCGATCTCCATGATGCCGAGTTGATCGGTGTTGCGGATCACCGGCGTGATCAGGCCGCGCTCGGTGTGAACGCCGACGGCGATGTTGATGTAGCGGCGGTAGATGATCTGGTCGTGCTCGGCATCGAAGACCGCGTTGAACTCGGGGTGCAGCGTCAGCGCGCGGGCGACCGCGCGGATCACGAACGCAAGCATGGTGATCTTCCGCTGGCCGTTCTCGGCAGACGGATAGCCGCGGCGGAGGCGGTCGAGGTCGGTGACGTCGGCGTCATCGCTGTCGGTGACGTGGGGGATCGTCGACCACGACTGGACCATGTTGGCGGCGATGGTTCGGCGCGCCATCGAGTTCTTCTGGCGGCGCACCGGCCCCCAGTTGTCGTGATCCGCCTCGCCGGGGGCCTCCGCGGGCGCGGCAAAGGGCGCGGAGCGCGGAGGGGCGCTCTGAGGCGAAGACGGCAAGCGCGGAGGGGGCGCCGTCGGCGCCTGGGATGCGGAGGGGGCTGCGGCCGCGCGTTCGACGTCAGCGCGGGTGATGCGCCCGCCCGGGCCGCTGCCGCGGATCGTCTCGATGTCGAGCCGGAGCTGGCGGGCGAGTTTGCGCACGGCGGGGGACGCAGGCGCCCGGCGGGCGGGGGGCGAAGCGACGGCGACGCCGCCGTTGCCCGCCACGTTGCGCACGGACGACGACGAAGACGTCGACATCGCCGCCGGCCGAGAACGTTCGTCCGCCCCGCGGGCTTCAGCGGCCGTGTCGGCGGGCCCGTCGGCGATCGTCACCATGACCTCTCCGACCTTGACCGCCTGCCCCTCTTTCACGTGCCACTTCGCGATCGTGCCGGTGAAGGGTGAAGGAATCTCGACGGAGGCTTTGTCGGTCTCGACCTCCATGAGGGGCTGGTCCTCGCGCACTCTCTCGCCGGCCTTGACCATGAGGCGGACGATCTGCCCTTCGTGGACGCCTTCGCCGAGATCGGGGAGGATGAATTCTTTCGTTGCCATGGGTCCGTCCGACATTCACCACCAAGGGCACAAAGGCACAAAAAGGGGCACGAAGGAGGGCTTGGAAAAGGCGCCTTTCAGCCTTCTTCTTCAGGAGAAAGCCCACGCAGGCACTCGACCACGGACGGCAACACCTGTGTAACCGCCTCCCACACCAGTTTCAAGTCAATCTCATCATAAGCGTGAATCAGCCGGTCGCGCATTCCGGCCATGCCGCTCCACGGGATTCCCGGATTGTCGCGGCGGAAGTCGGGGCTCAGTCGCTTCGCAGCCTCGCCAATCACCATGAGTTGATGAAGAACGGCCGACTGCTTCTCAGAGTTCGCAGCGAAGAGATCGAAGTCAATGCCCCGGAGATACTCGTCGATCCGCTCGGCGGCTACGAGCATGTCAATGATGGACTCCTCATCACGCCGCATAGAGCAACCTTGCCGTATCGAGGATCTCACGGCGGCGAATCCAGTTCCTGCTTCTCTCAATCCCGGCGCGCGTGACGAGATCCACCTTGCGGCCCAGCAGTGATCCCAACTCCTGCTCGGCTTCCGCAAGGTCGAAGAGGCTCCGCCGGGCGCTCGGATCAAACGTAACGAGAAGATCGAGATCGCTCTGCGGCCCGAAGTCGTCTCGAAGGGCCGAGCCGAAGACCTCAAGGCGCACAATGTCCCACTTGCGGCAGAAGGCCGACAGAACGTCGATCGGGATGCTGCTGAGATCGAAGGCCATGCCTTGATGGTCGGATGCGAGGGTCAAGCCCTCAATGCAGTTGACAAAACTACGTCCACGTCATCGTCTCCTTCACCGCCGCGACGATTGAATCGCTGTCGGGGAGGTAGTGCTTTTCGACCTGGAAGAAGGGGAAGTGGATGTCGAAGCCCGTCACACGGCGGATGGGGGCGAGGAGGTACTCGAACGCCTGCTCGTTGAGGCGGGCGATGATCTCAGCGGCCACGCCGCAGGTGCGCGGCCCTTCATGCACAATGACGCAGCGCCCCGTCTTGCTCACCGATTCGACGAGCGCGATCGTGTCCATCGGCTTGATGGAGAGGAGGTCGATGACCTCGACGTCGACGCCGTGCTCCTGCACGAGATCATCCGCCGCTTCGAGCACCGGCCGCATCATCGCGCCGTAACCGATGAGCGTGAGGTCGCCGCCGGGCCGCACGACGTGCGCCTTGCCGATCTCCATGACCTCCGGCTCTTCGCTCACTTCCTCGCGGAAGGCGCGGTAGACGGCCTTGGGCTCGTAGAAGATGACTGGGTCGGGGTCAGCGATGGCCGCGGCGAGCAGGGCGCGGGCGTTGCGCGGGCCGGAGGGGATGACGACCTTGAGGCCGGGCGTATGCGCCCAGTAGGCTTCGCGCGACTCGCTGTGATGCTCGACAGCGCGGATGCCCCCGCCGTAGGGCGCCCGCATCACCATCGAGATCGGGTAGCGGTGGCGCGTACGGTTGCGGTAGCGGGCCATGTTCTGCTCGATCTGGTCGAAGGCCTGCATGGTGAATCCGGAGAACTGGATCTCGGCGACGGGCCGCAGGCCGTAAACCGCCATGCCGACGGCGGTGCCGATGATGGCGTTCTCGGCCAGGGGCGTGTCGATGACGCGCTCGGGTCCGAAGCGGTCGAGCAGCCCCTTGGTGACGCGGAACACGCCGCCGTTGACGCCGACGTCCTCGCCCATGACGCAGACGCGATCGTCGGCGGCCATGGACTCGCCCAGCGCCAGGTTGAGGGCCTCGACCATTGTCAGTTGCGGCATGACCGGATCATCCTCATTGATGCCCCACGCCCACGATGAGGCTTTGCGAATCGTGGGGTGCACTCCCCCGCGGCGCGCTCCGCTGCGCAAAGCCTCCGCGTCGCGGCTAACCAGTTCCGCGCTCCTCTACGCCCTTGCGTTTCAGTCGCTCCATGTACTCCGCCTTCTGCCCTTGCAGGTCGGCGGGAAGTTGTTCGTAGACGAAGTCGAAGATCTCCTTCGGCCGGGCGATGGCGCGCTGCCGGAAGGTCTCGCGCGCGGCGAGAACTTCCTGCTCGATCTCCTCGCCGAGGCGCGCGATCGCTTCATCATCAAGAAGATCGCGGGCCTTGAGGTAGTTCTCAAAGCGCCGGATCGGGCACTTGCCCTCCCACGCCTTGACCTCCTCCTCCTTGCGGTACACCTTGGGATCGTCCGCGGTCGTGTGCAGGCTCATGCGGTAGGTGACGGCCTCGACGAGATAGGGCCCGGCGCCACGGCGCGCGTGGTCGATGGCGCAACTGCAGGCGGCGATCATGCCGAGAACGTCGTTGCCGTCGACGCGCACGGCCGGCAGGCCGAAGCCCACGCCGCGCGCGGCCAGCACCGGATTGCCGCACTGCCTTTCGATCGGCGTCGAAATCGCCCAGCCGTTGCTCTCGACGATGAAGATGATCGGGGCCTTGTAGACGGCGGCGAAGTTGAAGGACTCGGCCACGATGCCCTGCGAGGACGCCCCATCGCCGAAGTTGGTCACGACGACGCTGTCGTCCTTGCGGTTGCGAATGCCCATCGCAACGCCCGTCGCCACCGGCACGTGCGCGCCGATGACGATGGAAAATGGCAGGTCGTTGACGCCCTCGGGAATGCCGAAGCCCTCGAAGTAGCCGGCCCACAGCAGAAGGAGTTGATCCATCGACCAGCCGCGCCACACCTGTGCGCCGATCGAGCGGTAGGACGGAGCATACCAGTCGCGGCTGGTCATGGGGTAGACCTGGCCGATCTGCGTCGCTTCCTGGCCGAGGCCGGGGGCAAACGTGCCCATCTCGCCCTGCCGCTGCATGGCGAGCATGCGCAGGTCAAGGCGGCGCGACCGCACCATGCCGCGGTAGATGCGGAGCAGTTCGCTCTCGGGAAGGTTGGGTTCGAGGTCGCTGTTGACGACTTCGCCCTGCTCATCGAGGACGCGGATCACTTCGATCGAGCCGAGGTCGATCGAGCCGTCGGCCCTGCTCTCAATGCGCACAGGGGGCGTGCGCGAGGCGGCGGCGGCGGAGGTGGCGGAGCGCGGCGACATGCGGCGACGGGCCTTTCCGGGGTCTGTTGATTCGTCCGAGCATCCTACGCGACCGAGGCGCCAAACGCCATTGACCTGTGGGTGCCGTGGTCAAGCGATGCTCTGGGAGCGCGGGCCACGCAGGCGCGCGATTGACAATAGAATCAGTTTGATCACTCGCCCGCGCGATCGGCGTGGCCCTCCGGTCGCAGAGCCTTCCTCCGGACCACGGCCATTCGAATCAGTCTTGTCGAATGCGGATGAGAACGCACAGCGCCAGTACGCCGGAGGTCGCGATGATGATGCCAATCGGGATCTCCGGAAACAGCCACCAGCCGATCATAAAGAACACTATCCACGCCGGCAAGAATGGCAGCAGTCTGAAGCTCTCCCGCATGTAGTCCAGCATCAGAAGATGCTATGCCTGACATCGAGCCGCGCTGCAGCAAGCAGTCTGAGGCACGCTTTGCAGGCACTTACCACGCGAGCCCGCGCACCGGCGTGGCCCTCCGGTCGCAGAGCCTCCCTTCGGACCACGGCACCCTGACCCATTCTCACACGCGCTTGAGATGCTCAAAGGAGTTGCGGCAGGCGTCGCAGTAGTAGATCATGCGGCAGCGTGTCGGGCCGAAGGGGCTTTCGCGGCGCGTCTTTGTCGAGCCGCAGAAAGGGCAGGGAACCGCGGCGGCGCCGACGGTGAGCGCGACGGTCGCAGAGCCATGCACCTCAAGGCGATTGCCATGCGGCGGAACCGTCACGCCGTGTGCGCGCAGCGACTCGCGGCCGGCGGCGCTGATGCGATCGACGGACCACGGCGGGTCGTTCACCCACTGCACCCTAACCGACCCGACCCCCGGCAGCGCGCCGACGCGATCTTCAATATCGCGGCGGATCATGTCCAGGGCCGGGCAGCCGACGAAAGTCGGCAGCGCGACGACGCGGACCGCGCTCTGATCGCCCGAGGGCGCTACCTCGACCGACTCGATCAAGCCGAGATCGACGATGCTGATGGGCATCTCCGGATCGGGAATGGTGCGCAGGACATCCATGATGGAGCGGCGGTCGATCATGCGATTCACCAGGCGGCGTCGGGCTCGAGACGGTAGACCTCGCACATCTCATCGAGCATGGGGGCGAGGTGGACGGTGTGCACGCCGCGCCGGCCGCCGCGCTCCTCGGGATTGAAGTCGTCGAGGCGCGCGCTCAGATGGCCCCGGCCGAGCACGTGCTCGACGGCGGCGCGCCAGGCGTCGTACATCTCAAGGTCGTCACCGGGATAGAGGCCGGCGGCGACGAGTTGGTCCTGCCTCTCAACCGGCTCGAAGAGTTGCGGCGCGATGCGCGCGAGCGCCTCGATCGCCTGCTGGATGCGGCGGTGGGACTCGGGCGTGCCGGAGCCGAGGCGCATCGTCCAATCGTCCACGTGCTGCACGTGCGCCTGCTGCTCGGCGGCGAGTCGGCGGGCGAGGTCGGCCAGCGGCTTGTACACCGACATCGAGAGGCGCGTGAGGCGAAGCACGTCGAAGTGGTTGCAGAACAGGCGCCGCGCCATCGCCGTCGCCCAGTCAAACTCGTCGGGCACTTCGACGATCGCGGCGCAGCGGTATTCGCCGGGGGCGCGGCCGAAGGCGAGTTGATCGGCGCTGCGCCCGTCGATCGCGCCCGCGAGTTCGTAGAGGGCTGAGGCGTGCGCCATCTCATCCTGCGCGAGGGCGGAGAACGCGATGTCCTCTTCGAGAATCGGCCCGAGGCCCGTCCATTCGCTGTTGCGATGGCCGAGGAAGAGTTTGTCATCCGCGGCGGCGAGCAGGAGGTTGATGAAGGGCTTTTTCAGGTGTTCGGGCAGTTCGGGCATGGCGGCTCTTCGCAAGACTCAAGTGTCATTCGCGCCCAAGCCCACGTTCATTGAACGTGGGCTTGAGCGCGTGATCAGAATGCTTCCTTCAGATCTTCCCTTTCGTATTCGCGCAGGGCGCTTTCGTCGCGGAAGCGCGTCCACTTCTCGCGCACTTCCTTGCTGTAGCCGCGCGCGAGGCGGTAGGACTGGTCGCTGAAGCGCCAGATGAGATCGCCCTTGCTCGTGGCGGCGATGATGCGCTGCGGCACGACCCAGAGGGTGTAGTACTTCTTCGGGTCGCGGTGAATCTCCCTGGCCTTTTCGATCGCTTCGGCCGGGGAGCGGGCCTGCACGGTCTCGGCGGAGACGTGCCCGGCGCCGCGCCTGGCCTGCACGAAGACCTGATAGGGCTGCATCCCGCCGACGTCCTGGCTGGCGGGGTGGATCGAGTCGGTGCCCGAGACCATCTCGACGGGGATCGCCCAGATGCCGACGCACTCCTGGTCCTGACCGTAGTGCTCGCGGGCGAAGATCAGGGCCATGTCATCGTCGGCGGCGTCGAGGCAGCCGGCGTAGAGAAACGGCTGACCGGCCTTCAACTGGGTAAAGATGACGTAGCCGGCGAGATCGCCCTCGGGCGGCGTTTCGAGGTCGCCGCTGGTCAATTCAACGTCATCGCGGAGTTTGGACATCGATCCCTCCCGAGATTACGCGGCCGGGGGCAGCGCGGTGGACCCACTGAGAACCGCCTGTCGCACCCACCGCCCCTGCTCATACGAAAGCCTCCGCAACGCGAGGCGCTTGGCGTTGCACGGCCCGTTGCCGCGGATCACGCGGAAGAACTCATCCCAGTCGGGCTGGGTGAACTCCCAGTGCCCCGTCGCCTTGTTGAGAGCGATCTTCTCATCGGGGCGCCTGCTCGTCACGTAGCCGCGCTCGTCCTTCTCGACGACGTGGATCTTCAGGCCGAGGTCGAGGGCCGCGGGGACGAATCGATCGACGAATCGCTGGCGGAGTTCATCGTTGGTCACGGTCTTCATGCGCCAGCGCATGGGCGGCAACTGGTGCGCGTTGGGCTTGTCGGGCGGGCCGAAGAACATCAGCGACGGCCCCCACCAGCGGTCAAACGCGTCCTGGGCCAGTTGCTTCTGCCGTTCCGTGCCGCTCATGAGCGTAAGGACCATGTCCTCGCCGCTCTTGAAGTGAAACGCTTCCTCCATGTTGATGCGGCGCATGGTGCGGACGTAGGGGCCGTAGCCTCCGTCGGCGAGCGTCTTCTGGTTCATGATCGCGGCCCCGTCGATGAGCCACTGGATCATGGCGATGTCGCCCCACGTCGGGGCCGGGTAGTTGAAGCAGTTGTGGTACTTGGTCTTGCCGGTGATGAGGTCGCGGAGCATGGCATCGCGCGTCTTGCCGAGATCCTGCGAGACGCGATAAAGCATCTGCCCGTGGCCGACCTCGTCCTGGACCTTGGCGGTCAGCGCGAGTTTGCGGCGAAGCGACGGGGCGCGGGTGATCCACTCGCCCTCGGGCAGGGCGCCAATGATTTCGCTGTTGGCGTGGTGCTCGGCCATCATGAGCATGCCCTTGCGGTAGGCCGCGGGCATCCAGTCATCGGCCTCGATGAGTTGTCCGGCGTCGATCTTGGCCTGGAACTCGGCGAGAAGCGCGGGGTCTTCCGGCTGTTCGTGATCGACGTGAACTCCGACGTTGGCGCTGCCTGACATGGTGGGTCCTTGAGAGTAGGCACTAGGCACTGGGCATTAGGCACTTGGGGGGGAAGTCACGCCCACGATGAGGCTCTGCGAATCGTGGGGTGCGTTTGACTCTTCGGAATCTCCGATTGCACATGGGGCACTGACCAGCGCTCCCCTTCGCGGAGCCTTCGGGTCGCGGCTAAACGTTGCCCTCGATGATCGTCGCGACTCCCTGGCCGACGCCGACGCAGAGGGTCGCCAATCCGAGTTTCGCCTTCGTTCGCCTCATTTCGTGAACGAGCGTCGTGACGAGCCGCGCGCCGGAGCAGCCCAGCGGGTGTCCCATGGCGATCGCGCCGCCGTTAGGATTCACGTTGGCCGCTTCGAGTCCCAGCAGCCGCAGGACCGCGAGGCTCTGGGCGGCGAAGGCCTCGTTCAGTTCGATGATATCGAGACTTGCCGCCGTCTTTCCGCTGCGCCGCAGCACTTTTTCCGTCGCCGGCATGGGGCCGACGCCCATGCACGCGGGATCGACGCCGGCGCTGGCGCTCGGCCCGACGAACGCGAGCGGCCGCAGGCCGAGTTGTTTGGCGCGATCCGCCTCGACGAGCAGCACGGCCGCGGCGCCGTCGTTGATGCCCGAGGAGTTGCCCGCCGTCACCGAGCCCTTGTCATCTTTCGCGAAGGCGGGGCGGAGGCCGGCGAGCGCTTCGAGCGTCGTATCCGGGCGCGGGTGCTCATCGACCTTCACGACCACAGGCGGCCCCTTGCGCTGCGGAATCTCGACGGGGATGATCTCCTCGTCCCACTTGCCCGCCGCGTGCGCTGCCGCCCACTTGCGCTGGCTGGCGAGGGCGAAGCGGTCCTGGTCGGCGCGGCTGATCTCGTACTTGCGCGCGACGTTCTCCGCGGTCTCGCCCATTGAATAGGGATGATGCAGTTTCGCGAGTTTCGGATTGGTGAAGCGCCAGCCGATCGTGGTGTCGAAGACTTCGGGCGGGGTGCGGTCCCACGCCGCCTGCGGTTTGCCGAAGACGAAGGGGGCCCGGCTCATGGACTCCACTCCGCCGGCGATCATGACATCTCCCGCCCCGCTCTCGATCATCCTCGCGGCGACATTGATGGCGTCGAGGCCCGAAGAGCAGAGGCGGTTGATGGTGCAGCCGGCGACGGTTTCGGGCAGGCCGGCGAGCAAAGCGGCCATGCGCGCGACGTTGCGGTTGTCTTCGCCCGCCTGGTTCGCGTCGCCGAAGTAGACCTCTTCGATGAGAGCCGGATCGATCTTCGAGCGCGCGACGACGGCGGCGATGACCAGCGCCGCGAGATCGTCAGGCCGGACCGGGGCGAGCGCCCCGCCGTAGCGCCCGATGGGCGTGCGGACCGCGTCGATGATGGCGACTCTTCGCATGGCGGATGATAGCAAAAGTTGCGCGGGATCGAGGCGGTCAATTCTGACAGCGGGTGGCATGGCCTGGCGCTTCGCCTGGCTATGCCCAACGGGCAGGTGTGCTCGGTCGCCCTTGCCGCGAGGGCATAGCGACGCGAAGCGCGACGCCACGCCACACCCTCTGCGATTGACGCTCCATCATCCTGCGACCTCTGCCAGCGGCGCGAGGCGGTAACGATCGGAGCCGCTGGATGCGGCGAGGGCGGCAAGCCACTGGTCGCAGAGGTCCGGTCCGATCAACCGCATCCACTCGAAGGGGCCGCGCGGGTAGTTCACGCCATAGCGCATCGCGGTGTCGATGTCCTCTCGCTGGGCCACGCCGCGGCGGCAGGCCATCGCCGCCTGCGCGAAGATGCAGACAAGAATGCGCGCGAAGATGTAGTTCTGGAGATCGCTGCCGGGTTTGACGGCCCCGCGCTGCGCAATGCGGGCGACGAGGTCGCGCTCCGCCCCGGTCAACTCGATCGGCCGGCGCTCGACCTCGATCGCGGGGGCGGGCGGCTCGACGGCGTAGTCGTAACAGCCGCGCTTGGCCTTGCGCCCGAGATGACCGGCGGCGACGATTCGCTCCTGAAGGGCGCTGGGTTCGAGCAGCGCCGGCCGGCCGAGTTGCTCCCAGACCGATCGCGCGGCGGCGGTGTTGATGTCCATGCCGATGAGATCGGCGAGTTCGAGCGGTCCCATGCGAAAGCCGCCGACGTCGCGCATCGCCGCGTCGATCTCCTCGACGGCGGCGTGTCCCGCTTCGAGAATCCGGAAGGCTTCGAGGTAGTACGGCCGTGCGACGTGGTTGACGATGAAGCCGGGCGAATCGCTGGCGCGGGCGACGACCTTGCCCCACTGCTGCGCGATCTGGGCCACGCGATCGACCGCCGCCGCATCGCTTCGCTCGCCCGCGATGACCTCGACGAGTTTCATGAGCGGCGCGGGGTTGAAGAAGTGCATCCCGACGAGGCGCTGCGGCTGGCCCACCGCCTCGCCGAGTGTCGTCACCGAGAGCGAGGAGGTGTTGGTGGCGAGAATCGCATCAGGGCGGAGGGAGGGGAGCAGTTCGCGGAAGGCGGCGGCCTTGACGTCGAGGCGCTCGACGATTGCTTCAATGATGAGTTCGCAGTCGCCCAGGCAATCGGGGCACCGGGCGAGGCACAGGCGCGACTCGGCATCATCACGCTCCTCGGGGGTGAGGCGGCCCTTCTCGGCGAGTTGATCGAGGCGGCGGACGATGGAGTCAACGGCGCGGCGCGCGGTGGGCTCATCGACCTCGCGCAACTCGACCATCCAGCCGTGCATCGCGGCCACCTGCGCGATGCCGGCGCCCATCGTCCCGCCGCCGAGGATGCCGACGGTGCTGGTGTGCATGACGTGTTCTCCGCGCGATCGGCGCGTTGGCCCGGACGCGCTCGGCTCCGAGACCATCGCGTCGCGGCTAAAACGGTTCCGCGCTTCACTTGCCGGTGAAGACGGGCTTGCGCTTTTCGATGAAGGCGACGACGCCTTCGTAATGGTCGGCGGTCATGCCCGCGGTCTCCTGCGCGAAGGCCTCGGCGACGAGTTGCTCGTCGAGGGTGCGCTCGAAAGTGCGGCGAAGGAGTTGTTTGGTGAGCGCGAGGCCGCGGGCGGGCAGCGAGGCGAGTCGGGCGGCAAACGTCTGCGCCGCCGCCATCAGTTCGCCGGCGGGGACGACCTGGTTGACCAGGCCGATGCGCAGCGCTTCCTCCGCATCGACCTTGCGGCCGGTGCAGCACAGTTCCATCGCCCGGCCGAGGCCGACGAGGCGCGGCAGGAAGAAGGTGCTGGCGGAATCGGGGATCAACCCGACGTTGATGAAGACCTCGATGAAGGTCGCCTGATCCGAGGCGACGCGCACGTCGCAGGCGAGGGCGAGGCTGCACCCGGCCCCGGCCGCGACGCCGTTGACGGCTGCGATGATCGGCTTGTCCATCTCCGCGATCTTCCTGATGATCGGGTCGTAGCGGCGGCGCAGGTCGTCGCCGAGGTGCGGGACGTGGCCGGGCACGTACTTCTTCTTCAGGTCGCCCAGGTCCTGGCCGCTGCTGAACGCCTTGCCGGCGCCGGTGAGGATGACGACGCGCACTGCGGCATCGCGCTCCGCATCCTTCAGGGCGGCGAGGAGTTCCTTCGACAGCGGATCGTTGAACGCGTTGAAGACGTCGGGCCGATTGAGCGTGATGGTCGCAACGTGGTTGGCGACGTCGTACTGGATCGTTTCATACGTCGGTGCGGCGGCGGCGGTGGTAGTCATTGGATTCTCCCGATTGCAGCGGTGCATTCATGTTTAGCCGCGACCCGGAGGCTCTGCGAAGGGGAGCGCGGCTGCGCGTCCGACTCACGGGTATGGTATGACGAACTTCCACGCCTGCGCCTTCTTGCCCTCGCGCAACGGGTTCTCCTGCACGTACCGGATCGCCCTCACGATATCCCGCGGAGGGTTCAGGAACACCTTCCACTCGCCGCGCGTCCACATCTTTGGCAGACGGCGGGATTCCGTCGGGAAACCGGCGAGGGGATGAGTTCCTTCCTCCGCAACCTTGCGCGTGGCTGCGCCCTTGAGCAGATTGGCGATGGCCTCGACCTTGAGGCGGTGCCGGGCGATCACCATGTGGACGTGTTCGGGCATGATGGAGCAGGCGTGGACGACGAGTCGGTGTTTGACAACGGTGTCCGCGAAACCTTGAGCGATGGCCCGAGCCTGGACGCCGTTGAACACCACGGGCGGGCGCTTCATCGCTGACTTCGCCGCGAGGCGGAGGTTGCGATCGTGCGGATCGTGCGCCAGCGAGCGGCGCTGCGTCGTCTTTGTCGCCTGGCCGAAACGGCGGAGTTCCCACGCGCCGACGAAGTCGGACCACGAGCCGCGGGGGTCGTTGGGGAGCCAGAAGCCGTAGGCGTTGAGGATGAGGTGGGAGGCGAGGACCATTGAGTGATCCTTGTTCCAGGCGGCGCTCTCCGGAGCGCTCCCCTGCGCAGAGCCTTCGGGTCGCGGCTAAACAGTTCCGCGCTTACTTGCCTTTGAACGTCGGCTTGCGCTTTTCGACGAAGGCGCGCATGCCTTCTTTCTGGTCCTCGGTGGCGAAGAGCATGTAGAAGAGTTTGCGTTCGAACTCGAGTCCTTCCGAGAGGGGCGTCTCGAAGGCCTTGAGGACGCCTTCCTTGGCGAAGCGGAGGGCGATGGGGCCTTTCGAGGCGATGGCGTGGGCCACCTTGACCGCCTCGGCAAAGAAGTGCTCTTTGGGCACGACGCGGCTCACCAGGCCGTGATCGAGCGCTTCCTGCGCGCTAAGGAATCGTCCGCTGAGGATGACGTCCATGGCGAGCGCCTTGCCGAGCGCGCGGGGGAGGCGCTGCGTGCCGCCGGCGCCGGGCATGACGCCGATGTTGATTTCCGGCTGGCCGAACTGGGCCGTCTCCGACGCGATGACCACGTCGCAGTGCATCATGAGTTCGCACCCGCCTCCGAGGCACCACCCGCTCACCGCCGCGACGATGGGCTTCTTGACGCGCTTGATGCGCTCCCACGTGGCGAACTGGTCGCGCTCGTACATGCTCACGACCGACTGCTCGGCCATGTCGCCGATGTCCGCTCCCGCGGCCCACGCCTTTTCACTCCCCGAGAGGACGATGACGTAGATGCCCGGATCCTTGTCGTAGGTCTCCATCTGCGCAGCGAGCGCCGCCATAAGTTCGGGATTGAGCGCGTTGAGCACCTTGGGGCGGTTGAGGCGGATGATGCCGACGTGGCCGTCGGTCTCGGCGAGAATCAGCGACTCTTCGTGGCTCATGGATCGTTCCGTTCCGATGTGGCGCTTGGGCGGGATTCGCGTTCGATGAGGGCGGCGAGTTTGGCCCGCGGCAGGATGCGCTGCACCTGCCGCCCGCGCCCGACCACCTTCTCCCCATCCGGGCGGACATGATATGCGGTCACCTCGCACACCAGCGTCGTCGGATCGAGTTCGACGGCCACCGCCTCGACGCGCACGGTGCGTCCGACGGGCGTCGGCGCGAGGTGGTCGATCGAGAGGTGCGAGCCGATGCCCTCCTCGTGCGCCTCGAGATGGGGCATGAGAACCTTGCGGGCGGCGATCTCCATGTGGTGCGCCATCGACCAGGTTGAGTAGACGCGATGGACCACGTCGCCGTCGAAGGCGGGGCACATGTCTTCGGTGACGGTGATGATGACCTCGGCGCGGGCGCCGACCTGCAGTTCGGGCTTCATCGGGGGAGTTTATGCTGGGACCACCCCACGATTCGCAGAGCCTCATCGTGGGCGTGGGTTGAGTTCTTACTTCATCAGCGCCGCGAGGACTTCAAGCCCCTTCGCCAGCCGCGCATCATCGACGGCGTAACTGATGCGGATATGCGTGTCGCGCTGCGAGAAGATGTTTCCGGGGATGACGAGGACGTTGCGCTCGAGGGCCTTGCGGAAAAAGGCGTCGCCGCTCAGGCCGAGACGCGGCGGCACCTGCGGGAAGGCGTAGAACGCGCCGGCGGGATGAGCCAGTTCCGTCAGGCCGCCCAGCGCCTCGACCACCATGTCGCGCTTGCGCTCGTAGGCCGCGACGTACGCCGACATGTCGGTGCGCAGCGCGACGACGCCGGCGTGCTGGACCATGTGCGGCGCGCAGACGAAGGAATACTGGTTGACCTTGGTCATCTCGCGGATGAGGCGGGAAGGCCCGACTGCATAGCCGAGGCGCCAGCCGGTCATGCCCCACGTCTTGCTGAAGCCGCGCAGGATGAGGCACTGGCTCGTGAAGCGGCCGGGCGTTGGAAACACGCCGTCCTCGCGGCCGTCGGCGTAGGTGAACTCGTCGTAGATCTCGTCGCTCAGGAGCATTACGCCGCGCGACTCGCACAGATCGACGATGTCGCGCAACTCGTCGCTGCCGAGCACAACCCCCGACGGGTTGCCCGGCGAGTTGAGCACGATGAACCTCGTGCGGTCTGTGATGAGCGGTTCGAGGCGCGCGGCCGTCATGCGGAAGTCGGGATAGGTGCCGCAGAACACGGCCCGGGCGCCGGCGACGACGGCCACCTGCGGGTAGGAGACGAAATACGGATCGGGAATGATGATCTCATCGCCCGGCTCGGCGAGCGCGAGGTAAGCGAGCAGCAGCCCGGCGCTCGTGCCGTTGGTGATCATCACGTCGCACTCGCGCTCCGGGCCGATCTCCCAGCCGAGTTCGGCGGAGAGTTTGTCCGCGACGGCGGCGCGGAGTTCGGGAATGCCCTGCGTGATCGTGTAGCCGTTGCGCCCGGCGCGGATGGCGTCGATGGCGGCCTGCTTGATCGGCTCGGGCACGTCGAAGTCGGGCTGGCCGATCGAGAAGTTGACCGGATCCTTCATCTTCGCGGCAAGTTCGAAGACGCGGCGGATGCCCGAAGGCTCCATCGCCTCCATCCGATCGGTCAGCAATGCCTCGATGTCGATCATCGCGCGTCCGGGAGTGGTCATGGCTTCACCGTTGGGCGGCGGCGCGGCCGCCGCGCTTCCTGAAGCATCATAGACCGATCGGCGATCAGCGGTCGCCTTCCATCCGCATCAGGGCATCGCCTGATTGCGTGGTGGAAGCGCCGGCGGAGCGGGCCGCGGCCCGCTCCTGCCGCGTGTATTCCGCGAGCGCCGCCATCTGCTCCTTCGTGAGCACCTGCGAGACCTCGAAGAACGCGCGGAGTTTCACCAGCGGGGCGACCGTGCGGCCCTGAAGTTCCTGCACGGCGATGGGCTCGAAGATCTTTTCGACCCGCTGCTTCTGCTCGGGCGTGAGTTGCAGGCGCGAGGCGATGTCCTCGAACACGGCCGCGCCCATCGCCACGGCCGAGCGGATCGCCGACTCGGCCATCTTGCCGAGCGTTTCGACCTTGATGCGAATGAAGAGTTCGGGCGCGTTCACGTCGCCGCCCGTCTCGCGCCGGATGGACTCGGCCCGGGCGCGGATGTACTCGGCGACGAGGCCGCGGGCCTCGCGCCGCTGGGCGAAGGTCAGGTGAGGGCCCATCTCGCGCATCATCGTGCCCCGCGCGCGGTAGTCGCGCAGCGCTTCGCCCGTGCGCCGCAGAAGATCGGCGAACTCGGCCGGCTGGGTCTTCGCGTCGATGCTGCCGAACTGCGTGAGCAGGTCAAAGTTCTCGCGGATGGCCTTGCTGAACGCCGCGCTGCGCTCGAGGCGCAGGCGGTCGAAGAGGGCGCGCTGCTCGTCGGTGAGATCGAGCAGGTCGATGGCGGCGACGTCGGCTTCAACGTCGAGCACCTCGACCTCACCGCGAAAGCCGCGGCGCACGAGGGTGCGGGCGGACTCGGCCGCGGGCGTCTCCACCCTCGGTCCGGCGAGGGGGGTTTCGGCGGGCGGCGCGTGGCTGACCTGGACGAGGATGAAGGCCGCGGCGAGGCTGGTGAGCATTCCGGACATGACTCTCGCTCCCTGAGGCGGTTCGGCTCGCCCCGGGGTTGTACGGCTTCGAGGGCCGGGCGTTTCAGGACGCCGCACCGCCGGTCAGTAGAGCGACTCCCCTTTGGCCTCGTCGAGCAGATGCCAGAGAAGCAGGATGAGAGCGACGAGCGCGGGGGCGAGGGCAAGAAGGACGCGGCCGAGGAGCGCGGTCACCGACTCGCGCCCCTCCGCCGCCCACAGAAGGAGCGGCGCGCCGGCGAGGATGACCGGCACTCCGAAGGGCTGGGGATATTGCCACATGGAGAGGATGAGCGCGCCGTAGACGGGGATGACAACCGCGAGCAGCCCGCGCGCCGGCGAGATGCGCGGCGCCGCGAGAGCGATCAGGGCCGCGCCGCCAAGTGCGGCGGCGAGGACGCCCGAGAGTTGGGCGAGTTTCGCGCTGCCTCCCTTGAAGAAGACCGCCCCCGCCACGGCGATGAGCAGCGAAAGCGCGAGGGGGATGGAAGGCCCGCTCCGCCTCGCCGCGAGACGCTCGAGCAACGACCAGACGGCCGCGAGCGCCACGGCCTGACCGACGGTCCACGCGGCGACCACGGACGGGGGCTGCTCAGCGCGAAAGCCCCTCGAAAGTGTGAACCACGACACGCCGGCGCACAGCGCCAGGCGCAGCGTCCATCGCACGGCCGGCGGCGCGCGAAACGAATCGGCCAGGCCGACGAGGATGCCGGCGAGGGCGATCAGGAAGAGGTAGTCCGTCGGCTGCGCGGGGGGAAGAGAGGGCCATTTGTTGATCGCCACGTGGCCGATGAGGTACCCGGCGCCGATGCCCAGCGGCGCGCCCCACGAGCCGCGGATGCTCTCGCGATCCGTCCGCCGCCAGGGCTGCCACGCAAGGCTCATGCAGACGATGGCGACGCCCAGCGGCATCGCCACCGTCCACACGAATTGACTGACCATGAACTCCTGCATTCGAGCCGATCAGCGATCCGCCTTGAGCCCTTCAAGGCCGAGGAAGATCGTCACCTCGTCGCCGACTGGTCCGTCGACGCCGTAGGTCATGCCGAAGTCGCTGCGCTTGATGGTGAACTCAGCGGCGACGCCGATGCGCTTGCCGCGCGCCGTGGCGGTGCCGACGTGATCGATCATGACCGTGATGGACTTGGTCACGCCGTGCATGGTGAGGTCGCCGCTGACTTCGTAGCGGTTCTCACCGGACTTCTTGGCGCCCTTGCTGACGAAGGAGATGGTCGGATAGTTGGCGGTGTCGAAGAAGTCGTTGCTGCGCAGATGCTTGTCGCGGTCGGCGGAGTTGGTGTCGACGCTGGCGGCCTTGATCTCGGCCTTGATGGAGTGGCCGGTGGGCTCGTCGCCGTTCCAGCCGATCTCGCCGGTGACGTCGTTGAAGCGGCCGTAGAACCAACTGACTCCCATGTGCTTGACCTTGAAGATCACGCTCGAGTGCACCGTGTCAATCTTGAAGATTTCGGGATCCTGGGCGGTCTCGACCGCGGCCGAGTCAACTGCAGGCCGGGCCAGGCCCGCGAGGCCGATCGTCGATGCCGCGAGAAGCGCCGCCAGGCCGAGGCGAGTCATCGTCATCTTCATGGGAGATCATCCTTTCAGGTTGGGGAACGTGGGGACGCGACCAGACAGTGGCCATTGTACAGACGCAGCGACGCTCCGGTTCGCGGGGTATTCCGCCTCGACGCTTGAGTTTCGGGTGTTGTCCGGGGTCGGCGGCGCGGCTCAGGCTGCGGACGCCTCGGCGGGCCGGGCCGAGGGCAGGGCGACGGGCGCGCGGGGGTGATCGAGTCGCGAGCCTCCTCCGTCCGGCGCTTCGCCGCCATCCGCGACGACGGGACAGGTGAGGCGCACGCGGCCGCTGACGGCGATCAGTCCGGCCGGGCGGTCCATCTCTGCGAGCGTCCGGACCAGTTCGTCATTGCCGATGACCTCGACGAACGACACGGCGGAATCGACCTCGCGCACGAGCGAGTCCCCGCCGTCGACCACGAGGGCGAACTCAACGACGACCGTTGCGACAGGGCCGTCCACGACTTGCACAAGAGAGCGAGCGGCTGGCGCGAGCGACCCCGCGCCGGCGACCTCGCCGGCCGAGCCGGGCCGGGCCGAGAGGTGTGTCGCAAGCCACGCGGAGGCGCCGAGCAGGAGCAGGGCGGCGGCCAGCGCCGACGCGCGCCTGCGGCGGCGCCGGGCGCGGTGCATCGCGGTGAAGGCCTCGAGCATCGCGGCGCGCATCGCGGCGCAGCGATCCAGCCCCGCGGGCGACAGGTCGGATTCAAGCGCTTCAGGGTTCATCGAAAGTCTCCTGTGCGGCGGCGCGCAGATGCGCCAGCGAGCGGTTGATGCGTCCATCGACGGCTCCGGCGCGAAGGCCGACCAGCCGGCCGATCTGCTCGAGCGTGGCGCCCAGCCGGTAGCGCATGGACAGCAGGATCGACCGGTCGGTGGCGAGTTCGGCGAGGCGCTCGCTGAGCCACTCGAGCCGCTCGTCGAGGTCTCCATCGGCGGCGGCGGATGGACCGCGCTCGCGCCCGTGCCGCGCCTCGCGCGCGGCGCGGCGGCGCTCGGCGCGAAGTCGATCGAGCGCGCAGCGCCAGACGACGGTGCGAAGCCAGGCTTCGAGGGCGCCCTCGGACTCGAATCGCTTCATGGCGTGCATGACCTTGATCATCGCCTCCTGCACGACGTCGAGACAGAAGGACTCGTCGCGCCGCGTCGCCGTCCGCGCCATGGCGTGCAGGCGCGCAAACCACGCGTCGTAGAAGGCCGCAAACGCAGGCGCATCGCCGTGGGCGATGGCCTGCGTGAGCGCTGACACGTCGGCTGGGGTGGCGGGGTCGACCACCGTCGGCTCCGGGAAAGAGGAATCCGGACTGTCGCGTCAGTTCGGCTCAATGACTCTACTCACCATCGGGCTTGCTCTTCGCCTGCTCGCGCAGCCGGGCCGCCTGCTCCTCCAGGGCGCGGATGACCGACTCGCGCTCCATGAGTTCGTCGCGCAGGCGGGCGACGGTCGCTTCGAGTTCGGCCGTGCGGCGCTCCATCGCCTCGGCGCGGACCTTGGCGGTCTCGGCGAGGCGCAGCCTCTCGACCGCCTCCATCTCGATGGCCTGCCGGTCCTTCGCCGCCTCCTCCATCCGCTTCTGAAGCGCGAGCATCTCGTGCTTGATCGGCTCGACGGACTGCTCGCGCCGCTGCGCGCTGGACCGGCGCAACTGGTCGATGACGTTCTCGATGATCTCGATCTGCTCGATCTCCGCGCGGGCGAGAAGCAGGGCCGTCTCGGTGTGGAAGCGGACCTGGGCCTTCTGGGCTTCGCTGCCGAGCAGTTCGAGCGCGGTGCTGACCGCCTTGATGATGTGATCGGGCGAGGTGCCGCCGGCGATGAGATCGGCGACGGACCAGATGTTCGATCGCTGCGGGCCGGCGGCGTAGCGGCCGGAGACCTTCACGTCGGCGTCCACCTTGATGAGCGGCGCGGCGTCGCCGACCAACGACGGACCGGAGACCGGCTGGACCCGCAGCATCACGATGCGATTGGACGACTCGAGGTGTTCGCCGTCGAGGAGCATCACCGCCGCGACCACGTCCACGCGGCGCAGCGTCATGGGAGGCAGCGCGATTTCCTCGACGTGGGGCATGGCCACGATGTTGACGCGATCCCCCACCGCCTGCCGCACGGCGTCAAGGAAATCCACCGCCGTACCGCCCTTGAAGTCGAGATCGAGCAGCGATCGCGGCGAGGCGGCGCGCGTTTCGCCGCCGGGCGGCGCCGCGCCCTGGTTCTGGGCCAGCGAAGCGCTCTGCATCGACGCGGCCATGAGCAGCGCACCGAGCGAATGGCGAAGTTTCAGCATGATTCAGGCTCCGAAGGTGGTTGAGTTCGTTCAAGGCGCCGTTCCGTGGACCGGCGGCGGATCGGCCTTTGACCTTGAAACGCCGCCGTCCACCCCGTTTCGCGCCGGCGATCCCGATTCTCCGGCGCGCCGCGGACCGGGCTCGGCGGCGAGATGAGGCTCGACGCTTTTCACCCGCGCCGCATCTCCCTACCCTTGGCCTCCACGGCCGCACCCCGATGCGCCGCCCGATCCCCTACTTCAGGAGGCGCTTCATGCCCCTCATGTCCGGCAAAAAGGGTCTCGTCATCGGCATTGCCAATGACCGCAGTTATGCGTGGCACATCGCCAACTCCCTCAAGACCCACGGCGCTGAGATGATGTTCACCAACCTCCCCGGCGAGAAGATGGAGCGCCGTGTCCGCTCCGCTGTCGAGGAACTGGGCATCGCCGATCCGTGGATCCAGCCCCTCGACGCCACGGACGACGACGCGGTCGCCCGGGTCTTCGCGCAGGCGGCCGAGCACGCGGGCGGCCGGCTCGACTTCGTCGTCCACTCGATCGCCTTCGCCGACAAGACCTGGCTCGAAGTCGGCAGGTTCCTCGAGACGCCCAAGGCGGCGTACCTTCAGGCGATGGAGGTCAGCGCCTACACGCTGCTGAGCATGGCGCGGGCAGCGCGGCCGTTCATGACCGACGGCGGCTCGATCCTGGCGATGACCTACTACGGCGCGGAGAAAGTCATCCCCGGCTACAACGTCATGGGCGTGGCCAAGGCGGCGCTCGAGTGCACCTGCCGCTACCTCGCCGCCGAACTCGGCCGCGCGGGCCAGGGCATCCGCGTCAACACGATCTCCGGCGGACCGCTCAAGACCCTCAGCGCCATGGGCGTGGGCGGCTTCTCGACCATGCTCGATCACGTCGCCGCCAAGTCGCCCCTCGGCCGAAACATCGAAGGCGGCGAGGTCGGCGACACCGCCGTCTGGCTGTTGAGCGATCTCTCGACCGGCGTGACCGGCCAGACGATCTACGTCGACGCCGGGTACTGCACGATCGGCATGTGAGCGATCCCGGCGCCCAGACACGACGCGTCGCGACGGACGGAGCGACAGGGACGGATGCCGGCGACGCGCGGGGTATACTCCACGTGTCGCCCGGCGTGGGCGATGCGAACGTCCCGTCTGGCGCGCGGCGCGCCATCCAAAGAGGAGGTCACCATGTTCCGATCACGAGCCGCAGCCCTGTGCCTCGCGCTGCTCGCCGGTTTCTCTCTGGCAGCGATGGGCTGCAAGAACAACGAAGCCGAGGCGCAACCGAGCGAGCACCCGCAGGGAGAACACCCGCAGGGCGAGCATCCTTCTGAGCATCCCCAAGGCGAACACCCGGCGAGGAACTGACGTAGGACCGGCCACGCTCCGGTCGCGCCAACGACTCGCGCCAGGCGGGCGGCGTCCGCGCCGGCATCGCCTGTTCCCGCGAGCCCAACGTGGCGCGGTTCATTGAAGGAGGGTGGGCAGGCGCGCGCCCTCGATGATCGACCAGTCATGAGGAGGCTTCCGATGTGGATGATGCTCGCCGCGTTTTTCGCCGCCGGCTGCACCGCGATGCAGGCTCCCCCCGCGAAGGAGCCGGCGCTTGAGCCCGTGCCCCACGTCGTCACCGCGGACATCGCGGCCGGAATCGAGCGCCACATCGCCGAAGAGTCGAAGAAGCACGGCGGGTACTTCATCCTGCCCTACGACGGCGGCGAACTGAGACTCAAACTTGTCCGCGTCCACCTCGAGTACCTCGCCAACCTCGGACCGCGGCGGCACTTCGCCTGCGTCGATCTTGCGAGCACCGAGGGCGACGTCTACGACGTCGACTTCTTCCTCGCCGGCGATCCCGGCGCCATGACCGTCACGGAAACGACGATCCACAAACTCAACGGCCAGCCCTTTTACGTCTGGAAGCAGAACGACGACAAGACATGGGTGCGCGAGGCGGTCGATGAGGCGTCCAACGCCCTGCTCGGCGTGATCGAAGGAACCGACGAGTTTGAGTTTCTCTATCAGGTCAAGGTGCCGCCGCTCGACGGCGAAGCGCGCATGTGGATTCCCCTGCCGCAGAGCGACGCCTTCCAGACCGTGACGGTCGGCGCGATCGAAACGCCGGGAGCACACCGCTACCTGACCGACGAGCGCTACGGCAACAAGGTGCTCTTCCTCGAGTTGACGCCGCAGCACAGCGGGCAGGGAATCGAACTGCACTTCAACGTGAAGCGCCGCGAGAAGGGGGCGTATCCCGAGGAGGACCAGCCACCGCAGACCTGGCTTGCGGCCGAGCGCCTCGTCCCCGAGAGCGACGAGTTCAAGCGCATCGCCGCGGAAGTGCTCGGCGAGCGCGAAGGCGATCTTGTCCGCGCCCGGCTGCTCTACGACCACACGATCGACCGCATGCGCTACATGCGCTACGGCGAGGGGTACGGGCAGGGCGACGCGGTCTACGCCTGCGACAGCGCGACGGGCAACTGCACGGACTTTCATTCGTACTTCATCGCGCTGGCGCGGGCGGCGAACATCCCGGCGCGCTTCGCGATCGGCGCGGCCATCCCCTCGGAGCGCGACGAGGGAGGCGTGGACGGGTATCACTGCTGGGCTGAGTTCTACGCCGAGGGAAAGTGGTGGCCGGTGGACATCAGCGAGGCGGACAAGTACACGCCGCTCTCGACGTACTACTTCGGCCACCACCCGGCCAACCGCGTGGAACTGAGCCGCGGCCGCGACCTGATCGTCGAGCCGGGTCCGGTGAGCGGGCCGATCAACTACCTCGCCTATCCCGTGCTCGAAGTGGCGGGCAAGCCCCTGCCGGTGCAGCCGGTGTTCTCGTTCCGGCGGCTCGGGTCGTAACGCAGGCTTATCCTCGATGCACGGGCGCAGCGCGGCCTCGGCGCCGGCGGGCGTCGACGTAGAAGCGCATGGCCAGCGACGATCCGACGATCGAGACGGCGCTGGTCATGAGGATGACGCCGGCGGTGACGGTGGGCGATCCGATGGGCAGCGCGCCGCCGAGAAGCCCGAGCGTCGGCCCGAGGAGGTATCCCAGGCCGATGACGGCTTCGTGACGGCCGCCGGAATCAACGGCGGCGTGCTCGACGGCCATGCCGTAGTAGAGCGCCGCGTAGTAGATCATCCCCTGCCCGACGCCGAGCACCCCCAGGCCGAGCACCGCCGACCAGACGTTCATTTCGAGCAGCACGACGAGCGTTCCCGAGATGAGCATGAAGGCGCCGAAGCCGAGGATGCCCCAGCGGCCGTGCCAGCCGGGGCGCCAGTACATCAGCGCAAAGACGCCGACGCGCGCGATGATCCAGGTGCTGCCCAGCGTCGGCGCGACCGCCGCCGCCACATCGAGGCGCTCGAAGATGCCCGGCAGGATCGGGCCGAGCATGTAAAGGAGGACGTAACTCATCGGCAACAGAGTGCGCGACGCGCGAAGGAGGTTGGGATAGGCCTCGCCGGTGTGGTTGCGGGCGGCGTCGGCGTCGTGCCGCGGCGGCTGGAGGGGCCAGAACGTGACGAGCCCGAGCGTCGCGCCGTGCAAAACCGCGAGGACGATGAAGGTGACCTGCGGCATGCCGTGCATGATCGAGATGAGCCACAGGCCGGGGGGAATGGCTGCGGCCCAGGTGATGTTGAAGAGGCCGATGGCGCGGCGCATGTCGCGGCCGTGCCGACCCGAGGCGATGTAACTCTCGACGATGGGCCACTGAAGGCCGGCGAAGGCGTTGTAGCACGGCGCGAGAAGCCACCACGCCCACTGCGGCGGCAGCGTCGCCAGCATCGCGCACGCCAGCGCCATGCCGATGAGCGCCGCCGTCAGCAGCCGCCGCGCGCCCAGGCGCTTGCTGATCGGCCCGGCGAGAAGCGCCGCTGGGATGTAGGGCACCTGCACGCACAGTCCCAGCAGGAGGTTGCGCAGGTCGGTGAAGGCGAAGACGTCGCGGGTAATGTAGTAGACGCCGTTGAGCATCACCCCCGTGCCGACGCTGGCGATGCCGGCGTAGGCGAGGGTGGAGAGGAGCAGCGCCGAAGATCGCCCGACGATGTCATCCTTGCCCGTCATCGGGGCGGATCGTATACTCGGCTGATGGGGTCGGCGAAGAGGCGGAATGCTCGATCGCCGGTTCGCCGATGAGTCCGCGTAGCGCAATTGGATAGAGCATCTGCCTCCGGAGCAGAAGGTTGCAGGTTCGAGTCCTGCCGCGGACGCTTTTTCGTCTTTCGCTCAACCAACCGTAGACTCACGACGGGCGCGGCCTGACACGATCGGGCCGCCATGAGGCGTTACCATAACGCGAAGTGAGCGACGAATCCGGCAGCACTGAGAGCGGCCTCGAGGGACATGGGATCGATCGTTCGCGCCCATCGTACGCGGTGGTGTTCCTGCCCCGCTCCGCCGATCATCCGCTGCTGTCGCTCATTCCGGCGCTGCTTGGCGTGGGAGCAGCCATCGGGCTCGTCATCAAGGGTGAGATCACAAAGACCCCGCCCTCCTCCCTCGAAGGCATCCTGCTGGCCGCTTGCACTCCCGTAGGGTTGGCGCTGCTTTGGAAAGCAACGAGCGACGGGCTTCGCCGGCGCCGCAACAGGCTGGATGAGCGTCAACTGGATCAACTTGCCGATCCTTCATGGCGACTGAGCATCGAGGCTTCCCGAGGGCTAGCAGCGGCGCGATGGTGCAGGCTCGACTCCACGCTCTTGCCCATGACGCAGCGGCGAACGTGGAAACGACTGCGAGGCGCGCTCGACTCGCTCCAATCGACTCGTCCGGCTGCGCTGGTGGATCACCGCCTGCACGAGGTGTGCCTTGGCATTGAGCGAACGGAAAACATGCTCGAACCGGAACTGCTGGATTCTCGGATCTCGCGCTCCGGCGTTCCTTCGCTGAGACGATCGTTCGTCGGGCAAATGATCGCGCTTCTCATTCTCGGCGGCACCTGCATCGGCGTCCGCAGCCGGGGATCGAACCCCATGCACTCCCTCGCCATGCTGCTGGCGATGCTGACTCTCTACGCCCCCATTCTGGCCTTCATGGTGCTCTGGCCACTGATCCGCACGGCGCTGCCCCGGCTCCGCTCGGCCCCGATCGCCGGCATGGGCACCGTGATCGACGGACGCGGACGAAAGTGGACCGTGAACGACTCCATTCTGCTCATCGAGCCGAAGGAAGAGGCAATCGTCGCGGGGCTGTACGGGCCGGCAGGCACGCTGCGGATGTCCTTCTACAAGGAAGGCGATGACGGCTTCAGGGCCCTCTGGCAGCGGTGGATGCATCCGAGCCCTCGACCGGAGCAGTCGTTGTCCGACTAGAGACCGGCCGTGCGCGAGGCGAGCGGGGATCGGCTCAATGGCGTCGAGTGGCGTGCGCCATGGCAGACTCGGAATCGCCGCGCGAAGCGCGACGGTAGGCGACGCGCCTGTCCAATAAGCAAGTAGCGCCGGTTCGCGCAGCGACGGGTGGCATGGCGTCGCGCTTCGCGTCTCTCTTCCCGAGCATGAATGCGAGATCGAACACGCCTTCGCGTTCGGCATAGTCAGGCGAAGCGCCAGGCCATGCCACCCGCCTTGCACCAGAGCAGGTCAATCGCAGCCGCGAAGCGGCGATCCACATTTCACGGAAAGTAGCGGTAGATCTCGCGGCGATGCAGGCAGCGGACAAAAGTCGCGGCGTCGCTGTCGAGATGAGCCCGAGTCGGTAGTCGCCGACGCGGATGCGGTAGGCACCAGACTCGCCGGTGATGCTTGTAGGTCCGGCGATCTGATCGAGGCGCCGCGCTGCTTCGATCTGCTCGATCGCGCCGATGATGCGCCGCTTCATCGGGGCGTCCCTGACGTTCTTCACATCGCGCAGGAAGGAACTCCGAAACGCGACCTTCACGAGGCGTCCTTCAGGGCGGACATGACGTCGCTTCTGTCCACGGGCGGAGTCTGCAAACCCTCGCGAATGGCGGCCGCCATGCCTAGATCCTTCAAGGCCTCGATGATCGCATCGCGCAGCAGCCGGCGCTCCTCCGCGAGCGTCTCGCGCATCGCCTCCTTGATTGCCCTTTTCAGACCGTCAGGAGTCGGGTTGGTGAGAGAGACCATGGGCGTTCCTTCCATGTCGAGCCGCGGAACTATACACCCGGGAGCCAGTCGATCGCCCGAGTTTCAGCTTCCTCAGTCACCCATTCACGGCTGTTCCGCCCGCGCCACCGGGCCGTCGGGGAGGCGGTTCAAGGTGTAGTACGCCTCCGCGTGCAGCAGCGGTTTCCCTTCGGCGCTGCGCACGCCGGGGGCGGTGAGTTCGTGGACGAAGCCTTCGCGCAGGCCGTCGATCACGAGGCGCACGCGCAGCGCATCCTCGGAGACGATCGCCTCGCGGATCGTCAACACCTTGTTGCGGATCTCCGGGCTGCCGTACGGTTCGTGGTACCAGTAGGTGAAGGACTTCATCGCGTAGGCGCCGGCGTCGCTTGCGGCCTGCCGATCGACCGGCTGCGTGAAGCCCAGTTCAAAGCCGTCGCTGAGCGCCTTCATCTCGAGAATCTCAAAGGGGGTCCTTCCCGTCCAGACGAGGCGCTGGAGGCCCCACGGCTTGCGGCCCAGCGAGCCCCAGCCGCGGTTGGTCATGCCGACGAACATCGAAGCGTGCGCCTCGCCCCCACCCCGACCCTCCCCCGCAGGGCCGGGGGAGGGAGGCTCAGCGCCCCAGCACATGCGGTTGACGCCGCAGTCGAATCCGCTGCGGAATGGGAAGCAGGCGCCCTGATACTTGCCGTCGACTTTTTCGAGGAAGACGCGCGCGATGGAGGCGGTGGTCTGATCGCCGACGAAGAGTTGGCCGGCGAAGGGGCCGAAGCGGCCGCCGGTCTGGTCGCAGATGATGTCGGCCGAGGACTGGCCCATGCGGCCGTAGGGGAACCAGACGGCGGGGAGTTTGAGCGAGGGCATGACCTTCGCCGCCTCGTACATGGTGAGCGGGCCGTCGGGCCCGGCGGCGGGCTTGCCGGGATTCTCACCGGGGGCGGCGGGATGGTCGTACCACTGGTTGGCGCCTGGGTGGCCGCAGAAGTCGCCGCTCTCCATGTGAACGAGCGGGCAGGTGCCGACCCAGTCGCCCTGGTTGTCGACGTAGAACATGTCGCCGGCGGCGTTCATGCCGATGCCGTTGGGCGAGCGCATGCCGCCGCAGACGGGGGTCATCTTTCCGTCGGGAGTGATCTTGAGCGCCCAGCCGCGCCAGGGGACGATGCTCTTGCCCAGGCCGCCGCAGAAGCCGAGGTTGAGCGCGACCCACATGTTGCCCTCGCGGTCGAACTTGGGTCCGAAGGCGAACTCGTGGTAGTTGCCGCTGAGCCCCCAGCCGTCGTAGACGGTCTCGAAGCGGTCGGCGCGGCCGTCGCCGTCTTCGTCGATGAGGCACGTGAGTTCGCCGCGCTGGACGAGGTACATCGCGTTGTCTCTGCTGACGAGTCCGAGCGGCTCGTGCAGGCCGGCGGCGAAGCGTGTGAAGGTCGCGCTGAAAGGCGGGTCGGCGTAGGCGTCATTGACGATCCACACTTCGCCGCGGCGCGTCGCGACCGCCGGCCGGCCGTCGGGCATCACATCCAGCCCTCCGACCTCCAGCACGATGTCGCGCGGAACGGGGATCGTGAGCATGCGGTAGTACTCATCCTCCGCCGAACGAGGGAAGTCGAGATCGAGCTGATACTCGAGCATCGCGTCGAGGAGCGGATCGAGAGGATTGTCGTAGCCGAAGGAGTAGTTGAACCCCACGCCGCGGTTGACGACCTTGGCGAGGATCGTGTTGACGCCAGGCTCGAGGTGGAGCGTGACGACGTGCTGGTCCGACTCCCAGCCGCGCAGCACGTCGGCGTGAACGATGACGCGGCCGTTGTGCCAGACCTTGACGCCGTCGTCGGAGCCCATGTGGACCTTGAGGTCGGCCGGCTCGCCGATGCGGATCTCGCGGTAGAGGTAGACGGCGGCGTCTTCGTTGAACCGGTTGTCGCTCGGGTTGTCGCCGAAGATGCGCAGGTTCATGGCGCTGTTGTCCTGGAAGTCGGTCCGGCGCCAGGTTACGTCGATGCCGTGCTTGCCCTTGTAGACGGCGTCGGGATTGAAGCCGTCCTGCTCGGGGGGATAGAGGCGGTCGAGTTCGCCGTGCCCGCTGTTGGGGAAGGGGCCGATCACCCACCACGGGCCGTAGTCGAGACCCTCGGGCAGGTACTGCGCGATGGTGGCTCTGCGCGTCGATTCGCGGTCGGCCTGGCGGATGTACTTGAGTTCGGGGCCGAGGGGCTGCTGAATCGCGGCGGCGAGGGTCGCGCCGAAGAGGATCAAGCAGACCGCCGCGCCGAGTTGCGTTGTGCGTCTCACCACGTCACCTCCACTTCGAACTGAGTCTCGCCGGTCATGCTCGGGGCGAGGTCGATGACGAGTTGGCTCACGCCGCCGCTGCGCTTGACCGAGGCGGTTGCGCTTTGCGGCAGACGGAGCACGCAGGTCACTTTCTCATCGATGGTGTAGGTGTCCACGCCGCCGGGCACGATGAGATGGCCCTCCGCCGCGACGAAGCGCAGCGACTCCTGCGGTGGAAACTCGGCGTCGGCTCGCAGGCTGAACACTCGCCGCAGTCCCGGGCCTTCGAGGCGCACCAGCGGCGTCGGCTGCTCGTCGATGAACCAGCGCGCGAAGTCGTATTCGAGGATCGGCCGGCGCTTCGCATCGAGCCGATAGCCGCGGAAGCGCGGCTGCGGCTGGACCGCGTCGATCTCTCCGCCGGCGCCGACGGCGAGGAAGGGGAAGCGAGCGGGCATCTTCACGACCGACTCGCCGAGGGGATCGGTCGGGTTGCCCCCGCGACCCGCCCACGCGCCGGCGGCGCTGAGAAACGCCCCGCGCCACGCCTCGACGAGATAGACCTGCTCGGCGCTGAAGACGCAATGCACCTGCTCGGGGAAGCCGAGTGCGATGGCGCGCGAGCCGGCCCCCTTGATGAAGGTTCGGAAGACGACCGGCTCATCGCGCACGAGAATCTCGAACCCCTCATCCGTCGGCACGCCCTCGGGCAGCGCGAGGAACTCGCCCTGCGAGAGGTAGGCCCAGATCGCGTCGATCTGCCGATCCGGATCGCCCTCCTGAATCTGCGGGAAGGGATTGGGCTGATCGGGCGGCCAGTGGTTGGGCATTCGCGTGCCCGGCCGCAGACTCGCGGGGTCGCGCATGTAAGCGCGGAACCAGTCGAGGCGGAGGCGTTCGGTAGTGGTGATAAGGTCCATCGCGGGCTCGCCGGTGGGCTTGCTGCCCTTAATCGAGTGGCAATTGATGCAGGCCATCCCCTGTCCGGCGCCGGCGAGGCGGCGCCCGTCGGCCGCGAGCAGTTCGTTGAAGGGTGCGGCGGGGAGTTCCTCGGCGGGACACGGGGCGTCGGCCTTCTCGAGGGCGGTGAGGAGCGAATCGACCTGAGGAAGGTTGAAGGCGGGCATGCGCGTGGCCATGTACGGCCGCACCTTCGCCCCGGTGGTGATGACCTGGCGCATCCAGCCGGGGAGGAGTTTGCCGCCCACGCCGGTCAGCGGCGGGGGGATGCGGCCCTCGTCGCCGAGTTCCGCTTCGTCAAGCGTGGTGAAGTACTCGCGCCTGGCCGGCAGAGGGCCGCCCTCGCCGTCGCGCTCGTGACAGGCGTAGCAGTTCAGGGCGCTGAGCGTGCGATGGATCGCGTCGGCGGGCGCGAGCGGCTGTCGCAGGCGATCGGGAAAGCGCAGCGTCGCGGCGATGAGGTCGCGCTGCTCGGGGCTGAGGCGGTAGTTCGCCGCGCCGGTCGGCGGCTGATCCGCGAGGCAGCCGGGCGTGGATTGTGGATCGAGGCGCATGAGCGGGGCGATGGGGATCGGCCGGCCCATCGGCTGGATGGGCGTGCGGTTGGGCCCCATCTCGTGGCAGTGCGCGCAGCCCATCGCGGCGAAGAACTTCTCGCCCATCTCCGCCTTCTCCGCGTTGATCGTGAAGGGCTGTGCGGCCGGCGGTTTGAGGCCGGCGCGGCCGAGGCGCTCGTGATCGGCGGCGATGAGGTAGGTCGCAATGGCCCGCGCCTCGTCCGCCGTGAGGTTCATCGAGGGCATGCGGCCGGAGGGGCGGATTGAGGCGGGATCGCGCAGGAACTCGGCCAGCGCGCGGATGCTGGTGCGGCCCGCGAGCGGGCCGATCGGCGAGGCGTGCTCCTTCGCCCCTTGGGGAATCTCCGTTGACGGTCCGGCGGCGCCGCCGTAAGGATCCTCTTCCGCGGGCCGGTTGAGCGGCGCGAGCACGGCCGGGGCTTCGAGCGGCTCGTGGCACGCCACGCAGCCGACCTGGTGGTAGAGCACGCGGCCGAGACTCACGTCCATCGCGTCGAACTCCGTCTCGGGGGCGATGGCCGGCCCGCCGAGGGAGACAAGAAAGTGCGTCAGCGGCTCGACGACGCGCTCGAGCATTGCCGGGTCGAGGCCGGCGAAGAGTTGCGGCATCGTCGTCCCGGGCTTGACGGAGTGCGGATCCGTCAACCAGGCGTGAAGGTGCTCGGGGGTAAGCCTCGCGCCGACCTGCCCCAGCAGAGGCGCCTTGCGGGACCAGAGGCGATCGGCCACGGCCCGTTCGGCGGCGTGGCACGCGATGCAGTTGAGTTCGCTGATGAGCCGTTCGCCGGGGTCGACCGTCGAGGCCCCGACGATGCCGTAGGGATCGAATCGGCGAAGGTCGCCGGCGTGGAGGACGGCGGCGGATTCGCGGCCGGCCCCGCCCGTCAGCGCCAGCCCGCCGAGGCACGCGGCGGCGAGGAGCGCGAGGGCGCCAGCGCCCGGCGCGGGGCGCCGGGGCGGGCGAGTCGGGGGAGTTATCCCGGTAGCGGTCATTTCCATCATGGCGTCCCGTTCGTAAAGCGGTGAATGCACACCATGTTAGCGGAGCGCGCGAGGAGGGCGCGCGGGGGAAGGGCGAGAGGGGAGTTTGCGAAGCGCGTGAAGACCCCCCACGATTCGCGGAGACGCACCCCACGATTCGCGGAGACGCATCCCACGATTCGCAGAGACGCACCCCACGATTCGCAGAGCCTCATCGTGGGCGTGGGCGGCGACGGCGCGTGGCGGTTCAGGCGCGGGCGACGGTGGCGGTCGAAGAGGCTTTGGCGAGTTCGCAGACCTGGTCGAAGGCCTTGGGGTCTTCGATGGCGATCTGGCTGAGCATCTTGCGGTTGAGCAGGATGCCGGCGAGTTGGGCGCCGTTGATGAACTGGCTGTAGCGCAGGCCGCGCATCTTGCACGCCGCCGAGAGGCGCGTGATCCACAGGCGGCGGAAGTCGCGCTTGCGGGCGCGGCGGTCGCGGCGGGCGAAGCAGCCGGCGCGCATCAGCGCGTTCTTGGCCTGCTGCTTGTGGCGGGATTTGGTTCCGTAGTATCCGCGGGCTTCGCGGAGGATTCGCTTGCGCGCCTTGTTGCGGGCAGCGCCTTTGCGTGTACGAGGCATCGACTCAACTCCCTGGGCAAGAACGGGGGTCTGTTTCGCCGCCTCGCACTTCGAGGCCGCCGCGCTTCAGACGCTTGGTTCCCGGCTCGCACCGACTCTCAGTCTGCTTCACTCCCCTGCCGACGGGTCGGCCGGCTCGCCGGCGGCAGATGCGCCGGTTCATCCACGGGTTCAGGACTCGGCCTTGATCACGTTGCCCTCGGCGTCGCGCACCTTGTCGGGGCGGATTCGGAAGTTGAGCAACTTGCGAAGGCGCTTGCGCTCGACCTCGGCCGACACCTTGTGCTGGCGCAACTGGCGGTTCTGGGCGCTGTTGTGCAGGCTCTTGCGGTGGCGCTGTCCGGCCTTGGCGTGCTTGACCTTGCCGTTGCGTGTCACCGTCACCCGCTTGAGAAGGCCCTTGTGGGGCTTGAATCCGTGCATGAGAAGGCTCCGATCTCCGGGGGGCACCGGCCCCGTCGAGACCCCAAGGCTAGCGTTCGGTCGAGCAAAGTCAACGGGTGCAGCCGCTTGCGGCTTCGCGACAGGGCTTGGGGCACGGGGCGCCTCGCCGACTGAGCGCCCATCTTACCGCACGGAGTACAATCGCCGACTCCTCGGAGGTGATTCATGCTCAACACGCCGCTTCGATCGTTCACCGTCATCACCGCAATGTTCGCGTTCGGCGTTCGCCCGACGCTCGCACAAGACGCCAAGGAAGCGGGACTCGCCGAGGAAGAGCAGAGCGCCTTCAGCTTCGCCCTCACCCCGCGCGGGCGCTACCAGTTCGACACGGGCCTTGACGGCGCCAACGGGGACTTTCGCGTCTTTCGCGGCGGCGTCGGCGCCAAGGCGGACTGGAAGGCGACGGACCGGATGACGCTCGCGCTCGGCCTGGGCTACGAGTACAGCAACTACGACTTCAGCCGGCCCAACGCCTTCATCGCCGGCGCGACCTCGCCCTTCGAGGACATTCACATTCTCGACCTCGGTCTGACCGCATATGTCGGCATCGATGAGCAGTGGTCGTGGTTCGCCGGCGTCAAGGGGCGCGTCGCAGGCGAGAGCGGCGTCGATGTCGATGATGCGGGCACGATCGGCGGCGTCGGCGGCCTGGTGTGGGATCTGGGAGACGATCGGTCGATCGCTTTCGGCGTCAGCGCCATGTCGCAGATCGAAGATGATGCGCTCATCCTGCCCATCATCAACGTCAACTGGAAACTCAACGAGCAATGGCGCTTCGCCAGCAGCGGCTCGATGGGCGAGATCATTGCCGCGATCGACGATCAGAATGAGATCGCGTTCGGCGCGGCGTGGGAGAATCGGCGCTTCCGCCTCGACGACTCGGCCCCGCAACTCGCGGCTGTCGTTGAAGACACTTCCGTTCCGATCTTTCTGCGCTTCGCACACCGGCCGAGTGAATCGATCGCGATCAACCTGATCGGCGGCGTGGTGCTGTGGCAGGAGTTCGAGGTGAGCAACCGCAACGGGCTGGCGACGCGCGACTTCGACGCCGACCCCTCCGGCTTCCTCGGAGTGAACGTGAGCATCGGCTTCTGAGCATGCACGCCCGTTGCGCTCCTACTGATCGGCGGCGACGGCGGGCTGGTCGTGCGTGATCGTCTCAGGCGGCGGCAGAGGCGCGAGGTTGTAGCGCGCCCGCAGGTCGTTCTGCTTCGCGAGGGCGGCAGGGAAATCGGCCGCGGCAATCGCCTCGACGCCGCTCCCGACCGTTGCAGTGACGTATTCCGCGAGCGGACTTGCGGGCCCGAGCGGATCGGCAATCGGGGCCGCGATAACCACCCAAAGGTCGGCCGGGGCGATCGTCGGATCGATGCCGTGGTAGGTGAAGACGAAGTCGCCGAGGCGATGGGCGATCACATCGGCCGGCAGGGCGGCGGCCGCCTGCACGATCGCCGACTGCTGCGTCTCGCTCAGCGCCGTCCCGGCGCTCGAACCGAAGTCCGCGAGGGTGAGCGAACCGACGGGGACCTCTTCGAACGCCAGCCGCGAGGTCTCAAGCAGGAAGGTCTCGCGCTTCACGAACCCTGACTCGAGCAGTTGCGCGGCGTGAATGGGGCCGGAGGCGTTCATCGCCTGCGTCCGCCAGGCCATGGACAGGCTCGACACCTTGGCCTGCGTGGCGATCTGCGCGATGATCGGTGCGCCCCCGAGCGCGCCCCCGGCTCCCATCATCCAGAAAACAACGACGAGCCACGCGCCGATCGGGACGGCCGGCACGAGCAGCGCCGGGAGAATCATCGACACCACGCCCTTCCACACCCGGTCGCGGTGCGCCTCAGCCAGCGCGAGCGAAGCGCTGATCATCCACCAGATGAGGCTGATGGCGAAGATGTAAAACCCCAGGCATGGCACAGCGGAGAGAATGCACGGCCCGCAGGTGTAGCAGACGGCGCCGAGGGTGCGGTTGTACCCGCCGCGCCCCGACCCGAGCAGGCGCATGGTTCCGTGGGCGATGAGCGGGCCGAGCCACAGGCCGATCGCGGCGCCGAGAATGATGCCGGCCAGAAGCGATCCGAAAACGACGAGCGGCCCCCAGAGGGCGCGGGCGCCGCCCCCGCCGCCGGGTCCGCCGGCGCCCATCGTCGCCGGCAGCATGAAGCACATCATCGGCGAGAAGGCGAGCAGCATCGTCAGCGCGATCGTCCCGAAGGCGAAGAACCACGAGGCGCGACCGGGCTCGGCGACGGCGAGCGCGCGGCCGATCTGCGGCGCGTACGCAAAACCCCAGCCGATCGTCCTGAAATAACTGGAGAAGAACCCGCGCTCGCGCCGCATCATCCACGGCAGGGTCGTCGCCGTGTCCTGATCGCGCACGCCTTCCGCGGGCACGACGACCATCTCGTCCATGGTGACCGCTCGGCCGCAGGTCACGCACTCGAACTCGCGCGGATCGAGGTGCCCCTTCGCGTCCGTGCCGTAGTAGGGCTGATTGCAGTGCGCGCAGCAGAAGCGCACGCTGCCGGGAACGAACTCGTAGTCGCCGACGCTGAAAGGCGAGCCGCACTCCGGGCACACGCGGGCGCGGAGATTCCAGAGCGCGTAATCGCAGGTTCGGCATCTCATGCGGCGGCTCCGGCGGCGCCGATCGTCACGCCCACTCGCTCATCTCCTTGCGGATCGGCGCGCGGTTGAGCCACACGAGGCAGAAGACCGGCAGCGCCCAGGCCCACGCGAGGCCGAAGACGAACATCACGCCGCCGAACGCGCTCATCATGAATCCGAATTGCGGCGGCATCTGCGCTTCGGGGTCCGCGGCGACGGCCTGCATCATCGCCTGCTGCGCGGCATACTGCACGCCCAGGGAGGCCACGGCGACGATCATGCGAACCCACGACCAGTGGAGCAGCACCCGGCGGCTCCAGGGGCGGCGGCTCGTCAGGCCGATGCCGCCGATCGCGAGAACGACCGCGACGATCATCGCCACGACCAGAACGACGATGGTGTGAACGCGGTAACGGCCCATGGCCTCGAGCATGGCTTGTGATTCCTCGGCCTGATCCATGGAGCCGAGAAAGACCTCCTGCATCACCTGGCCGGCGACGCCGCACACGCCGCCCAGCGCGCCGAGGACTCCGAACACGATGCAGATGATGCCCAGCACCATCGGCCAGGTGGTGGGTCGAGCGGGGGTCAGGGCGGGGCGGAGGGTCGGAGGGGCGATTGTCACCGGAGGGGCCATCGGCTCAAAGTTGGGGATGTCCGACTCAGCCACTGCTTGCCTCCTCTCGGCCCCGGGGCCGCGAACGCCGGGAGACTCTACCCGGCCGCGGCGGCCTGCGCCGCCTGCTGCTGCTGGGCGGCGCCGCCCAGTCCATAGGGCGACGACGAAGCGCCGCGCACGCTGGTGAGCGAGGGCACCCCCACTCCCATTCCCTTGAGTGGATTGGTCCAGACCTGCTGGCCGAAGAGCGGCTCGATGCAGTAGGTGTAGCCCTGGACCGAGGCGATGAGTCGATCGCCGTCGAGCAGCAGCGCGACGAAGCCGGACCCCTTCGGGCTCTTCCACTGCCAGACCAGTTCGCCGCTGTAGCGGTCGAGCGCGACGACGCGCGAGTTGAAGCCGACGAAGACGAGGTCGTCTACGGTGCGTTCAGCCGAACCGGAAGACTGGGCCATCTCGCGGGGCATGGGACCTCTCCGCAGTTGGGGCGGGCCGGGCGCCCGGCGCCGGCCGGGAATACTACCCGCGCAGCGCCGCGGCGCGGCCGCACCGGCCCGGCATTCCGCGCTCGGAAGGCGGGGCCGGGCGCCCTTGCGTTTCTATTGGAGATTGTTCAGGCGACCTTGCGGGCGTCGTCGACGTCCTCTGCTTCCGCGGAGCGGGGAAAGACCAGCGGCCGCGGAGCGGCTTCGCGCAGGCGATCGCCCGCCTCGCGTACCAGTTCCACGATGGTCTCGAGTTCGCGGTCGAGCATGGGGCGCGAGGAGCGCGGCTTGACGCAAAGGCGGCTGACCCAGCAGCCGAACCCGTTGCGCTCGACGCCCGAGGCGGCGAAGTCAGCGATCCACTCGCGGCCATCGACCACATATTGAAAGGAGTGATCTCCGGGCGGGAGGTCGAGGTCGGCGATCCACCACCCGCCCTCGCCGCGGCGCATGGGGCAGCGGGTCATGGACCAGTCGCAGAAGGTCCCGGCGATCGCCACGGAGCGGGCGCTGGGGAAGTGAATCTCAAACCGGAAGGAGCCATCGGGCCGCGGCGTCACCATGTCCTCATCTCTCCTCTCGCTTCGACCGGCGCTACACTCCGATTCGGGGCCGCTTGCATCGACTTCGCCATGACGAGGCTCGCCAGCAACGTGATGATGCGCAAGCATCGGTCGAGCGATCATCGCATCGGTCGCACCCTCCGGTTATCGGTTGCCTGTGCGTCGGTCTTAGCGTGCCTGGCGCTTTGCGGGTGCAAATCGAAGCAATCAGGGATTTCGCCGCGCGCCGTGTCGTCGAGTGCCGCGCCCGAAGGCCGCTTCGCGCCCCTCGAAACGGTTGCGCTCGTCCTGCCGGACCGCCCGCTGCTGCTCTCGCTCGCGTGGTCGGGTGATTCAAGTGATGCGCCGACCACTTTTGACGCGCGCACCGACGCGGGACGCACGATCGCGCTTCCGGTGCGCCGGCTGATCGTGCGCCGAATTGAGGGGGATCCGACCCGCGCTGCCCGCTTCGCCCGCTGGCGCTGGGCCGCGGAGCCGTTCGAGTGGGTGGAAGCGGGCGAGAGCGCCGGCGGTTCGAGTGAGTCGGTGCCGCATTTTCTCGTCCTTGAAGACCCCGCGTCCTGGCCCGGCTCCGGGCTGCACGTCGGGACGACGCGCATCTCCCTGATCCCCATCGAACCTGACGCCGAGGAGCCGCCGTGCGCCCCCTTGCCCGCCGGTTGGGGATTCGATGCGCCCGAGTCGTCGGCGCCGATCGATGCGGTGCGCCGCGCGCTGTGGAGGCGCCACGTCAATCCCGATGCGCCCGCGGCGGCGGAAGCCGACAACACCCTTCCCGCACTGCTGGCGCGGCAGACGGCCGGGCGGTGGTGCGCTGCGCTGCGCGACCTGCGACTCATCGACCCGGCGCTGGGGCTGGAGATCGAGCGCCTGCTGATCCGGACGGCCTGGGACGGCCCGACGCGCTTCGCCGCCTGGCCCGCCGCGCCCGAGCAACTCGCCGAACTCGAGGCGACGCTCCTGGCGCGCGCCATCGATCGACCTGGCGACGAGCCGTGGGCGATGCGGCTGAGATCGTGGGCGGCCCGGCAGGTCGAGTCGGCCGCGTGGATTGAGCAGGACGCCGGCGGCGAAACGCACCTCGCGCTCGCCAACCTCGCCGCACAGCGGCAGGAGGCCCGCCTGAACTTCACCGACCGGCCGCGCGAGGTCACGCGGTTGGACCTGGCGCCTCGGAGCATCGCGCGCCGTGTGCTCGACCGTCCGCCCCAGTCGCCCTCGCAGCGGTTGGCCGTCGCCGTCGCCAACGAGGTTTACGCCCTGCCCCTGCTCGACGCGCAGGTCGTCGTGCTTCCCCCGGGCCGCACGTTTTCGATCCCCTGGCGTCACTGGACGCTCGACGCCTGGCTCGCCGGACAACCGCCGCCGATCAACGACGGGCGGGCGACGATCGTCCGCGTCCAGCGCTCGCCGGAGCGCGGTCACTGGGAGATCATCGTCACCTGCGCGCTGGATCGCGCTTTCGAGCGCGCCGTTGAGGGCGAGGGCGTCGCCGATCCGCTGCGCGACCTGGCGCACTGGCGCGAACTCGCCGGGCACGAGTCGATCACTCTCCTGCTCGGCCCGCACGAGCACCCGATCGTCGCGGCCACGATTCGCCCGGACGGGTCGATGCGCGACTGGGCCCGCTCGAACCTCCTGCGCGATGAGGATGTGCGCGTCGCTCAGCGCGAAGGGCGCTGGACCGCGGTCGTGGCGCTGCCCGAGGCGCTCGTCTCGGAAGGCGTGCTCGAGATCGGCGCGCTGCGCATGCACGAAGGAGAGGATGCGGTGGACTGCTTTCCCTGGCCGGCGCTGCCCTGGAGGTGCGATCCCGGGCGGCTGAGGCTCGACCTGAGCCGCTGGGAGGCCCTGCCCCGTCCGCCGGCCGAACCTCCCGCGTCCGCGCCCGGCACTGATGAATAGTCGCCCCCGCGCCGCGTCCTATGATGCGATGGAGAGCGGCTCGCGCGTGAGCCGATGATCGCCACAGCGGGCGCCCCGGTCAGCGCGACCCGGACCGCCGCGACGATGAAAGGAGAGTCCTCGATGTCCCCCAGCACGCTCATCCCCCGCCGACTCCTTGCCGGCTGCGCCGCCCTCGCCTTGCTCCTGAGCGGGTGCAACATCATCAGCGGCAACAAGACGGTGAGCGTGCAGGGCCGGCGCATCACCTCGGCCAGTCTCTCGCAGGTGCGCGAGGGCCGGACGACGTCCGACTGGCTCGAAGCCGCCTTCGGCGCCCCCACCTCGCGCAAGGCCTTCACGCGCGACGGCGCGCAGGGCGAGATCTGGCGCTACGAGTACCGCCGCAGCGAAAGCAGCAGCGGGGAGCTCCTCTTTCTCTACGACGGCTGGCAGCACAAAGAAGAGACGACCACGACCTGCTTCGAAGTCGTGGACGGCAAGGTGACCCGCTACTGGACCGAGAAGAGCCCGTAAGAGTCGGCTCGCGATTCAGCCTTCTTCCGACGGTTCGTCGGCGGCTTCCGGCGAGACGGCGAAGATCTGCAGGCGGTGGCCCACCGGCGACCAGCCGTGACGGGCGGCGATGCGGTCGCGCACGTCGATGATCTCGGGCACCGTGATCTCGATCACCCGGCCCGTCTCGACGCAGATCATCTGGTCGCGCGGCGGTTGGCCGTAGGCCAACTGGTAGTGCGTCTGCTTCTGATCGAAGAGGACCGGCTCGATGATGCCCGCGTCCTGGAGGAGTTTGAGCGTCCGGTAGATCGTCGCCTTTGAGACGCGCATGCGGCGGCGGCGCAGTTCGTCGAGCAGGTCCTCGGCCTCGAAGACCCGCTCCATGCGGATGACCGTGTCGAGGACGCGGGCGCGCTCGGCGGTGAACTTCTGTCCGTCGGCCTTGAGGTGCTTGCGGAAGACGGCGCAGAGGGGCACGATGAAGGGTGGTTCATCGAGGCGCGGCGAGGCGCCGGTGTGGTCCGAGACGGCGTTCATGTCCTCGATTCTACGGTCGCGGGCAGGCGCCGCCACGGGCGAGCCGCCCCGACCCGCCGGCGGCTGAGCGCCTCCCGTTGGCCGCCTTGCTCACACGAGAGTAACATCGGGCATGACGCCCGACCTCCGCTCCTGCACCGCGTCGCAGCGGTCGATCCTCGACCGCACGCTCGTGGCGATCCCGATCTACAACGAGCAGAAGCACGTGGGCGATGTGCTGGGCAAGGTGCGCCGCTTCGCCCCCAACGTTCTCGCCATCGACGACGGCTCGACGGACCACACCCCCACGCTCCTCGCCATGCATCCGGTCGAAGTCATCCGGCACGCGGTGAACCGCGGCTACGGCCGGTCGATGCTCGACGCATTCCGCTGGGCGGCGGTCGATCGGCACGAGTGGGTCATCACCATGGACTGCGACGAGCAGCACGAGCCGGAGTCGATCCCCGACTTCCTCCGCGCCATCGAGCAGGATGACGCGGACGTGATCTCGGGCAGCCGCTACCTCGCGCCGCTGGACGGCAACTCCGAGCCGCCCTCGGACCGCCGCGCCATCAACCGCGAGATCACCGAGGAGATCAACGGCCGCCTCGGGCTGCACCTCACGGACGGGTTCTGCGGCTTCAAGGCGTACCGCGTGTGTGCCGTCAAGCGATTGAACCTCGACGTGGACGGGTATGACTTTCCGATGCAGTTCTGGGTGCAGGCGGTGGCGCAGGGGCTGCGCATCCGCGAGTTGCCGATCCGACTGATCTACAACGATCCGAACCGGACGTTCGGCGGCCCGCTGGACGATCCGGCGGCGCGGCTGGCGCAGTACCGCCGGACGCTGCACCGCGAGTTGCGCCGCTGCCGGCGCTTGCTGCCTGAGTCGGCGTGGCGCGACCTCAAAGCGGATGAACCGACCTGCTGCGGCTGCGGGCACTGACGCCGGATTGCCGCGGAGAGGATCGGCGTCATGCTCGAATCGGTGAGGATCGATCCGCCTCCGCCCGCCTGGCCCGACCTCCTGCCGGCTTCTCACGACGATTCGACGCTCCTCGGACGATCGCTCGAGCAATGGCGGCGGCTGACGCGGAGCGAACTGCTCGGCGCCGAGCCGGCGCGCATCGTGGCCACAGGGCACCAGGCCGGCTTCTGGCACCCGGGCATCCTCGCCAAGTATCACGCGCTCGACGCGGCGGGCGCGGCGCTGGAAGCGGACGCGCTCATTGAGATCATCGCCGACCAGGACGTGGGCGACCTGCACGTCGTGCGCGTGCCGGTGATCGACGGGGAGGGGATTCTGACGGAGCGAGCCGTACACTGGTCGCAGTGGCCGCACGAGGAGCGAGGCGGGCCGACGGGCGCGCAGCCGCCGATGCTCGTCGATCCGCACGCCTGGCGGCTGGACGAGGCGGAGCGCTTCGCGCTGCCGGGGCTGGAGAATCGCTGCCGGGTGATGGGCCAGGCGCTGATGCTGATGCGCCGCGCCGCGAGCCGCGCCGAGCAGGCGTGCCTGGCGGCGGCGCTGCTTCGGGACGCGCGGTTCGAGAACCGCGCGATGCCGCTGGCCTCGCCGGCGCGCGGCGGATCCGAGGCGCCGCGCTTTCTCATTCCTGCCTCGTCGCTCGTTTCGACAACGCTGTGGGGCGCGCTGATCGATCACCTGCGCGCCGATCCGGGCGCGGCGTGGACGACCTACAACCGCGCCGCCGCCGCCGTGCCCGACGCGGGCATCGCCCCCCTTGAACGGCGCGTCAGCGGCGGCTTCGAGATCCCCTGCTGGCTCGTTACGGCCGACGGCGTGCGCCATCGCGCCTTCGAGCACGATCTGCGGCGCGGCGACGCCCGTCTCTGGCCGCGGGCGCTGCTCATGACCGGGTTTGTGCGCCTGGCGCTGTGCGACCTGTTCATCCACGGCGCCGGGGGCTTCGCCTACGACCGAGTGACCGAGGCGTGGCTGGGCGACTGGCTCGGCGCCGGCCTCGCTCCGAAAGCGCGGGTGACCGCGACGATGACGCTGGACTTCGACCGCGAGGCGGCGACTGAGCGCGACCTGGCGCGGGCGAAGTGGGTGGCTCATCACCTTCCTTTCAATCTGGATCGCTTCCTCGACGACCCGGGGCCGCGCCGGCAGCGCGAAGCGGCCCTGCGCGAGATCGAGGCGCTGCCGCGCCGCAGCGAGGCGAGGCGCGAGGCCTTCGAGCGGATGCGCGCCATGCAGCGCGATCTCGCGCGCCGCCACGAACGCATCCTCGACGAAGCGCAGCGCACCGTTCGCCTCACGGCGCGGCGCCTCTCGGAGCGCGCGCTGATGAACGACCGCGCCTGGGCCTTTCCGCTCCATCCCCCCGCCGCGCTCGTCGAGCTGCGCGGCCGCATCGCCGAGCGCTTCGAGCGCGTCCCGTGATTCAGCCGGCACGGCGATCTCGCTCAGGGCAGCGAACGCGCCGCGGCGCCCCGGTGGCGCTTCGCGGCGCCCGGCCCCCTACCACGCGATTGCGACGTCGAGCCGTGACTCCTCGAACGCGTCGATGGTCCGGCGCCATTCCAGCCCCGGCCAGCGAAGGCGGATCGAGCGCTCGCGCGGCCGGTAGGAGGCGGTGTAGAGCGTGCCCCAGCCGCGGTGGAAGTTGCGCGAGTGCAGCGGCGGCTGGAGGAACCGATCCTCCAGCGCCTCGGCCGACTCGTGCGCATCGTTCACTCGATCGAGCAGGAAGCGCTCGCGCTCCTCGCTCGAAGTGAGCAGGGCGTAGCGCGGCCAGTCGCCGGCGCCCTGGTGGTTGGTCGCGACGGGTCGGTCGGTGACGCCCGGCGGGCGATCGGGCGCGACCTGCACGGTGCGCACCTCGCCCCGCGCATCGAGCAGCGTGACGTTGTAGGCCATGTGGATCGGAATGCGGCAGAGGGTCGCCGCGGCCTCGTCGGCGCGCTCACACGTCTGGAGGATGTAGCGCAGCACGAGCGGGATGCCGAAGCCATCGCCGACCACGGGCCGCCCGCCGAAGGAGAGCGCCAGGGCCAGCCCCGCATCGTTCACGCCGTCGAGAATCCCCCAGAGGCAGTCGGACATGGCGAGGATCGTGCGGCCGAGCCACTGCGTTCGCAGAAGCAGCCCTTCGCACAAGTCGGGGCGGTAGTCGTAATTGCGCACGAGGACCGGCTCCTCGCGGAGCAGGACCGCCTGCGAGCAGCCGGAGAGATAAGGCGTGGGCCGGTAGAGCGCGAGCAACCGCGCCTGTGCGTCGCCGCCGCCGACCGCCTCGGTCAACTCGTCGTAGAGGGGCAGCAGTTCCGGCATGTGGAGGCGCAACATGCGGCGCGACTCGGCGTAGGTCGGCCGGGCCTGATCGCCCTGCCGCAGGAACCACTCGCGATACGCCGGCCAGAACTCGGCGAAGAGGCCGGGCAGACGGTCACTGATCGAATCAGCGCGCACCGCCCGGAAGGCGAGCGAGGCGGTGGGTTGAGGCGGGGAGGCGCGCATCGTCATGAGAGTTTAAACCCGCCGACCGCGGCGCGGGCCGCGGCGTCGGACGCCGCTTCGAGCGCCGCCTCCGCGGAGGCGAAGTGGGCGCGCATGGCGCGGATCCACGCGCGGGCGCGGGCGTTGAGGCGGAAGTTGTCGGTCATGAACCGGCCGGGACTCACGAGAATGCCCAGGTCCGCCCCCTGGTAAAAGTAGTCGCCCGGGCCGGTGATGCGCAGGAAGAAGGCGCGGTCCTCCTGCTGCACGGTTCGCCGATGCGTCTGCATGCGCACGTACGAGGCGCTGCCGTCGGCGTTGAGTTGCCAGATGCCGCTGCGGGGCGCGGCGCTGACGCGCTCGACGCGGTCCGGCGTGAACTTGATCACCAGTTGCGACCACGAGTCGATGTTCGCCGGATTCGCCCAGCGGCTGTTGAGGTCGTCCACGTCGAACTCGAAGTCGACATCCATCCACTCGAGGAGGTGAAAGAGGAACAGCGGAGCGTCGGCGTGGGCGAAGGCGGCGAGGTTGGTCATCGAACTCGCGCCCGTGATGCGCGGATTGACTTCGCCGAGGTAGACGTGGCCGGTGTCGAGGTCGGTGAGGAAGTCGATCTCGAAATAGCCCTTGTAGCCCATGCGCCGCAGTTCGTCGCCGAACTTTACGGCCGAGCGGCGGGCGCGTTCGCGAATCCGCCGGTCGAAGGCGCCGGCGAAGACTTCGTTGCCGCACCACCCGCCGCGATAGGGCGTCAGTTCCGGGAAGCCGACGAGTTCGGTCATCAACGGGCCGACGATCGTGCCGTGTTTCGTCACGCACGCCTCGAGGGCCGAGCCGCGGCAGCGGATGCGCTTCATGATCTTCAGTTCGCCGGCGCCGACGATCTCTTCGGCGTGGCGCTTCCAGTCGCGCTCGGTGGAGATGAAGAACGTGGTGTGCCCGGAGTCGCCGAAGGAGGTCTGCACGACGAGATCCGGCCCGAGGCGGCGGGCGACGCGGCGCAACTCGGCGTAACTGCCCGCCTTCGCGAGAACGTGCGGCACGCTGGGCACTCCGGCGCGCTTCGCGATCCGGTTCGTGCTGATCTTATCATCGACCTTTGTGCGCATCGCGGCCGGGGGGAAGCACACCTCCATGCCGATCTCGCGGCACAGGCGCTCCGTTTCCTCGTTGAACATGAGAAAGACGGCCTTGGGCCGCCGACCCTTGCTGCGGATGAAGTCAATGACCTCCTTGTGCGAAAGGAGATAGTTGTTGATGTCCTCGATGCAGGTGAAGGGGCGGTGCGGCGCCTCGCGCGGCACGAAGACGCTCGGATGCTGTCCATCGAAGCAGTCGATGTAGTTCACGTACCAGAAGTTGCGCACCCACTCGTCGATGCCCAGCAGGTTGAAGTTGGTGGCGCTGATGAAGAAGATCGGATCGCGATTGCGATGAAAGAAGCGGCGGATGTCGGAGAGGCCGTGGAGTTTCGGCCGCTTCGGGCGCGGCGCGGGACGGCGGCCTCCGCTCTGGCGATTCGCCCCGGTCTTCTTCGCGTTTCGCTTCATTGCAGCCATGTCTCAGCCTTCCAGGTTCAGCATCGGTAGTTCGGCGATGCTCAGGGGCGCCGCGGCCCGGAGCGCCTCGGGACGGAAGATGCGCAGGCCGTAGTGCGGCTGGTAGCCGTGGACTTCCTTGACGTCGAGCATCATGAGGTAGCGCAGAATCTCCGCGCTGATCACCTGCCCGGGCGCGAGGACGGGAAAGCCCGGCGGGTAGGGCGTGACGAATCCGGCCGAAACGTGCTCGGCGCCCCCCTCCACCGCCGCCAGCAGCGCCGCGTCCATTTTCACGAAATCGCAGGCCCGCTCGTCGTAGGCGAGAAAGAAGGCCTTGCGCATGTCCCCTTCCGTCGTCGGCGCCGCGTCGTCGCGGCGGAAGGCGCCGTGGAAGCGGCTGAAGTTGGGCAGCGGCGGGCAGGCGTGGATGAGCGACGCGACGCGCGCCTCGTGGGTGCGGCGGTCGAGGGCGCTCGACTCCGCCACGCGCTCCGACACGTCGCGCGCGATGGCGATGAGGCACTCGACGAGGTACGCCACGTCGCCGCGCGTCATCCCGATGTTCGTCATGAACAGCGCCGAGTTGCGCGACGTCTTGTTGATCTGAATCTGGAAGCGGTCCATCAGCAGGTGCTTGAACGTGTCCCCGTCCATCCCCGTCAGCCCCACCTGCACGTTGACGCGCGTGGGGTCGAGAACGAACTCATCCAGCGCCCAGGCGCGATCCATGCGCGCCCAACCCTCCTCGGGGTCGAAGTAGAACTCGATGCCGGAGGGCCGATGCTCCTCCGGAATGAGATCAGCCGGACGAAGCACGCGGAAGAATTGCCGCAGCACGGGATGCTCGTAGATGCGCCGCCGCAGCGCCATCGCCAGGCCGATGCTGCGCTGCACGAGTTCATAGCCTTCGAGTTCGACCTGGCGCCGGCCGAGGTCGAGCGAGGCGAGAATCTGGTAGTTCGGCGAAGTCGAAGTGTGCGTCATGTACGCCTCGCTGAAGGACTCGCTCGCTTTCTGGTCGAAGTCTTCGTCGTAGACGTGGATCATCGATCCCTGCCGCAGCGCGGTGAGGGTCTTGTGGGTGGACTGGGTGACGTAGACGCGGACGCGGGCGGCGCGGGGATCGGGCAGGGCCGCGACCGCCTCGCCCCCCTGCCGCCGCGCCTGCTCGTACTGTGCGGCGTACGACTCGCCGCGCAGCATGGATCGCAGCCGCGCCGCCGCCGCCATGCCGGTGCGGGCGCGCAGCAGCGGGTCGAAGGCGGCGAAGGCGAACCACGCCTCGTCCCAGTGGAAGATCATGTCCGGCTTGATCGCCAGCACCTCGCGCATGATGCGCAGCGGGTCGTAGGTCACGCCGTCGAAGGTGCAGTTGGTCAGCACGAGCATGCGGACGCGGTCGAGCGTGCCCGCCTGTTCGAAGAGCCGCAGGTGGCGGAGAATCTCCGACAGGGGAACCGCGCCGTACATGGAGTAATCGCGCAGGGGGTAGGGATCGAGGTAGACGACGTGGGCGCCGGCGGTGACGATGGCGTAGTGGATGGACTTGTGGCAGTCGCGCGAGACGAGCACGACGTCGCCGGGGCGGATGAGCGCCTGCATGACGATCTTGTTCGCCGTCGAGGTGCCGTTGGTGACGAAGAAGGAGCGCCGCCCGCCGAAGGCGCGGGCGGCGAACTGCTGCGCCCGCTTGAGCGGGCCGAGCGGCTGGAGGAGCGAGTCGAGCCCGCCGCTGGTCGCCGACGTCTCCGCGAGAAAGACGTTCATGCCGTAGAAGTCACCCATGTCGCGGATCCAGCGCGAGTTCACGATCGACTTGCCGCGCGAGATGGGCAGGGCGTGAAAGACGCCCGTCGGCCGCTTGCTGTATTCGCGCAGGGCCGTGAAGAAGGGCGTCTCGTAGCGGCTGGCGACGCCTTTGATCACGCTCAAGTGCAGTTCGAGATAACTGTCGAGCCGGTGGAACACCCGCTGAAACTCCGTCCCGCCCTGCGCCGACACCTCCTCCAGCGGCGCATCGCTGACGAGGAAGCGATCGACCTCCGGCCGCAGTCGCCGGATCACCTGTGCGAGCGTGAGCGAGCGCGCCGCGCCGTAGGTCCGCGGCGGCTCAAGGGAGCGCAGCAGTTGCAGGTAGTGGTCGAACGCCTCGTGCCGGTTGGCGGTGAGAAACGGGAAGTTGGTGCGGATGACGCAGGACTGCACCGTGGCGTTGAAGAGGACGGCGATGACGGCGTCCTCGAACGTCGGGGCCACGAGCACGTCGTAGATGAACGGATCTTCGTCGCGCCGTGCGGCGAGCAGGCCGGCGCGCAGTTCGCGCTCCTCGGCCTCGCTGATCTGATCGACGACGAGGACGGTGAAGCGCGGCCGTCGATCCGCCGGGGGCGGCGCCTTCCGCGCCGCGGGCGCCCCTTCCGGCGGCGCCGGCTCATCCGCCTCATCCGCGATCGCCGGCACGCCCTGCGTCAGGTGGCGCACGATGTGCGCGCAGCGCCGATCGAGCGCGTCGTGCCGGCCCTGCTCGTGCAGGGCCTTGAGTTCCGCGACGGTCTCCCGCCCCGGCCAGCACCAGTACGACTCGAGGATCAGCAGCACATCGAGCGCGGCGCGGATGCGGGCGCGCGGCTCGTCCTGGTCGATGCCGAGGCGGACGGCGTCGGTGAGCCAGTGGGCGGCGTACTTGAGGTCGTTCCACGTGTCGCCGCGCAGCGTGGCGGCGTCGAAGGGCAGGTGCCGGGCCGCCCGCCTCTTCTCCACGTCGCCGAATCGGTCTTCGTCGCGCGCCATGCGTTACTGTACGTCCTGCCGCGGCGCGGGCGGAGGCGAAGCCGCCGGCGGAGCCTTCTGCGCCGCGATCCCGGCGCGCGAGCCGCGCGTCGCCTTCACCAGCGGGCCAAGCGTGTCGAGGTAGGCGAGATTCGCCTTCGAGCGGTCGTAGATCGTGAAATCAACCTTGCGGTCGCGGAAACTCTTGAGCGGCTGCCCCAGGCCGCGCAGCCCCACTTCGCGGGTGCGGCGCACGCGGTCGAGATCGATCTCGATGGGGATCATCTCCTCACCCGTTCCCGCCTCGTAGAGCAGGTCGCCGACCGGCCCGACGAAGACGGAGCGCCCGTTGCCCCCGTCGGCGCAGCCGTTGATGTCGATGACGAAGCACTGGTTGCAGGCGGCGGTGGCCCGCGCGATCATCGTCTCCACTTCGCGGTCGATCGTCCCCGTGAGCGTGGGGTGGAGGATGACCTCGGCGCCCATGACGGCGAGGGTGCGCGACGTCTCAGGGAACCACATGTCGTAACAGATGCTCAGGCCGAAGCGCCCGACCTCGGGCACGTCGAAGACGACGAACTCCGTTCCGCCCTCGACGCCCGCCTCGTAGGGAAGGAAGGGGAACATCTTGCGATGCCGCGCGATCACCTCTCCGTCGGGATTGATGACCGGGGCGGTGTTGTAGATCGTCGAGCCGAGGCGCTCGAACATCGACCCGGGCAGGAGCCAGATGCGGTGCCGGGCGGCGATCTCCTGGTACGCCGTCTCCGGCGGGCCGGGCAGGGTGACGGCGTGATTCGTCAGCGGGCCGTACGTCGCCAGTTCGCTCACCACGACCATCTGCACCCACGGATAGAGGTGCATGAGCAGGTCGATCTTGCCGCGGATGGAGTCGAGGTTCGGCCGGTCGGCGTGGATGCTCAACTGAAGTCCGGCGATCGCGAAGGGAGTCAACGGACACCTCTCAGGCATTGCAAAGCGGCGAGTGGCATGGGAGTGGAGTGTAGTCGCCTGCTCATCGCGGCGCGTTCGACGGCGGTCTCGCGGGCAGAATCCGAGTGGGCCGGGCGCTTCGCGGGCCGGCGCCGGCGCGCCCGCTCAATGGAAGTCGCGCGAGGCGGCGCTGAGCGTGGGCAGGCGATCGTCGAGGCTTTCGAGATGCTGTGCGTGCAGGTGCACGACCTCGCCCTGGCGCTCGATGCGGCCGCGTGCCAGCAGGACGTGGCTGAGGCGCGCCACGCGCCGGTAGCGCTCAAACGTCGAGGCCCACACGACGAGGTTGGCGATGCCCGTCTCATCCTCGAGGGTGAAGAAGACGACGCCCGAGGCGGTGCTCGGCCGCTGGCGCACGAGCACGATCCCCGCGACCGACACGCGATGGCCCTGCGGCCGGCGGACGGCGTCGCGCAACTCCGCGCAGGGCAGCACGCCGCGCCGATCAAGATGTTCGCGGATGAAAGAGATCGGATGCGCCTTGAGAGACAGGCCGACGGAGCCGTAGTCGGTGAGCACCTCGCTGCTCAGGGCCACGGCGGGCAGCGACGCACCTTCATCCTCCATCACACGCCGGGCATCAACTGACTCGAAGAGGGGCATGGGATGGTCGCGCAGCGGCGCCAGGCGCCACCGCGCCGCCTGCCGGTCAAGCCCCATCGATTGAAACGCATCCGCCCGCGCCAGCGCCCGCAGCGCCCGCACGGGCGCGCCGCTGGATCGCCAGAGCGATTCGGTGGTGTCGAAGCGGCCGCGCGTTTCGACCGCGGCGGCGATCTGCTTCGCCTCCTTCTCAACGAGTCCCTTGACGAGGCGCATGCCGAGGCGGATGGCCGGCCCGCCGCCCGCTTCACGTGCATCCTCAAGCGTGCAGTCCCACCGGCTGTGGTTGACATCGACGCCGCGCACCTCGACGCCGTGCTCGCGGGCGTCGCGGATGATCTGCGCCGGGGCGTAGAAGCCCATGGGGAGGCTGTTGATGAGGGCGGCGGCGAAGGTCGCGGGCCGGTAGCGCTTCAGCCACGCCGAAACGTAGACGAGCAGCGCGAAACTCGCCGCGTGCGACTCGGGAAAGCCGTACTCGCTGAATCCCTTGATCTGCTCGAAGCAGCGGTTGGCGAACTCGGGCGGATAGCCGCGCGCGATCATGCCCTCGACGAGGCGCTTGCCGTAGCGGAAGATGGCGTCGCCCTTGCGCTTCCACGCGGCCATGGCGCGGCGCAGGCCGTCCGCCTCGTCGGGGGTGAAGCCCGCCGCCACGATCGCCAGCCGCATCGCCTGCTCCTGGAAGAGCGGCACGCCGAGCGTGCGCCCGAGCACTTCCTCAACCTCCTTTGTGGGGTAGGTCACCGGCTCCTCCCCCGCGCGGCGGCGCAGGTAGGGATGCACCATGCCGCCCTGGATCGGGCCCGGCCGCACGATCGCCACCTCGATCACAAGGTCGTAGAAGTTCTCCGGCCTCAGGCGCGGCAACATCGACATCTGCGCCCGCGACTCGATCTGGAAAACGCCCACGGTGTCGGCGTGCTGGATCATTTCGTAGACGACCGGGTCCTCGCCGTACTCTCCGAGCACGCGCGGAATGGTCAGCGTCTCGCCCTCGCGCCGCTGGACGAACTCGAAGGACTTGCGGATGCACGTGAGCATTCCCAGGCCGAGGCAATCGACCTTGAGCATGCGCATGGCGTCGATGTCGTCCTTGTCCCATTCGATGACGGTGCGATCCTCCATCGCGGCGTTTTCGATGGGGACGAGTTCGCACAGCGGGGTTCGGGTGATGACGAACCCGCCGACGTGCTGCGAGAGGTGGCGCGGGAAGCCGACCAGTTCGCGCGAGAGGTCGATGACGCGGCGGATGGTCGGCTCATCGGGATTGAGGCCGATCTCGCGGACGCGCTCGTCGCTCGTCGCCTCGCCCCAGTGGTTGAGGTTTTTAGCGAGCGCATCGACGCAATCGGGTGAAAGGCCCATCGCTTTGGCGACCTCGCGCACGGCGCTGCGGCCGCGGTAACTGATCACTTCGGCCGTGAGGGCGGCGCGATCGCGGCCGTACTTGGCGTAGAGGTATTGGATGACCTCCTCGCGCCGCTCGTGCTCGAAGTCGATGTCGATGTCGGGCGGCTCGCCGCGCTCCCGGCTCACAAAGCGCTCGAAGAGGAGGCTGAATCGCGCGGGATCAACCTCGGTGATGCCCAGGCAGTAGCACACCGCCGAGTTCGCCGCCCCGCCGCGGCCCTGGCAGAGAATGCCGCGGCCGCGCGCAAAGTTCACGATGTCGTAGCAGGTGAGGAAGTAGGGTTCGTAGCGCAGTTCTGCGATCAGGCGAATCTCGTACTCGAGTGATTCCAGCGTCTTCGGCGGCACGCCCTGCGGGTAGCGACGCGCCGCGCCCGCCAGCGCCTCGGTTCGCAGGTACTCGGTGGGCGAAAGACCCGGCGGGCACGGCTCCACGGGATACTCGTACTTCAACTCGTCGAGGTTGAACGCCGTCGCCCGCTCGGCCACCTCGACGGCGCGATGGATCGCCTGCGGATGCGCCGCGAAGAGCCGGGCCATCTCCTCGGGTCGCTTGAGATGCCGCTCGGCGTTGGCCTGAAGGCGGAAGCCCGCCTCCTCGATCGTGCAGCCGCAGCGGATGCACGTGAGCACATCCTGCAAGGGACGACGGTCGGGATGGTGGTAGATCACGCGGTTGATCGCCGCGAGGGGAAGGCGCTGCGCTTCGCCCAGCGCGATGAGGTCGCGCAGCCGGGCGTCGTCGTCGCCGCCATAGGTCATCGCGGCCGCGATCGAGAGGCGATCGTCATCGAAGGCGCGGCGGAGCGTCTCGATCGCCTCGACGAAACGCGCCTCGATAACCTCGGGCGGCTCGATCACGGCCAGCAGGCCCTCGCCGTGCGCGGTGAGGTCGTGCAGGGAGAGGTGGCACTCGCCCTTGGGCGCCCGCCGCTTGCCCAGCGTGAGCAGCCGGCACAGGCGCGCGTAGGCGCTGCGGTCGGTCGGATAGACGAGCACGGCCGGTCCATCTTCGGGCGCGATGCGGCAGCCGACCGCCAGCGGCAGGCCGCACTGCTTCGAGGCCACATGCGCGCGGACAATACCGGCGAGCGTGTTCGTGTCGGCGATGGCGATGCGCCGGTAGCCCAGTTCAGCGGCGCGCTCAACCATCTCCTCCGGATGGCTGGCGCCGTACAGAAAGGTGAAGTTGCTCGTGACGGCGAGTTCGGCGTACGGCGCCAGCGCCGGCTGGTGCAAGCCGATCGGCCCGCCGCCCGCCGCCCGCGCCGGATGAACACGCAACTTGGTCGAGTCATTCATCGGCATCGGACTTGCTCCCTCCTACGCCCACGCGCCGTGGATCGACCATTGATCGGGCTCGCCGTCGCGGTGTTGGCGCACGAGCCACAGCCAGCGGCCGCTCTGCTCCTGCACGGCGAAGCAGTCGCGGGCGGCGCCATGACCGGGCGGGGTCCGCCACCACTCCGGCTCGAGGCGCTCGGGTCCGAGGCAGCGTCGGACCGCGCCGCCTCCGCCGCGCCACTGCACGCGGTGCACCGGCCCATCGGGGGTGAGCGAGACGACCTGCGCCTCGAGGGGATGCTCGAAAAGCAACGTCGGGCGGTCGCGCGGCGTGAGGCCGGCGCACGCTTCCGATCCTGAAATGCCTTCGATCGCGGGGCGCAGCACGAACGCCCGCTCGGGCAGATGCGATTCGCGCAGCATCGCCCGCTGCACGCGCGCGGCGCCGAGGCGGTTGGCGAGCGCATCGAGGAGTTCATCGCCGGCCCGCCGAACCTGCGCCGCCGTGGCCGGTTCGCCTTCGCGCCAGTGCTCGGCCTGCTCGTGGGGCAGCCGGCCGATCGAGGCGGCGCGCAGCCGCACCGCCTCGACGCCGAAGCCGAGATGAGCGCGTTCGAGTTTCGGCCGCAGCAGCGTCCAGAGGTGGCGGACCTCGCGGCTCGGCCGGCCGAGGGTGATCGTGAATCGCTCAGGCGGGAGGTCGGAGCGGACGAGTTCGACTTCCATGCGCCGCACGCCGCCTTCTCGCTGAAGCAGTGCGTCGGCGAGTCGGGCGAGCAGGTCGCGCACCGTCAGTTCGATGACTTCCATCTGCGCCGTGGGCCCGTCGAAGCAGCGCTCGACGGCCGGGGGCGGGATCGGGCGCACCGGCTCGATCGTCTCGATCGCCTGCCCCAGCGCGCGGTCGAGGCGCCGGAGCAGTTCCTCGCCGAAGCGGGCGGGCAGGGTCGAGCGCGGCAGTTCGAGGAGGTGCGCGATGCGGACGATGCCGATCTCGGCGAGTTCGGCGGTGGTCTCGGCGCTGAGGCGCAGCGCTTCGACGGGGAGGGGCGCAATGGCGCCGCGCTGGCCGCCCGGCTCGACGATGATCGCCTCGCCGTCGCCGAAGCGCGACAGCGCCCAGGCGCAGGCGAAGGTCGGCGCGACGGCAGCGCGTGACTGAAAGCCGAGACCCGCCAGGTCGCCGCGGGCCTGGCGCAGCAGCCGCGCCTCGCCGCCGAAGACGCGCTCGCAGCCGCTCACGTCGAGGAGCAGGCCATCCGGCTCGCCGGGCCCGTCTTCATCGACGGCGACGGCGGGCGAGAAGCGCTGCGCCCAGGTCGCGAGCGATCGCAGCGCCGCGCGACGTCGCGGCGGGTCATCGGCTTCGAGGCGAATCGTGTCGGCGCGAAAGAGCGCCCGCGCCTGCGCGAGGGGGAGCCCCGCGCGGACGCCGGCCTTCTGCGCCCGCTCGCAGCAGTGCACGACGACCTGCCGCTGCGCCTGGGCGGCGAAGAGCAGGATGGGGCGGGCCGCGCTCGCCGATTCACGCGATCTTCGATCGCGCCGGCGCAGGAGGTCGATCGGCCAGGCGGGGAGCCAGATCGCCATCGCGCGCCGCCCACTCGTGAATCCTTCCGGTGGCATCATCTCTCCGCACGGCCCAGAGCCGCGCGCTTCCCGGGGCAGGCTGCCCTCCCTTGCAGCGCAGAAGTTCAACCCTCCATGTCTGTTGCGAAGTGAGCGAAGGTTCGGGGGCGACGAGCCAGCGCGTGCGCGCCGCGGAGAGTTCGCCGCGCTCGCGCGCCGGCCGCGCCAGCCACGCCGGCGCACCGCCCGCGGCGGCGGCGATCTGGAGGCGGCGCGAGTCGGCCATCGAGAGCGCGCGGCCGTCGGCGATGACCGCCGCCACCGCGGCGCAGCGCAGCGCCAGGTCGATCGCCCACACCCGCTCGGCCGCGCCGGCCGCCTCGACGAAGATGGATCGTTCGAGCAGGCGCCGGTCGCCCGGGCCGTGCGGATCACTCGGATCGCGGCGGACAAGCGCGTGGGAATAGGGGCGGCAGCGCGAGCCGATCCAGAGGACCATCGCGCCTTCGCCGGCCTGGTCGCGCTGGAGGATTGCCCGCCACGCAAGGTCGATGAGGATGGCCAAGGGTGGAAGGCGGAGGGGATCGGCGCATCGAGCGCTGCCGACGCCGCAGCGAGGATCGCCCGGTTCGCCGTCGGGCGGAGCATCGAACCACTCGTGAACGCCGGGCAGGAACGGAAGCGAAGGGACGTGGAGCCAGGCGAGGTGGGGATCGCGGTGCGACGGCCGTCCGGCCCACGCCTCGCTCGCGGCCTGGACAACCGCCCGCGCTGCGGCCTGCCGCGCAGCCCGGTCGCGTTCCGCCGGCCCGGAATGGCGGGGCACTGTTGTTCGCATTCTGTTAGGATACAGCCGATCGCGGGCCGGTCAAGTCTTTCCCCGCAATTCCGAGGAAAAATGAACAGGAGCAGCCCGGACGGGTCGCTCCTGCATGAGATTCAGGTTGTCGTCGCGGTCGAGGCGACGCGGTCAGTTGGCCGCGGCGGTTTCCACGGCGGTGTAGCGGGGAATGCGCTCGTCGGCGGGGACGATGTCCACCGTACGGTTGCGGAACTGGACGGTGCCGTCGCACATCGCAAAGAGGGTGTCATCCTTGGCGCGCTTGACCATGTACCCGGCCTTGTAGGGGGTGCCGACCTGGCGGACGATGATGGTTCCGGCGCGGGCGAACTGCCCGCCGTAGACCTGGACGCCGCGGTACTGGGCGTTGGAGTCGCGGCCGTTCTTCGTCGACCCCTGACCCTTCTTATGTGCCATGACGCAAACTCCGTTCAATCGAACCGGCCCGATGCGGACCGGGAAAAGCCGGCAAGGGTAGGCTCGAACTATCGCATGATCCAGTGCTGGCGGCGCAGGCGGACGGCCTTGGCGGGCTCGGCCAGCGGGTTGCCGGGGCAGTCGTACTCGCGCGCCAGGTGCTTGCGGACGACGACGTCCTTGCCCGAAACCGGGTCCTTGACCACCTGCGTGTCGCTGCTCAGGCCGCCGACGAAGACGCGCACGTCGCGCACATCCTCGAGCGTGCCCGCCTTCCAGATGAAGAGGCTCTCGCGGGCGTTTTCGCGGCCGTGCTTGAGTTGCCCGATCACCTGGTTCTTGGATTCGAGGAAGGGGTTCTTCATCATCTTGACGAGGCGCTCGGTCACCTCGTAGGGCACCTCGCCGTCCTTGATGATGTCGCCCGCGTCGGTCGCGAGAATCGCGTTGGGCACGAAGATCTGATCTTCGCCGGTGCGGTTCGTGACGAGATAGGTCATGAACCAGTACATCTCGGTGTCGATCTGGATGAGGCGCAGGTCGTGCGTCACTTCGAACTGGAATTCCCAGCGCGGCGGCCGGGCGCTCGGCTCGGGAGGCGCCGCGGCGCCGGCCGGCGAATGCGGCAGCGAGAAGGCCAGAGCCGCGAGAAGGGCGGCCGCGAGCAGTCGAACGCGCAGGCTGACTCGACTCATGAGGGATTCTCCCGTGGGTGGCGTCACAGACGCGCAGCCCTAGCATATCCGAGACCCGGTCGCCGGACCAGAACTCGCCGCGCCCGACGTTGCCTCGCCCGGCCGGCGGATGGGCGGACGCGGCCGGCCCGACCCGGCCTTGGATGTTCAACCGCGCTCAAGGCCGTGTGATTCCCTGATCTGTTCCTCCCATGCCCGACGTGAGTGCCGAAACGATCGTCCGCGTGCCCCCATCCCGACTGCCCGAGGCCGTCGCCCAGGTCATGGCCAAGGGGGTCGAAGCGGGCGCGGCCGAGCGGTTCATGGCGTTCCTCCAATGCCAGGGGCACGCGACCGACCTGTGCTGGGCGGTCGAGGCAGAAGGCGGACGACTCGGACCGGTCTACCTCGCCATTCCAAACGTCGGACGCACGGCGATGATCTTCGTCACCCCGCCGCGCGCGGCGGCCGACGTCCCGCGGCTGGTTCGGCTGATCGACGAGGCGCACGGTCGACTCGACTCCGCCCGCGTGGCGCTGGCCCAGGCGTTGCTCGAGCCCAATGAATCGCTGCTCGCGCGGGCCTTCGTCCAAGCCGGCTACACGCGCCTGGCCGTGCTGCACTACATGGAGCGGCGCCTGACGCGGCTGCGCTCCTTCCCCGAGCCGCAGTGGCAGGACGAAGTCACGCTGCTGCCCTACCGCCCGGCGCTCGATGGGCCGTTCAAGCAGGCCCTGGCGGCAAGTTACGTCGAGACGCTCGACTGCCCGGCGCTGTGCGGCCTGCGCGACCTGGACGATGTCCTGCGCGACCACAAGGGAGCGGGGATTCAGGATCCGACGCTCTGGACGCTGGTGCTGTGGGATGGACAGCCCGCGGCGGTGCTGCTGCTCAACCCCCTTGCCGACGGAGAGTCGGTGGAATTGTCGTACCTCGGGGTCGGGGCGGAGCATCGTCGCCGGGGGCTGGGAAGGCGGCTGATGGCCCTCGCCATGCACCAGTTATCGGAGCGGCCCTTCCGCCGATTCACCCTCGCGGTGGATGAGCGCAACGAGCCGGCGCTGAACCTCTACCGCTCGTTCGGGCTGGCGAGCACGGATCGGCGGCTGGCCTACATCCGCCCGGTGGCCGATGGAAAGGGGTCGTAATCCGCGCTCGACCGTCTATGATCCACGTTCCAGAACGACCCGGCCCTGCCGGCGCCCCCTGACTCTCCTCCATGAAGAACTTCTGGCGATTCGCCAAGCACATCCTCCGGTACCGGACCACAATCGTCTTTGCCCTGTTTGCGGCGGTCGTTTCGGCCGCATGCTTCGGGGCGGGGATCGCCACCATCCCCATCATCCTCAAGGCGATGCTCGGCGACGAAACGCGGTCGCTTCGGGACCTGGGGATTGATTACAACGCCCGCATCAACAACTTCGTCCCCCAGGAGTGGATCGACCGCCTCCCCACCGACGCCTTCCAGGGAGTGCTCGTCGTCCTCGGACTGGTGCTGGCGCTGACGCTCATCGGCGCCGTCGCCAAGTACTTCCACACGCTGCTGGCGATGACGGCGTGCATCCGCACGATCGCCAACATCCGCAAGGCCGCTTTCTACCGCGTCATCCACTTCCCCCTGCGCTCGATCGTGGCGGAAGGGACGATGGACTCGATCAGCCGCATCGTCCGCGACTCGAACCAACTGGGCAAGGGGTTCACGGCGATCACGAGCAAGGCGGTGCATGAACTGTTCAAGGGGGCGGCGGCGCTGGTGGTGGCGATCGCGCTGGACTGGAAAATGAGCCTTATCGCGCTCATCGGCGCGCCGGTGCTCGCCGGCTTCGTGCGCTTCTTCAGCCGCCGCATCAAGATCGCGAGCAAGAAGGCGCTCAAGCAGGCGGGGCTGATGCTCGGCACGATCGCGCAATCGGTGCAGGGCATCCGCGTCGTGAAGGTGCACACGGCCGAGCGGCAGGAGGTCGGCCGTTTCAACCGGGCCAACAAGCGCCTGCTCGCGGCGGAGATGTCGATCCGCCGGGCCAAGGCGCTCTCCTCGCCGGTGGTCGAGGGGATCACGATGATCGGCATCATCGTGCTCGGCGGGTTCAGCGCGTGGTACATCCTCCAGGGCGCGGCGGACCGGACGCACGCGATCGCCGCCCTCGCCGCGCTCGGCGCGGCTGGCGCCTCGGTGAGGCCGCTGAGCCAGTTGACCAACGACATCTACGAAGCCGCCGCGGCCGCTGACCGCCTCGTGCAACTGCTTCGCGGCAAGGTCGAGAAGTCGCGGGGCGACGCTCGGCAGCGCCTGCCCCTGCACACCCAGTCCATCGAGTTCCGCAACGTCGTCTTCACCTACCCCAACGCCGCGGCCCCGGCGATCGACGGAATCACCCTGCGGATCAACTACGGCGAGGTCGTCGCCTTCGTCGGGCCCAACGGATGCGGCAAGACGACGCTGCTGAGCCTCATCCCGCGCCTCTTCGACCCCGACTCGGGGCACGTGCTCATCGACGGCACGGACATCGGCGAGGTCTCGCTCAAGAGCCTGCGCCAGCAGATCGGCGTCGTGACGCAGGAGACGGTGATCTTCAACGACTCGATCAACAACAACATTGCCTACGGCAGCGGGGTGATCGACCAGAAGCGCATCGAGGCCGCCGCCGCCGCCGCCCTCGCCGACGAGTTCATCCGCGCCAAGCCCGAGGGCTACGACACCGTCGTCGGCGAGCAGGGCGTCACGCTCTCGGGCGGGCAGCGGCAGCGCATCGCCATCGCCCGAGCCATCCTCCGCAATCCGCGCATCCTCATCCTCGACGAGGCCACGAGCATGATCGACGCCGACTCCGAGGCGCAGATCAACGCGGTGCTCGATCGCTTCTGCCACGACCGCACGAGCCTGGTCATCGCGCACCGGCTGAGCACGGTGATCAACGCCGACCGGATCGTCGTGATGGATCGCGGGCGGATCGTGGACATCGGCGCTCACCGCGACCTGCTCGACCGCTGCCCGCTGTATCAGCAACTCTGCCGCACGCAACTGGGCGGCCTCGACGCGGCGTGATTGCGGCGTGTTGTTCCGCCCTCCCCCTCCCCTACGATTGCCGCATCATGACCGAGCCGCAGCGAACCGGGGCCGAGGAGACCGCCTACGCCGAGCAACTGATTGCCGATCGGCGCGCCAAGGTCCGCCGCCTGCGTGAGGAACTCGGCGTCAATCCGTATGGGCGGCGCGTGGATGGACTCGTTTCCATCGCCGAGGCTCGCTCGCACTTCGTCGAGGGTGCGGAGGGCGCCGATCGGGCGGTCGTGTGCACCGCCGGTCGCGTCATGCTCCACCGCGACGGTGGAAAACTCCACTGGCTCAACATCCGCGACCTCACCGGCGACCTGCAGATCGCCGTCTCGAAGAAGGACGCCGACGCGGCGAGTTTCGCCGTTACTGAACTGACCGACCTCGGCGACATCATCGTCGTGCAGGGGCCGGTCATGAAGACCCGCACCGGCGAGATCACCGTCTGGGCGAGCCGCGTCGAGATGGCGTGCAAGAGCATCGCCCTGCCGCCGGACAAGTTTCACGGCATTGAAGATCCCGAGATGCGCTACCGCCAGCGCTACGTGGACATGTACGTCCGCCCCGAGGTATCGCGGACGTTCCTGGTTCGCTCGCAACTGATGAGTTCGATCCGGCGCTACATGGACGGCCGGGGCTATCTCGAAGTTGAGACCCCAATGCTGCAGGCGCAGGCGGGCGGGGCGGCGGCGCGCCCCTTCATCACCCACCTCAACGCCCTCGACATCGACCTCTACCTGCGCATCGCGCCGGAACTCTACCTCAAGCGACTGCTCGTGGGCGGCATGCCGAGGGTCTACGAGATCAACCGCAACTTTCGCAACGAGGGCGTCGATCGCAGCCACAACCCCGAGTTCACCATGATGGAGGTGTACGAAGCGTTCGGCGACTGCGAGACGATGCTCGATCTGACGGAAGGGCTGATTCACGAACTCGCGGTCGAGGTGACGGGCGCCGCCGGCGGCCGGCCGCTGCTCGAGTTTGACGGGCGCCTCATCAACTGCGCGCGGCCGTTCGCCCGCGTGACATACGCCGGACTCTTCGAGGGCAGCGTGGGCGTGTCAATGTTTGACGAGGGCGCGGTGCGCGCCGAAGCGAAGAAACGCGGACTTGAGGGAGCGGAGACCAAGGACCACTGGCTGCTCGTGAGCGATCTCTTCGACCGCTTCGGGGAGCAGGGCATCGACCCCGCGAGGCCCACCTTCGTCATGGACTTCCCCAGCGCGATCTCGCCGCTCACGAGGCCGCACGAGGATCGGCCGGAACTCGCCTACCGCTGGGAACTCTTCATCGCCGGCATGGAGTTCGCCAACTCCTACACGGAACTCAACGACCCCGACGTGCAGGAGCGCAAGTTCAGCGAGCAACTGCGCGGCGCCGCCGTCGAGGATGCCACTTTCCGCACCCTGGACCACGACTTCCTCAACGCGCTGCGCGTCGGCATGCCGCCCGCCGGCGGGCTGGGCGTGGGCATCGACCGGGTGATGATGCTCATGACGGGAAACCGCTCCATCCGCGACGTGATCCCCTTCCCCTTCATGCGGCCGGAGGAACGGACTTGAATCTCGGCTCACTTCCTGACGGACATCCGCAAAAGGTGTGGGGCTTGATCGCTGACATCGCTCGGCAGATCGACATCACGGTGAGTGGATCAACGGCCTACGTATTTCGAGGTCACGCCAACGCACGTTGGCCGATTGAGTCGCCGATTGTGCGGTGCGTGAACCGTCCCGGAATTACCGCGGACGAGCTGTTGAAAATCGAGAGCGCGGCGACGGAGCGCTTTGCGCGCCAATCTCATCACTTCTTGAGTTCCTTTGTCCGCTCTTGCTTTGAGACTCCATTTGTTCAGTGGGCAATCATGCAGCATCACGGAGCAGCGACGCGATTGCTTGACTGGACATACTCACCCTATGTTGCTGCCTACTTTGCCGCCTCTCAGTTGCCAGAATCTGATGGTGTTATCCATGGGATCAAGGGCAGCCTTTTTCAGATTCCAGATACACTGAAGAACCTTGATGGTTACTCAATTCACCAAGCCGTTGAGGATCGCGCATTCTGGAAACGGGACGCCGAAACGCGCCTCTTTATTCTTGGTTCCGACCTCCAGACGGAACGCATGATTGCTCAACAGGGAGTTTTTATGGTTTGCACGAACATTGCTGCCAGTATTCATAAACAGATTCAGGCGTTAGCGCAGGGCGCGGCAAAGGAACAGTCATTTGTAATCCGGATTCCCGCCGCCGTGAAGCCCTACCTGCTCATGCGTCTGGCGACCATGAATATTTCGGCCTACACCTTGTTTCCTGGCCTTGATGGACTCAGTCGATCTATTTCGGAGGCCATGTACATGGAAGCACATCGAACGCCTCCTGGGCTAGATCGCACCGATCCGAATCATCCCCACTGTGTGACCTCGTGATGGGCATACTCGCTGCCCGTCGGTGGCGCAGGCGGAGTACGAAGCGATACCTCGCTTCGATCGGCCGCATCGTCGATCGCAGGACGCTGCGGCGGATGACGAGCGCTGCGGACCGGCGCGTAGCGTGGTGGCTGCGACTCGGTGTGGCGCTGCCGGGACTGGCGCTGCTGGCGGGGTGGATGTGGATGTTTCGCGGAGTTACCCGCGCGGGCGGCTCGCCCTGGCGGATCGGTCTGCTCATGCTCCTCTATGTCGGTCTGCCGACCCTGCTGGTCGTGCACGCGATCCGCACAGTGCAGGACCGCATCCGCCGCCCCGCCCTCTATCGGGCCCTGCGCGAGGACTTCCACATTCCTGTCTGCACGACGTGCGGCTACGACCTGCGCGGTTCGGGAGGGCTCGCCGCCGCGCGCTGCCCCGAATGCGGCGCGACTTTCACCCGCGAGAACCAGAGCAGTTTCACTTCCGGCGTGGCGGGTACCGCTGCACGCTCGCGGCTCTGAGCGAGAGTGCAGTGCGGCGGGGCAGAAGCAAACGGTTCCGTGAGGATCACGCTTGGACGCCCGCACACACGATGCTGGCGCGATGTGGTGCGCCACTCACCCCCTGGCACGGTGCGCGCGCAACCCTCGCCGCTCCGCGATGGCGCTTCGATCACTTCAATCCACTCCTTCTTTCGCCTCATTGCGGCGCAGCATCCCGTGCTCGCTGGCGCTTCGGGCTGGTTGCGCGGCGATCGGAGCAGCCCTATCGGCCCGCCCCACATCCCGACGGCGCAGCGCTGCGGTTGCGCGCGAGGTGGAAGATCGACGGCACGTTGGCGCGCCATTGCCGCAGTCGGAGCGTAATGAGCGTCTCCTCGACGTTCGTGAGTATGACGAGGAGGATGGCGAGGCGCGGCAGCCAGGGCGGGCCGTCGAGGAGGATCGAGAATGCGCCCGCGGAGACGAAGAGCCAGCACGACTTCGCCGCCCAGGTGTGATACGCGGGCAGGCGGCCGAAGCGGGCCAGCGCCGCCACGAGCGAGACCGCGTAACTGGCCATCATCACCGAGAGCAGCAGCGATTCGTCCGCCGCGAAGTCCGGTTCGAGCACCAGCAGGCCGAAGAGCAGGGCCGCGTACATGAATGCGTCGGCCAGGCTGTCGAGCCGCGCGCCGAGGATCGACTGCTGGCGCAGGATGACCGCGAGGCGCCCGTCGAGCCAGTCGGTGACGAGCAGGGCGGCGAAGAGAATGAGGAACTCGCGCTCGCGTCCGGCGCAGGCGAGCCAGAAGAGCGCCCCGGAGCCGAAGAGGCGCAGGACGGTGATCGCGTTGGGGATGGTGAGTCGGCGCTGCGACGGCTGCTCGCGCTCGATCCGCCCCTCGCCGCCGGGATGCACGGCCCCTTCGGACAACGCGACCTCCGGCGGAAGTCTACCGCTCATCGGGTCGCAAAGACTCGCTGGAGCGTCCGAAAACAGGCCGACGCGGGCGCCGAAACCGCCAACGCGTACTCCGCTGATTGCACGCCCAAGGGCGGGCGCGATGCGGCGGGCACGGCGCTCGTGTCCACATCAGTGTGAATTGGAAAAGCGGAGAGGGCGGGATTCGAACCCGCGGTACGGTTTCCCGCACACACGATTTCCAATCGTGCACCTTCAGCCGCTCGGTCACCTCTCCACGGCTGCCCGGACGCCGCATGCAGCGCCCGCTTCGAAACGGACTGGCCCAGAGTGTAGGCGGGAGTGGAGCGCGAAGGCATCGCGCCGCGACTGCGGGCGTCGGCCGGGGCGCGAGACGCCCGCGCCCGGCCCGAGGGAATGCTCCGCGCCCCCGCGGGGCGCCGGGCTGCGACGTGCGCGAGCCGCGCCCGACGCTGCGGTTGCGGAGCGGGCGCGCGACGAGACCTAGGATCAGAGTAGATGGCGGAAACGGCGCACGCTACCCGACGACGACTGCGACGGCGGCGATGGATCATCATTGCCGCAGCCGCGTTGGTGTGCCTCTGGGCGGCTGTTCAGATTCTAAAGATCATCTTTGCGGTCGTCAGTCCTGACGTCGATTACGCCGCCCGGATCGTGGAATCTGTCGCGGCGCGACAGCCGGACAGCGATGAGAACGCCTGGCCGATCTATCGGGAAGCGTTCGCCGCGTGTAGGGACGTGGCGCACAACCACGCGCAGGAGATCGGGAGGCGCGAAGCGGAGCGCGGGAGTGCGCCGGCGTACTCCGATGCCTCGCGCCTGCTCTTCGGTCCCCCTGATCCCGACCGGTGGCGCCTCGAAGCCGAAGAACTCCGGCGGCTCGAAGAGTGCGGCGTCTTCGCGCTGCTCGAGCGAGCCGCCTCGATCGGTCGGGCCGTCAGCGCGGCGCCGCATCCGGACCCGGAGTTCGGAAATGTCATGGTGTTCGGCTTGCTGGACGCCGACCTCGGGGGCGCGCGTCATGCGTTCGATGCGCTGGCGTGTCGGATGCGCCTCGCTTTTCTCGCGGGAGATTGGGAGGCGCACGCTCGCGCTCTCGACGCCGGCCTGGCGGCGGCGCGGGCGCTGGCCACGCAGGGCGTGGCCGTTCAACACCGCGCCGCCTTGCGCGGAATGACGACGCTTCTCGACGAACTCCAGTATGAACTGACGGAAGGACCGATCGACGCGGACACGCTTTCGCGGCTCTCGACGATCCTCGCGGCGCGCGCCGATTGGTTGGATGGCTACGACCTGGTTGTGGAGGTCGATCGACTTGTGATGCTCGATGCCGTGCAGCGCTGGTACACGGACCACGGTTTCGGAGTCGGGTTCGCCGCACTTTCGCGCATCCCGGGCATGGCGGCCTCCTCGATGGCCGGCGTTTCGGAGGTGACTCCGGCCGGAGAGCCCTCGCTCCTCGATCGGCTCGCCAACCTGCGCAGCGTGTCGATGCCGACGCGGCGCCGGACGGCGCGAAGCATCGAGGAGTGGTCGCAGGCCCTTCGCGGCATCGACGATGCGCCGCCGCACCGCCGACTCGACGAACTGAATCGAATCGAGCAAGCCTTCCAGCCGCTGTTGGCCGGGAACGAAGTGCTCTCGCTCATGGTCTCATCGGATCATGAGAAGGGGCTTGCCGAAGCGCTTGAAGCGATTCGGCGAATCCGGGTCGTGCGGATCATGCTCGCAATTGAGCGCCATGCCCGGGCGCATGGCGGCGCCTTGCCGAGGTCGCTTGACGACCTGGTCGACCTGGACGATCCGGCCCTGCTCATCGACCCTCTGGCGGGCGGGAGATTCTTGTACCTGCACGATGCAGGAGAGTCGAGCCAGGAGGGCAAGCAGCGGCGGCCGTATCTGCTCTTTCCCGCGTCGAACGAGGAGAGACAGGACCAGCGCGAGGCGCTCAATGTTCTGCGCCCTGATTGAATCCGGAGCGTCGCGGCTCGCGGGGGCACGGACAGAAGTGCAGCCGACCGCGCGGCGTGCGGCGCGTTCGATGGCATGTTCCCGGTCTGCCTCGCCGGCGCGACTTCCTTCCCTCACCCATTGGGCGTCGGCACGCGGAACTGCTTGAGGTCCACGCCGCGGAAGTACTCGATCGTCCGGGCGAGGCCCTCGCGCAACTGGACCTTCGGCTCCCAGCCGAGGTTCTCGCGCGCCAGGTCGATGATGGGCTGGCGCTGCGTCGGGTCGTCGGCGGGGAGGTCTTCGTAGACGATCCTGGACTTGGTGCGCGTCATCTCCACGACCATCTCGGCGAGTTGTTTGATCGTGAACTCGAAGGGGTTGCCGAGGTTGACGGGTCCGATGAACTCATCGGGGCCGTTCATCATGCGGATGATGCCCTCGACGAGGTCATCGACGTAGCAGAAGGATCGCGTCTGGCTGCCGTCGCCGTAGATGGTGATGTCCTCGCCGGTGAGGGCCTGGCGGATGAAGTTGGAGACAACGCGGCCGTCGTAGGGGTGCATCCGCGGGCCGTAGGTGTTGAAGATGCGCACGACGCGGATGTTCAAGCCGTTGGAGCGGTGGTAATCAAAGCAGAGCGTCTCGGCGGCGCGCTTGCCCTCGTCGTAGCACGCCCGCGGGCCGATGGGGTTGACGTTGCCGCGGTAGGACTCGGGCTGGGGGTGGACCTCGGGGTCGCCATAGACCTCGCTCGTCGAGGCGTGGAGGACTTTCGCCCGCGTCCGCTTGGCCATGCCGAGGACGTTGATGATCCCGATGACGCTGGTTTTCATCGTCTTGATCGGGTTCCACTGGTAGTGGATGGGGCTGGCGGGGCAGGCCATGTTGTAGATTTCATCGACCTCGAGCCAGATGGGGTGGGTGACGTCGTGGCGGACAAGTTCGAAGTTGGGCCGGCTGAGCAGGTGGGCGATGTTGATCTTCTGGCTCGTGAAGAAGTTGTCGAGGCAGATGACGTCGTGGCCCTGCGCGACGAGGCGGTCGCACAGGTGCGAGCCGAGGAACCCGGCGCCGCCGGTAACGAGGATGCGCTTCATTTTCGAGATGGACACGAAAAGGGCTCCAGGGAGAGGAACGAAAACCGAATGGACGGTCAGAATGACTCAGGGACGGCGGATGCCCCTGAAAACCGGCTGCTCAGTTACCGATCCGCCTCATCGGAATCCGAGTCGAGCGGAAAGGGTAGGCGCAGTCCCTGAACCAGTCGGGCTCTGCGGATCGCCGGATAGCACGAAAGGCGCGAGGCGCCCCGTTGTGCGCCCGTCAGTGCCGAGAGGCTCCCAATCGCTCGTGCTTCTTCCCGAGCTCCGTTGTTGCGGGTGACTTGGTGGAGACACACAACGAAGCAATTCCCGCCCGCGGATTACCTGTTTCCATCTTCGCTTTTTCCCCAACCTGATTGGATGAATGTGGTAGGATAGTGGAAAGCGGGGGGATTCTCGACTCTCAAGGTCCGCCCTCATCGCCGAGGGCGGGGTTTTTCCTCCAAGTCCTTCGGACAGAAAGCGGCGGTGAGAAATGACCATGTCTTCGATGCATCGGGCTCTCCTTTCAAGTGCTCCACTTCGGCGCTCTCACATCCTGGCCGTGGGGATCGGCGCGGTCTGCATTCTCGCAGGCTCGCGAATTGCGCTGAGTCAATGCGAGCGGGTGCGCCTCGAGGCTCCGGATGGCGCCGAGGACGATCGACTCGGCAACGACATCCGCGTCGATGGGGATCGCATGGTGGTCGGGGCACATCTGGACGACCACTCGGGACTCGTCGACGCGGGGGCGGCGTATGTTTTCGTGCGGAGCGGCAACTCTTGGCTCTATGAGGCGAAGTTGATTGCCTCTCATCCTCAGAACGACGCGCGGTTCGGGTGGTCCGTCGACATCGATGGCGACCTGATCGTGGTCGGAGCGCGCAACGAGAATCAGTTCGGTCCGGAATCTGGGGCGGCCTACGTCTTCCGTCGCTCCGGATCGCGCTGGGTGCAAGAGGCGAGGCTGGGAGCGGGCGACCCGGAGGAATTCGCGCGGTTCGGCCACTCCGTATCGATCAGCGGTGATGCGGTCCTGGTCGGTGCGCCGAAGGAGAACTTCCTCCGAGGGGCTGCCTACGTCTTCCGACGCGAGGGAATGGCGTGGGCGCAGGAAGCCAAACTTGGCGCCCAGTTCGGTGGATCCGGCGGCGACGAGCTCGGGTACTCGGTGTGCATCGACGGTGATGTGGCGTTTCTCGGCGCTTGGCAGGTCGAGGATCTCAACCAGCCCTTCAATCATGGAAGCGTCTTCGTGCATCGTCGGATCAACGGCGTCTGGACGTTCGAGCAGCAACTGAATTCCGCCGACCGCGCCCAAGCAGAGAACTTCGGCATGGCCCTGGATGTGCAAGGCGATCGCGCCATCATCAGCAAGTGGCACGACAGCACGCGCGGCACGAACGCCGGATCGGCGTACATCTTCGAACACGACGGACAGCAGTGGGTCGAGCGGCAGAAGCTCCTTGCCTTCGATGCCGGGCCTGAGCACGAGTTCGGGGTCGATGTGGGGCTTGACGGCGACACAGTGGTCATCGGCGCGCGCGGCAACACGGAACTCGGGTTCAACGCTGGGGCGGCGTACCTCTTCACCCTCATCAGCAACGTCTGGACGTTCAGCGGCAAGCTCCTTGCCAGCGACGGCGGTCCGGACATGCTCTTCGGAAACTCGGTCGATGTCTCCGGCAACGTTGCCGCCATCGGCGCTCCGCGGCGGAATGCCGGGAGGGGATCCGCCTACGTCTACCAGATCGACAACTGCAATCCCATACTCACCGTGTCTGCGACGTGCCCCAACGGCGGCCCGATCCAGGTCGGTTGGTCCAACGCCACGCCGAACAACCAGGTCGCCATCCTCTTCGCATACGGTCAGGGCGCGTTCCGAATTCCGCAGGGCCGGCCATGTGCGGGGGTCCAACTTGGCCTGAGCGCCAACGGGATCATGCTCGTGCAGAACACTACCTTCGGATCGGGAGCGAACGGCAGTCGAACGCTGTTCTCCAACGCCTCGTCTAACGCCTGTGGTGGATTCCTGCAGCTGCTGGACATCGCGACGTGCCGCACGAGCAATGTTGAGCGCATTGAGTAGCACGCGCGGCTCGTGTGATCTCTCTCTCAAGCCTCCAGCCCACGGCGGTTGCCGTGGGCTTTTTGTCGACTGGTTCTCAGAAGAGATGGCGGGGCGAATGGCCGGGCGGTTTCAGCACCAATCCCGCCTCCCCGGCAAGGAGAACGCCTGGCGATTCCTCGGCGCCGATGTCGTCGGTCACCCCGACAGGACGGCCAGGCGTCCAGCCGGCGCCGCTCGGCGCCACGGCGGCCATGCACCCTTCTCGCATGGCAACCGGGCCCATCTCCTCCCGGTCCTCGTCTACAATCCTCCCATGACCACGATCACCAAGCCCGGGCGCGGGGTGCTCGACCCTGCGTGGACCATTGACGACGCCATTGACCTCTACGACATTCAGGCGTGGGGGAAGGGCTACTTCGGCATCAACGGCGCCGGCCACGTCGTCGTCCGTCCCACGCGCGATCCGAAGACCGAGATCGACCTCATCGAGGTCCTCGAAGGGCTCAAGGAGCGCGACATTCACTCGCCCGTGCTGCTGCGCTTCAACGGCATCCTCCAGACGCGCCTCCAGGACATCGCTTCGGCCTTCCGCACGGCGATGGCGGAGAACGAGTACCGCGGCGGGCACCGGGCCGTCTACCCCATCAAGGTCAACCAGCAGCGCCTCGTCGTCGAAGAGGTGTACCGCTTCGGCGGGGCGTTCGAGTTCGGCCTCGAAGTCGGCTCCAAGCCCGAACTCCTCGCGGTCCTCGGCATGACGCCCGACGCGAACGGCCGGCTCATCGTCTGCAACGGCTTCAAGGACGACAAGTACATCGAGGCCGTCGTGCTCGCGGCCAAACTCGGGCGCAACATCATCCCCGTCGTCGAGAGTTTCCACGAACTGCTCCTCATCGCCAAGTACGCGAAGAAGTATGACGTGCGGCCGAAAATCGGCGTGCGCGTCAAACTCGCCTCCCAGGGCGTGGGGCGGTGGAAGTCGTCGGCGGGGGCGCGGTCGAAGTTCGGCCTGTTCGTGAGCGAAATCCTCCGCATGGTCGAGTTCCTCAAGGAGCGCGACATGCTCGACTGCCTCCAACTGCTCCACTGCCACATCGGCAGCCAGATCTACGACATCCGGCACGTCAAGACGGCCGTCAACGAACTCGCTCACGTCTACGTCGAACTCGCCAAACTCGGCGCCAACCTCCAGTACATGGACGTCGGAGGCGGCCTGGGCGTCGACTACGACGGCTCGCAGACCAACTTCGAATCCTCGATGAACTACACCCTCGTCGAGTACGCCAGCGACGTCGTCTACCGCATCAAGACGGTCTGCGACGATCACGAGGTCGCGCACCCGACAATCGTGACGGAGTGCGGCCGGGCGATGGTCGCCTTTCACAGCATCCTGGTGTTCAACGTGCTGGGCAGCGCCGGGCTGGACCGCTTCACGATTCCGCAGTCGATCGAGGAGGCCGGCGTGGCGGAGGACGACGTGCCGCAGCCGATCTACGACCTCTTCGACGCCTACAACAGCGTGGGGCCGCGACGCCTCGTCGAGGCGTACCACGACGCCATCCAGGCGCGCGACGAGGCGATGAACCTCTTCAACCTCGGATACATGAGCCTGACGATGCGCGGCATGGCCGAGCGGCTCTTCTGGGGCGTCTGCGCCAAGGTGCGCGACGTCTGCCGCGGCCTCGATTCCGTCCCCGAGGAGTTCGAGGACCTCGAAGTCATCCTCAGCGACACCTACTTCTGCAACTTCTCCCTCTTCCAGTCCCTGCCCGACTCGTGGGCCGTCGATCAGATCTTCCCCGTCATGCCCCTGCAGCGCCTCGGCGAGCGCCCGACGCGGCACGGCGTGCTTGCGGACATCACCTGCGACAGCGACGGCAAGATCGACCGCTTCGTCGATCGCCGCGACATCCGCAAGACTCTCGAACTGCACGAGGTCGCGCCCGGCGAAGAGTACCACCTTGGCGCCTTCCTCGTCGGCGCCTATCAGGAAACGCTCGGCGATCTGCACAACCTCTTCGGCGACACCCACGTCGTCCACATCAGCATGGACGAAGGCGGCGAGTGGTCGATCGACGAACTCATCGAGGGCGACAAGGTCCGCGACGTGCTCGGCTACGTGCAGTTCGACGTCGAGAAACTCGAGCAGAGCCTCCGCCGCGACTGCGAGCAGGCCGTCAAGTCCAGAACCCTCACCGTGCGCGAGAGCCAGTTGCTCCTGCGGTTCTACAAGGACGGGCTGAAGAGTTACACCTACCTCGAGCCGGGCGAATCGGACGATTCGTGACCAGCCCGCGTCGCGCCGCGTGACGGATTCCTACTCGAGCGAGCGGGCCGGACCATGACGTATCAGCACCAGCCGCGCAACCCGGGCTTTCTCGACCTGCCGCCGGAGATGCGCGATCCCCGATCCTCGCGCTTCGCGGTGCTCCCCGTGCCCTACGACGAGACGAGCAGCTGGCAGAAGGGCGCGGACAAGGGGCCGGCGGCCATCATCGACGCCTCCGCGACCGTCGAGTGGTACGACATTCAGACCAACTCCGAGCCCTGCCGCCGCGGCATCACGACGCTGCCGCCCGTCGACTGGAAGGGTCCGCCCGAGCAACTCGCCGATCGCGTGGCAGCGACCGTCGATGCGATATTCGATCGCGAGCAGATCCCCGTCCTGCTCGGCGGCGAGCACAGCATCTCCATCGGCGCCATCCGCGCCGCGGCCAAACGCATCGCCAACCTCACCGTCCTCCAGATCGACGCGCACGGCGACACGCGCGAGGAGTACGAAGGCTCATCGCACAACCACGCGTGCGTGATGGCCCGCGCGCGGCAGTGGTGCCCCATCGTCCAGGTCGGCCTCCGCGCCATCGAGGCCGGCGAGGCGGAGACGATGGAACGCGACCGCGTTTTCTTCGCCCACGAGATCGTGCAGAACCCGGAGGCGTCGTGGATGGACCGCGTCGTCGATCTGCTGACGGACGAAGTCTACATCACCATTGATCTCGACGCGTTCGATCCGAGCCTGATTCCCGCGACGGGCACGCCCGAGCCTGGCGGCCTGTCGTGGAGCGACGTCGATCGGCTGCTGGAGAAGGTGACGGCGAAGCGGCGCGTCGCGGCCTTCGACGTGGTCGAACTGCTCCCGATGCCCGGCCACCACGCCAGCGCCTTCACCGCCGCCAAACTCGTCTACCGCCTCATCGCCCTGATCGTCGCCCGCGAGCCGACGTAAGCGATCGACCGCCGATCAGAGGCGCATCGCGATGCTCGCACCGTCGACGGCGCTCCGGCGCGCCGCATCGAAGATCTCGACCGTGCGCAACGACTGCCTCGCCGTGACGTGAAGCGGCTTGCCGTCGCGCACGGCCTCGAGGAAGTTGCGGTGCAGGTCGGCGGCGCGCGGGGCGGCACGCGAGCGGCGCTCGACGCCCTCGATGTTGCGCGCGATGAGCGACTTCCAGTCGCCCACGAGCGAACCGCGCTCTCCGACGACCAGCCACTTGTGCCGGGGCCCGATGGGGCAGATGTCGCTCTTGCCGACGAGCGCGGCGGCGCCGTTGCCGAAGCGCAGGTCGATCATGAAGTGATCATCCGCGTCGCCGTGGCGCACGCGGCGCACCTCGGCGTTGACGCTGACGACCGGCCCGGCCGCGTGCATCAACGTGAGCACCTGGTCGAGCAGGTGCGGTCCCCAGTCGAGCATGGAGCCGCCGCCGAGGGCTGCCGTCACCCGCCAGGACTGGTTGAACTCGGCGGCGCCGAAGCGCGTGGCCGGCTCGAACTCAAACAGCCGGTTCTCCACGCGCAGCACCTGCCCGATGAAGCCGCTCTCGACGATTGTCTTCACGCGCAGAAAGTCCGCATCCCAGCGGCGGTTGTGAAAGACGCTGCACAGCACGCCCACCCGCTCGCACGCCTCACAGATTCGCCGCGCCTCCGCGGCCGTCGTGGCCAGGGGCTTTTCGATCAGCAGGTGAATGCCGCGCGCGATGAGCGGCTCGACGGCGCTCCAGCGCACGCTGCTGTGCGGGGCGACGAGGGCGGCGTTTAGGCTGCAGGCGGCGAACTCGCTGAGGTCGGCGGTGGTCCGCGGCACGCCGAGCGCTTGCGCCGCTTCGCGCCGCGCGGGCGTCACGTCGAGGACGGCCGCGACCTCCCATCCCGCCGCGCGCAGGCCGGGGAGGTGGCACAATTCCGCCATGCGGCCGAAGCCGACGATGCCGATCTTCATCGCCCGCCGGTGGGCGCTGGTGCTGTTCATTGAATCGCCCCCGGGTCCGGCGCCAAGCGTTCAGGGTTCGTGCCGGTTGAGATACGCCGTCCACCTCGCCACGTCGGCGCTGCGGACGGCAAACGTGCTGTAGCGCACGTCGGCGGGCGCATCGGCGTAGAAGACCACGTCGCGCACGATCCGCGTCTCCGGACCGCGCAACTGCTCGACGTGGCGGATCAGGCCCCAGCGCTGCTCGAGGCCGAGCGTCTCGTCGGTCATGCGGGCCCGAAGCAGCGCCGAGATGCGCGACTTGACGCCCCGCGTGCTCGACGCGGCGCGGATGCGGTCTTCGAGGTCGCGCAGCAGGACGCCCAGGCGCCTCAGCCCCGTCTCGGGCATCGCCTCCGCGACGGCTTCTCGGAACTTGAGCGCCGGCTGGTTGAGCAACTCGACCTGGCTCGCCTCGAAGCGCAGCGCATCCCACCGCCGTTCAAGTTCGGCGCGGATCTCGGCGCTGCGGCCGGCCGGAAGCGCGAGCGACTCGAACTGCTCGTGAACGATCGGATCAGCAGCCGGGTCCGGCGCCAGCCGCGGGAGGTTGCGGAGGAGGCGCTGGTAGAGCGCGGCGTCCATGCCGGCAAGGTCGGGCCGGAAACTGAGCAGTTGCCAGCGAATGTAGGCGTCGACGGCGGCATCCTCGCGATCCTGCACGGCGGCGACGGCCTCGACGATATCCGCCGGCCGCACGACGTAGGCGTAGGTGCGGGCGAAGTCGGATTGCTGGCGCGGGAGATTGCCGGTGGCGCGGAAGGCGCGACCTTCGGCGCGCAGGCGCTCGACGGCAATGCGCACCGCCGCCTCGGGCGCGATGAGGACCGGCCCCGAGGGCGGCCGCGCCGGCGAGGGCGCCTGGGCGAAAAGCGATCGCGAGGCGCCCAACGCCGCCGAAGCCGCGATTCCCAGGATGATCAGCCGCGCCCGGCTCATCTGAATCTCCCGACTCCCGGCGATCGATCCGGGACATGGTACGGGGTCTGCGCCCGGCGGCAAGGGGCGGGGCCCTCCGCCCGGGGCTTGTTGCTACACTTTCGGGCATGAACCAGGCGCCCGCGCCCGCCGCCGCCGCACCCAGGCCGTGGACCCGACGGCACCTGCTGTCGCTTGAGGGCGTCTGTGCCGCTGAGATGCAGCGGGTCTTCGCCGAGGCGGAGCGCTGCCTGCCGCTGGTGATGGCTCCGGGGCGCAAGTTCGACGACCTCGCCGGCCACTGCGTCGCCAACATCTTCTTCGAGGATTCGACGCGCACGCGCAACAGTTTCACCCGCGCCGCCCAACTCCTCTCCGCCGACGTGATCCAGGTGAGCGGGGAAGGCTCGAGCACGAGCAAGGGCGAGACGGAGATCGACACGGCGCGGAACATCGAGGCGATGGGCGTTGATGCGCTCGTGGTGCGCCACTCCAGCGCCGGCGTGCCGCGCAACATCGCCGACCACGTGCGCTGCGGCGTGGTCAACGCCGGCGACGGGCGGCACGAGCACCCCACGCAGGGGTTGCTGGACATCTTCACCCTGCAGCGCCACTTCGGACCCGACCTCGCCGGCCGCCGCATCGCCATCGTCGGCGACATCATCAACTCGCGCGTCGTGCGCTCCAACATCTTCGGTCTGCGGACGCTCGGCGCGCAGGTGATCGTGGCCGGCCCGCCGGCGCTGGCGCCGGCGTCGCTGGGAGCGCTGGGCGTCGAGGTGTCGCACGACCTCGACGCGGTCCTGCCGCTCGTCGACGTGGTGATGATGCTGCGGGTGCAGTTCGAGCGCCTCGCGGGTCAGTCGATCGCCTCGACGCACGAGTACCGCGACGGCTACGCGCTCACGGAGCGGCGGACGCGGCTCCTGCCCGAGCACGCCGTCGTCATGCATCCCGGCCCGATCAACCGCGGCCTGGAACTCGACAGCGAAGTGGCCGACGGCCCGCGCTCGGTCATCCTCCGCCAGGTGACGCACGGCGTGGCCATCCGCATGGCCGTCCTCAAACTCATCATCGCCGGGTGATGGTTCCGCGCTGATGGTCTCTCTCCCCGGCGCGCGCCGAAGACTCACCACAGAGGACACGAAGGCACGAAAGAGGCGCGAAGGCGGCAATCAGCCCGGTGCGCCGGCGCCGATCAAAGTGCGGACTTGCTTTGACTGAGCTACTGAGTTTGCCTTGTGCCCGCTTCGTGACTTCGTGCCCTTTGTGGTGAATGCGGGTCGGCCGTAGCCCTATCCCGCCATCACCGGCCCGGCGGAGAGCGACTCGAGTCGCTTCTTGAGGACGCTCAGCAGCGTGGCCGGCTCGCGCGCGGCGGGGGTGGGGCGGTAGTAGACCTGCGCCTCATCGCCGCCGGCGCCGCTCACGAGGCGCACCGTCCCCGGCGCGCCTTCCATCGCGTCGAAGATGCGCTGCGCGTCGCGCGCCTTGAAGATGAGGTCGCGCTCGTGCCGCACGAGCGAGCGCACGCCGCCGATCGCGGCGAGGATGCGCACTTCGGTGAGGTGCAGGAGCGTTTCCGTCGTTGCGGGCAGCGAGCCATACGCGTCGATGAGGTCGTTGCGCACCTTCGCAAGTTCGGCGAGGCTTCGCGCTTGGCTGATACGGCGGTACGCCTCCATCCGCCGCAGGTCGGCGGAGATGAAGGAGCGCGGAATGGCCGCGTCGATGTCGAGTTCGATCTCCGTCTCGACGGGGCGCAGGTCGGGCTCGTGCTTCAGGTCCTTCACCGCCGATTCGAGGAGGTGGCAATACATCTCGTAGCCGACCGCGGCAATGTGGCCGGACTGCTCGGCGCCGAGGAGGTTGCCGGCCCCGCGGATTTCGAGATCGCGCATGGCGATCTTGAACCCCGCGCCGAGCATCGAGAACTCCTCGATGGCGCGAAGACGGCGCGCCGCGACCGACGTCACCGCCTTATCGCGCGGCAGGAGCAGGTAGCAGTACGCCCGGTGCTTCGACCGGCCGACGCGCCCGCGCAACTGGTGCAGGTCGGCCAGGCCGAAGGTCGTCGCCTCATTGATGAACATCGTGTTGGCGCTGGGGATGTCAATGCCTGACTCGATGATCGTCGTGCTGACGAGGATGTCCGCCTCGTGGCGGATGAAGCGGATCATCACCTCTTCGAGTTCGCGGTCGGGCATCTGGCCGTGGCCGATGATGACGCGGGCGCCGGGGGCCATCTTCTGCACCTGGTCGGCGACGCTCTGGATGTTGTGGACGCGGTTGTGGACGAAGAAGACCTGCCCCTCGCGGGCCAGCTCGCGGGCGATCGCCTGGGCGAGGCGCTTCTCGTTCCACGGAATGACCTCCGTGACCACCGCCCGCCGGTCCGTCGGGGCGGTCGTGAGCGATGAGATGTCGCGCAGGCCGAGCATCGACATGTGCAGCGTGCGCGGGATGGGCGTGGCGCTGAGCGTCAGCACGTCGGCGGTGAGGCGGAACTGAAGCAGCCGCTGTTTGTGCTCGACGCCGAAGCGCTGCTCCTCGTCGACGACGACCAGGCCGAGGTCGGCGAACTTCACGTCCTTGCTCAGCAGCCGGTGCGTGCCGATGATGACATCCACTCGCCCCTCGCGCAGATCGCGGAGGATCGCCCGCGACCGCTGCCCCGACTGAAAACGCGAGATGACTTCGACGCGGAAGGGGTAATCGGCGAAGCGCTGACGGAAAGTGCGGTAATGCTGCTCGGCGAGCACCGTCGTCGGCACGAGGACGGCCACCTGCTTGCCGTACTCCGCCGCCTTGAACGCCGCGCGGATCGCCAGTTCCGTCTTGCCGAAGCCCACGTCGCCGCACAGCAGCCGGTCCATCGGGCGGTCGCCGTGCATGTCCTTCTTGATCTCGCTCAGTGACGCCAACTGGTCGGGCGTCTCTTCATAAGGGAACTCCGCTTCGAACTGCTTCTGCCAGGCCGTGTCGTTGGGGTAGCGGATGCCCGGCACATGCTGGCGTGCCGCCTGGATGCGGAGCATCTCGGCGGCCAGGTCGCGCACCGCGGCGCTGACCTGCTCCTTCTGCCGCGACCACTTGAGGCCGCCCATGTGCGAGAGGGGCGGCTTGCCCTCAAACCCGCCGACGTACTTCTGCACGAGGTCGATGCGCGTCAGCGGCACGTGCAGCCGCGTGCCGCCTGCGAACTCGAGCGTGAGGTACTCGCGCTCCGGCGCTTTGTCGTTTCGCCGGCCGTCGGTGCGATCGATGCGCAGCATGGCGAGTTCAACGAACTTCGCGATCCCGTGATCGCGGTGCACCACGTAGTCGCCCGGCGCGATCTCGAGGAAGGCGTCCATCGCCCGGCCGGCGCGGAGGCGCTTCGAGCCTCGCCGCACGTGGTAGCGGTGCAGCAACTCGTGGTAGGGCACGAGCGCCAGCCGCCGTCGCTCCTCCCCCGCCCAGATGAAGCCGCGATGCAGGTAGGAGACGACCGATTCGATCTCGCCGACGCCGTCGGGCGCGGCGTCGGCCAGGAGTTCACGGAAGCGCTGCCGCTCTCCTTCGCTGATGCAGAAGACGATGATGCGCGCCTCACCGCGGCTCATCTCGACGAGTTCGCGCACCGCCTCCTTCGCCTCGTCCGCGAAAGGCGGGAGCGATTCCACCGGCAGGTCGATCGTCGCGTCGGGGTCGGTCGCGCCGAGGCCGTGCGCATCGATCTGCACATAGGTGAAGCGGCGCAGGTCGGCAAGGACCGCCGGAGGGCCGAAGACCGCGCCTCCGGAGGTCGCCCGCTCGTAATAGCCGCGCCCCTGCTCGGTCACTTCCATGAGTTCGTGCAGCACGACGACGGAATCCTCGGGCAGGTATTTCGACAGCAGTGTGCCGCCTTCGTCGCTCAGCAGCGCCTTGACGGTCGCGCCGACGATCTGCACCTCATCAAGGCGACGATCACTGGCGAGCGTGTCGGGGTCGATCTCGCTGATGCGCTCGATCTCATCGCCGAAGAAGTCCAGGCGCACGGGGGGCGTGTCGTCGCCGCGGCCGGCGGGGGAGATGTCCACCAGCCCGCCGCGCACGGAGAACTGACCCGGCCCGTCGAGGGCCGCGACGCGCTGGTAGCCTGCCTCTTCGAGCCACGCCAGCAGGTTTCCCACCGGCTGCGTCTGTCCGGCGCGGAGACTGAGGCACAGCGACCCGAGGCGCTCGGCCGTCGGCACGGCCTGCATGAGCGAGTGAATCGGCGCGACGATGACCGGCGGCGGCGCGCCGTCGATGAGCAGGCGCACGATTTCGAGCCGCTGGCCGAGCAGTTCGGGGTTGACGCCTGTCTCGCCGGGCAGGACTTCGAGTGCTGGAAAGAGCCGGGCGGCCACGCCGAGAGCCGCGAGTTCATCAACCGCTTCGTCGGCGTCGTCGATGTGGGCGGTGATGAGGAGGATCGGTAGATCTTGCTCCCTCCCCCGGCTCTGCGGGGGAGGGCCGGGGTGGGGGCCTTCCGACAGACTGACAAGGCGCTGCCTATGCCCCGCCCGCGCTCCGCTGCGCAAAGCCTCCGCGTCGCGGCGAACCGATTGCCGCGTGATCGCGGCGACGACCGCGCTGACCGTCGAAGCGTTCCCGCCGGGAATGCGGACATACGTCTCGCGACCGCTCGCGAGGCGGGCCGCGAGTTGGCGCATCGTCTCATGCTGTGAGAGATCGCGTAACCAGTCCATTTTCTCTTGGTCGAGTCCGAGGTGGTCCAGTGGCGCGGGCATCCCGGCGGTGAGATTGCAGCCAGCGCGCAAGCCCGCGCTGCGAACCCCGGACCATCCGGGGCCGCTGACGCATCTTCACTCCGGCCGATTCTATCGGCCACCTCAGCCGCGGTGACGCCGCGGATTGTGGCACAAGGACTGACCCGGGCTTCTGTCAGGCTTTCAGGGAATAATGACCCCGGATTCGGGTGTTGCAGTTGCATTGATGAACCACTGTGGTTCGCCCGGATCAGATGGTGCGGTTCGCACATCGCGAGCACAGTGATCGCATCGGAGTCGGCACAACGGAAAGAGAGGTTGGAATGTACGCCGCAATGAACATGCCTCGTCCGATGGTCGCGCTTCTGATCGCAGTGGCTTCGATCTCGATCGGGCTTCCTCCATCAGCACGTGGACAGGACTGTGGCGAATGGATGGAAGTGGGGCCAAGCGGCCCGAACGGGAGATACCGTCACGCGGCGGCCTACGACAGTACTCGCGGCGTCACGGTCATGTTCGGTGGTGACCTCACCCTCGGTGACACGTGGGAGTACGATGGCCGGGCGTGGAACCTTGCCGCCACCACCGGACCGACCGGTCGGTGGGGTCATGCAATGACCTTCGACAGCGCGAGAGGACGAACAGTGCTCTTCGGCGGAATGGACGGCGACCGCCTGCGGGACACGTGGGTGTGGGATGGCGACGAGTGGGCGAGAATCCCGTTCACCGGCCCGTCGCGACGCCATTCCGCGGCGCTGGCCTATGACAGCGCGCGCGACGTCATCGTCATGTTCGGGGGCCGGGACTGGGACTCCCCATTCGGCGACACGTGGGAACTCGATCAATCCGGCTGGCGCCGCGTGTCGCAGACCGGTCCGAGTCCGCGCCACAGCCACGCGATGACTTACGACTCAGCGCGCGGCGTCGTCGTGCTGTTCGGCGGGCTGGCGAGCAGCCCCATGGGCGATACCTGGGAGTGGAACGGCGTGGAGTGGCGGTTGGTCGGTGAAGGCGGCCCCGCGCCGCGTGCGGACCATGCACTGGCCTATGACGAGGCTCGCGGCGTAACGGTGCTGCGCGGCGGCTGGGACACTCTTGACACCTGGGAGTGGAACGGTGAGCAGTGGCGAGAGCGATTCGCCTCCGGACCGTCCGCCCGAGGCGGTCATTCACTCGTCTACGACAGCCGTCGACAGGTCTGCGTCCTCTTCGGCGGATCTGATGAGGTTTGCCTCCGCGGCGACACTTGGGAGTGGAACGGCTCGCGATGGACTCTGAGGGGAGATGTCGGGCCGTCCGGCCGCCTTGGCCACAGTATGGCCTATGACTCGGCGCACGATGAGACCCTCATGTTCGGCGGCTGGGATTATGCCTACACCAGAGGAGACCTGTGGGCCTGGGACGGGCGCACCTGGAGGCTCGCCTCCACCGTTGGCCCCTCGATGCGCACCGAGCACGCCATGGCGTTCGACAGCGCGCGATCCGTTACCGTGCTCTTTGGAGGGCACCACATCTTCGACGGGGAGTTGCGCGACACATGGGAGTGGGACGGCGAGCGATGGGTGTCCCGCTCTTCCATCGGGCCAAGTCTGCGGCGGAGTCACGCGATGGCGTATGACGAAGTGCGCGGCGTTACTCTTCTCTTCGGCGGCATGTACCTGCAGAGCGGTTACCAGTATCTCGGAGACACGTGGGCGTGGAGCGGGTCGGCCTGGACTCGAGTCGCCAGCGATGGTCCATCACCGCGCCACAGCGCGGCCATGGCTTTCGACTCACAGCGGGGCGTTGTTGTGCTCTACGGCGGAAGCCAGGGATCCGCGACGTACGGGGACACGTGGGAGTGGAACGGGGCCTCGTGGACGCTTGCGGCGACCGATGGACCGCCGCCTCGCTCCTCCCACGCGATGGTGTATGACCCGGTGCGAGGCGCTTGTGTCATGCACGGCGGAGTGAACGATGGGACTTGGGCGTGGGACGGCGTTGAGTGGACCGTTCTGGATGAAGATCCGCGGATGGACGTCCGCGGGCACTGGATGGTGTATGACCAGCGCCAGAGTTCGACCCTGCTCTTCGGTGGAATCCGATATGGAAGCGGAAGCACCGGGTATTCGGACGATCTGTTCCAGTTCCGCTGCCCGCTCGCTCTTTCCGTCACGCCGACGTGCCCCGGCGGCGGACCGGTCCATGTCGAATGGTCCGGCGCCGTTCCAAACGCCTACGTGGCGTTGATCTTCGCTCGGAACGTCGGTTCATTCGTCATTCCCGATGGAAACATCTGCGCCGGCGCGGTCCTCGGCCTTGGGGCACAGGAGGTCAAGCTCGTCTATCGCTGGCGGTCCGACGAGAACGGCACGGGGAGAGTTGACCGCAACGCCACCGCACACGGATGCGGCGGCTACCTTCAACTCATCGATCTCCACAACTGCACCACCAGCAACGTCGTGAGAATGGAATGATCGCACGAGGCGCGGTGCCGCCCGCCGCCGACCACCGCCGACACCCAAGACCCGTGCTGACGCGTGGGGCTCGGTTTGGTGTTGGCGCGTGGGGCACGGTTTCGGGAAGCGGGTGAGGGGTTTCGCCTCGTCCGGCGCGAATAGGATCGTGAGCCGCGAACCGGGGGAGGAATCCGAAGGCGTGCGTGCGACATGGCCGATCTACTCTTCTACACGAAGCGGAACTGCGGGCTGTGTGATCGGCTCTGGGCGATGATTTCGGCGGTGATCGAGGCAGACGGCCGCGACGACCTGAGCCTCATCGTCATCGACATCGACGGCGATCCCGGGCTGATCGAGCAGTTCCGTTTCCGTGTGCCGGTGGTGATGCACGAGGACGCCGTGCTCCTCGAAGGCCGGCCGGATGAGCAGGAAGTGCGCCAGGCGCTGCGCGCGATCGAGTGAGAATGACTGCGGTTGGATGTCTTCGGTTGGCCGCGACGCGGAGGCTTTGCGGAGCGGAGCGCGAAGCGCGACACCACGCCGCCCGCCGGTTTGAGTGAAGAAGCGACATGAAGCGCGACGCGATCATCCCGAGCATGTTCCACCGCCGTCTGCTGCTGCTGCTGGTGATGGTGGTGCTGGCGGCTTTCGCGCTGGTGGGGCAACTCTACCGCCTGACCGTGGTTCAGGGGGCGGAGCACCTCCAAGCGGCCGAGGCGATCCTTGTGGACAGCGAACTGCTGCCGACCTACCGCGGGCGCCTCGTCGACCGGCGGGGTCAGGCGCTGGCGCTCGATCGGCCGTGCTTTGACATCCTGGTGGACTACCGCCTGATCAGCGGCGAGTGGGCGGTGGCGCAGGCGGGCAGCGAGGCCCGCCGCCTGCACCGCGAGGAGTGGAACGAACTCAGCCGCGCCCGGCGCGAAGCGCTCATCGAGCAGTATCGCCCGCGCTACGAGCGCGAGGTCGAGGAGGTGTGGCGCGAGATCGCCCGCCTCGGCGGTGCGCCGCTCGAGGAGGTTTACGCGCGGCGCGACGCCATCGCGCAGCGCGTCGAGCGCATGGCGGACTACATCCACGAGCAGTGGCGCCAGCAGCGCGAGCGGCAGTTTCAGACGCAGATTCCCATCAGCGAGGTCCGCCGGCCGATTCTCGAGCAGCGCCGACCGCACGTCATTCTCACTCGAATCGCCGCGGGAGAGGAGGCCCAGTTCAAGGCGCTCTCGGCCAACGGCCCGCAGATCGGCCGCGATCAGCCGGCCGTCACCGTGCGGACCTCCGGGACGCGCGACTATCCCTGGCGGCGGGCCGAAGTGACGCTCGACCGCTCCACCCTCCCCGCGCCGCTGCGGCGCGACGAGCCGCTCACCATCGAAGTCTCGAACGTCACCTCGCACCTCGTCGGCTCCATGCGCGAGGAAGTGAACCGCGAGGAACTCGAGGCCCGCCCGCTCTACGGCGAAGGCAAGGAGGTCATCGACCTCAAAGGCTACCTTCCCGGCGACGGCGTCGGCGGCCGCGGGCTCGAACGGGCGCTCGAAGAGCCGTTGCGCGGCACGCGCGGCGTCATCACGCGCTACGTGGACGACACGCCCGACGAGCGCCTCGAACCGCAGCCCGGCGGGGTCGTGCCGTTGACGATCGACGTGCAGTTGCAGGCGAAGGTCCTCGGCCTGCTCGATCCGCGCCTGGGCCTGACGGTGGTCCAGCCGTGGCACGGCCAGGAGAACGAGTTGCCCCTCGGGACACCCCTCGCCGCCGGCGCGGTCATCATCGAGGTCCGGTCCGGGGAGGTGCTCGCATGCGTCTCCTCGCCGACGGAACTGCCCGAGTCCCTGGCGAGTTACCGCGCTGCGCTGGGGGAGAAGGAGCAGGAAGAGTTTGACCGCCTGGTGCCACCGCCGGACCTCTATCACCGCGCGCTGGACATTCCCTATGCGCCGGGCTCGATCGTCAAGCCGCTGTTCATGTCCTGGGCGATGTCGCACGGGCAATGGGGCCTGCAGCGCGAGGTCGAGTGCCGCGGCCACTTCTACCCCGACAACAACCAGATGCTGCGCTGCTGGGTCTACCGGCCGCCCGCCTACGGCGCGCACGGTCCGCTCGGGCCGGTCGAGGCGATCGCCCGCAGTTGCAACATTTACTTCTACACAATCGGCCACCACCTCGGCCTCGAAAGGTGCCGCGAGGTCTACGCCGACTGGGGCCTCGGCCGGCCGCTGGACCTCGGCGTTTCGCTCTACAACCGGCCCGTGGGCTACGACCCGTCCAATCCACCCGGCCGCAGCGAGCCGCTCATGCTCGCGATGGGACAGGGGAGCGTGGCGTGGACGCCCCTGCACGCGGCCGCGGCGTACGCGGCGCTGGCGCGCGGCGGGTACTACCTCGCGCCGACCTTCATCAAGGACGACCCGCGCGGCGTACCGCGCATCGCGGACGATCTCGAACTCGACGACCAGGCCGTCTTCCTCGCGCTCAAGGGCCTGCACGAAGTGGTGAACAACCAGCAGTACGGCGGCGCTCGGCACATTGACGTCGGCGCCGGCGAGCACCGCTACGAGCCGATCTTCAGCGCTGAGGGCGTCAACGTCTGGGGCAAGACGGGCACCGCTCAGCAGGCCTGGCCGACGCGCGTCATGCGCTATGGCCCCGACGCCCAGCCCCTCCTTGACGCCGCGGGCCGGCCGACTTTCGTCGAGCGCAGCGCCGGCATCGGCTCGCACTCGTGGTTCGTCGGCCTCGTTGGGCCGGGCAGCGGCGACGGCCGCGGGCGGCCGGAGTACGCCATCGCCGTCATCGTCGAGTGGGGCGGGTCGGGCAGCCGCTGCGCCGGCCCGATCGCCAACCAGATCATCCACCTGCTCAAGTCAGAAGGGTACCTGCCGTGAGCACGGGCGCTCCAATCCGGACCGCCGCGCCCGCGCGCACCTGGGCGAAGCAGTACGGCCTGACGCCGGACACGCTCAACGAGGCCGCGCCCTCGACGGTCATTCCCGGCGTGCTGTGGTGGAATCCGGCGTGGTTCTCCGTCGCCGCCGCGATCGCGCTGAGCGTCATCGGAGTCGCGGCGATCCGCCTCACCGAGGACGGCGACACGCTGGGAGTGTGGAAGAAGCAGGCGATCTTCACCGTCGTGGGCGTCATCGCCTGCGCCATCGGCGCCATTCCCTCGCCGCGCACCTGGCGCTATCTCGCGTATCCCTCGATGTTCGCGGCGATCGCGCTGCTCGTCTTCGTCCTGCTTCCCTTCGTGCCGCACGAGATCGTCCGGCCGCGCAACGGCGCCCGCAGGTGGATCAACCTCGTGGTCACCGACTTTCAGCCCAGCGAGGCGGCGAAGATCGTTCTCGTCCTCGCGCTGGCCAACTACCTGCGCTACCGGAAGAACTACCGCACGCTCGGCGGGCTGCTCGTGCCCTTCCTCATCATGCTCGTGCCGATGGGTCTGATTCTCGTCGAGCCGGACCTGGGGACGGCGATGCTCTTCGGCCCGGTGCTTTTTGCGATGCTGCTGGCGGCGGGGGCGCGGCTGACGCACTTGTTCACCATCGCGGGACTCGGCGCCGTGACCATCACCGCCATCGCCACCGTCTCGCTCCTCGCCGCCGCGCACGACCCGCCGCGATACCCCATCCTCGAAAAGCACCAGGTCGAACGTATCCAGGGACTGGTCAACCAGGTGCGCGGCGACCGGAGGCAGGCCGACACCATCAACTACCAGGCCTTCAAGGCCATGACGATCATCGGCGCCGGCGGATTCCTCGGCCTCGGGCCCGAGCGCAGCCGCCTCGTCATTCAGACGCAGCACCTTCCCGAAGATCACAACGATATGGTGTTTTCGGTGGTGGTGAACCGCTGGGGCTTCGTCGGCGCGACGGCGATGATCGGCATCTACATCGTCTACCTCGTCGGGCTGGTGATGACGGCGGCGACGACGATGAACCCCTTCGGCCGCCTCGTCTGCGTGGGGTTCGCGGCGATCATCGCCTCACAGATGATCGTCAACATCGGAATGAACATCGGCCTGCTGCCGATCACGGGCATGACGCTGCCCTTCGTGAGTTACGGCGGCTCAAGCCTTGTCGCCACCTTCGCCATGACGGGCATCGCCCTCTCCATCGCGCTGCGCCCGCCGGCCTACTTCGCCCGCCCGTCCTTTGAATTCGACGGCGAACGCGAAGCGCTGGAGCGCATGGAGTATCTGCGGTGAGCGGAGCAAGACGGCGCCATGCTTCGCGGCTCTGGGCGAAGCATGGCGAGAGTGCAGGGGCGCACAAACTCTGACGAACTCCGAATCCTCTCGCACGCGCCCCGTCAGTCGGGCTGATACGTCGCCTCGCACCCCGGTGCTTCGGTGATGCTCACGCGCGCCAGGCGGACGCCGGAGGGCAGCGACCGGGCGAGGCGGTCGGCGATGTGGCGGGCCACCTGCTCGGCCGAGGGGTTGAGGCGCGTGAAAGGCTCGACGTCGTTGAGGTTGGCGTTGCTCAACGGGGCGATGACGGCGTCGAGGGACGCTTCGAGGGCGTGAAAGTCGCACAGCAACCCGTCGCGGTCGAGTTTCGCCCCGGCCACGACGACGGTGACGCGCCAGTCGTGGCCGTGGAGGGGTTCGCGCCGGCCCCCGAGCAGGAGGGCGTGGGCTGCCGAGAAGACGCGTTGAACGCTCAACTCATACACGGACCAATCGTAGCGTGGCCGGCCGGCGCCTCATTTGCCCGATTCGAGAAGTCCGGACTCAACAAGGCCGCATTATCGGCCGATTGAGTCAGGACCGGGGCGCCGGGCGCCGGGGAACGACTGCACATGCGCGAGATCGGAATCGACAACCTGCACGAAGGTCTGGTGCTCCCGCTCGACCTGTACTCGGCGTGGGGAATCAAGTTGCTCACGCGCCGCACGGCGATCAGCCGGGCGATGCTCGACCACCTGCGCACGATCGGGCCTCGGTTCTATCTCGCGGAGAACGCCCGGGCGTTCGCGCCGCTGGCGGTGCTGCGGGAGGTGCGGCCGGAGGACCTGTCGCGCGACACGGAGATCCGCAGCGACCTCGTCGGGCTGGGCGGGCGCATCGCTGCGCGGGCGGGGACCATCCTCGAGCCGCACCATCTCGACGCGCTGGCGCAGGGCGCCTTTGAAGTGGTTGCGGGCGAGCCGGAGCACGTCGCGGCGAACCGGCGCAAACTCGCCGGCGTCATCCTCGAACGGCGCAAGGAGCAGTGGAAAGGGCTCGACCAGAGCGTACCCGTGCAGGGAGATGCGCTCGGCCTGGACCGGGCCGAGGCGGAGGACTGGCCGAGCATCGACGAGATCATCGCCTGGCGCGAGGAGCGCGTGGACCTGCTGCGGCTGCAATACGCGCGGCTGCTCGCCGGCCTGCCGGTGCGCCTGGCGGCCTTGACGCGGCTCGTGGATGACCTGATCGCGATGCTGCGGCGCAATCCCAGCCGCTACGGCCAGGTCGCGCTCTCGTGCCCCTGCGCCGCCGACTACCTGCCCGATCACGCCTTCAACACCGCCGCCCTGGCGATCGCGATCGCGGCGCGGCGGCATTGGCCGCTCGAGTACGTGCAACTGGCCGGTCTCTCCGGGCTGGTCCACGACGTCGGAATGCTCCTTCTTCCCCAGCGCCTGCGCATCGAGGATGAGAATCTCGATGAGCAGGACCGGTCGCGCTTGCGGCGGCACACGAGTTACTCCGTCTCGCTGCTCGACGACGTCGAGGAACTGCCGGAGGGCGTGCTCTGCGCCGCCTACCGCCATCACGAGCGCGACAACGGCAAGGGGTATCCCGACGCGCTGCGGGCGAAGGAGATCGGCGACCTCGCGCGGCTGCTGGCCGTGGCCGACATGGCCGCGGCGATGAACGAGCCGCGCGCCTTCCGGCCCCAGCCCCTCGCCCATGAAGCCATTCAGACGATGGTGCAGTACGGCGTGGACAACTTCATCCATCGGCCGCTCGTGCGGGCGCTCGTCGAGACCGTCGGCCTCTACCCCATCGGCAGTTACGTCACGCTCTCCACGCAGCGCGTGGCGCAGGTCGTGGGGATGCACTTCCACGCGCCCGACCGGCCGATCGTCCGGCTGTGCGACGACCGCGGAGTGGCGACGGGAGGCACGATGGACCTGACGCGCAACGAGCCGTGGGAACTCTTCGTTCTCGACGGCGCCCCGCCGCCCGCGCCGGCGCAGCGACAGCGCCGCGCGGGTTGAACAGACCGCCATCGAGGCGGCGCGCGATTCCGCCACGGGAGACGGCCTATCGTCCGGCGACATGACCGGCCCCTCTGATTCACCATTGATGCTCTCCGTTTCCGGCGCGCGCGGGATCGTCGGCGCATCGATGACGCCGTCCGTCGCGGCCGCGCTGGCCGCGGCCTTCGCCGGAGAGTTGCTCGCCGGCGCCGCGCGCGGCGGCGAGGTCGTGATCGGGCGCGACGGCCGACCCTCCGGCGCCGCGCTCGAAGAAGCGGCGTGCGCAGCCCTCTTGGCGCACGGCCTGCGGCCCGTGCGGCTGGGCGCGGTGAGCACCCCCACCACCGCCGTGATGGTCGCGCACCGCGGTGCCGTCGGCGGAGTCGTCATCACCGCGAGCCACAACCCCGCCCAGTGGAACGGGCTGAAGTTCCTTACGGCCCAGGGCGCCGCCCCGCCGCGCGACCGCGCGCAGCGGATCATCGACCGCTTCACGCACCCCCGCAACGCCGCCGCCAAGCCGCCCGCCGCGACCGCCGCCGCGGAGAGCGATGACGCCGGGCCGGAGGTACACGTGCAGCGCGTGCTCGCGCTCGTCGACGTCGAGTCGATCCGGGCGCGGCGCTTCACCGTCGTCCTTGACTCCATCAACGGCGCGGGCGGGCGGGCGGGGCGCATGCTCCTCGAACGACTGGGCTGCACGGTGGTCCATCTCAACGGCGAGCCGACGGGGGTCTTCGCCCACGCGCCCGAACCGGTGCGCGAGAACCTGACCGATCTGGCCCAGGCCGTGGCGGCGCATGGGGCGGATGCGGGCTTTGCGCAGGATCCCGACGCGGATCGACTCGCCATCGTGGATGAGCGCGGGTGCTACATCGGGGAGGAGTACACGTTTGTGCTCGCGGCGGAGGAGGTGTTGGCGCGGGCGCCAAGACGCGGCGGCGCGAAACCGCAAGCGGTCGCGGGGGCAGCATCGACCTCGCCGGCGCTGGCTGTTAATCTTTCGTCGAGCAGAATGATCGACGACGTGGCGTCAAACCACGGGGCGCGGGTGATCCGCACGCCGGTGGGCGAAGCCAACGTGGTCGAGGCGATGGGGCGGCACGGCTGCATCCTCGGCGGCGAAGGCAACGGTGGCGTCATCTGGCCGCGGGTCTGCCTCGTGCGCGACAGCCTCAGCGGGATGGCGCTCGTACTTTCGCTGCTGGCGCGCCGTGGACGGCGGCTCAGCGAAATCGTCAACACGATGCCCGCCTATGCGATCGAGAAGGACAAGACCGCGATCCGCCCGGGACTGGCGCCGCGCGCGATCGACGCGCTGGCGGCGAAGTTTCCCGACGCCGCGCAGGACCGGCAGGACGGCTTGCGCCTCGACTGGCCCGATCGCGGCGCCTGGCTGCACGTCCGCGCCAGCAACACCGAGCCGATCCTCCGACTCATCGCCGAGGCGCGCGACTCGATTGAGGCGCGGACTCTGCTGCGCGAGGCGGCGGCGATCGTCTCGGCGCTGTAAGCGATCCTCAACCGGCTCAAGCGCGCCCCGTCTCAGCGCGACGGGTTGTTCTCGATCTCCTGCTGCGCCTCGCGGACGGCTTCTTCGGCCATCTGCATTGACTGGCGCATCATGTTGCGCACCTGCTTGACCGCGAGTCGATCGCTCGATTCCTCGGGCACTTCGGGGCGCGGCGCCTTTTCCTGCTGGGCCGGGGTAAGAACGGACCACACCTGGTCGATGGCGGCGACGACGAAGCCGCGCCGCTGGCGATGGAGTTCCTCGAGGCGCTTGTCCTGCTCGTCGTCCATGAGCAGGTCCTTCGCGTCGAAGGGCGCCTGCTGGGCCTGCGTGCCCTCGTCGGCGAAGGCGGACATGGCCCCGACCATCGCGAGAACCATGAAGTTGCGCTCCTTGAGCGACGCCTCGACGGACTCCTCCTGGCGGGCCATGAGTTGCGCGAGTTGCTGGTTGATCGCGGCCGCCTGGTCGCGGTAGATGGCGGCCACGCCTTCGATGGCGCTGCGCTGATCCGAGGTCAGGTCCAGGGCCAGAACCGTCGTGAAGAACGAGTCCGCCTCGGTCGGCGCGTAGATGCGCGGGTAGGAGCGCGCGTGGAACTCGCGCGTGAGGCGCTCGCTCGCCGGTCCGGGGATCGAGCCGGCGACGACCTGGGCGTGCTTGCGGTTCGCGTCGCGGATCTGCCGGCGGACGGAAAGGATGCGCTCGTACTTGTCGAACATCCCGGCCTGCGCGGCGGGGTCCATGTAGTCGATGTTGCGGACTTCCTCGGCGGCGCGGAGGCGTTGCTGGAGCAGGCCGTCCAGTTCGCCGGCGTAGGCCTCGAGGAGGGGCGCGACGGCGGCTCGCTGCGGCTCGTCGAGCTTCAGGTCGTCGACCAGTTCGACGACATCCACCCCTTCGCCCGCGAAGAAGGCGCCGATGTGCAGTTGGGTGCGGCGGCGCCGGTCGCGCTCGTAGGCCGGCCACTTCGCCAGTTGGTCCGGCGTGAGCGTGGCCTTGACGTTCTCGAAGAACTCGACGCCGAGATCGTTGCGGCGCGTAATCCACGTCTTCTCGATCTCCTGCATCTCCATGCCCACGGTGACCCAGTCGCCGCTCTCCTGGACCTCCTTCATGAGCGCCTGGACGCGGTCGCGGCGCTCGGTGGCGGCGGCGGTGAACACCGCGACGTACCCCTCGTGCAGCGAGCGCACCAGTTCGCCGGTCGCGGCGTCGAGGGAGAGCGCCTTGATGATGTCGCGCACTTCCGCGGCCTTGACGAGCGGCGGCTCGACGGGGAACTCCATCGAGTTGATTCGGGCGTTGAGGTCGAGTTCCTCTTCCTGGGCCAGGGCGGGGCGGACCGCCGTCGCGAAGAGGACGAGCACGCACAGGGCCAGGCGCGCCGCGGAACGCGCCGGGCCGGCGGTCAGGGCCGGAATGTGAAGCATGGACACACCTTCTTTTCGGGCTGATGTTCGGGCGCGGACGCCTGATGAAAGGAGCGATTGCACCGGATGATTCTACCGCCTGCGAGCGCGGTTGATTCGTCTCCGGCGCCTGCCGTGGGGACACGTCACGGCGCCGGTTCGAGGGCCTTGCCCTGCGCGAGACGCCAGCGCCCGGCGGGCGCGTCAGTGAACCGCTGCGCCGAGGCGCCGCGATCGGGCCAGAGGATCGTCAGTTCGTCGATCGTGTCGGCGTCGCCGATGCCGAAGTGAACGAGCAGGTCGTGCTGCTTGCCGGCGTGCCCTCCGACGCCGATGAGTTGGCGCTGCATCGTGACCGCGCCCATGGTCGCCCGGACGACGGCGCCGAGCGCCTCGCGATTGGCGCCGGCGCCGGGATCACCCTCAAGCCGCAGGACGATCGAGTGGCGGCCGCGCGGCGGGATGGAGCGGAAGAGTCTCAATCGCGGCTCGCGCCCCTGCCGCTGCTCGGAGGTGAAGCGGTTGAACGTCTGGCCCGCGAGCACGTCGAGCCCGCCGTCGCCGTCGACGTCCGCCAGCGAGATCTGCTGCGAGCCGTCGTGATCGAGCCCGACGCGCCGGGTCGCATCTTCGAACGAGCCGTCCTCGCGCTGGAGAAAGAGACGAAGGCGCTGGTCGTCGGGGTAGTCGCCGCTGGAGAGGAGCAGGTCGAGACGGCCGTCGAGATCGAAGTCCGCCAGTTCGCAGAAGAGATCGCCCTGGTTCCAGTTGTTCACGCCCTCAGGAATGCGATCGACGGCCAGGCGGGTATCTTCGACGAAGCGGGTCCGGCCGTCGGCATCGCGCGTGCTCACGAGGAAGCGCGAGCGGTCGGAGGAGTCGCCCGCCCAGCCGTGGGTGATCTCGGCGAGGAAGAGATCGAAGTCGCCGTCGTTGTCGACGTCGCCGACGGCTGCGTCGAAGGTGTTGCCGTTGCTGCGGAAGGGTCTCTCATCCTCGCGATCGAAGCGCGGATCGGACTTCGCTCGCTCCTTGAGCCACTCGGGATAGCGGCCGTGGCGGACGGAGTCGCCGTCGACGCCGCACTGAGGCGCCACGTCGTGCCACAGCGGGTGGGCCACGCCCGGCACGAGGTCGGCGGGCTTGACGGCCAAGCGCGTCGGGTCCCACAAATGGAGGCGATTCCACCGCCGGCCGTAGTTGAGTTCGACGATCTCCGGCAGGACGTGGCTGGAACCGATCGGCGTGGGAAGCAGGTCGGCGAACAGGGCGCCGTAGGTCGGACGGCCCCCGCGATCCTCGGCATCATCCTCCTCGAAGAGAAACCCGTCCGTCGCCCAGGCGACGCGCTCGAAGTTACCCGGCTGCGTCTGGAGGAGCAGGTCGTTGTGATGCCCGTCGAGCGAGGGGCCGTACTGGCGGTACCAGTTGCCCAGAAAGAGATCAAGGCGCCCGTCGCGGTCGGCGTCGCCGACGGCGATGGCGCTGGTGGTGGCGGGCGCGGCGGCGAGGATCGGCGTGGCGTCCGCGAACGTGCCGTCGCCTCGGCCGCGGCTCCACGACGTCCGCGCCCCGTGGTCGATCCACCTTTCATTCAGCGCATCAATGTTTCGCGTGATGATCGCGTCGAGCCGGCCGTCGTTGTCGAGATCAGCCAGGACGATGCCGTCGCCCGGATGCAGCAGCGGCAGATTCGTCGAGGCTGCTTCGACGTACCGGAACCGCAGCGGCGCGTCGGAGTCAACCGTGTGCAGGAAGAGCCTGGCGAAGCGAGCGCCCTCGGGCTGAGTGTCGATCGACGCCTGCGGCGGGGGCAGAGTGCTCTGGAGCAAGACGTCGGGTCGGCCGTCGCCGTTCACGTCGGCGAAGAGGCAGCGGGCGATCGCCGTACCGACCGTCGCCGTGTCGAGCCCGACCTGATCGGTGATGTCCTCGAAGTGGAGCGTCTCCTCGTCGCCCGTTTCGACGAGCGCGGCGGCGCTGAGTCCGGCGCAGACCAGCGCGGCGCACGCCTGACTCAATACGGAGGGGTGGCGCCTCATCGCTGCGGCCCGTCGTTCACTTTTTCGCCCTCGGGCTGCGGCGGAGGAGGTGGCGGCTGCTCGGCGGGCGGACCGATCTCCGCCGCGCTCACCGCCGTCACCTGAAGCGCATAGCGGAACTCGAGGTAGGGGCCGATCAGCGGCGGAATATCGAACACGCCGGCTTCGCGGCGCGCTTCGTTGACGCGCAGGTCAGGCGTGAACAGGCCGCGAACGCGGATGGGCGAACCATCCGCGAAGCGCGCCAGCGCCGAGGCCAGGCGCTTGGGCCACTCGATCACGAATCGCTCACTGACCACCTCGCCGCTGATCGGATCGATCGCTTCGAGATCGACGAACGGGTGATCGCCGTCGAGGGCTTCACGCGAGACGATCCGGCACGTCCAGTCGAGGCGTTGCCGGTGCTCGCGGTTGATCATGTTGGCCCACTGCGTGAGCAGGCGGAGATGGTGGCGGAGTTCGCGCGGATCGGTCGGCGGAAGATCGGGGAAGGCCTCGGCGTGGATGGCCTTGAGCCGCGCGAGCACGTCATGCGGCGACGTGGGCGGGCCTTCGCCGCGGACCGCGGCCTCGCCTTCTCCACCCTCGGAGCGCTCGGCCCGAAGGCGCTCGATCTCCGCCTCGAGTTCGGCGATGCGGGCGCGGGCCGCGGCCAACTCGCGCTCGAGCGACTCCACCTGTCGGCGGAGGGCGGCGGCATCCTCCTGCGGCGCCGGCGGTTGAGGAGGATCCTGCCCGGCTGAGCCTGCCCCTGAACCGAACAAAACAAGAACTGTCAGCGCCGTCCACAAGTACTTTTGCAACGTCCACCCCCGCTCAAACGAAAAAGAAGACCTGTTCGGGGCAGGCATGAACCCGATTCATCCGTTATCATAATAAGTGGGTGAGAGCGGGCGGGGCCGGCCGGTCCCGCCGCCCGACCAACCGCCTGACAGGAGCGCCGCGATGGAAGACATCCGAACCGTCCTCAACCACGCCGCCCGCCGCCTCGGATTGAAGGGGTTCGTCGATCGGCTGCACATCGTGGCGATCATCGCCGTCGCGCTGGCGCTGGTGCTGGTTCTGCTGGGCAAGGCGCTGCCGCCGGTGAACGCCTCGATCAACTGGGCGCTGCTCGCCCCGGCGCTGGCGCTGCTGGCGCTCGCGGGCGCGATCGCGTGGTGGGCGCCGCTCCGCCCCTCGCCGATCCACATCGCCGTCGAAGTCGATCAGCGGCTGGAACTCAAGGAGAAGTTGAGCACGGCGATGCTCTGCCGCGGGCGCGAGGACGCCTTCGCGCAGGCGGCGATTGACGACGCCATCGCCGTGGCTCGCCGGCCGGAGACGAAGCAGAACGTGCGGCGGCGCTTCGCGGTCTCGGCGCCGCGCGGCTGGTGGATCAGCCCGATGCTGCTCGCGGCGACGGTCCTCGCGGGATTCACCATCCCCGCAGGCGACTGGTTCGCGCGCGAGGAGACGAAACTCTCCATCGAGGAGCGAGAGCGCATCGAGCAGATCCGCGAGCAGTACGAAGCGGCGATCAAGGAAGCGGCCGAGAAAGTCGGCCAGGATCCCAAGGAACTCAAGGAGATGCTCGCCGAGGCCGATCCGAAGATGGGCGAGCCCGAGGCGATCAAAGCCCCCGAAGAGTTCCAGCGCGAGGCGTTCAAGAAACTCAGCGCGCTCGGCGAGGAACTCCGCAAGCAGACCGAGACCGAGCAGGCCCGTTCGCTCGAAGCGCTGCAGAGCAAACTGAGCCAGTTGAATCCCGCGGCCGACTCCGGCCCGGCGGGCGAACTGAGCAAGGCCCTCTCGCAGGGCGACTTCTCCGCGGCCAAGAAGGCCCTCGAACAACTGCAGCAGCAGATGAAGGAAGGCGAACTGCCCGCCGAGCAGAAGCAGGCGCTCGAGCAACTCGCCGAGCAACTCCAGAAACTGGCGCAGAACCAGGACGCTCTCAAGGAGCAGTTGCAGCAGGCGGGCGTCGACCCGGCCGCGCTCAACGATCCCCAGGCGCTCCAGCGGGCGATCGAGAACGCCGCGAACCTGACGCAGGAGCAGAAAGAGCAACTGGCTCAGGCCTGCCAGGCGGCGCAGCAGGCGGCGCAGGCGATGCAGTCGATGGCCGGCGCGTGCCAGGGCATGGCGGGCATGCCGGGAATGCAGGGCATGCAGGGCATGGCGGGGATGGAAGGCATGCAGGGCGCCGGGCAGATGGGCGATCAACTCTCCCAACTCGAAATGGCCGCCCAGCAACTGGCCAACGTGAACGCGGCGATGCAGAACCTCGCCGGCCAGTGTCAGGGACTCGGGCAGGGTCTTGGGCAGTGCCAGGGTCAGGGGCAGGGCATCAGCCAGGCGATGGCCCAGATGCAGTGGATGCAGAATCTCCAGGGTGGCCGGGGGCCTGGCATGGGCAACCGCGGCCAGGGCGCCGGCGGCAGCGGCGCTCGACTCGCCACTCCCATGTCGATGCTCGATCAGAAGGAGAAGGTCTTCACCGACCCGAACAGCCAGATCATCGGCACCACCTTCATCGAGGGCAAGCAGGTCATCAAGGGTGAGTCGCAGGTGCGCTTCGCCGAACTCGTCCGCGCCGCATCGAGCCGCGCGCAGGAGGACGTCGAAGAGAACCTGCTGCCCGCGCAGTACGAGAAGGCGATGAAGACCTACTTCGGCGAGATGCAGAAGCGGGCGGAAATCGTGCGAGAGCAGCAGCCGCCGGCCGAACCCGAGCCGCAGCCGGAGCCTGAGCAGTAGGCGCTCCGGAGGGAAAGGATCTTCGGCCCCGCGGCGAGCGCCGCGGGGCCTTTTGCTTGACGCCGGCCCGAAGCGTGCGGCGGCGAGATTCGACCGCGCCCCGCGGGGTGTCCGATATCCTATAGGCCCCCATGCAGCGCCGGCAGTTCCTCAACACGACCAGCGGCGGAGCGGACACGCTCAGCGCCCTCCTGCCCCGGGCGGGCATTGCCGTGCTCCTGAGCGTGGTGTGCATGCTCGAGGTCGGCTTTCATGAGCCTCCCCTGTCCGGACCGTGGCTGACCGCGATTCGCTCGGCGCTGCTGCTGGGTCTGTGGGCGGCCCACGGCTCGGCATGGATCCTTGAGAAGAATCGCCTCGGATGGGTGCGGGCCCACACGATCGAACTCGGGCTGCTCATCGGCGCCTCGGTCTTTCTCTTCGCGCACTGGGCGTGGTCGATGGGCCTCATCGCCCTGCTCGTCATTTACATCCTGTCGCAGGCGTACCTGGCGCTGGCGCAACTGGTGATCCGCTTCAGCCTGCTCTTCGTCGGGAGTTTCGCGCTGCTCATCCTGATCGGCGCGCTGCTGCTGATGCTGCCGCGCGCCACGCCCGCCGAGGAACCGATCGACTTCCTCGATGCCCTGTTCACGTCGACGAGCGCCGTGTGCGTGACGGGGCTGATCGTGCGCGACACGGCGACGGAGTTCACCGGCTTCGGCCAGACGATCATCCTGATTCTCATCCAACTCGGCGGGCTGGGGATCATCATCTTCGGGGCCCTGCTCGCGACGATGCTCTCCGGCTCGATGTCCGTGCGCCACGCGTCGAATCTGGGTGAAGCCGTCAGCGCGGTCGAGAGCGGGCCGGGAAACGTCGAGCGCCTGGTGCGCTTCATCGTAAGCGCGACGCTGATCACCGAAGCGGTGGGCGCGGCGCTGCTTTACGCCGGGTGGCGCGCGTCGCGCGGCGATGGCGACCCGACGCTGCTCTTTGACAGCGTGTTCATGTCGATCAGCGCCTTCTGCAACGCGGGCTTCTCCATCTACTCCGACAATCTCGAGTCGTTCCGGTACCATTGGACGAGCCACGCCGTGATCGCGCCGCTGATCGTCGGCGGGGGGTTGGGATTCCCCGTCCTCTACAATCTCTGGAAGGCGCTCGAAGCCAACGTGCGCCGCCGGATGGGCCGCTGCACCACGCGCGACATGCACCGCCACCGCCTTGTGCGCCTCAACCTCCACACCCGCCTCGTGCTGTTCACTTCGGCCGCGGTCTACCTCCTGGGCGTGCTGGGGATCTTCGGCGGACAACTCGCGCCCGGGTCCGGGTCCGCCGGCGCCGCCGGCGCGCCGGGACCAACCGCCTCTGCCGCGGCGTCTGAGGAGAGCGTCGGCCACCGCCTTCTCGACGCGTCGTTCATGTCCATCACCGCGCGGACCGCCGGGTTCAACACCATGCGCATGGACGAACTGACGACCGGCAGCCGCTTCGTTCTGATGATGCTCATGTGGGTCGGCGGATCTCCGGGAGGGACGGCGGGAGGCGTCAAGACCACCGTCGTCGCCGTCCTCCTGCTCACCATCCTCGCGACGCTGCGCAACCGCGATGAGACGGAGATCTTCGGCCGATCGCTGCCCGACGCGCTGGTTCGCCGCTCGGGCGCGCTGGTCATGCTCGGGTTTGTTGTGGTGGCGGCGACGACGATGTGCCTGACGATCACCGAGGGCGGCCCTTTCGCGCACCACGTCTTCGAGGCCGTCAGCGCCACCTCGACCGTGGGCCTCTCGCTCGGGCTGACCGCGGACCTGACGCCCCTGGGCCGGATCGTCATCGTCGCCGCGATGTTCCTCGGCCGGGTGGGCCCGCTGGCGTTGATCGGCGCGGTCGTCTTCGCGCGGGCGGAGAAGGCCCGATACCGCTATCCCTCCGAGCCGGTGATGCTCGGCTAGACTGACGCGGCGCCCCGCGCCCCACGGAGTTGTCCGCATGCCTTCAGAACGATTCGTCGTCATCGGACTGGGCCGCTACGGCTCGCGCCTCGCCGTCAACCTCGCCCGCGCCGGCGCCGAGGTCATCGCCATCGACCGCAACCGCGAAGTGGTCGAGGAGATCCGCGACCGCGTCACGCTCGCCGTGGCGATGGATTCGACGGACGAGCAGGCGCTGCGCCTCCAGGGCGTGGACAAAGTCGGCGTGGCGGTCGTCGCCATCGGGCACGACTTCGAGGCCAACGCCCTCACCACCGTCATCCTCAAACACATCGGCGTGAAGCGCGTCATCAGCCGAGCGGGCAACCCGATGCAGGTCCGCATCCTCAGTCGCATCGGCGCTGACTCGGTCGTGAATCCAGAAGACGAGACGGCCGACCGGTGGTCGCACAAACTCCTCGCGCCCTACCTCATCGACCACATCGAACTCGCGGCGGGGTACGGGCTGGTGCAGATCCCCACGCCCCGGCTGTGGGTGAACAAGACCCTCGCCGAACTCGAGATCCGGCGGACGTACAGCGTCAACATCGTGGCAATCAAGCGGCGCGTGCTCACCTCGACCGAGACGGGCCAGGAGGAGTACGACGAGATGGTGATGGACACGCCGATGCCCACCAGCCGCCTCAACGGCGACGACATCCTCATCATCGCCGGCCGGGACGAGGACCTCGAAGACCTGCCGCAGTGAGCCTCCGCGCTCCGGGAGCGGGTGCGGCGTCGTCTGCAGCCACAGGTTCACAGCCTGCGATCCACGGTGCATCACCGCTGTGACCGCCCGCGCGTGCCAACGACAGTGCACTACCCCTGCCCCTCACTGAGGCGGACGAACTCGGCGTGCAGTTTCGGATAGACCTGGCCGTCGCGCAGCAGGTGGGAGTGCGTGCCCTGCTCGACGATCCTCCCACCGTCCACCACGAGAATGCGGTCGGCCGTCCGGATGGTGCTCAGGCGGTGCGCGACGACGAAACTCGTCCGCCCCTCGAGAAGCCGGGCCAGCGCCTGCTGCACGCGGTGCTCGGAGACGGTGTCCACGGCGCTGGTCGCCTCGTCGAGGATGAGCAGGCGCGGCCGGGCCATCATCGCCCGCGCGAAGCAGATCAACTGCCGCTGTCCCAGCGAGAGCGAGGAGCCGCGCTCGCCCACCTGCGTGTGCAGCCCCTCGGTCAGGTCTTCGATGAGGTCGAGGCAGCCGAGGCGTTCGCAGACCTCGCGCACCTGCTCATCGCTCGCCTCGGGCCGCGCGAAGCGGATGTTGTCGAGGACGCTGCCGGTGAAGAGGAAGTTCTCCTGCTGGACGATGCCGGTCTGGCTGTGCAGGTCGCGCGGGCTGATGCGGCGGATGTCGACGCCGTCGATCGCGATCCGTCCCGCGTCGTGCAGGTAGAACTTGGCGATGAGGTTGATGATCGAAGTCTTGCCGCTGCCCGTGTGCCCGACAAGGGCGATGGTCTGCCCCGGCTCGGCGGCGAAGGTAATGTCGCGCAACACCGGCCGGTCCTTCTGATAGCCGAAAGTGACGTTCTCAAACTCGATGCGCAGGCCCTCCTCGCGCCGCGGCAGGTCGAGGCTCTCGCCCGGCTCAGGTTCGAGCCGCGCCGGGGCGGTGTCGATGAGGTGGAAGACGCGCTCGGCCCCCGCCATCGCCTGCAGCACGACGTTGTACATGTCGCCGATCACGATGATCGGCTGGAAGAACACGCCCGTCATCATCATGAACGCGAGCAGGTCGGTGACGGTCATCTCGCCGCCTGCGATGCGCAGCCCGCCCACGAGCAGGGCAATGGCGATGAAGACCTGGCTCGTCACGTCCATGAGCGGCAGGTAGAGCCCCTGCGCCTTCGCCACCACGAGGTGCCGGTCGCGGTGCAGGTGGCAGATTCCGCGGAACATGGCGCTGTTGCGCTCCTCGCGCGTGAACGCCTGCGTCACGCGGATGCCGGCGATCGACTCGGCGAGATTGGCCGTGAGCAGGCTGTAAGTCTCCTGCACGCGGCGATAGGAGTTGGACAGCAGTTGCCGGAAGCGCCAGTTGATCAGGTACACGAAGGGGGCGCCGATCAGCACCACCGCCCCGAGCACCGCGTCATACGCCAGCATGACGACGATCGCGTAGACCATCTGCACCACGGCGATGGTGAGGCGCGGGGCGACTTCGGTCAGCGCCCGGCGCAGCGCATCGATGTCGCTCGTGCCGCGCGCGAGGATGCGCCCGACCTTGGTGCGGTCGTAGAAGTCCATCCCGAGGACCTGGAGGTGGGCGAAGATCTCGCCGCGCAGGTCGCGCACGACGCGCTCGGCAAGTTTCGCCACCGCCATCTGGCGGATGCGCATCACGACGTACCACAGGATCGCCAGGGCCACGAGCACGCTCACGCCGAGGTAGAGCCAGTTCTGCGGATCGACGCCGAGACGGCCGCGCCAACTCTCGGGCCGCTGCTCGATCGCCCCGCCGATCGTCTGCGCCACGAGCAGCGGAATCGTGCCGTTGAGCACCGCCAGCACCGCCGCCAGCGCCATGATCGACCAGAACAGGGCCGAGTAGCGCGCCATGCGTCCGGCGACGCGCCGCGTCATCCGCCAGTCAAACGGGCGAATGCGCTCGCCGGCATCGTCGCTGGGCGAGACGGCGGTGAGCACTTCGCCGGCCGAGAAGTTGGTCGCTCCGACGCGGGTCATCGCACGACCTCCGGCGACTCAACTTCGTCTGGTTCTTCCTCGCGCTCGCGGTCGAGTTGCAGCAGCGCCGCCTGGCGGTAGTGCTCGTTGCCGCGCATGAGGTGCTCGTGGGCGCCCGCGGCCGTGACGCGGCCGCGCTCGATCACCAGCACGCGATCGGCGCGGCGCAGCGTGCTGAGGCGGTGGGCGATGAGGAGCGTCGTGCGGCCGCGCATGACCCGGTCGAGATTCGCCGCGATGCGCACTTCGGTGCGGGCATCGACCGACGCCATCGCGTCGTCGAGCAGGAGAATCGGCGCATCGGGCAGGATCGCCCGCGCGATGCTCAGACGCTGCCGCTCGCCGCCCGAGAGCGTCAAGCCTCGCTCGCCGATGATCGTCTGGTACCCGTCGCGCGAGGCGGCGATGAACTCCTCTGCGGCCGCGGCCTGCACCGCCCGCTGCACGGCCTGGTCCGGAGCATCGGGCACGCCGAAGCGCACGTTGTTGGCGATCGTGTTCGAGAAGAGAAACGGCTCCTGGAAGACGATGCTCACCGCCCGCCGCAGCGCCGCCGGATCCCACTGCCGAACATCCACTCCATCGACGAGCACGCGCCCGGCCGTCACGTCGTAGAAGCGGCAGAGGAGATTGAAGATCGTGCTCTTGCCGCCGCCCGCCGGTCCGACCAGCGCCACCGTCTCCCCCGGCTCCACCACGAACGAAACGTCCTCCAGCACCAGCGGCGCATCGGGTCGATAGCGGAATGAAACGCCCTCAAACTCGATGCGCCCGCGAACTTCCTTCGGCGCATGCGCGCCCGGCGGCGCGGCGATCTCCACCGGCGCATCGAGCAACTCGAAGACGCGGTTCGCCCCCACCATCGACTCGGGAATGCTCGCGGCGCTCGAAACGATCGTCTCGACCTGCCCGGCGAGTTGGCGCACGAGGCTGAAGAAGACCCAGAGCGTTCCCAGCGCGATCCCCCCCGCCGCCGGGCCGATCTGCACAAGATGACCGCCGTAGAGCAGCAGCACCGCGATCTGGAGGAAACCCAGCGTCGTGATCCACGGCAGCAGGGTCGCGTTGGTCCGCACGATCTTCATGCGCGCGTCGAACGCATCCTCGTTGCGCTCGCCGAAGCGGGCCTTGACCTGCTCCTCCTGCCCGAAGCCCTTGATCACCTTGACGCCGATGATGCACTCCTGAAGCGTCTGGATCAGGCGGTCGAGCGTCTCGCGGTGGCTCTGCAGGCGCGGCTCGATCGAGCGGCTGTACCGGATGAGCACCCACGCCTGGAGCGGAAAGACCGTCAGCACCGCCAGCGTCAGCCAGGCGTGCTCGCGGAACATGTAGAAAAGAAACAGCCCCAGCGCCGCGGTCGAGATGATCAGTTGCAACACGACGCCCTCGATGAAGAGGCGCACCGAGCCGGCGTCGCCCGTGACGCGGTTGATCAGCCCGCCCGAGTCGTGCGTGTCGAACCAGGAGAATCCGAGGCGCTGAAGTTTGTCGTACAGAGCCGTGCGCAGATCGACGGTGATGCGCTGGATGAGCGTCTCGTTGGCGAGGCGCGTGCGGTAGCGGGCGTAGGCCCGCAGGAGGGTGATGAGCAGGACCATGCCGGCGGCGATGGAGAGGATCTGCCAGAGCGGCCAGTGGGTGGGCGGGGCGACGCCCAGCGGCCACTGCGGGTCCTCCGTCGTGTCCGGCAGCGCCCGGTGCCGCAGCACATCCAGCGCCAGCCCGCTGTAGACGAACGCCCCGAGCGCCAGGGCTTCGGCCCCGACCTCCCACAGCAGCGCCACAAAGCACGACCAGCGATACCGCCACGTCAACGCAAAGAGGCGGCGGACATGGTCAGCCCGCTTGGCGGCAACGGCGGCGGAAGGCGAAGAGGGGGCGTGTGACGACGAAAACAGCGACACACGCGATGATAGGCGCAGGGAGATCGGGCGCTGGTATCATTGGTGTCCGCGTTCACACGCCGCCGCGCTCCCTTGCGCCGAGCCTTCGGGTCGTCATTCGGCCCTGAGGCTCATGACCGAAGGGCGGCTAAACGATTCCGGGCCGCATTCATCGCATTCGCCGCATTCGCCGCCACCATCGCCTCCAACGCCTTCTGCCCTTCTTCTCCGATGACCACCACACCCGCACCATCGCGACATGCCGGCACGCTCATCACGGGCGCCAACGGCGAGTTCGGCCACGGCCTGATCCGCACCCTGTACGACGCCGGGCGGCGCGACCTCGTCGCCCTCGACGTGCATGAGATCGACGCCTCGCTGCGGCCGATGTGCCGCGATGCGATCGTCGGCGACATCACCGACGCGGCGCTGCTCAGCCGCCTGCACGCCAACTATGAGATTCACTCGATCTTCCACCTCGCGGCGCTGCTCAGCACGCGCAGCGAGTTCAACCCCGAGGCGGCGCACGAGGTCAACGTCGTCGGCACGGTCAACCTGCTCAAACTCGCGGCCGACCAGGCGGCGTCGCACGGCCACCCCGTCAGGTTCATGTTCCCCAGCAGCATCGCAGTCTACGGCATGGGCGGCCTCGAGGCGAAGGCGCGGGCGGGCGCCGTGCGCGAAGATCAGTGTCTTGAACCGACGACGATGTACGGCTGCAACAAACTCGCGTGCGAGCACCTCGGCCGCTACTACGCGCGGCACTACCGCCAACTCGCCAAGGACCGGCCGCGCGGCGCGGGTCGCGTGGATTTCCGCTGCATCCGCTTCCCCGGCGTCATCTCCGCCTTCACGCTGCCCTCGGGCGGCACGAGCGACTACGCGCCGGAGATGATCCACGCGGCCGCGAAGAGTGAGGCCTACGCCTGCTTCGTGCGCGAGGATGCCCGCATCCCCTTCATCACCATGCCCGACGCGATCGAAGCCCTGCTGAAACTTCACGACGCCGATGCGAAGGCACTGACGCGCACGGTCTACAACATCACGGCGTTCGCGCCGAGCGCCGGCGAGATCGCGGCGATCGTGCGCCGGCACTTCGGGAAGGCGGAGATCACGTTCCAACCCGATGTCGAGCGTCAAGGCATCGTCGATTCCTGGCCGGCGGACGTGGACGACTCGGCGGCGCGTCAGGACTGGGGCTTCCACCCGCGCCACGACCTCAACGCCGCGTTCGAGGAGTACCTGATCCCGAACATCCGGGCGAAGTATGCGACGTGACGGAGAATCGTGCTCCGATGGAAGCGAGCGGCTCGCGCCCCACGCACGGCGCCGGTTCGGAGCGGTCCATGCGGAAGCGACTTCAGGGAATGAGCGCGACGTTGCTTGCGTGACACGCCGCCGCATCAAGCAGCTGCAGGTAGCCGCGACAAGCCGCCGGGCCAGCCTGTCCCATGAAGGACCCGGCGCCCGTTGCGCCACTGTTGAATGGACCGGGTGGAGTGACCACCTGGAACTGGCTGGGGCTGAGGCCGAGCATCGTTCCTCCGCATGGTGTGCCGATCGGTACCCGATGGGTCCCCTGGGCGCTGGAGAAGAGGAGCACCTGCACGCTTGACGGGGTTGCATCCTGCCAGGCGATCTGCAGCATCCCGGGGCACTCGCCCTGAACATCCAGCGTGTAGTCAACGACTCGCCCCTGGAAGACGTAGGCGGCGCCGGTCTTCGCACCTCGATCGTCGTTGCGGCGGGCACCGACGACTGCCTGAGCACCATGAATCGCGACGGCCCCGCCGAACTCATGTCTCGTGCCTCCGTCGAGCGCGCGAATCTTGTGCACGAACTCACCGGTCAAAGCGTCAAAGATGTAGGCCGACCCCGACTGATAGCCGATGCTGTTGTCATAGAGCGCGCCAACGACTGCGCGATCCGCATGCAGAGCCACAGACCACCCGAACCACTGCTCCGGGCGGCCATCCGGCGCTGTGAACTTCGAGATCACCTGGCCGTCAGAGAGGTCGAAGAGATACGCAGCACCGGCGCCATCTCCTCGATCATCGTCCTTGGGCGAGCCGACGAGGGCGAGGTTTCCGTCGATTGCAACAGAGGCGCCGAAACTGTCATAGGCCTCCAGGTCCTCGGGAACAAGTTTGTAAATCAACTGCCCCGTCTCGACATCAATGACATACGCGGCGCCCGAGCGTGTCCCTCGCCCGCGTGCATCCCTGGCGCCAACGATCGCCCGATCACCGCTGATACCGACGGAACAGCCGAACAGGTCTCCTTCGAGACCATCCGGAGCAAAGAGCCTCCTCAGCTGCACTCCGGAAGACACGTCGAAGATGTACGCCGCTCCTGATTCCGGGCCTCGCACGTCGGAACCGATCGCCCCGATGATCGCGTATCGACCGCTGAGGGAAACGGAGTGGCCAAACCAGTCGCGATCCGCGCCATCCGTGGCGTGCAGTTCGGCGTGTTGCTGTCCGGTCGTGAGATCGAAGACATACGCGGCGCCGCCCATCGTCCTGAGATCGCTGTTATTGCGAGCGCCGACCACCGCCACGCGATCCTGGACTGCAACGGCGCAGCCGAACCACTCTCCGGTGGCGATCGGAGTGGCGTTCAACTTGAACAACTGCCGCTGGGTAGCCAGATCGAGCACATACACACTCCCCGCGTCGGAACGCTGCCGACCGAGTTCATCCATCAGGTGCGCACCGATCACAATGCGATCGGCGCTGACACCCACTGCATAGCCGAACTCGGAGTGATCCTGGGCGTCCGAAGCGAGGAGTTTGCGCCGAAGCGCCCAGACTTCCTGCGCCTGCACGGCGGCTGGGGCGATGCACGACAGCACCAGACACGTCAGAATGTACCTCTGAAACATGACGATTCTCCCCGATTGATCGTCCATCCTCGCGGGGTCCGGCCCGCCACTCACTGACATTGTACGGGTTTCCCGATCGCTCGGAAGTCGAATTCGGGCGAGCGAGGTCGGATCAAGGGCGGACGACCATACTTGATCGCCGTTGATCGAAAAAACAAACTCGGCGGCTTTCGCCGCCGAGTTTGTGTGCATATTGATCGTTGTATCAAGGCTGCACATTCACGGGCTGCACCAATCGCAGATCCCGTCGGAACTGCGCTAGGCGTGCAGCCCCTTGATACAGTCATTCAGGTACGTCACTGGATCACCTCGCTTTCGTAAACGGGCCTTCCGGTCGCGGCCTCGACCCTCGGCGACGCCGCTCCGGCCTTGACTTCCCCGCGCCGTCGCACGGGGCACAACGCCCGTCGCATCCGGGCTCCGCGGAGCCGCAGGCGACGCTCGCCGGGACTCACTCGTTCCGCGGCCGCCGGGTTCTCCGGCGCTCTGGAATCCGCTCATCCCGATGCTCAAGAGTATCGTCGGGAAACGGCGATCGTCAAGAGAAATCCACCGAATTGGACCTCTACCGGGCCACTTTTTTCGGCGGCGGCAGATTGCCTGGTTTACCAGGTTCTCGACCGGCGGCCGCCGACGCGGACCACCGGCGAGCCCCGGTCAATCCTCGAATTCATCGCTCAGGTTCCCCAGGCGGACCTGCTCGTCGAGATAGGCCTGGAACTCGCCCATCCGGTAACTGATGAAGCAGAAGGCGTGATGCAGCGTGACCCACTCGATGTCCGTCGGGTCGGCCTCGAGGTCGTGGCGCAGGCGGTTCAGTTCGGCAAGCAGTTTTTCGGCCTTCACGGCAAGCGTCTCCCTTCGTCGGCGGCGCGACTGGCGGATCGTAGTCACGTCCGCGCCGAACGCAGACGGTTGAGCACGATGGAGGCGGCGAAGAGCAGGGCGAGGATGAGCACGACGATCGGCCCGACGGGCAGCCGCCCTCCCCAGACCCCGAAGGCCGCGAGGTATCCGCCGACCATGCCGACCTCGCCGAGGATGACGCTGGCGATGAGGACGGTCGAGAGGCGCCGGCTCACGAGCAGGGCCGCGGCTCCGGGGATGATGAGCAGGGCGTTGACGAGGATCAGGCCGAGGAGTTTCATGCACAGCACGATGATCGCCGCGATCATGATGAGCAGCAGGTAGTGCAGCAGGCCGGTGCGCACGCCGAAGACGCGGCTGACCGTCTCGTCAAAGGCGAAGAAGACGATCTCCTTGTAGAGGAGCGCGAGCGTGAGGGCGACGACGGCGGCGCAGCCGACGGCGAGCCAGACGTCTTCGCTGCGCAGGTAGAGGATGTTGCCGAAGAGCACCGCGTCCCACTGGGTGGGCGGCGCGACGCGGCCGGCGGTCAGCGCGCGGTACCACTCCTCGCCGCGCAGGTGAATGCGCATCTGGTCGAGCAGAAAACCCACGCCCATCGCGGCGACGAGGAGGATGCCGATGGCTGTGTCGATCATGACCTTGCGGCTTCGGCCGAGCACGGCGATGACGACCGCGGTCCCGATGCAGAAGAGGAAGATGGCCAGGTCGCGCCACCAGCCGGTTGCGGCGAGGAAGGCGGCCAGCCCGACGCCGCCGAACCCCGCGTGGGTGATGCCCTGCCCGATGAAGGCGAGGCGCTTGAGCACGATGACGACGCTGAGCAGCGCGCACGCGGCGGTGAGCGCCATGCCGGCGAGCAGCGGCGGAAGGAAGTCCGGGCCGAAAGCGTCGCGGATCGTCATGGCCCTTCACCCTGAAGCGCCACGCCCGCGAGGTTGTGGTTGAAGACCTCGGCGAGCACCTCGCGCGTCAGCCCCGCGGGCGCGTCGTGGAAGTGGAGCCGCCGATTGAGGCACGCGACCTGGTCGCAGCCGGCGACGATGGCGCGGAGGTCGTGGCTGACGATGAGCACCGTCAGTTCGTAGGTGCGATGCACCGCATCCATGAGTCGGGCAAACTTCGCCTGCCCCACCTCGTCGATGCCGACGAGCGGCTCGTCGAGCACCAGCAGCCTTGGTCGCGCCGCGAGGGCGCGGGCGAGAAAGACGCGCTGCTGCTGGCCGCCGGAGAGGTCGCCGACGGGCTTGGCGGCGAGGTCGGCGATGCCGACCTGCTCCAGAGCCTCGGCCGCGGCGCGGCGATCATCGGCGCCGGCGCGGCGGAACATGCCCGTTCGCCCGACGATCCCCTGCCGAACGACCTGCGCCACGCTGAGCGGAAAGGCGATCTCGACGTCGTGTCGCTGCGGCACGTAGCCGATCATGCTGGCGGCGCACGCCTGGTGGGGCGTGCGGCCGAAGACGCTGATGCGCCCTTCGCCGGGGCGGAGCAGGCCGAGGATGAGTTTGAGGAGGGTGGACTTGCCCCCGCCGTTCGGGCCGACGATCCCCAGCCGCGTCCCGCGCGGAATGTGCATGGTGACCGATTCGAGGATGCGCACGCCGGGGACGTAGGAGAAGGAGACGTGATCGACGCAGACGGCGTCGCCGCTGTGGTGCTGCGCCAGTTCGCTGTGGTGATCCTGTTGGCAGCAGTGCTTCTCAGCCACCGCTTCCTTCCGCGCGGACGTTCTCGCGCAGGCCCTTCACGAGGTTGTCGAGGTTGGAGCGCATCAGCGCATCATACGTCTCGTAGCCCGACCGATTCGGATCGCCCAGCGGATCGAGCGGACGCAACGTGACGAGGCTGGAGAGTCCCTCGGCCGCGGCCGAGGAATACTGCGGTTCGATGAAGACGGCCCGCACGCCGCCCTGCTCGATGTGGCGGCGCACCTCCGCGAGGCGGGCCGGCGTCACGTCGTGCGTCTCCATGTTCATCACCGTCGCCACGACCTCGAGGCCGTACGCCTCCGCGAGCACGTCGAAGGCATCGTGGTAGGTGATCAGCCGCCGGTCCGCGATTGGTTCGAGGGCCAGTTCATACTCAACGGCGAGTTCTGCGAGCTGCTGCTGCACCACCTCCTCGCGCGAGCGGATGTCCTCAGCGCGATCGGGATAGAGGGCGGCGAGTTGATCCGCCGCCGCGCGGACAAGTTTCGACGCGTGCGTGGGGACGAGCCAGACGTGCGGATTCGGGCCGGCATGGGCGTGGGCGTCTTCCCCCGCGTGGTCGTGATCGTGGTCGTGGCCGTCGTCCTCGCGTGCGAAGGGGCCGAGGTCGTGTCCGAGCAGGGCCATGAAGTGAATGAGGGCCTGGCCTTTCGCCGCCCGCTGAAGGTGCGGCGCGGCGATCCAGTCATCCAGTCCGCCGTTGGCCACGAGGATCGCCGCGTCGTTGAGGGCTTTGACGTCCGCGGGGGAGGGGCTGTAGCCGTGCTCGCTCACGCCCGGCGGCACGAGGAGCGTGACCTTGATATCCGGACCCGCGACCTGCCGGACGAGGTCGTAGAGCGGGAAGATGGTGACGACGACGCCGTCGCCCGTCGGCTCGCCGGGCCCGGACCGCCGGCCGCAGCCGGGCAGACCGGCGAGGACGACGAGCAGGCCGGCGAGAAGCACGGTCGGCGCGAACCTTGAGCGGGCGGTTTGCGTCTGAATCATGGCGAGATTGTCCCCCGTCAGGTCGGGTAATCCACTGCATTTGGCGGCGAGGCGAGCCGATGCAAACCACTACCGCTGGGGCATGTCGGCGGTTCGCGCGGCCGCGGATGAAGTGTTGCCCTTGCCGGCAAAGGGGATTACAGTTGGAGCAGGTGCGGCCGCGAGGCCGCCCGCGACATGGGGTGGTAGCTCAATTGGGAGAGCGCTACGTTCGCAATGTAGAGGTTGTGAGTTCGATTCTCATCCACTCCACTTGACCGCGCGAGCGAAGCCCAGGCATAACCATGCCTGGGCTTTGGGCGTTAAACGCGCCCATTTCTGCTATGATGGTCGCATGGCCATCTTCTCGCGCAACAAGCCTCGATCCGCCCCCGTCGCCGTGCCCGCCTCGCGCGACGGCGCCGCCCCTATCGCCGCCGCCCACGCCGACGTCGACCGCAACCTCGACGCCCGGATTCAATCGATCGGCCGGGAGTTTCTCGACCGCGCCCGCAGCCAGAAGGCCGGCATGCTCAGCGCCCAGTTCTGGTCCGACAGCCTCATGGAATGGTCCATGAAGGATCCGAACTTCAAGGTGCAACTCTTCCGCTTCGTCGACGCGTTTCCCATGCTGCGCACCAGCGAGCAGGTGCACGATCACCTTGTGGACTACCTCACCCAGCCGGGCGTCACGGTTCCCTCGGCGATCTCGCTGGGCCTCAAGGCGGGGGGCATGGCCAAGGGCCTGCTCACGTCGACCGTGACCAAGCAGATCACCGGCATGGCCAACAAGTTCATCGCCGGCACCGACGCCGCCAGCGCCCTGCCCGGCCTGCGCAAACTCTGGGACCGCGGCGTCGCCTTCTCCGTCGACCTCCTCGGCGAAGCGTGCGTTTCCGAGTCCGAGGCGCTTGCCTATCAGGCGAAGTACCTCGACCTCGTCGAAAACCTCTCGAGCGAAGTCGCGTCGTGGAAGGCGAATCCGAAACTGGAGACGGACCACCTCGGCGCCATCCCCCGCGTCAACGTCTCCATCAAGATCTCCAGCCTCTACTCAATGACCGATCCGATCAACGCGGAAGGCAGCACTCGCGCGCTGATCGAGCGCCTCGCGCCGATTCTCGTCGCGGCGAAGAAGCGCGGCGTGTTCATCAACTTCGACATGGAGCAGTACGCGCTCAAGGACCTCACGCTCGAACTCTTCATGGCGTGCTGCGAGAAGTTTGACTTCGAGGCGGGACTGGCGATGCAGGCGTACCTGCGCTCCGGACCCGATGACGCCCGCCGCATCATCGACTGGTCGAAGCGCACCGGTCGGCAGGTGACGGTGCGCCTCGTCAAGGGCGCCTACTGGGACTACGAGACGATCATGGCCGAGCAGCGCGCCTGGCCCGTGCCCGTCTGGTCGCGCAAGAGCGACACCGACGCCTGCTTCGAGACGATGGCGGGCCTCTTCATCGAGAACATGCCCCGCAGCGAAGGTGACGGCGGCGTCAAACTCGCGCTCGGCTCGCACAACGTCCGCTCCATCGCCCACAGCCTCGCGCTCGTGCGCAGCCTCGGCCTGCCCGACACCGCCCTCGAACTCCAGATGCTCCACGGCATGGGCGATCAACTCAAGCACGCCGCGGTCGAAAGCGGCCTGAGGCTTCGCGAATACGTCCCCGTTGGAGAAATGCTCCCGGGAATGGCGTACCTCGTGCGGCGCCTGCTCGAAAACACCAGCAACGAATCGTGGCTCAAGGCCGGCTTTGCCGACAACGCCTCGACTGAGCAACTCCTCGCCAACCCGCGCACGAAGTCAACCGGCCCCGACCCCGGCATCGAGGCGTTCAAGACACTGCCCGAGCGGCACGCGCTGACCCCGGCCATCGAAGGCGTCGGCGACGGCCGGCCCTTCTTCACCGATCCGCCGCGCGACTTCTCGCAGCGCTCCGTGCGGGAGGCGTTCAAGCGGGCGGTCGATGCGGCCGTCGTCCCCGTCGTCAAGGCCGACCGCACGGAGGAGGACGCCGAGCGGGCGCTCGCCGCGGCCCATGCCGCCCTGCCGCGCTGGCGCACCACGCCGATCAGGGATCGCGCCAACGTCCTCTGCCGCGCTGCGGCCATCATGCGCCAGCGCCGCGATGAACTCGCCGGCATCATGATCCGCGAAGCCGGCAAGACCTGGCGCGAGGCGGACGGCGACGTCTGCGAAGCGATCGACTTTTGCGAGTATTACGCGCGCATGGCCGTCGCGCTCTTCGAGCACCAGCGCCTCGGGCGGTTTGTCGGCGAACTCGACCAGGTCGTGTACCAGCCGCGCGGCGTGGCGGTCGTCATCAGCCCCTGGAACTTCCCCCTCGCCATCCTCACCGGCATGACCACGGCCGCGGTCGTCACCGGCAACCCGACGCTCATCAAGCCCGCCGGGCCGACGCTGGGCATCGCCAAGGTGTTCTTCGACATCATGCTTCAAGCCGGCTGCCCGAAAGACGTGCTGCACTTTATGGCCGGCCCGGGCCGCACGGTCGGCGCCAAACTCGTGCGCGACCGGCGCGTCGCGCTCATCGCCTTCACCGGCTCGATGGAAGTCGGCCTCGACATCGTCGGCGCGGCGGGCCAGGTGCCCGAGGGTCAGGGACACGTGAAGAAGGTGGTCTGCGAGATGGGCGGCAAGAACGCCATCATCGTCGACGCCTCCGCCGACCTCGACGAGGCCGTGCTCGGCGTGCGCTACAGCGCCTTCGGCTACCAGGGGCAGAAGTGCTCCGCCTGTTCGCGGGCGATCGTCGTCGACACCAACTACGACCTGTTCGTTGAGCGCCTCGTCGAAGCGACGCGGGCGCTCAAGATTGGCAATCCCATCGACCCGAGCGTCGATCTCGGCCCGGTCATCGACGAGCCGGCGTACAAGTCGATCATGAAGTACATCGAGATCGGCAAGCAGGAGGCGAAGGTGGGCCTGGCAATGGACCTGCCGCCGGCCGATCAACTCGCGCCGGGGCGGCACTACGTTCCGCCGCACATCTTCATCGATGTGCCGCCGACGGCGCGGATCGCGCGCGAGGAGATCTTCGGCCCGGTGCTGTCGGTCATCAAGGTGGAGTCGTTTGATGAAGCGCTGGAGGTCGCCAACTCCTCGCATTACAAACTCACCGGCGGCGTCTTCAGCCGCAAACCTTCGCACATCGAAAAGGCCCGCGCCGAGTTCCGCGTCGGCAATTTGTATCTCAACCGCGGCTGCACGGCGGCGCTGGTGGGCCGCCAGCCCTTCGGCGGCTTCGGCATGTCCGGCGTCGGCACCAAGGCCGGCGGGCCGGACTACCTCCTCCACTTCGTCGAGCCTCGCACCATCTGCGAGAACACGATGCGAAGAGGCTTTGCGCCCGAACTGTGATTCGGCGCCTAGGGAGTCGCGACCGCCGCGCAAAAGCGATCTCGGCAGACAAAGGAGTTCGATCATGGCCACCTCCGCCGCGCCTGTCGATACAAAGAAGGCCGAACGTCGCTCGCTGCGTTTCGATTCGCTGGCAGATGTGAAAGCGGAGGTTGATCGCCTCGCCGCCGGTGCGGTGCGCCCCACCGGCAACTGGACGCTGGCGCAGGCGATCGATCACCTCGCCGCCATCGTGGAAGGATCGCTCGACGGGATCCCCGCCAGGGCACCTTGGTTCATCCGCATGCTCTCGCCGCTCTTTCGCAAGAAGGCGCTGAACGTCGGGATCGATCCCGGCATTCAGCTGACCGGTGACATGACCATCGTGCTGCCTCGCGACGACGTGACGCTTGACGCGGCCATGGCGCGCATGAACCGAGTCTTCCAGCGACTCAACGGAGGTGAGCAGATGGCTCAACCCAGCCCGGTTTTCGGCCGGATGACGCATGAAGAGTGGAGCAAACTCCACATGCGCCACGCGGAACTTCATCTGTCGTTCATGCATCCGACCGACTGATCCGATGCGCCGAGGATTTCGCGCAGCTTTTGGCATCGATGTCTGAAGATGCCGCGCAGGTCGCGCCGCACGAGCAGCGAATCGGCGAGCCGCCCGCCGATCATGTCGTAGTTGACCACGTCGCCGCAGAGCGTGCCGCCTTCGCACGGCTCGAACGTGTGCTCGTGTATCCACGTCCGGTACGGGCCGCGCAGCTGCTCGTCCACGAATCGATGCGGCGGCTCCCATCTGCTGATGAGCGACCGCCAGCGCAGCGGGATGCCGCGAAGCCGCAGCCGGTAGTCGAGCACCAGCCCCTCGCGCATTTCAACCGGCCGGGGCGTGAGGATCTGGAATCGCAGGTGGTCGGGCGTGATGGTGTCGAGATTGCCCGCGTCAGAGAAGAAGGTGAAGATTTCCTCGATCGGCCGCGGCAGCCACAGCGAGGCGCGCAGTTCAAAGCCACGGTCCGGGTGGCGGGCGAAGGTCACGACCCCTCGCTCTGTTTCGGGTGACCGGCCGCAGGCATCGCGTTCGGGCTGGCGCAGCACAGACATGCCGCCAAAGATACTTCGGGTTGATCCGCCGGGTTCGAGCCATCCGCCCTTCACGGGAACTGACCCGATTCGACCGCCGCATGCGCCGCGAGGGACTGGCGCACGACGAAAGGAAGACCATGTCGATCCGCAAGTCACTTTTGCCGCCCCTGTTCGCATTCGCCGCCGCCATCGCCTCCTGTGCCATGTCGGAACACGGGCAGGACCCGGTGGCCGGCGCTCCCGAGGCACCGGGCGCGAACGCCGAAGCCGACGCCGTCACCCTCGAGATGATCATGTCCGACCCCGACTGGATGGGGAACGGCCCGGAGGGCGAATACTGGGCCGACGACGGCCAGAGTGTCTACTACCAGCGCAAGAAGGTAGGCTCCGAGGAGCGTGAACTCATCCAGGTCGACCTGCGCGGGCAGGTGATCCGCGTCGTGAGCGACGAGGAGCGGCCCTTCATCGACGTGCGCGGAGGCGACTACAACAGCGACTACTCCCGCAAGGTCTACGTCCGCGGCGGCAATCTCTTCATCAAGAACCTCGCCGACGGCACGATCACCCAACTCACAAAGACAAGCGAGAGCATCTCCAGCCCAGAGTTCATGCACGGCGACCAGCGCCTCGTCTTCCGCCGCAACGGCAACCTCATCATCCGCGATCTCGCGACGGGCGTCGAAACCCAGCCCGCGGACCTCCGCGCGCAGGACGATCCGGATGAAAAGAAGGACGAGAAGAAGAAGGAGGATTACCTCGCGGACCAGCAGGAACGGCTCTTCGAGACGATCCGCCAGGGCAAGGAGCGGCGCGAAGAGGCGGAGCAGCGCCGCAAGCGCGAGCGCGAGGCGGACGCGACGACGCTCAAGCCGTGGTACCTCGGCGGCGGCATCGAGATCCGGGGGACCGACCTCTCGCCCGACGGCCGATGGATGCTTGTGCGGACGGCGAAGACCGGCGCCCGCAGCGGCCGCGGCGACGTGATGCCGCAGTTCATCACGGAAGACGGCTACGTCGCCACGCGCTCCGTGCGCGACAAGGTCGGCACGAGCGAAGTCGTCGGAGAGTCGCTCATCCTCCTCGATCTCGAAAACCGCACCCGCCACGATCTGGACCTGAGCGTGCTTCCCGGGATCAGTGATGATCCCTTCGCGAAGCAGGAGGTGGAGGAGAACGAGCAAGACGCCGAAGACGAAGACGAAGGCGATGACGCAAGCGACGAGGACGGGCGCAACGAAGATGAAAGTGCGGTGACGGAAGAGGGACAGCCTCCCGAGCCATCGATCGAGGAGACGCAGCAGAAGAAGAAGGATGAGGCGAAGGAGGAGGAGCCCAAGCCGCGCCCCGTCTCCATCCGAGGCATCACCTGGAACGAGGACGGCACGGCCGTTCTCCTTCAGGTCTACTCGGAAGACAACAAGGATCGCTGGATCGCCTCGGTCGATCTCGCCGAGCCGAAACTTCTCCCGCAACATCACCTTCATGATCCGGCTTGGATCGGCTGGGGTTCCTCGACCATGGGCTGGCTCGCCGACGGACGAACGTTCTACTTCGTCAGCGAGGAATCCGGCTATGCGCATCTCTACACCAAAGCGATCGACGAGCAGGTTTCACGGCAGATCACCTGGGGGGATTACGAAGTCTCCGACGTCCGCCATGGTCGCGACAGGACGCGACTCTTTTACACCGCCAACGCGCTGCATCCTGGTATTTACGAGGCGTGGATGATCGACCCGGTGACGGCGGATACGACGCAACTGACGAGCCTGGCCGGCCGCGCCGACTGGACGCTCTCGCCCGACGAGAAGAGCCTGCTCATTTCGTTTTCGACGCGGACGCGCCCGCCGGAATTGCTCGTGCAGTCGATCGATCCTCCGAGCATGCCCTGGCCGATCACGCGCACGGTGAGCGAGGCGTTCACGTCGCTGCCCTGGATCGAGCCGGAGATCGTAGAGATTCCCTCGAGCGAATCGGATCAGCCGATCTATTCGCGGCTCTACCTTCCGCCGGAGGAGGCCGAGGGCCTTCGGCCGGCCGTGGTGTTCATTCACGGCGCAGGGTATCTTCAGAACGCGCACTACGGCTGGTCGAGTTACTTCCGCGAGTTCATGTTCCACACGCTGCTGGCGAGGCGGGGCTACGTCGTGCTCGACATGGACTACCGCGCCAGCGCCGGCTACGGGCGCGACTGGCGCACGGCCATCTACGGCCGGATGGGCGAGCCCGAACTCGTCGATCTGCGTGATGGGGTGAACTGGCTCGCCGCCAATCACCGCGTCGATCCGGAGCGAGTGGGCGCCTACGGCGGCTCGTACGGCGGGTTCCTCACCCTCATGGCCATGTTCCGCGAGCCGGACCTCTTCGCCTGCGGCGCCGCGCTGCGGCCGGTGACGGACTGGGCGCATTACAACCACGGCTACACGGCCAACATCCTCGACACGCCCAAGATCGCCCCCGAGGCCTACGAGCGATCCAGTCCGATCGAGTTCGCCGACGGCCTGCAAAAGCCCTTGCTCATCTGCCACGGGATGCTCGATGACAACGTCTTCGTCCTCGACACGGTCCGCCTCGCGCAGCGGCTCATCGAACTCAGGAAGGAGAACTGGGAGGTGGCGCTCTACCCGGTCGAGTCGCACGGCTTCCGCGAGCCGACCTCGTGGCTCGACGAATACCGGCGGATTCTGAAGTTGTTTGAGACGCACCTGCGGAACTGATCGGAAATACGCTCTCGCGCGACTACTATGGAGGCCCGTCCGGGCGGCCGCGGAAGGGCCGCCCCGAACGATCGACATCAGCAGGAGCGAGGCAGAGATGCGAGGCGTTGCAGAATCAAAGGGCGCGTTCCGGCAACTGCCCTTCATGGGCGTGATCCGCGTCAACGAAGAGGCGATGAAGATCGGCTACCGGATGGGCGACCCGGCGTGGTCGAACCTCGGCCAGGGCCAGCCGGAGGTCGGCGTGCTCGAAGGCGCTCCCCCGCGCTACGAGAGCCTGAGGATCGACCTGGCGGATCACGGCTACGGTCCCGTCGAAGGGCTGCCCGAACTGCGGCAGGCCGTCGCCGACCACTACAACCGGCTCTATCGAGTCGGCAAAACCTCCCGGTACACGATGGAGAACGTGGCGATCTCCGCCGGCGGCCGGCTCGCCCTGTCACGCTGCGGCGCGACGATGGCGGACATCCGACTCGGCTACTTCACCCCCGACTACACCGCCTACGAAGACCTCCTCACCACCTTCGACCACCTCGATCCGGAGTGGATCGAACTGACGGCCGAGACGGCCTTCCGCATCGACGCCGACCACCTCGACCAGCGCGTCCAGCGCGACGACCTCGGCGCACTGCTCATCAGCAACCCGTGCAACCCGACGGGCGTCGTGATCGACGGCGATGACCTCCGCGCGTGGGTCGAGATGGCGCGGCGGCGCGGCTGCACGCTCCTCATGGATGAGTTTTACTCGCACTATGTGTATGGAAGTGAAGACGCAAGCGGGCGCGGGCGTTCCGCATCCTCCGGCGGCGGTGGAGAAATGCTGAGAGGGCCGGTGAGCAGCGCCCGCTACGTCGAGGACGTGAACGAGGATCCCGTGGTGATCTTCGACGGCCTGACGAAGTGCTTCCGCTATCCGGGATGGCGCATCGGCTGGGTCGTCGCGCCGCGGGATGTGATTCGGTCCTTTACCGCGGCGGGGAGTTTCCTCGACGGCGGGCCGTGCCGGCCGATCCAGCGGGCCGCGATCGAAGTGCTCCGGCCCGAGCGGGCGGACCAGGAGACGCGGGCGGTGCAGCGCGAATTCGCCGTCAAGCAGCGCCTGACCATCGACGCGCTCAGCGCCCTTGGAGTTGAGTTCCCCGGCAACCCGGAAGGGACGTTCTACGCCTGGGGCAGCGTGGAGAAACTCCCGCCGCCGCTGAGCGACGGCGTGGGCTTCATGCGCGAGGCGTTCAAGCACCGCGTCCTCACCGTGCCTGGTGAGTACTTCGACGTGAACCCGCATCGCAAGCGCAGCGGCCGCTCGCCGCTCTCGGGCTTCGTGCGCTTCTCCTTCGGCCCGCCGCGCGGCAATCTCCAGGCGGGCCTCGATCGTCTGACGGAGATGATGGAGAAGTTCCGCTGAGGATCGGGCGACGGCGCAATCGACAAGCCCCGTCACTCGCGTGAAGCGGGGCCTGTCGTGCCGGATGATGTCCGTGTGAGGCGGTCAAGAGGCGGGCGGTGCGTCAATCGCGTGCGGCGGGAGGAGGCGGCGGGTGTGGCGGGCCGCGTGCGTCCTGGGCCGCGGGCTGAGCGCCCGCGTCTTCACCGAGGGGACGGGGTGATCAGAGTCGAGCCGTGTTGCTCAGGATGCACCTGCCGATCTCGGCGGCCTGGAGGTAGAGTCGTCCGCAACCGGCTCGGGGAACGTTGCCGCTGAAGACCGCCATGCCGTTGCCGTTCGCAGGCAATTGTCCGACGATGACGGCGGTGCGCAGGCTGAAGAAGACGCCCATGCAGTTCGGAACGGCTGTACCCTGCGCATCGCTGAAGGCGTACGCGAGCATGACGGGGGCGCCGGGCTGGGCGCCGGTAACGATCGCGGAGACGCGGCCGGGGCACGCGCCGTCGATGGCGAGTTCGATGCCCGTGTCGGGCGGCAGCAGGGTCATCTGCTGAAGGCTGTCGGGGCGGAGCATCTGGACGGACAGTTGAGTCTCGGGGTTGCCAAGGACGTTTCCGAGCGCCTGGAGGTTCCACGGATCAAGCCGGGTCTCGTGGATGAGGCTCATGTTGTGCGAGACGTCGAAGAAGGACTCGCAGAACTGATGGAACATCGAGATGGTGACGTCGGGCGGAGCGCCGCGCTGGGTCTGGAAGACGCGGGCCAGGTGGTCGATGCTCACGAGAATCTGCCCGTCGCCGGCGGCGGCGCTTCCGGCGCAGGAGAGGATCACACCGCCGTCGTCCTTCTTGACGGTGCCCTGGCGCCGACCGTTCTCGCGGGCGTTGCCGCCGATGGTCCACCACCACTGCTTGATGGTGATCTCGTTGGACGTGGACTCGAACTTCACGACGGCCTCGTTGGGCGGTCCGCCCGGCGGTTCCTTGGCCACGGTGCCGCCCCACAGGTTGTGGTTGTTGCCGCCTTCGACGCCGCGGTCGCCGGTGAAGGGGGCTTTCTCGACGATCTTGACGCCCTGCTTGGTCTCGATGTGCAGGTCATCCACGTCGACGCCTTCCTTGTTCTGAAACCGAACCGTGCGATCGGCGGCGAGCGAGGCCGCCGACGCGGCGAAGAGCAGCGACGCCCCGAGGAGCGCCGCGAAAACCGGTTTCATCGAGTCCCGGCGCGGAGTTGAAGCCTTCTGACGTGCCATGTTGTCGTCTCCTTTCAAGAGAGTTGATTGTGGGCCTGGGGAGTTGTGCGTCTCCCCCGTCAGGACAGACCTCGCAAACCAGTCGCGGGCGGGGCAGTCGCGGCGTCGGACGGACTATCCGGACCTGCGGGATGACGATCTGGAGGCTCCGGGGCAAAAGTCGCTCCACAACGTCGGAAATGCCGCTATGCTTGACGTGCGGGAGGTCGAACATGACCGAGAGTCGCGCGACGGGCAACAGGCCGCCGGTGAAAGTCGAAGCGCCCGTTGACGACGCGGCGGAGGCGGCGGCGCGCCTCCTGCCGGCGATCTACGGCGAGTTGCGGGCGCTCGCGGCGAGTTACATGTCGCGCCGGCGGCCGGGCGAGACGCTCCAGCCCACCGCCCTCGTTCACGAGGCCTACCTCCGCCTCGCCGAGGGGCATTCGATCGACGTGCGCAGCCGCACGCACTTCTTCGCCATGGCAGCGCAGGCGATGCGCTGGGTGCTCGCGGACCACGCGCGGCAGCGCGGCGCGGATAAGCGCGGCGGCGACTGGCGCCGCATCACCCTCAACGAAGCAATCACGCCCGGCGGGAGCGATCGCGAACTGGACACCACGACTCTGCTCGACCTGCTCGAGACGCTCTCGAAGCGCGATGCGCGGGCGGCGCGCATCGTCGAACTTCGCTTCCTCGCCGGCCTGAGCATCGCCGAGACGGCCGAGGCGCTCAGCCTCTCCGAGGGAACGATCAAGAACGAATGGCGCTGGGTGCGCGCCTGGCTGATCGAGCAACTGGCGCCCGGCGGCGCGGCGGGCGAGGAGTCCGCGGCCGATGCGAGCGGCGAGGAGCCCGCGACGTGACGCAGGAGGCCGGCTACGACCGAGCCAAGGAACTTTTCCTCGCCGCCTGCGAACTTCCGCCGGACCAGTGCCGCTCGCTCCTCGAGCGGGAGTGCGAGGGTGACGAGGCGCTGCGCCGCCGTGTCGAATCGCTCCTGGCGCTGGACTCGGCGGCGACGCAGCACGAGGACATCGCGCTGGCCGCGCCGAGCGCCTTCCAGCGCCCCCTGCCCGAGCGCATCGGGCCGTACCGCATCACGGGCCTGATCGGCGAGGGCGGCATGGGCACGGTCTACGAAGCCGTGCAGCGCCGGCCGCAGCGCCGCGTCGCGCTCAAGGTCATTCGCGGACTCATCGCCTCGCCCCAGGCCATGCGCCGCTTCGAGCGCGAGGTCGAGTTGCTCGGGCGGCTGCGACACCCGCAGATGGCCCAGATTTACGACGCCGGCGTCCACCACGAGCAGAGGTCTGAGGAAGATGCGAAGACGCAGGCGGCGTCGGGGCATGCGCTCGATCCGCCGGCCTCTTCGCCCCGCCCGGTCGCCCTGCCCTACTTCGCCATGGAACTCGTCAACGGCATGCCGATCACCGACTTCGCGGCCCGGCAGAACCTCAGCCTCGAAGCACGGCTGCGACTGATCATCCGCCTGTGCGACGCGGTCGGCTATGCGCACCGCAAGGGAGTGATTCACCTCGATCTCAAGCCGGGCAACATTCTCGTCGACTACGCCGGCCATCCCAAGATTCTCGACTTCGGCATTGCGCGGGCGACCGACCCGGGCCCTTCGGACGCCGACGATCCGGAGAGGCCGCGCGTCATCGTCGGCACGGTCCCCTACATGAGCCCGGAGCAGATCGGCGGCGACCCGCACGAGATCGACACGCGCAGCGACATCTACGCCCTCGGCGCGGTCTGCTACGAACTGGTTACCGGCTGCACTCCACACGGGACCGAGGAGATGGCGCCGCGCGAGGCGGTGGACCACATCCTCGCCCACGATCCCATCCCCTTCAACGAGGCCACTGACGATTCCCCTCCGCGCGACCTTGAACGCATCGTGCGCAAGGCGCTTCACCGCACCCGCGACCAGCGCTACCAGACGACGCAGGAGTTCGCGCTCGACCTCGAGCGGTTCCTGGCGCGGCTGCCGGTTTCGGTGGCGCCGCACTCGGTGTGGTACGTGCTGCGGCTGTTCGCGGCTCGGCATCGCCTCGTCGTCGCCGGGGCGGGCGTTGCCGTGGCGCTGCTCGCCGCGATGACCGCCGTGCTCGTCAATCTCTCCATCAGCGCCGGCAGGATCGGCAACGAGCGCGACGTGCTCGCTGAGATGGTGCGAACCCTGCTGCTCGCGCCCGAGGGCGAGGCCGAAGCGTCGCGGCGCGCGGAGCAACTCGAAGCGTGGCGCGCGCGGCTGGCGGCGGACCTGCCCGCCAGTGGAGAACTCCGCGCCATGCTGGACATCGCCCTCGCCGAGGCGTGGTGCGATGCGGCGAAGACGGATCAGGCCGTGGCGGCGGCTGTGCCCGCGGCCGAGCGCCTTCTCGCTCTCCGGGGCCAATCTGATCCGATAACCCGGAAAGCGGCCCAAGTCGCCGCCCGCTGCCTCGAGTCGGCGGGTCAAGTCGAGCAGGCGGCCACCTGGCGGAGCATTGCCGGCAGCGCCCCGCCCGGGTAGCGCCAGGCCCGTCGCGTTCCCCCCGCGCGGTGCTCTTCGGCGCCGCGAGTTGAGCTTCGTTCGCTCGGAATGGGCGAATGCAGCATGAAACCGGCGGCCTTAACGGTTGAATAGGGAACTCGACCGCGCCGCAGCGCGCATACCCTGCGTTGCCGCCTTGCCCGATCCGAACCCACCCGAGAGAGGACACCCAGCCGATGCATCGACCAACTCGACTCGAACGACTTCGCCAGCCGGCCCGATCCCTGCTCGCCCTGACCGCGGTCATGGCCATCGGGCCCTGCTTCCCACGCGTCGGGTCCGGCGCCGGCACATGCCTCGCAGCCGATGCCCTTGCCGGGTCGGACTCGCTCGACCTCGGATCCATGCGGGTCATTGAGGGGCGGGCGAACACCTTCACGCGCAACACGCAGGGCCGCGCCGCCCTCGCCGTCGATCCGCAGGGGCGTTTCCTGGCGATCTGGGACAGCCGCCGGCAGGAGCAGGGCACCTACGGCGTCTTCGCGCAGCGATTCGATCAACTCGGCCGGCGTATCGGCACGGAGTTGCGCGTCAACGAGTTCACGAAGTCGATTCAGCACGCGCCTGCGGCCGCGTTTGACGCCCAGGGCGGCGCGTGGGCGGTTTGGGAGTCCCTCGGCCAGGATGGAGACGGCTTTGGCATCGCCCTGCGGCGATTCGGTCAAGACGGTGACCGCCTCATTCCGCTCGAGGGCGACTTCATCGTGAACACGACGACGACGCGCGACCAGTTCGCTCCCGCGATCAGCATCAGCCCCGGCGGGACGGCTCTGGTCTCGTGGTCCTCCGCGGATGAGCCGGGCCGCATTGCCGCGCGGGGGCGTTTCTTCTCCGCCGACGGCGAGCCGCTCGGCGAAGAGTTCGGCCTCCTGGACGAGTCGGGACTGGGCGCGCGCAACATCGCGCACGTCGCGCTGCCCGACGGCCGGTTCCTCATCGCCTACACGCGCCTTGACCTCGCGACGGACGCGTCGGGCGTCGAGGCGCGCCTGCTCGACCCCGCCGATTCGGCGCTGAGCGAGGCGATCGCCGTTTCGGCTTCGATCGGACGCGACTGCATTGAGCCAGCCGTCGCCGTCGACGCCGCCGGTCGCTGCACGATCGCGTGGATGCAGGCGCGGGAGGATGACGGCTACGACGTCGTCGCGGCCCGCTTCGATTCACAAGGCGCCGCGGAAGGCGCGCCCTTCGTCGTCGCGCAGCGCCAGGGGTCAAACTGGCTCAGCGGCGCCGCGGTCGCGGCTCATCCGGACGGCCGCTTTGCCATCGCCTGGAATGAATACGGAACGAAGACCGCCGAGATGAACGGCGACCGCCTCGAAGTCGTCAATCCCGCGTCGATTCTGGCGCAGGTCTACGACGAACGCGCCACGCCGCTCGGCTCGCCGGTTCAGATCAACCGCCTGAGCGAAGGCGAGCAGGCGCTCACCGCCGCCAGCGGCGCGACGCGCCTCGCCTGGACGTCCGCCGGGCAGTTCGCTGCGGCGTGGAACGGGCAGGTGGAAGGCGACCGCGTCGGCGTCGGGCTGACCGTCTACTCACCCGGCGAACTCAATCCGCCGGCGCCGGCGGCCGTCGAACCGCTGGCCGCAGGCGAAGGCATCGAAGACGCCAACGCCACGCCCATCCGCGATCCGGATTGGAAGCCCATGCCCCGCGACGTTTTCGTCCAGGCGGAAGGGCCGGACTACGGCTTCCTCGGCTACATGCAGACCGAATGGCAGCCGCCGGATCCGGACATCGCCGCCGGCCCCAACCACGTCGTCATCGTCGTGAACATGCGCGTCGCGGTCTTCACCCACGACGGGCAGGAGGTCTTCCACGAGTACCTCGAGGACTTCTTCCGCGGCCAAGGGTCGAACAACTTCGTCTTCGACCCCGTGGCGGCGTGGGATCCGCTGGCGCGGCGGTTCGTCATCGCCGCCGCCGAGCACAACGGCAGCATCTCGCGCCTCGTCATCGCCGTGTCGCGCACGGAGAATCCCCTCGACGGCTGGAACAAGTACGGCTTCAACACCAACCACATCGGCGGCTTCATCGATTTTGAAAACCTCGGCATCGGCACCGACGCCTACCACATCACTGCCGACTACTTCGAGGGGCAGGGCAACGTCATTCACATCTTCGAGAAGGCCCCGATGCTCGTCGGCAACCCCGTCACCCTCAAGCACATCAACACAAGCGGCAACCTCCTGTCGCTGGGCAGCGTGCAGAATTTTGACGCGAACGCGCCGGCCCAGTACTTCGCCACCTCGTGGATCAGCCGCACGACGATACGAATCTACGCCGTGCGCAACGCCACCGGAACGCCGACGATCGTCTCGCGCGACATCACCGTGCCCTACATGGAAGATCCGCCCGACGCGGCGCAGCGCGGCTCATCCAACCGCGTCTCCACCATCGACCGCCGCATCAAGAACGGCGTCTACCGCAACGGGACGCTCTGGCTCTCGCACAGCATTGGCGAGAACAGCACCGCCCGGGTGCGCTGGTACGAAATCGCGATCAACGGCTGGCCGCAGAGCGGACAGAACCCCTCCCTCACCCAGATGGGAACCATCAACAACGGGACGGGCGAGCACAACTGGTTCCCCGACCTGGGCGTAAGCGACGAGGGCGACGTCGTCATCACCACCAGCCGCTCCTCTTCCAACGACTACCCCTACATCGCGCGGCACATCCGCAAGCTCGGCGATCCCACGGGCACCGTCCGCGCCCCCGTCCGACTCAAGGAGAGCGACGGGCCGCACACCGGCAGCCGATGGGGGGACTACAGCGGCATCGACGAAGACCCCGACCGCCCCGGCGTCTTCTGGAGCCACAACGAGTACAACACGACCGGCCAGTCCTGGCGCACCTGGGTCGGAGAGATCAACGCCAGGCGCGGCCTGGTGCTCAGCGTCAACCAGATCGTCCGTGGTCAGCCCTCGACTCTCACCGTCAGCAACGCCGCGGCGAACGGGACCGTCTACTTCGCCTACAGCGTGCAGGGGCTCCGCGACCTCTATGTGCCCTTCCTTGACGTGACGATCGGTCTGCGCGCCCCGACGCTCATCGGCTCGCGCACCGCCGACGCGACGGGCACGGCCGTGCTGACGATGAACGTGCCTCCCAACGCGCCGCGCGTGCCCGTGTGGATCCAGGCCGCGGAGAGCCGCAACGCCTCCAACATCATCGCCGGGCAGATCAACTGACCCGCGCTCACATGGCGAGTATCGGCGACAGGCCCGGTCACGAACCGGGCCTGTTGCTTGGAGCAACGCGCGATTATGGAGCGGCGTCGGAATCGTCTCTCAGCGCCCAGCGCCGGCGAGGGCTGATCGCGACGCGCGCCCTCCTCGTCGCCTTGCTCCTCGCTTCCTCGCTGGCGCTTCGGCCTGGTCGCGGCGACCGTGAGAATCACGGCGCTATGCTGGGCGGCTGTCTCACTGCGAAGGAGTTCCTTCATGCGCTTCGCCACAATGCTCACCCTGATGCTGATCACCACGGTCGCCCTGCTTCGACCGCCGACTCGGGCAGTCGCGATGCAGTCGATTGAGGTGCAAGCGGCCCCGACCATCATCTACGTCGTCCGCCATGCGGAGAAGGCGGCCGACGATCCCGATCCGCGCGATCCGGGCCTCTCAGCGCTGGGCCTGGCGCGGCGCGAGACGCTGCGGCGGGCGCTCGCCGACGTACCTTTGCGGGCCGTGTACGCGACGGAATACCGCCGCACGCGCGAGACGGTGCAGCCGCTCGCCGAGGGCCGCGGCCTGGCAGTGACGGTCGCGCCGGCCCGCGACGCCGCCGGCCTTGCGAAGACCATACTGGAGTCGCATCGCGGCGAGACCGTGCTCGTTGCGGGCCACTCGAACACCGTCCCGGCGATCCTCCGCGCCCTCGGCGCGGCCGAGGCGCCCGCTCTCGCCGAGAGCGACTACGACGATCTCTTTATCGCGACGGTTTCGAGCGAAGGCAGCGCCTCGCTTGTTCGCCTGCACTATGGTCCGCCGGATGACGCGGGAGCAGCGACGGATCTCATCGCTTCCGCCGGCGCCATGCTCGACGACTTTCACGACGCCGCCGCCAAGGCCGACGAGGACCGCTACTTCGCACACTTCCACCCGCGGGGGCTGTTCCTCGGCACGGATGCAAGCGAGCGCTGGACGCTTGAGGAGTTCAAGGCCTTCGCCATGCCTTACTTCGAGCGCGAGACGGCGTGGACGTACGAACCGCGGCAGCGCTGCGTTGACGTTTCCGAAGACGGGCAGTGGGCGTGGTTTGACGAGGCGCTTGTGAACGTGAAATATGGCCGATGCCGCGGCACGGGGACGCTGCGGCGCGTCGCGGGGCAGTGGAGGATCGTGCAGTATCACCTCACGATGCCGATTCCCAACGACCTCGCCGTGGAGACGGCCAACCGAATCGCCGAGCACGAGAAGTCCGAGCCGTAGGCGGCGCCGCCTGCGGATCGAGCATTTCCACTTCAAGTGTGCCGCTCCGAGGTGGCATCGAACTCCGCCGCCCTGGGCGGAGTTTGATGGCGAGCGTGCAAGTGAGCGGCGCGCCAGAACAGGTGCCACACCGCATCGCGCAAGCGCGCCGTTTGCGAACGTGCAGGCGTGAACGAATGCCCCTCCCCGCCGCACTGCACTCTCGCGCAAAGCCGCGAGCGTGCAGTGGCACCCGCCATGCCTGAAGTGAAACTGCCCTACTCCCCTTCATGCCCGTTGCGGCTGGCGGCGACGGCGGCCGCGGGCGCCTTCAACCGCGGGGCGAGTTTCATCACCATCGGCACCGTCATGACGGCGTCGTGATAGAGGCAGTGGCCCCACAGCCCGTCCTCGCCGTGGCAATCGCCGTGGTCGGCGCAGGCGAGGATCGACGCTCCGCTCTTCTGGAACGCCTTGATGAGCGGCGCCAATTGCTGATCGACGAACTCGAGGCACCACTGCTGGCGCTCGGCGCACTGCTTCGCGTCGTTATTGTGGTCGAGGCGGTTGGCGACACAGGGGTTGTTGTTCGGCCAGGGGGCGTTGCGATACCGGTACGGCGTGTGCGTCTCCCCCACGTTCAGGAAGACGAACAGTTTCTGGTCGAGGAACGCGCCGATCGTCTGCATGAGGAAGCGTACCTGCGCCTCGATGTCGGTGCCGGTGTAGCGGAATCGCTTGAACTCGGAGGTGAGCATGAAGCAGGTGGGCACCTGCGGGTCGAACCACCGCATCGCGGCCGCCCCGATCGTCATGTAGCCGAGGCGGTTGAATCCTTCGATGATGTTCTTGCCTTCGAGTTGGATGTAGTCGTCCGGCTTGCCGGGCGCGATGCGGTTCTGCAGGCGGAAGATGCGCCCGACCGTCGGGTTGAGCAGCGGCTCAGTCGATTGCGCCACGCGCGGCGTGATGCCGACGAACATCGCGGCGTGCGATGGGAGCGTGAAGGTCGCGGGCGCATCGGCCCGGATCAGCGAACCGATCGACTTGAGGTTCGGGCACTCCGCCCGCTCAAACGTGTCGTACCGGCACGAGTCGAGGGTGATGAAAAGGAAGGACTCGGGATCGAGCCCTCGCTTCTCGATCTCCGCGAGCGCCTGCTCCGGATCGACGCGGCGGGCGCGGCGGTTGGTCCACATGCGCGACAACTCGCCCTTGTGCAGGGCGCGACGCGCCAACTTGGCGATCCTGCGAAGTTTCGGCATAGGCACACACTCTCTTCGCATGGTGTCGAGCCGGCCCCGGCCCGATGCGACCCCCGCGCAGGCGCACCCGGTCGGAACTCTCCATGATAGTCCGCCGGGACGATCGGCGACTCCCGCGGCGCCGGCGAGTCAGGGCTGGGGCGAGGCATGCAGCCGCCGCCACGCCTCGACGAACCGGCCCGTCCGCGGGTGATCCTCGTTCCACGCCGGCGGCTCGGTGCGGTCGGACAGGAACCAGACGCCCAGGGCCGTCATCCGCCCGATCCGGGCCATGTTGTCGTAGTCCACCTTGTCCCAGTGGTCTCCCCGGCCGTGGTAGTCGGGGTAGACGTAGGCGACGCAGAGCGTATGGGCGGGGATGCCGGCGGCGGCGAAGGCGACGTTGTCGCTGCGCGAAAAGAACGGCTCGCTGTTGGCGGGATGGTCGTAGACCTCCACGCCCAGCGCCTGCCCCGCCTGCACGAAGGAATCGGTCAGCGTGGAAAACGCAAACCCGGTGAGTGAAGCGCGATTCACCTGCGGTCCATCCGTGCTGTCGGTGCGCCCGACTTGCTCGAGGTTGACGTTGCCGATGGTTTGCGCGAGTGGGACGATGGGGCTGCGGACGTAGTGCTGCGAACCGAGCAGGCCGCGCTCCTCGCCAAAGACCGCCACGAATAGGATGCTGCGCGCCGGCCGATCCTGCTCCGGCAGAGATGCGAGCGCTCGGGCGATGGCGATGAGGGAGACGGTCCCGCTGCCGTCGTCATTGGCGCCGTTGAAGATGCCGTCGCCGTCCACCGGCGCGCTCGCGCCGATGTGGTCGTAATGGGCGGTCACGAGCACCCATTGCTCGCGCCGCAGCGGGTCGCGGCCGCGCAGCGCACCCACGACGTTGCGCAGCGGCACGGGCACGGCGTGTGCGGGGCCGAGGGTCAGATCGACGGAACCATCCGCCGGTCCATCGGCGAGCGCATCGAAAAGGGCCGCGACCTGCGGGTTGTGCGACCAGAGCAGCGGCGGGCCGAATCGCATGCCGCGCCGTCTCGGTGACGGCGCCTGGGGATCGACCAGGTCACCGCTTCCAAAGCCGCTCCCCTCGGTCGCGCGGCGATCGACGGCGATCACGGCGGCAACGCCGGCCCGCTCGAGCCTTGGCAACACGTCCTGAAGCGTCAGGAACGCTTCGCGCTGCGACTCGCGCGGTGCGGTGCGGGGATTGGGCAGGTCTGTCAGAACGACCGCACCTTTGAGTTGCGCCGCGTCCATGCCGTCGAGAGCGGCGACGTTGGCGCACGCGAGGCGCACGAGCGGCGCGCCGGCGGTGCTGACCTCGTCGTCGGTCGCGGCGACCGAGACTTCTTCGTAGCGCAAGTCAATCGACTGCGCGCCGGCGCGAATCGTCGCGTCAAACTCGTCGCGGCCGCGCAGCCGGGACTCCCACATCGCGGTCTGGAAGTAGCCGTCGTCGCCGACGGGCTCAAGGCCGGCGCCGCGGAACTGGGCCGCGATGTAATGCGCGGCGAGATCAAGGCCGGGTGAAGGCGTGTCGCGCCCACCGAGCAGATCGTGGGCGATGAACCAGAGATCGCCCTGCATCGACGCCGGGGTGATCCGTTCGAGCGCCGCGCGCAGCCGCTCGGGCACGTCGGACCGGATGGTCGAGGCGCCGATCTCATCCTGGGCCGGCGCCGACGAGGCCATCGCGATCAATGCGGCCGCGCTGTACGCGAGGAGGTGCGAGGCGGACCACCCCTTGTATCCTGTCATGTCGCGCTTCCCTTCGTGCCGCTCACAGAATGGTGGTGCGGGCTTTCAGCCTGCACAATCGTACAGGCTGAAAGCCTGTACCACCCACCCTTCGCGATCATTCGGTGAGGCGTCTTTACGGTCGGGCGGGCGGATCGCGATCGCGGCGCCACTCGACGCCGAGACGGCGCGGCCAGTAGTCATCCGGAGGCGGGGCGTCGGCGTCTCCGCCCGGCCGGATGTGGCTGTAGATGCCCTCTTTTTCCTTGTCGTACGCGATGCGGCCGTTGACGACCGTCCAGCGCACCAGCGTCATGTAGTGCAGGAGATCGCCGTCGGTGATGACGAAGTCCGCATCCTTGCCGACCTCGATCGATCCGACACGGCTGTCGATGCCGAGGAGGCGCGCCGCGTCGATCGTGACGGTCTTGACCGCCTCCGCGTTGCTCAATCCGCCGCGCACGGCGAAGGCGGCTTCGAGCGCCAGGTGCAGCAGATCGCGCCCCGCCAGGCCGCCGAGGCTGATTCCGTAACCCGGTCCGAAGAGACTGCCGGCGGGCGTGATGGCCAGACGCATGCCCGCTTCGTGCAGGATTCGCGCGTTCTCGATTGTCGATCCCGTCGGACGATTGAGTTGCGGGTTTTCATCGACGCGCTGGCGCGGCGTGATGATCGCGGCCATGCCGGCGCGCGAAAGGCGAGGCGCCACGGTCCACGCCTCGTACGCCCCGCGCACGACGATGCGGATTCCATACCTCTCCGCCAGGTCAGCGAGTTGGAGCAGTTCCCAGGCGTTGTTCGCGTCCGCGATCGCGGTCGCTTCGCCCTTGAGCAGGCGCAGGTAGGTGGCGTAGGGCCCGCGGATCCACTTGTCGTCGGGGGCTTTGGCCTCGGGATTGAGGCGCTTCTCCTCTTCGTACGCCGCCACGTCGCGCAGGTGCTGGCGGACGCGGTCGAGGCCTTCGCGCAGCCGGCGCTTGCCGGCGGGATCGCGCGAGGCGTAGGAGATCGACTCGAACAGGCCGCGCTTGACGATCATGCCATCGAGCGTGCCGTAGGTGAGTTTCGCCGCTGTGTCGCCGGTGACCGCGGTGGTGATGCCGGCGCCGAGGGCGAGGGACATGTTGAGGGAGAAGACGTCGGTCCCGTCCTCGGGGTTGCCGCCACCGTGGATGCCCTGGCTGCGCACGGCAATGAGGCCTGGATAAACGAAGTGGCCGGCGGCATCGAGTTGCTCGCATCCTTCGGGCAGCGCGAGGTTCGGGCCGATCTCCGCGATGCGGCCGTTGCGGCAGAGAATCGTCACGCCGTCGAGCACCGGACCGGAAACGGTGTGCACCCTGCCGTTGAGGACGGCGAACCAGCGGTCCTTCTCCGCGGGTTTTTCCTCCGCCGGCGGGGCGGGAGTCGGCTCGGGCGCCGGCGCCTGCTCGGGCTGCGGCCGCCGCGGCCGGCGCTCCTGCGCCTGCGCCTGCGAGGCAAAGGCGATGGCCGCAAAGAGGCTCAAAAAGCACAAGAGGAGTGACTGAGTTCGACTTGTCGCTCTCGACGACTTTCGAATGTTGACGTGCATCTGCCCTGACCCTTTTGCGACTCTTGTGCCTCTTTGCGGCCAATCTCGCCGGCTCGGTTTCATCGCGACGCCCGCCTCTCCGGCGCCTCCCAGACGATTTCGCCAAGGATCATCACGCGCTTGATCTGCGACGCGGGATCGAGAACGTCGCCGTCAAGGAAGACGAGGTCGGCGAACTTGCCTTTCTCGATTGAGCCGAAGTCCTTATCCATCCCGATGAGTTTCCAGGGATGCAGTGTGATGGCCTTGATCGCATCTTCGCGGCGCAGGCCGGCGCGGGCAAGGTCGGCGAGGCGCGTGCGGTACTGCTCGAGTTCGAAGGTGCTGTCCGAGCCGGGCGTCAGCGCCACGGTGCTGCCTTTCTCGATGAGTTGCGCGACGGGATTGCTGCGGTCGGCGGTGGCCGGAAAGCGCCCGATGAGCGGGTGCGTGAGGATGAGCGCTTTCTTCTCACCGAGTTGCTCGGCCACGAGATGGAAGTCCGACGAGATGCCCAGGCGGAGGTAGTAGTTGTGGGCCACGTCCTTCCAGTCCTTGAGCACATCTTCGCTGTGCAGGAGGTCGGCGGCGTTGGCGAGGACGATGAGCGCCCGCGAACCTTCCTTTTTCTGGATAAGATCGACGATGGGCTGGTGGGCGGGGTCGATCTTGGGCGGCTCGAACTTGGGCGGCTCGGGCTTGGCGTCCGCGGGCTTCTCGCCTTCCTTTGGAGGTGGCGCGGGTTGCTGGGCCGGCGGCGGCGCTGGCGGCTGGGCCTTTTCCTGCTCGGCCTTCTTCTTCGCCTCTTCGGCTTCCTTCTTCTGCTTCTCCTCCCACTCCTTGCGGGCTTTCTCGACCTTGTCGATCTCGGCCTTCGCCCTGGTCAGCGCGCCGCGCCAGACGCTCTTGTCGCTCGCGGGATTGGACATCCACACGAGGAGGTAGTTCTCAGCGTCGAGGAGGCGCTGATCGTCTTCTCCTGCGGTTCGATACACACTCGCCAGGCCGGGGATGCCCCCGCCGGGCGGGCAGAGTGCGACGGCGGTGAAGCCGCTGCTCACGAGCGGCTCGAAGTCGATCTCGCTGAGGATCACGTCGTCGGCCGCCTTGTTGTCGCCGCCGACGCCGCTGCGGTTGTAGTTCGGCAGGCCGTGGCGGCTGAAGGCGTTGAGCAGGCCGGGGATGACCGTCTGGTCGCGGGCTTCGATAATCGTCGCGCCGGCGGGGTATTCGAGGCGCCGGCCGACGAGTTCGACCTTGCCGTCGCGGATCACGATCTCGCCGCGCTCGATCTCTTCGCCGGTGACGGTGATGATGCGCCCCGCCTTGACGACGACGATGCGCTCGTCACTCTGCGCCGCCGCCGGCGCCGCGACGAACGCCGGCGCAAATGCAATAGCCGCAAGAAGGCACAGAAGGCGCAAAAGGAGCACGTCTTGGGCGGATCTGTTCTGTCTCATTCACTTTCCTCTTGTGCCTTTTGTGCCTCTTTGCGGCAATCCTGTTTCATGTCAAGACACCGATCGCGCCGAGCGCTCAGAATCGCCTCAGTTCGCCGCGCGCATCGCGGACGACCTGGCCGTCGATGACGGCGATCCAGCAGGTGGAGCGCGGGTCGATCGGGTCGCCGGACCAGATGGCGAAGTCGGCATCCATGCCGGGGCGGAGCGAGCCGATGCGGTCTTCAAGCAGGAGCGCTTCGGCCCCGATGCGCGTCAGGCCGCGGATCGCTTCGTAGGTCTTCCAGCCGTAGTAGCACGCCATGGCCGCCTGGTAGGAGAGTTCCTCCTGCGGGATGACGGGCGAGTCGGTGTTGATGCCGAGTTTGGGAATGCCTCCCTGCCACCATCGATGCGCGTTGCCGAAGATGCGCCGCTGTGTGCCGTCGAAGTAGAGTTGGCGCGGCCCGTTGATGGTGATGACGTCCTGCCCCTCGATGACGAGCGTCGCGTTCTTGTAGCCGTCGAAGGTGCTGTGATCGAGGACGGTGCGGATGCCGAACTGCCCCTTGACGAGCATGAGCGTCATCATGACGACCTGGTACTGCTGCGTGTGCATCGAGGCGATGAACTCACCGCGGAACAGGCCGCGGAAGGGGTCGTAGATCGGGTCGAAGAGCGGTTGCTGCTTCGTCTTGCCCGACTCGAAGTCGAGCCACTCCTGGTGGTAGTCGCGCGCCGCCTGAAGCGTCTGGCGGAGGTTGTAGTTCATGAACGAACGGCCGACGCGGAACCAGTAGCGCTCCGGGTTGCCCGCCTGCGCGATCTTGATCGAGCCGGGGAACTTGAGGACGACGTCACCCATCTGCCCCTCGGCGAACTTGATGACCGTGCCCAGGCCGCTCATGTTCGTTCCGCTGCCGGAGATGAGCAGGGCGCTGGTCACGCCGCCGGCACGGGCGAGTTTGAAGTTTTCCGTGCCGGGGTTGACGGATTCGAGCGTTCGCAGGTCGGGGTTGGTGAGGTAGACGTAGTCGTGCAGGTCGGTCGAGGCGCCGGCGGAGTGGTTGTGCAGTTCGACAAAGCCGGGCACGAGCCAGCACGACGGCATCTCGATGACCTCGGCGCCCTCGGGAATCTCAACCTGCGACGCCTTGCCGATCTGCGCCACCTTGCCGTCGCGCACGATCAGCACGGCGTTGTTGATGACCTCGTCCTTCTCGTTCATGGTGATGATCTTGCCGACGCGGTAGGCGCTGACCTCCTGCCCCATGGCCGAAGGCGGGAGGAGCATGGCCGCAAAGAGGCTCAAAAAGCGCAAAAGAGAAGAGTTGATCCGGCGATCAGCGATCTGGAAAAACTGCACTTTCATCTGGTTTCCTCTTGCGCTTCTTGTGCCTCTTTGCGGCCACTGTCTTGATCGAGACTTCATCACCGCACCTCCTCGCCGCTGATAATGACGCGCTCGATGCGCGAGGCGGCGTCGAAGGGGTGGCCGGTGAAGATGACGAGGTCGCCGTCCTTGCCCGGCTCGATTGAGCCGACGCGGTCGTCGATGCGGTACATCCTCGCCGCCCCGATCGTCATGGCTTCGAGAACCGCCTCGGCGGACATGCCTCGATTGACGGCGTACAGGCCGACGGTCGGCAGCGTGCGGGCGCCGTCCTCGGCGTTGCTCTGGAAGGCGACGGGAATACCGCGGCGAACGAGGTCGTCGCCCTGGTGATAGGGCTGGCGCTTCTCGGCCCGCAGGACTTCCGGAGGGAGCACGACCGACGCCTTCTTCTCCTTCATCTTCTCCGCGGCCAGCCTCGCCTCTTCGGCTCCGAGGAAGACGATGTGCTCGATCTTGTACTGATCGGCGAGGACGGCGAGAACCTCCTCGATCTCGCGCGACGTGCCCGCCGACACCAGCGCCGGGATGCGATTGGTGAGCAACGCGCGGATGGGTTCGAGGTTTTCATCGACGGGCGGCGGGAGCGGCCGGCCGTCTTCGCCCGTGGTCTTGCGGCGGGTGCGCGTCACGCTGAACTGCGTGCTCTCCTTGTCCACGCGGCGCAACTCGATGTCCACCTGGATGATGCCGCGCAAGCCGGCCGTGCCCTTGATGTGGTCCGGCTCGACGATCTCGCCCTCCCAGAAGGGAGGCGCGGGCAGGTCGACGGGAGCGTCGATCTCGACGGTGCCGGTGATTTTCTTTCCGCTGAGCGTGCCGGTGATCTTGTGATTGAACTCCGTCGCTTCGACAGGCTCGACGAGGCGGCCTTCGATCTGCGTGCCCTTGAGATTGAGCGACACCTTGCCATCAACCGGCTCGGGCATGGGGCCGCCTGTGGCCCGCACCGTCCACGTGCCGGTGATGGGATCATCCTCGACCTTCTGCTCGGCGACTTCCTCGGTCTTGGGTTTTTCGACGGGTTCGAGTTTGCCTTCGGCCTTCTTCTTCTCCCACTCGGCGAGGTCCTTCTCGTACTTCAGCCACGTATCGAGGTACTTCTTTCCGGCGTCGAGGGGCTGCTTGAGCGAGTTGGCGATGGACTTGGGATCATTGCCGCGGACGTCGAAGGCGACGGCGGCGGTGTCCCTGACGATCTCGCTGCGTTCCGAACGCGGCAGCGGGCGAAACGTCTTTACCGCCGTGAGCCGTGAGCCGCGCCCGTGGAATCGGTAAGGGCCGGCCACCACCGTCGTGACGCCTGCCGACGCGACGCGATGATCCATCACGTCCGTGACCCCGTAGAGCGGCGCGAGAGAGAGATTCGGCGCCAGCGCGCCGTTGTCGCCTTCGAGGCCCAGGTGGCCGAAGGCGTCGATGAAGCCCGGCGCGATGAAGGCGTCGGGGCCGGCGTCGATGAGCTGGGCGCCGGCAGGCACGGGCACGCGCTTGCCGACGGAGACGATGCGCCCGTCTTCAATGAGCACCTGCCCATCTTCGAGCCAGTCGTTGGGGCCTCTCCAGATTGTCCCGCCGCGCACCACGACGGATCGCTCAGCCGCCAGGCGAGCGCCGGGCTCTTCGGGGCGCACATCGATGTCGTACGCGAGGCGCCCGCCCGCGTAGACGCGCTGCACGTGCGTGGTCGTCGCCAGCGGATCGCCGTTGAGAACGATGAGATCCGCGACGGTTCCCGGCGCAAGCGAGCCGACGCGGTCGGCCACGCCGAGCAATTCAGCCGGGACGATCGTGAGTGCTTCAATGATGGTTCGTTCGCTCAGGCCGGCGCGCCGGGCGGTGGCGGCGGCGAGTCGCAGATCGCCGAGCGACCCATCGGACATCGCCAGCGCGAGGCGCACGCCTTCGAGTGCGGAAAGATCTTCAACGTCGGGGACGAGGGCGTCGGGATCGGAGCCGACGTTGCCGCCTGGCGCGCGGAACGCGGCGTCGATGGTGTAGACGAGGGGCGTGCCGGAAAGTCGGAGTTCATTCGCCACATCCGCCGACTCGAAGCCCCCGACGAGATAACCCGAGCGCCCGTTAGCGGCGAGGAACGAGAGTGCGCCGACGATGTCCTGGGCCAGGTGCGCCTGCACGCGCAGCGGGTGCTTGGCGTTCCACAGCCGGTCGAGCGTTTCAGCCTGGTAGTCGAAGTCGGCGCCGGGCGCCCGAGGAGACGTTGCCGCAGCGATCGCCTCGCGCAGAGCGAGGTACTGGCCCAGGCGCGTCGAGGGGCGCTGGCGCTGCGCCGGCTCGATGGCATTGTCGGGCGAGGGCTTGGTCAGGTACTCGACGAGGTTGGGTGGATTGAAGACCGACTCGCCCAGCGTGATCGTCAAATCGCTCGAATCGCGCAGCACGCGCTGGCTGGCCGGTCCGCCGAGGCGCACGACCGCCCCCTGCCCGCTCACGAGGCGATGCCAGCCCGGCGAGAGGTGAACGGTCGTCACGCCGGCCGCGAGCACGGCGCGATAGTCGTCATAGAGGTCGAACGAATCGACAGCGCGGTAGTCGGCGGAGATGCTCGCCTCGCCGCGATGCGGCCCGACGAGATTCGACGACGCCGCGACCAGCCCCGGCATGATCGTCGCGTCGGGCAGGTGCGTGACGGGCACATCCGCAGGGATCTGCAGCGAAGATGCGGGCCCGACCTCGACGATGCGCCCGTCAACGATGAGTATCACGCCGTCTTCGATGACCCAGTCAAGCCCCGGCGCCACGGGCATTATGCGCCCGGCGCGAATCGCCAGCGTCGGGCCGTCCGCACGCGCGGCAGTCGACGCAAGACCAAGCAGGAGGGGCAATGCGAAGGCGCAAGCGGCTGCGAAGCGCGCGAGTGAGCCGCTTGCGTTGTCGGCTCGCCCGAGCAGAGTCGCGAACAGGCGCGGGCGACTCATCGGCCGCCTCCCCCGCCGCGCCGCGGTCGCGCATTCTCCGCGGGGGACGTGCTCTCCGCGGGCTTGGACTCTTCGGTCGGCTTGGGCTCGGCGTTCTGGCCATCCGCGGGAGCGCTCTCCTTCTTCGCTTCCTCGGCGGCCTGGCGCTTCGCCTCATCCGCTTCCTTCGCCACGCCCTCCAGGCGGAGCAATTCTTCGAGGCGAGGGTCGTCGCTGCGGTCGTAGGCGAGGATGCCGTCGATGTAGACCTGCTCGACCCACGAGTTGAAGTCGAGGGGATCGCCGTTGTAGATGGTGAGATTGGCGACCTTGCCCGCTTCGATGGAGCCGAGGCGGTCGCCCAGGCCCATCATCTTGGCGGCGTTGAGGGTGATGGCTTCGAGGGCCGTCTGCCTCGGAATACCGTGGCGCACGCACAGGGCGGCCTGGTAGGTCAGGTAGCGCTCGGCCATCGAGGAGTTTGGATTGGGCTGGAGGGCGAACATCAGCCCCGCTTCGTGGATCTTCGCCGGGATGAAGGTCTCACGGATCTCGCCGGTCACGCTGTCGCGCTCGCGATGGAAGAGGTCTTCGGGGAGGATGACGGGCCGGCCGGCTTTCTTGAGTTCGCCGATGGCCTTGAAGGTGTCCGAGCCGAGGGCAAAGACCGTCTTTTCGAAGAACCCGTGCTCAGTGGCGAGTTGGACGGCCGGGGCGACGTCCATCGCAGACCCGACGTTGATCCACGCGATCAGGTCGCCGCGCTTGAGGCGCATGAGGTTTCGATGCTGATCGTCGTGGTCGGCGTCGGTGAGGAGTTTGCGGCCGCGCTGCCGCGCCTCGGCCGGGCCGACGTCCACCTTCTTGTTTTCCTTCGAGAGCGATTCCTCGTACTTCTGCTCGGCGATCGTCTCGGTGTATTCGTCGAGTTCGCGGAAGGTCTCGCGGAAGGTGGCCATCTGCTGCATGCGGTCGTAGCCGCCGCGAGGCGAGATGCTCATCTTGAGGGCGAGGCCGGCGGCGACGGCCATCTCGTCGGGCGTCAGGCCGATGGGCCGCACGGCGCGGCTGAGTCCGCCGATGACCGTGCTGTCGGCCTGGATGACGTGAATCGTCGTGATGCCGTCGCGCAGGGCGTCCTCGAAGTAGAGGCGCGAGGGGTCCATGGCGTCGGCGACGTCAAGGAAAGGCGCGACGGGCAGCGTCTCGTTGGGCACGTCAAGGCCGCGCCAGGACTGCGGCTCAATCAGCCCCGGCATGATGACCTTGCCGGTGCAGTCGATCTCCATCGCGTCGAAGGGAATCTTGGCGTCCGCGCCGACGGCGGTGATCCGGCCATGCTCGATGAGGATCGTGGCGCCTTCGAGGTCAGGGCCGGCGACGGGAATGACGCGGGCGCCGGTGAGGGCGATCTTCGCCGGCGGCTCGGCGGCTCGAGCGGGCCGCGCCGGTGCGGAGAGAATTCCAGCCGCGACGATCGCAGCGCCGAGCAGGCCACGGAACATCGGTTTCATCAATCATCCTTCCCGGTTGACGAGAGAGCAGAAGCGAGCCGCGCCGTTCTCGACGCGACAGCGAGCCGCGTCGTCCCCGACGCGCGGTTTCGTACGACGATCGAACGCGCGTACGCGCCGTGAAGAGTCAGCGAGCGTCATGAACGACTTTCCCATCCATCACGACGGCGACGGGGCGCGAGGTCGCCTCGAAGGGCCGGCCGCTCCACACCACCACGTCGCCGCGCTTGCCGACCTCGATCGACCCTGCCTGGTCCGCCACGCCGAGCATCTTCGCCGGTGTGAGCGTGACGGCTTTGAGTGCATTCTCGAATGACACGCCGGAGCGCATCGCATACATGGCCTGCCGCGCCAGACCGTCTTCTTCGCGCAGGTCCATGGCGGTGAGCGCCGTTTCCGCGCCGGCGTCGAAGAGCATCGCCACCGTGGAGAGGCGCGACTCGCGAGTCTCTTCAGAGAAGGCGCGCACGCCGTTGGGATCGACGTAGATCGGGCCGAAGATCACCGGCGCCTTGGCGTTGACGATCGTCGGGAGGCACTTGTACGCTTCCGTCGCCTCAACGAGCGTGAACGAAAGACCGAACTCGCCGGCGAGACGGACCGCAGCCTCGATGTCGCGCTGAAGGCGCGCCTTGAGGCGCAGCGGCGTCTGCCCGGCGCGGATCGAGCCGAGCAACTCGTACGCCTCGGCCGGCGGCGCATCCGCCCCCGTCACCGCGTGGCCGGCCAGGCCCTTCTCCGCGTCGTAGAACGCCTTGCGGAAGACCCACGCCACCCCCATGCGCGAGTTCGGCCGGCGGGTGCGGTTGCTCACAAAACTGCCGAAAGGAGACTGGTTGCCCGGGCCGACGCGGAAGGAATCCGAGCCGAACGAGGCCGTCACATCGGCGGCGTCATTGAGGACGCGCGTGTTCATCGGCCCGGCCGTGCGAATCACGGCGCCGCGCGGCCCGATCACCGCGGCCGAGTCCGGCGCGGCGAACACCGTCGTCACTCCCCCGCGCACCAGGCGATCGAAGTCCGGCGAGCGGAAGTTGATCGTGTCGATCACGAGCGTGTGCGGCACGACCTCGGAGGAGGACTCAACGAGCGAGGATCGCGGCGCCAGGCCAGAGGCGTAGAGCGCGTGCTCCTCCTCCGACAGGATCACCTGCCCGCAGGTGGGGCAGATCGTCCCTTCGCCGAGGAACTCGTGCATCGCCGCCATGGCGCAAGTGTCGAGCGCGCAGCAGGCCAGGCCGCCCGCATCCACAGGCTCCTCGACCCACGTCAGGATCGGAGCGGCGAGGGGATCGCCGGTCGCGGCGTCGCCGTGATCGTGTCCGTCGTGCTCGTCGTGTTCCGTTGTGAAGTCCGGCGGGGGAGGCGTCGGCTGGCGCGGCCGGCCGCCGCGGGCTTCGGCCGTGATCCGGTCCGTCGGCTCGAGCAGGGCGCAGGCGTCGATGAGGCCCGGAGTCACGCTGCCGCCTTCGAGTTCGATGATCGTTGCGCCGCGCGGCACGGCGAGGTCCATCCCCCCCACTGCCGCGATCTTCCCGTCTCGGATGATGACGATGCCCTTGTCAATGTCCGGCCCGCCGCTGAAGCGGCCGTGGATCGACACGCCGCGAATGACGAGTACGTCCTGTGCGACGGCCGGCGCCGCGGCGCAGGCAAGCGCGAGCGCTGCAGCCTTGAGAAGTGACCAGTGTCCGAATGCTCGTGTTGCGATTGCGTGCGGTCGCGACATGACCGCCTCCTTTCCGCCCGGCCGATGGACCGGGACGACTACTCCTCCCACGCCTTCCAGCCGTCAGCCTCCTGAGGCGCCTGCGGCGGCGCCTGATGCACTCGCTCACCGGCGATCCAGACTTCGACCACGCGCGAGTCGAGGCGAAGCGGATCGCCGGAGAAGATGACGATGTCGGCGTCGGCGCCGGGCGTGAGGGCGCCGACGCGATTGCCCAGGCCCGCGGCTCGGGCGGCGTTGATGGTCAGCCCGCGGCGCGCCGCGGCCGGATCGAGGCCGTAGCGCACCGCCAGCGCGGCGCTCAAACGCAGCGCGTCGGCCTCCAGAAACGGCAGGCCGCCGCAGAACGCGACTTCGCATCCCGCCGAAACAAGGCGAGCCGGGCCCGCGAGCAACCGAAGTTCAGATGAATAAGTATACGGACCGACGACGACAAGGGCCTTGGCCTGACCGAGTTCGGAGGCCGTCTCGACGGCATCGCTCGCGTGGCGGAAGACGGGCGCCAGGCTGTACTGCCCGAAGAGGCGCAGCGCGGCGTCGACGTCTTCCGCGGAGTCGGCTTCGACGATCACGTCGAGTTCGCCGCGCGCCATCCGGGCGAGGCGCGAGGCGCCGCCCTCGGCTTTCGCCGCCCGCATGGCTTCGCGAAGTTCGTGCAGCACGCCGGCCCGGGAGGTCGGCCCGAGATCGACGTCCCATGAGCCCGGCCCGAGGGTCACCGCCAGCGGGCCTTCGCCGCGGATGATGCGCTCCGCTCCCGACGGGGAGATGGTGCGCACCGTGGCCGCGGAGCCGGAGATGATGCCGCTGGGCGCGGGGCGGATCATCGCGGCCGTGACGCCCGCCTGCCCCGCCGCACGCAGGGCGGGGCTGAGCGCATCAAGGGCCTCAACGACCGAAGCATCAGGGTCGAAGACACTCTTGCGCTCGATGTTGTCGCCGACAACACCGAGCGTCGAGGCGGCGTCGATGAGGCCAGGACTGATGACGCCCGACTCGAAACGAATCGTGCGATCAACGGCCACATCGGCCGGCCCCTGAATCACGCGCTCGATGCGCCCGCCGACGATGATGACGGTCACGTCCTTCATCAGCGAGCCGTCCGGTCCGACGGCCCAGGGGGCGCTGATGGCGGTGCGCGGCTGGCGGGCCTGCGCGGCGCCGGTCATGCCGCAAACCACAAGGCAGCCCATCGCCGCCGTGAAGAGGAAAGACCGGGCGCTCATTGTTCTTCTCCTCCGGCGGCGCTCTCTGTCGAACCATCATCGCGGAACACCAGCCGTCCGTCGACGTAGACGCGCTGCACGCGGCTGTCCGCCTCGAGCGGATGGCCGGACCACACGACGAGGTCGGCCGGCCGGCGCGGCTGGAGGCGACCGAAGCGGTCGCCGAGGCCGAGGAAGTCCGCAGCGTCTTTCGTCACGAGGCTCAGCGGATCGACGCCCGGCACATGGGCGGCGAGCATCTGCGCGTTGAGGAGCAGGAACCGGCCCGCGGCCTGGTCGGTCGCGCCGCTGCCCAGCGCCCACTTCACCCCTGCCGCGCTGAGCACCGCGGCGGCGTCATCCCGGGCGCGCCGAAACTGGTCGTCGCGGTGCAGGCCGGGACCGAGCATCGAACCGAGCACGACGGGAACTTCCGCATCCGCGAGTTGCCGGGCCACGAGGTGCGCCTCGCTGCCGCCCTCGATGGTGACGTCCAGGTTGAACTCCCGCGCCAGGTCGAGGGCGTTGAGGATGTCGCTGCTGCGGTCGGCCCGAATGCGCACGGGCATCTCGCGGTCAAGCGTCTTGAGAAGCACTTCCGCGCCAGGATCGGTGCCGGGCTTCTTCGGCTTGGTGATCTCATCCTTCTTCTCCTCGGGCTTGGCGCCCTCGGCGGGGGCGGGCTGCTCGGGGCGCTGCTGCGTCGGCGCGCCGCCGGGGGCGGGCTTGTCGCCCTCCTTCTTTTCCTTCGCCTCCTTCTCGGCCCGCTCCTTGATCTTCTTCTCGTACTCCTTCAACTCCTCGTCGTAGGTTTCGAGCGATTCCCGATAGGACTTCGCGTCCTTGAACTGCTTGCGGAGGGCATCGAGCGTGCTCAAGCGGCGCAGGGCGCTCTCGCCCGAGCCGAGGTCAATGCACAGCGCCGCATCCTGCCTGACCACCTCGCCGGCCCACCCGCCGCCTTCGCCCGGAGCGAGACGGACAATCGCGCTCGTTCCCACAGCGCCCGAGGCGCCGGTGGCCGGAAGGTACATCATGGTGACGCCGTTGCGGAACGCTTCGCGGAACATCTCGGCGTTGTAGCGGTCGAAGGCATCGAAGGCTCTGTTGACGGGGCTGGCGCTGCGCGTGGCCGTCATGCCCAGGGCGCTGCACACGTCGATGAGCCCCGGCGTGACGAACGCGCCCTGGAGATCGATCCGGGTGGCCCGTCCCTGAATCTCGATCGCCGGGCCGATGTGTTCGATCGACTCGCCGCGAATGACGATCATCGCCGCGGGGGTGGTCTCGCCTCCGGGCCGGAGGATGGTTGCGTTTTCGAGGACGGTCGCCCGCCCCTGCGGGCCGAAGGTCGGTTGGGCCACCACGGCGGCCGGGGCGGAGAGCGCCAGTCCGAGGCCCGCGACCCGGATCCACGTTGCTCCGCCGCGCTCCTTACTTCGCTCGCGTCGCCGATGACTCACAACGATCATCCAGTCTCCTCGCTTGGGCGCCTCAGGGGCGCGGCTCGTGGTGATCAGACCTGTGGCCAGCCAGACCCGGCGCGGCCTGTCAGCATAGCCGGTAAGTCGTTGTAGCACCAACCGCCCCAGAGGGTTGCAGGGCGTCTCGATGCCGGCCGCGTTCCACCGCGACGCCCGCCGGCCCGGCCCGGGGCCTGGGCCGCACGCGGCGAGTAGACTTGCCGCATGGGGCTGCCCTTTCCCATCGACCTCTACGACACCCTCGGCGCGGAGATCTGCCGCGTCGGCGAGCGCATGTGGCGGCAGGGCTTCTGCGCCGGCAGCGACGGCAACATCTCCGCCCGCCTCGATGCCGACCTCATCCTCATCACCCCCAGCGGCGTGAGCAAGGGCGAGATGCGAAGCGACGGCATGTGCGTCCTGCGCCTCTCCGATGCGGCGCTGGTCCACGGCCAGTCGCCCAGCAGCGAGCGGGCGGTCCACCTCGCCGTCTACAAAGCCCGGCACGACGTCGAGGCGGTCATCCACTCCCACGCGCCCAAGTCCACGGCCTGGGCGTGTACGGGCGATCCGCTGCCCGACGCGCTTCACCCGGAGGCGGAACTGCTGCTCGGCCGCATCCCGCTGGTGCCCTACGTCACGCCCGGGACTGGATTGCTCGCGCGCGCGGTGGCCGCCGCCCTCACCCCCAACACCGCGGCCATGCTCCTGGCCAATCATGGCACCGTCACCCTCGGCGATTCGCTCGAATCGGCCCTGGCCCGCCTGGAGATGCTCGAGGCCTATTGCCGCCTGGTCATCGAACTCTCGCGGATCGGGCGGATGCGCCGGTTGAGCGAGGCGGAGATGGTCGATCTGCTCGCTCTCAAGCGCGATGTCTGGGGACTGGCGGACGATCGGACGCCGTGAGCGGCCAAGCGGAGGCGAAGACGCCCTCTGGGCACTCTGCCGATGAAGATCGCTCGCGAAACTCGCCTCGCGGCAACTCCGCGGCTCCTCGGAGCGTATTGTTCATGCATCGACGCCGAATCGCCGAGGCGTCCGGCTCGCGGCCGCGTCGCCGCGGGCGGCTTTTGTTCGGCGGTCTGATGAGCCTCTTGAGAGGGGGTGATCGGCATGGCCACGAGTTTCAACGCCCTGTGCTCCGACTTCTACATCAACCAGAAGTTGGCGCTGAAGATGGACCTGCCGACCGGCCGCGAAACGGTGCTCGACCTCTTTGACCGCGTCCGCAAGTTCCGCCCCGCCATGAACCGGTTCCGCCGCTACGACGGCGAACTGGCGCTCGAATCCGCACCCAGCGACGGGCAGTACGACTGGGTCGCGCTGCGGCAGACGGCGGCCCGCTCGGGCACGGTCAACCCGGAGAGCCTCGCCGAGGCCTATCAACTCCACCGCCTCCTGCTCGAGGTCGCCCCCTTCTACCTGAGCATCAGCCCGCTGGACGTGGACTATCTCGAACTCATGTTCGGCTTCGACCTCGAAGCCTCGGGCAACCACGATGACATCGTCTTTGACGCGCTTTTCGCCGAGTCTCCGCTGGGACGGGTGGTTGACTCCGACCGCTTCATTGCGCTCGATGTCCAGCCCTTCTTCACCTTCGCGCTCGACGCCGAGCGCAAGGTGCAGGTGAACTTCGAGGTGAAGACGCGCGCGACGGAGGCGGAAGGCGGCGAGGAAGCGCCCGCCCCCGGCGAGGGCGGCCCGGACGAGCCCATCAGCGTCTTCCTGAGCCTGCGCCGACTCGGACCGATCGACGGCGTCGAAGACCTGTTGAAGATCTTCGAGTCGCTGGCGTCGGCGGCGGAGCAGATCGTCAGCGAGCGGGTGATCCCGCACCTCATCCTGCCGATCAACAAGGCGATCAGTTCGCGGAGCCGGTGAGTGTTCTTCGGCCGGGACATGCCGGGCAAAGGGCAGCGAGCCGAGTGGGGTAGGCGATTCGTGCAGGAGCGCAGCCCCTACGCGCTGGCGGCGGGCATGCTCGGCATTGCGGCGCCGATCGACGGCCTGATCTTCGTGCCCCTCTCACTCGCGGCGATCGTGCTGGCGATTCTCGGGTGGCGACACATCGACCGCCACCCGGGTCTGCTGGGCAAGCGCCTGTGCGCGTTGGGCCTCGCCGGCGGCGTGATCGGCTGCGCCCTCTTCATCGCGCTGCGGGTGTGGGCAGGGTGAGGGGGTTGGCCCCTCGCCGCGATCAGGAATTGCACGCTCAATTCCAACCGACGGTGGAATGGAAGAACCCGGATCAGCGTCACCAACCGGGCGTGAAACACGGACGCAGCGGAAAGGCGACATCCATGCGCGATTGGCCTGTTCCCGGAGTGCTGGCGGTGACCCTCATCGTCCCAATCGGCTGCGATGCGATGCGGAGCGAGCGCTTGCTTGAAGCGCTTTTTGCATCGGAGCGGTTTCGAAGCGCACTTATCGAACTGGCCGAGCAGTCGTGCTTTGCGGAATTGGATGAAGGGGCCGTCATCGTCATTGTCGAACAGCGTGACTGCGGACAAGCCGCCGCTTACGTCCTGCAGGGGCGCGATGAACGGCGTTCGTTTCTAATGGACGTGACGGCGCCAATGGAATCCGGGGCTGCCGACTCGGCCTGGTCTCATAAGGGCATTGCATTGGTTGATCCGCAGTTCGCAAGAGAAGTCGTGGAAGGCTGCGGTGAGCGGGCGGACCTCTACTACACGCTGGCGGATGTGTGGGTCATGGCGTGGGAGGAGATGTTTGCGTCGCGTCAGATCCGCGATTCGCGATGAACGTCGGACCGTTACGCGCGCTCAGCCCCCTGCATTCGTGCTCACACACGCTGCTCGAATCGCGTTCGCAGCATTACCCCCGCGCCAGCGCCTTGGGCCCCAGCGTGACGATTGTGAACGGGCCGGCGCTTCGTGCTTCCAGATACGCGTTCACGTCCTCCAGCCTCACGGCATCCAATTCGCCGCGCATCTCGTCGAGCGTGCGGGCCCGGCCGCGGTTGTAGAGGTCGTGCCCGATCGACGACGCCCGCGCGCTCGTCGACTCTCCCTGCATCACGAGGCGCGACTTGAGGCCGATTACCGCCCGATCAAATTCCGCCTGATCCACCCCCTGATGCAACCGCTCCAATTCCGCCAGCAGCACGTCGAGCGTCTCCTGCGCCCGCTCGGCCGTCGTGCCGGAGTAGGCAAAGAGCGCGCCGAAGTCGCGCCCCGCGGCATACGAAGCGTGCACCGAATAGCACAGCGAGCGCTTCTCGCGCACCTCGGTGAAGAGCCGCCCGCTCATGCCGCCGCTGAGCACGGCCGTGGCGACGCGCTGCAGGATGCTCTCGCGATCCGGGTCGGCCGGGGCGGGGGCGGCGATGGCGATGTGCACCTGGCCAATCTCTTCCTGCTCATGATGCAGGCGCGGCTCGGGCCACGCTTGCGCCTTCGCCTCCGTCGCCGCGCCGCTCCAGCCGCTCAGGAGGGCATCGAGTTGCTTCGCCACGGATGGTCCATCGACGTTGCCGGCGAGGCCGAGGATCGATCCGCCCGGGCGCGCCCACTGCCTCCACACCTGCCGCGCCTGCTCGGGCGCGAGGGCCTGCACATCAGCCTGCTCGCCATACCCCGAGCGGTTGAAAGGTTCGGGAAAGTGATGCTGGCGCGCCAGCAGCATGGCCCGCTGCTGATGTTCGTCGCGCAGGCCGGCGAGGGTCTGGAGGGTGAGGTCGCGCACGGCCTCGAAGGCGGCATCCTCGAAGCGCGGCCGCCGCACGATCGAGGCGAGGATCGGCAGCGCTTCGGCGAGCCGATCGCCGATGAGCGTGGCCGTGAGCGAGAGATGGCGGGCCGAGACGTGGCTGGAGCGCTGCACGCCGCAGCGGTCCAGGGCGTCGGAGAGGCCGCGCGAATCAAACTCGCCCGCGCCGCGCCAGAGCCACTCGGCCAGGCACGTACTCGCGCCGACCTGTCCCGGCGGATCGCACGATGAACCGACGGGCAGCAGCCACGTGAGCGCGGCCGAGCCGGCGGTGTCGTGCCGCTCGACGAGCAGCGGAAGGCCGCAGGCGAGATCGAATCGTGCAATGTGGGGCATGTCGCGGCGGGCCTCGCTGGTGAGTCGCGGCCATTCTAGCCGAAGGGTCTGGAGAGGAGTCTCACGGGCGGTGGCGCGAGGCGGATGCTATGATGTGATCCGGCCGCTCGGCCGGCTCGGCTCTCGGGAAACGCGGTCTTTCGCGGTGGAACGGTCATGATTCATCCTCGACGGGCAAGGGGCGCCGCGGTCGCGGCTTGGGCGCTGCTGGGCCTGGCGCTGGCCGGCGGCCTCGGAGGCTGCGAGACGGCGGCGCAGGACTTCGGCGAGTTCATGAACTTCAACTCCCCCTCGCCCACCGAAGCGGCGACGTGGATGTTCCACCGCGACGCCGAGAAGCGCCGCCTCGGCATCACCCTCATCAGCAACTCCTACTTCGGCGGCGAAGAGCCGTACATGAAAGTCTACCGCGAGGCGATTACCGACGCCGACCCGATGGTCCGCGCCGCCTGCGCCCGCGCGCTCGGCTTCCACGGCGCACCGGAGGATGCGCTCCCGCTCGCCTCGGCGCTTTCCGACTCGTCCGAACTGGTGCGCTGGGAGTCGGCCAAGGCGCTGCAGCGGATCTACAACGAGGCCGCCGTCCCCGCGCTCAACAACGCTGTCGTCAACGATTCGAGCGTGGACGTGCGCATGGCCGCGGCGAACGCGCTGGGCCAGTACCGCGAGCGCCGGGTCCTCGAAGCGCTCATCCGCGCCCTCGACGATCCTTCGCTGGGCGTCTCTCACCATGCGCAGCGGTCGCTGCGGATCCTCACGGGGGAGAACTTCGGCTCCGACCCGGTCGCGTGGTTTGACTGGAGCCGCAGCGCCGCCGAGCCCTTCGCCAAGGCGCGCCTCTATACCTATCCCGTCTACCGGCGCGATCCCACCTTCATCGAGACCTTCACACCCTTCGGCCGCAAGACGTGGGAGGAGCCGGGCGTGCCGGTCGGCTGGCCCTATTCCGCGTCTGCGGAGGGCGCGAGCGAATCGACCGCGGGCCCGAGGTCGTAACGGCCCATGCGCGCCCTCGTCTTCGACGGCCGGTCTCTCACCCTCGACCCCCGCCGCGCCGATCCGAAGCCGGCCGAAGGCGAAGCGCTCATCCGCCCGATCAAGGTCGGCATCTGCTCGACGGACCTGGAAATCTGCAAGGGCTACATGGGCTTCACCGGCGTGCTCGGGCACGAGTTCGTCGGCGTGGTCGA
>WYBR01000003.1 GCA_011525805.1 Vicinamibacteraceae bacterium
CGCCCACGACCAACACCCGTGCTTACGCGTGGGGCTCGGTTCCAATCATCGCCACGCGATGATCCGAGCCCCGACTGTGAGGGAGGGTCATCGCCGAACACCGGCCTTCGCGGTTCGCTTTGGCAAGAGTCATGCTCACGCGACAGCGCTCACACGATCGCTCCGGCCGCACGTCGTCTGCGCGTTCACGTCCAACACCCGTGCTCACGCGTGGGGCTCGGTTCCAATCATCGCCACGCGATGATCCGAGCCCCGACTGTGAGGGAGGGTCTTCGCCGATCACCGGCCTTCGCGGTTCGCATTGGCAATGGTCCGGTCGCGCCGACACGCCATCGATCGTCGTCACCCGCTGCCGCCCACACGTCCAGGGCCCGTGCTTACGCGTGGGGCTCGGTTCTTCGCTTCGCTTACACTTCTCCACCATGCCCGATCTCCGTCAGCATCCTGAGCGACGTTCGCGCTGCGGAACGGAAACTACGAAGCGGGATCCCGCGATCGGCGGCGGCGCGTGACCTGGCGCGAGTGGAAAGCGGCCTGGCGATGGTGGAACGTCGTGGCAGTCGCCCTGCTCACCATGGCGCCTCTGCTGGTGTTCGTTCTCTTGACGTTCCATGATGAGTCTCTCTTCTGGGAAGACTCTGATGATCCTTGGCTGAATCAGTTGCGATCGGTGCTGAACTTCGTCGCGCTCCTGGCCGCAGCGAGTCCCGTCATTTGGATTTTCGTCGTGACGCCCTGGCTCGAATCCGCTGACACGCGATTCAACGAGCGCATGCCGCCGGCGAGGCGGTTGCGGCTCGTACTCGTTCTTGCCTGGACGCCGGCGCTGGTTACAGGCGGCATCGTATTCGTCCTGTTGGGAGATGCGATCTTCTGGTGGTGGCGCAACTCGCGATGGGATCCGGAAGGGCTCAGCAGCATCTGGATGTGGTTGATGATCGCGCTGGCGTTGACGTGGGGATGGCAGTTCGGCCGACTGCTGTGCCGCCGTCTTATCCGGTCGCAGCAGCGCGCCCGCGTCTGCTTCAGCTGCGCCTACAGCCTCGCGGAGACACCGAACTGTCAGCGTTGTCCGGAGTGCGGGCAGGCGGTGCGCGAGGCTGGGACTGGATCGTGACCCTTTCCGAGCGGTCGGCATCAAAGCCGCATGACCACGCTCCCCCGGGCGCGAATTCATGCCGCGATTGGTGGCGACGAGGCCGAACCGGCCAAACTCTTCGCCGCTTCGCGCCGTAGCATCTCACACCGGGCGCGAGAGAGCCGAGCGATGCAGACGATGCAGTGCATGGAGGTGTGGGGCGGCAACGGGCTGGTGGACAGCGGCGTTTCCATGGCCGGCCTCGACGCCTGGGTCTTCAGTCGGCCCTACGGCTACAGCGAGACGGGTGGCGACGTCCACTACGTCTCCTCCTGCGCCACGGGGCGCATCACCCGCCTGCTCGTGGCCGATGTGAGCGGGCACGGGGCCGAGGTGGCGGATGTCGCGGCGAATCTGCGCCGCCTCATGCGCCGCTTCATCAACTACATCGATCAGAACGCCTTCGTGCGCGAGATGAACGGTCAGTTCAGCGCCCTGTCGCAATCCGGGCGCTTCGCCACGGCGCTGGTGACGACGTTTTTCGCGCCGACGAACGAGGTGTCGGTGTGCAACGCCGGCCATCCGCCGCCGCTGCACTACAGCGCGAAGAAGCGGACATGGTCGGTGCTGGAATCCACTTCACGCCAGTCCGCCGGCGGCGCCAACATTCCGCTGGGAATCGCCGACCTCGGCGACTACGAGCAGTTCGGCGTGCGCCTGGGCATCGGCGACCTCGTGCTGTGCTACACCGACTCGCTCATCGAGTCGCGCGGCGCCGACGGCGCCCTGCTCGGCGTGAATGGTCTGCTCGAAGCCGCGCGCCGTGTCGAAGCGTCGAACCCCACGGAGTTCGTCCACGCGCTGCTTGATGCCGTCGCGAAGTTACACGAGGGCAACCTCGATGGCGACGACGTGACGGTCCTGCTCTTCCGCCCCAACGGCATGTCGCCGTGCGTGCCGATCCGCGACCGCCTCCTCGCGCCGCTTCGGATACTCAAGTCGCTGGCGAGATCGGCCCTGCGCGGCGGAGGGGACGGCGGATTCCCGGAGATCAGCATCGCCAACATCGGCGGCGCGCTCTTCACGCGACTCAACCGCCGCACGGGCCTCACGCGCGAGCCGTGACGGCGACCGCGCCTTTGCGGGTGCGCATGGCGTCGCGCAAGTGATCTGGCCATCCACAGGTCTTGATTGGCGATGCGGCGTCGGCTCGTCCCGCGGGGGCGGCGCGCACGGCGTCGGGGGCGCGGATCGCCACCGGGGCCGGGGAATTTGCGCCATTCCGACGGGATTTGTTGTCCACTTTTGCGCCGCATTGCGAGGATTGTGGCGAGGGTCGGCGGCGGTCGGAGCGCTCCGGCGGCGGACCCGGGAAGAAAGGAAAGTGCATCATGAATCGGCAGATCGGCTCACTGTTCGCGGCGGCGTGCGTGGCGGCTTGGGCGTCGGCGTCTCTGGCTCAGCAGATCCCCACCCGCGCCCAACTCAACACCATCCTCGGCGGCAACCAGATTCTCGAAGACTTCGAGTCCTTCAACGTCGCCAGCGGCTCGGCGGTGAACCTCAACGTCTTCGTCCTCGATTCGACGACCATCGCCAACTCGCAGGGGCCGGGCCTCGTGGAGCCGTGCGCGCGATACGTCGATCCCTCGAGCGTGCAGTTGCAGTGGAACGGCGCCAACTACTTCAGCCTGCCGACCAAAACGCTGATGGGCAACGGGTCGATCCCGATGTTCGAGATCGAGTACCCCGCGCCGGGAGTGCATGCGATGGGCGTGGACGTGTACGGCTTCGCGGGCTTCGGCTACTCCGGGGCGGTCGCGTTCTTCGACGTGAACGGCGGCTTCCTCGGCAGTTTCCCGATCACCGTGCCCGGCGGCAACGCGCCGGTCTTCGTCGGCTGGCAGCACAACGCACCCGTCGGCATCGGCAAGGTGCAGATCCGCGGCAGCAACGGCTGGACGTGGAGCCCGATCGTGGATGACCACGGCTACGGCCGCACGGGCGGGAGCCTGCGCGTGACCGGCGTTTGCCCCGGCCCGATCACCGTCTCCTGGGCCGGCGCCACGCCCAGCCGCCCGATGCGAATTCTCTTCTGCAACACCACCGGCAACTGCGTGGTGCCGACCGGGCCGTGCCAGGGCACGCAACTGGGCCTGGGCCCGTGCGGCGGCGTGATCTCGGTCTTCACGGGCAACACCGGTGCGCTGGGCAGCGGCAACCTCAACGCCAACGCCGGCCCGGCCGCGTGCCTCCGCTGGCTGCAGATGATCGTCGTCGAGCCGCCCAACAACTGCCCCGCCTGCAGCACCACCAACGTCGCGCAGATTCCCTGACTTCATCCGGCGCGCGGAGAGGAGAAGGATGAAGCGCAGCGCCCCTCCCGAACGGGAGGGGCGCCGGCGTTTTCTCGCTGACGAGGCCCGTTCACGGACGCGCCGGCGTCACCTCGGCCGTCTCCACCGGCAGGTGCGTCTCGATTCGCTCGAGGATCAGGCGCGAGAGCGACTCGTCGCCGAAGGTCCCGACGCGGATGCGAATGCGCGAGAGCATGGTCGTGTCCTTCGAGATGCGGATGCGCACCTCGCGCCCTCCCTGGGTGTGGGCGAGGATGCGGGCCTCGACGTCGCTGCGGTCGCGCTGCGAGACGACAAAGCCGAGGCGCTCCATCGCGGTGAGCGAGGCGTCCCAGGACTGGTCGAGCGTGGCCCGCTCGATCGCTTCGAGTTCGCCGACGACCTGGGTGTAGTTCGCGGCCGGCTCCGCCGGACGGCTTGTCGCGCACGCGCTCAACGCCGCCGGCAGCGACGCCAGCGCGAGCGCAACGGTCCTTCGGAAGAGCGCACGGGACGGGCGGAGGGTGTGGTTGTTCATGGCGTAAATGTACGGCGGCCGGGGAGCGCGGAAAACCCTCGGTCAGCGCGGCAGGGCATCGAGCCCGGCGAGGAGGTCGGGCAACCGGTCCGCAAACCGGCCGCGCGGCATGGTCTCCGAGGCCCCCGCCGCCCGCGCCGCCTCGAACGCATCGACGTTGACGTGCGGCCCGAAGGCCAGCGTGCGCAGCGGAGGATCGAGGCGCGCCGCGGCCGCGATCAGTTCCATTCCCGCCTCTCCCGCCTCGAGATCGACGATCAGGGCGCCGGCGGGCTGCTCGGCGAGCGCAGCGCGCAGGCGCTCGACGCTCCGCACCGGCCGCGTGGCGACGCCGATCGCCTCGCCCGTCGAGCGGATGCGCGTGGCGAAGATGAGATCGGCGCAGCAGTAGAGGATCATGGGAGATCGTAGGGCGGCACGGCGTGGCGCTTCGCGTCACTATGCGCTCACGGCAGGCACGCTCGAACGCCCTTGCCTGCTTGGCATAGCCAGGCGAAGCGCCAGGCCATGCCACCCAAGGCGCGCCAGACGACTCACGCGTCAGAGCAACCGCCAGGGGAAGTTGCGGGGGATCAGGCGGGCGCGCTTGTGCAGGTGTCCCACCAGCCAGCAGAAGGCGTCCACCAGCCGCGGGCCGGGGCGGTTGAACATCGCGCTGCCGTCCACAAACGCGACCCGGCCGTCGCGCACGGCGCGCAGATCCCGCCACCATCGCTTCTCGCGCAGCGGCGCGAGTTCGCGCATTGTCCACTCGAGGCCGGCGCCGCAGGGAGCGATGATGAGGTGCTCAGGATCGCAGGACGCGAGTTCATCCGCGGCGATAACGCGGCTCGGCTTGCCCGGACCGTTGAGAGGATGCTGCGCTCCGGCAGCCTGAATGAGTTGCGGCGTCCAGTGTCCGCCGACGAAGAGCGGATCGAGCCACTCGAGGAACGCCACGACGGGCCCGGATTCGTACGCGTTCACGCAGTCCCTGGCTGCGAAGTACCGCTCGCGCAGGGCGACGACGGCGCGTTCGGCCTCGCCGCTGCGGCCGATCGCCTCGCCGAGGCGCAGCAGGTCATCGAACACCCCTTCGAGGCTGGTGGGGTTGAACGCGAGTATCTTCGGCCGCGGGCGGAGCGAACCGGCGACGTGCTCAACGCGGCGCCGGTCGATCGAACAGACCGCGCAAAGGTCCTGGGTGAGGATGAGGTCAGGTCGCAGCGCCGCGAGTCGCGCCTCATCGAGGACGTACAGACCCTCTCCGCACGCGAGATGCTGGCGCACGGCGGCGTCAATGGCCGCGCTCCCGCCCGAAGAGTCGATCCGCTGGGCGGTCAGCGCCGCGACGCGCGCGACGTCGGGCGGGTGATCGCACTCATGGCTGCGGCCGACGAGCAGTTCAAGCGCCCCGATGGCGCCGAGCATTTCGGTGGCGGCGGGGAGGAGGCTGACGATTCGCATCGATGGGGATCGTAGACGTCGCGCGGGCTTGCAAGGCCGGGGCGGCGCGGCTACAACCACCCGGCAAAACGTCCCCCACTGGCCGGAGGAAGTCATGACCGCCGATCCCCACAGCGCCGCGACGGACATCAAGTCGATCCTCAACGAGAAGCGCCTCTTCGCTCCCTCGCCCGAGTTCGCCGCCGCGGCGCACATCAAGTCGCTCGAGCAGTACCGCGCCCTGTACGATCGCTCAATCAGGGATCCCGAGGGCTTCTGGGCGGAGGCGGCGCGGGAACTGTCCTGGTTCAAGCCCTTCACGAAGGTGCTCGACTGGAAACTGCCCGACGCCCGGTGGTTCGACGGCGGGCAACTCAACGCCTCGTTCAACTGCATCGATCGGCAGATCGAGGCGGGGCACGGGGCCGACACCGCGATCATCTGGGAGGGCGAGCCGATCGGCCCGGACGGGCAGCCGGAGATCCGCCGCCTCACCTACGACGACCTCGAGTACGAGGTCTCCAAACTCGCCAACGTGCTCGACGACCTGGGGGTGAACAAGGGCGAGGTGGTGACGATCTACATGGGCATGGTGCCGGAACTCGCCATCGCCGTTCTCGCCTGCGCGCGGATCGGCGCGCCGCACTCGGTGATCTTCGGCGGCTTCAGCGCCACGGCGATCGCCGACCGCGTGACCGACGCGAAGAGTAAGGTGGTCATCACCTGCGACGGGGCGTGGAGGCGCGGCAAGATCGTGCCCCTCAAGGACAACGTCGATGAGGCGATGGAACTCGCCAGCGGCGTCGTGACGCACACGATCGTTTTGCGCCGCTGCGGCAACAAGATCAACATGGTCGAAGGCCGCGACCAGGACTGGCACGAGGTCATGGCCCGCGCCGAGCCGGACCGCGACCCGACGCCGATGAACGCCGAGGATCTGCTCTTCATCCTCTACACCTCGGGCACGACCGGCAAGCCCAAGGGCATCATGCACACCACCGGGGGATACAGCGTCTACACGTATCTCACCGCGAAGTACATCTTCGACCTCAAGCCCGACCAGAATCAGGTCTTCTGGTGCACGGCCGACGTCGGCTGGGTGACGGGCCACTCCTACATCATCTACGGCATCCTGCCCAACCGCGTGCCGACGCTCATGTATGAAGGCGCGCCGAACCATCCCGGCCCGGACCGGTTCTGGGACATCATCGAGCGCCACACGGTAACGCAGTTCTACACGGCGCCGACCGCCATCCGCGCCTTCATGAAGTGGGGCGAAGAACATCCCCGCAACCACGACCTCTCCTCGCTGCGCCTGCTCGGCACGGTCGGCGAGCCGATCAACCCGGAGGCGTGGATGTGGTACCACCGTGTGATCGGCGGCGAGCGCTGCCCGATCGTGGACACCTGGTGGCAGACGGAAACGGGCGGGATTCTCATCACTCCGCTTCCCGGCGCGACGGCGACCAAGCCGGGCTCGTGCACGCGGCCGTTCTTCGGCATCGACGCGGCAATCGTCGATGAGCAAGGCCGTGAGAAGCCCGCCAACACCGGCGGACTTCTCGCCATTCGCAAGCCCTGGCCGGGCATGTTGCGGGGCATCTACGGCGATCGCAAGCGCTTCATCGACACGTACTTCTCGCGCATCAAGGGCATGTACTTCCCCGCCGACGGCGCGCGCCGGGACGAGGACGGCTACTTCTGGATCATGGGGCGCGTGGATGACGTGATCAATGTGGCCGGCCACCGCCTGGGCACGATGGAGGTCGAGAGCGCGCTGGTCTCCCATCCCGCAGTCGCGGAGGCGGCGGTCGTCGCCATGCCGCACGAGATCAAGGGGCAGGGGATCGCGGCGTTCGTGACGCTCAAGGGAGGACAGTCTCCCACCGAGAACCTGCGCGTCGAACTGATCAACCACGTCGGGCACGAGATCGGCCACATCGCCAAACCCGACCAGTTGCGCTTCACCGACGCCCTGCCCAAGACGCGCTCGGGCAAGATCATGCGCCGCCTTCTGCGCGAGATCGCCGAAGGCCACGATCCGCGCGGCGACACGACCACGCTTGAAGACTTCTCGGTGCTCGCGAAGTTGCGCGAGAGCGAGGAGAGTTGACGGGGGTGCGATTCACGCGATGAACGTCAAAGCCCAGGCAGGGCCATGCCTGGGCTTTGACGTTTTTCTGCGCCGAAGCGTGCTGGCCCTCAGGCGTTCGCCGCGAGGCGGCGGAGTTGGGCGCGCTGGCAGGCCATGCTGATCTGCTGGCAACCCTTGCGCAGGCTGCTTTCGCCGTGGCGCTCCTCCATGCAGTGCAGGCCGTAGCGGAAGCGCCCGCCGGGAAGTTCCTTGACGCTCTGCACGACGGCGCGGCCGCGAAACTCCTTGCCTTCATGCCGAAGCACGGCCGCGACGACGTCGCTGATCTTGTAACTCGACTTGGCGATCATCGCGAACCCCGTCGCGCTCACGTCCATGAGCGGGCAGTTCTTCTCGATGCCGAGGTCGCCCGTGATGTTCGCCACGACGGTACAGACGCGGAAGGATTCGCGGCTCTCGGCGGAGATCGGCTGTCCGACGAGGCGGCAGCCGAAGACCGGCCCGCCGTTCTTCGCGCCCGGCGCGGCGAGTTGCGACGCATCCCCATCGCCGCACCCGGTGCGGGGATCGTGCACCGCCACGACGCTGGCCGACTGCTTGGTGAACTGCCGGTTGAGATCGAAGAACACCAGCACCGTCGCGCCGGCGCTCACCGTCAGGTCGCCGCCGGAGAGTTGGATCGAGAACACCTCGCCGCTCACGGCCAGGACCGTCGCGGGATGGAGGATGCGCTTGTCGGCATCCCGGCCACAGGTAACGAAAACCTCAGCGCCTTTCGACAGCATGGTCGCAGCCCTCGATGGTTTCTTGGAATACGTCAGATCCGGACCATCATGTCAGGTCGGCACGATGGCCGGGCGGCTGAATCGAAAACTGCGGAAGGCACCTCATGAAGTTCGCCGCCGGGCCGACCGCACGACTTATCAGCCGCTGCCTCAGCGATCGCCCCGCAGCGCGAGGATGAGTTCCACCTTGCCGATCTGCTCGTCGAGGGTGCGGGCGATCTCGACGGCGCTGCGGCCGCGGTCGGCCAGTTCATAGACGCTGGCGCTGAGCGGGTCCGGGGGCGGGGCGGCGAAGCGGTCCGCCGACGCGAGCACCTCGACCGCCGGCGCCTCTTCCGCGAGCGCCTCGTGCTCGCCCGAGCGCATCGGCTCAGCGCCGGCCACCTTGCGCGGCCGTTCGCTCAGCGCCGTCCGCGTCGGGCTGATCGAGGCGCCGACTCGCTCGTCAAGCGCATCTTCCAGTTGCCTGATCCGTTCATCCGCCTGGCGCAGCAGGATTTCGAGGGTCCGGCACCGGGTGTCGAGTTCGCGGATCAGCAGGCGCACCGACTCATGAGCGGCGACAATCTGAGAGTCATCGACGGCCGCGGGATGAGCGCGGCGGCTTTCCATCGCCCCACGACGCGCCGGCGGATGATCCTCCACGGCGGAGTCAAAACGAGCGGAAGTCCCCGCGGGCAGGCCGGCGGCGAACGCCGGACTGATGTGCCGCGACGCGGCGCGGCGACTGAGTTTGAAGCGCAGGTTCATCAGGAGAAGGAACGAAAGAAGCGAAACCCCCGCCGCCATCAGCAGGCCGGGCAGGTGCTCGGAGAAGCCGAAGGTCGTTGAGGACGGCACGGTTCACCTCCCTCGGTCATTCAGGTCGGCCGGGGCATCCATGGCCCGCGACCCATCAATCCGCCCTCCGTCCGGTTATCGGTACTATTGAGCCGTGAACATGACCAAACGCTCCTCCCCCCACCCCCGTCCGCCCGCGACCGGCGCCGCCGAGGTGCCCTCGACGCGGCTGGCGTTCGTTTCGGCCGTGGCCGCCGCGCTTGACCGTCGCTGCGGCGTCGGGGCGGGCGAGCGGCTGGTCCTGGCGGTCAGCGGCGGCGCCGATTCCTTCGCCCTCCTCCTCGCGCTGACGGCACTGGCGCGGCGGTCACACCGCGGCTATCGCCTGACGGTGGCACACGTGAACCACCACCTGCGCCCCGGGGCGGGCCGCGAGGCGGAGATGGTCGGGCAGGCGGCCGAGCGCCTCGGACTGCCCTTCGCGCTGCGCGATGTGCATCCGAAACGGGAAAGGGGCAACGCGGCCTCGGCCGCGCGCCGCCTGCGCTATGAAGCGTTGGCCGAGGTCGCGGCCGAGACGGGCTCGGCCGCGATCGTCACGGCGCACCACGGAACGGATCAACTCGAAACGGTGCTGCTCGCGCTGATGCGCGGCGCCGGGCCGGAGGGACTGGCCGCCCTCGCCTGGCGCAGCGAGCGATGGGGCGCGACCGTTATCAGGCCGCTGCTCGATCGCACGCATGAAGACTGCGTCGATCTTTGCCGCCGCAGCGGCTGGACGTGGGCGGAGGATCCGTCGAATCGGGACGAGGCCCGGAGGCGCAACGCGCTGCGGGCGAATCTCCTGCCCCGGCTGCTTGAACTCGCGCCCGATCTCGATCGCCGGATTCACCGCACGACGGACCTGCTGCGGGAGGCGGCGGAGCTGGTCGAGCGCGAGGTGGCGCGAGTCTTTCCCGACCCGCGCGCCGGCGAGTTCGACCGGGCGGCGCTGGCGGCGGAGGGGCCGCTGGTGATCGGCGCCGGCCTGCGGCGCGCGGCCGCGGTGCTCGGCGCGCCGCTCGATGATCTGACCCACGAGGTGGTCCGGCCCGCAGTCGATGCGATCATGGACACGGGCGTGCGACGCCCGCGGCGCTATCACTGGCCCGGCCGCGTGACCGTCGCCGTCCGAGCCCGGGTCGTCGCGCTCAGCCGCTCCGCCGGACGGAAGTAAGAGACCCCGGCGAACCGACGGCGATTCCGGCGGAATCTCGGGCAGGAACAGACAGGAGAATCGGGTGGACAGTCGAGTCATGGCTCTGGGAATCCGCGACCTCAAGTTCCGCTACGCGCCGGGCAGCGCGTGGGTGGTCGATGTGCCCGCCCTCGATCTGGAGCCGGGCGAGCAGATGCTCCTCACCGGCGGCTCGGGCCGCGGCAAGAGCACGCTGCTCAACCTCATCGCGGGCCTGGTCGACCCGGCGGAGGGGCGCGTCTTCGTCGGCGGGACCGACATCCACTCGCTGCACGGCGCCGCGCGCGACCTGCATCGCGGCCGGACCATCGGCGTCATCTTTCAAACCTTCAACCTGCTTCACGGCTTCAGCGCGGTCGAGAACGTGATGACGGCGATGATGTTCTCAACCATTCCGCGGCGCGAGCATCGCGGCCGGGCCGAGCAACTCCTCGCGCATCTCGGCATCGACCGGCCCGACGCCGACCCAGACCGCCTGAGCGTCGGCCAGCAGCAGCGCGTCGCGGTGGCGCGGGCGACGGCGTGCGACCCCGTCCTCGTCCTCGCCGACGAGCCGACCGCGAGCCTCGATCCGGAAAACGCTGTCACGGCCATGGACCTCATCCAGGCGATCTGCCGCGAGAAGAACGCCGCGCTCTTGTGCGTGAGCCACGACCCGTCCATGAAGGATCGCTTCGAGAGGCAGGCGTCGCTCGAGGAACTGGCGCGGGGCGAAGCGGCCGAAGTGTCCGTTGCGGCCGCCGGCGCGGGAAAGCGAGGCTGATCATGGCGATGACGGACTTCACCATCATCAGCCGTTCGATGACCGCCCGGCTCTTCTCGACGATCACGACGGTGATCACCGTCGCCGTCGCCGTCGGCCTGATGCTCCTGCTGCTGAGCCTGCGCAAGGCCGGGGAGGAGGCGTTCAGCCGCGGCGCGGGCAACATGCACCTGCTGGTGAGCCGCGACAGCAGCGCGATGGTCTCGGTCCTCAACGGCATCTTCTACGCCAACGCGCCGCAGCGCCCCATCGACTGGGCGAAGTACGAGCAGATCACCTCGAGTTACCCCATTGACTGGGCCATCCCGACGCAACTGGGCGACAGCTACCGCGGGCACCCCGTCATGGCCACGACCCGCGAGTTCTTCACGAAGTTCCAGCCCGATCCGTCGAATCCCTGGCAATTGCGCGAGGGCGAGTACTTCGACCAGCCGTTTGAGGTCGTGCTGGGGTCGAACGTGGCGAGGCGCACTGGCCTGAAGCGCGGCGAGAAGATCGTCCTCACGCACGGCATCGCCGAGGAAGGGCACGAGCACCCCGAGTTTCAGTACGAAGTCGTCGGCATCCTCGAACCGACCGGCACCAGCCACGACCGCGCCCTCTTCACCGACCTCGAAAGCACCTGGATCATCCACGCCCACGACCGGCGCCTGCGCGAAAACCCGAATGCGACGCGCACGACTTCGGCCGACCTCGCGCCCGCGGACCGGCTCATCACCGGCCTCTACGTCGCCCTGCCGACGCGCGAAGGCTCGCGCGTTCCCGCCGTGCTCCAGCAGGTCTTCGACATGATGCGCCGCGACACATCCATCACCGTCGCCCAGCCAGGCGATGAGACGCGCAAACTCTTCGAGATCATCCGCAACATGAACCTGCTCTTCGTGGGCATGGCGGGGGTGGTCATGGTCAGCAGCGGCATCTCGATCATGCTCGCCCTCTACAACTCGATGGAGCAGCGCAAGCGCCAGATCGCGGTCCTGCGCGTCCTCGGCTGCAGCCGGGCGAGGATTTCGTCGCTCGTGCTGACGGAGTCGGCGATGATCGGCTTCCTCGGCGCGGCGGCGGGGATCGCGGTGTGGCTCGTCGGCTCGCAGGCGGCGGCGGCGATACTCAAGGACATGCTGGGCCTCGTCGTTACGCCGCGCCTCGACGCCGCCACGACGCTCATCATCCTGCTCGCCACCGTCGCCCTTGCCTCGCTCGCGGGCATCGTCCCCTCCGTCGTGGCATATCGCACAAGCGTGGCGCGGAATCTCCGGCCGATCGGTTGAGGGCCGCGCGACCCGGCCCAGTCCCCGAACCGCGCGGCAAGCGGCCGTCTACCATTCCCCGTGCCCGTGGTGGGGCGATTCCGGCGGCCGCGACCCGAAGGCGGCTGCGCGGGAGGAAGGATCGATCCATGAAGATCTTCTGGGGTCTCATCGGAGTGCTGGCGATCATCGCCGCGGCCCTGCTCGTCGGCGGCGGCGAACCCAAGACGGCGGGCTCCTCGAGCGAATCGCTTGCCTCCGGCGAAACTCTCTACGATGCGCTGAGCGAAGCGCCACCGCACGCGCCCGAGGCGCTTGCCGCCGGCCCCAAGGCAGCGCCCGTCGAGGCGCCGACGGGAACCCACGCCGAGCTGAACGCCCAAGCGCCTGTCGAGGCGCCATCTTCTCCGCCCGCGATCAACCAGGCTCCACCCGCACCGGCCGACGCGGGGGCGCAGAATGCAGCGGCCCAGCCGAGCACCCAGGACGCAGCACCGTCAAACGCCGGAGAAGCGATCCCGACCGGCGATGCCGCGCCGTCCGGCATCGACTCCGCACCGACACGCTCCGATGGCGAGACGCCGATCCTTCAGCCCAACGCGCCCGCCGACATCTCCGCGTCGCCGTCGAAGGAACGCGATCCTGTCAAGGAGGAACTCGATTCACTCATCGACGACCTGACTCGAAGCGCCAAGGAAGATTCGCCGGCCGAAGCAGAACCGAGCAGCAAGGAGGCGCCCGAAGGCGGCGCTGCTCCGGTCGAGGCCGGTGCGGGCGCGGAGTCGACCGATCCCGCCGCGACTGGCGCGGCTGCGGCGGAAGCGCCGGCCGCCGTTCAAGGCGAGGCGTTGCCCGCCCCCGCGCCCGATCCGCTCAAGCCCGAGATCGTCCCCTCGAAGTTCGAGGAGCGCGAAGATGGTTCGACGCTCGTGGATGCCCGCTTCGTGATTCGCGGCAAGGGCACGAAGGAAGAGCCCTACCAGGTCACGTGGGACATGCTCGTCGCCACGGCCGAGTTGTACGACCCGCGGCGCAACCGCCTCAAACTCCCCGAGCGCGTGAAGATGCTCGACGGCAAGTACGTGACGATTGTCGGCTACGTCGCGTTCCCGATCGTGGCGGAGGGGGCGAACGAGATGCTGGCGATGCTCAATTCGTGGGATGGATGCTGCATCGGCGTCCCCCCCACTCCCTACGACGCCGTCGAGGTGCGCCTGCGCACGGACGCCACGGCCGAGCAGATGCTGCTGAACTGGGGCAGCGTAACGGGGCGCTTCAAGGTCGAGCCCTACCTCGCCGCCAACTGGCTCCTCGGCCTGTACCTCATGGAGGATGCCGTCCTCAAGGCTGAAGGCCCGTGAGATGGAGCGCCGCGCGCCTCGAAATCACCTGAGCGGCGCAACGTCGCCACCCAACCGCCAGGCTCCCGCCCGCGGCTCTCTAAAGCCCGTCATTCCCTCGATGCCTTGATGCCTTTCCCTCGTGCCCAGCGCCTCGTGCCCAGTGCCTCTTACTTCAACGCCCTCACCACCGCCCTCAGAGAGACTCACTTCAATGACTGACCGTCCGTCCAACGTGGACCGCGAACTGCAGGCCGAGATCGACGCCGCGCTTGGCGACATGAGCCTGGAAGACATCGTCGGCGGCGGCGCGCCGCGCCGCGCGGCGGCGCCTCCGGGCCAGGGAAGCAAGCGCATTCCCCGCCTCGAGCCCGGAACCCGCCTCACCGCCGCCGTCTCGCGCCTCGGCCTCGAAGACGCCTTCATCGAACTCGGCCCCAAGATGCTCGGCATCTGCTCCCTGACCCAGTTCGAGCACAAGCCCGAGGTCGGCGAAGAAGTCGACTTCATCGTCAACCGCGTCGACTGGAAGCAGGGGCTGGTCGATCTCGGACGCGCGGGGGCCGTGCAGAAGGGCGAATGGGACACCCTCCAGAAGGGCCAGACGATCGAAGCGCAGTGCACGGGCGTCAACAAGGGCGGCCTCGAACTGCGCGTCGGATCGCTCCGCGCCTTCATGCCTGCCGGCCAGGTCGATCGACAGCACATCGACGACCTCTCCACGCTCATCGGCCAATCGCTCACCTGCGAGGTGATGGAAATCAACCGCGAGAAGCGCAACCTCATTGTCTCGCGCAAGGCGGTGCAGGAGCGCGAGGCGGCGATCCAGCGCGAGAAGACGCTCGAGACGCTCGCCGTCGGCCACGAGATCGAGGGCGTCGTCCGCCGCATCATGCCCTTCGGCGCGTTCGTGGACATCGGCGGGGTGGACGGCCTGGTCCACGTCAGCGACCTCTCCTACGAGCGCGTCCACAAGCCCGAGGACGTCGTCCACGAGGGGCAGACGGTGCGCGTCAAGGTCCTCAAGATCGACGACGGCGGGCACAAGATCTCGCTGGGCATGAAGCAGTGCCAGGCTGATCCCTTCACCACCGCCGGCGCCACGCTCGCGCCGGGCGCTGAAGTCGTCGGAAAGGTCGTGCGCCTCGCCGACTTCGGTGCGTTTGTCCAGATCGCGCCGGGCGTGGACGGCCTCATCCACATCTCCGAACTCTCCCACGAGCGCGTCAACCGCGTCAACCAGGTCGTCAAACTCGACGAGATCGTGCGCGTGAAGGTGCTCAGCATCGATCCGGCGAGCCGGCGCATCAGCCTCTCGCTCAAGGCGATGAAGGCCAAGGAGCAGGAAGAGGCGCCGCGCCACATCGACAGCGGCCTGGCGCGCCTCCGCGCCAAGTGGGGAACCGACAAGCCCCTCAAGGGCGGATTGTGGTGAGATCGGGAGCGGCGTGAGGCGCGAGGCCGCTTGCGGCTTCGCGATTCCCATCCTCCCACCGCGCGGCGTACCCTTCTTCCCCCAGGCCCTGAGTCCCGCTCCCCCCGGTCCCCGCTCCCCACGTCCCCATGCACTTCGCCGTCGTCAGTTGCTCGCTCGATCCCGACAGCCGCAGCCGCCTGCTCGCCCGGCGGGCGCACGAGCGTCTTGCATCGCGCGGCGTGCTCGCGGACTGGCTCGACCTGGTCGAGCATCCTCTCCCGCTGTGCGATGGCGGCGCGTGCTATGGCGATCCGAACGCCCGCCTCGTCAAGGAGCGGCTCCGCGCGGCGCGCGGCATTCTCCTCGCCACTCCCATCTACAACTTCGACGCGAGCAGCGCCGCCAAGAACCTCATCGAACTCACCGGCAAGGACGTCTGGGCCGACAAGGTCGCCGGCTTTCTCTGCGCCGCGGGCGGCCAGGGCAGTTACATGTCGATCATGGCCCTGGCCAACAGCCTCATGCTCGACTTCCGCACCCTCATCCTCCCGCGATTCGTTTACGCCACCGGGCGCGACTTCGCCGATGGCGAAATCGCCAGCGAGTCGATCCGCGAACGGATCGACCGCCTGGCCGATGATCTCGTGCGATTCACCGCCGCGCTGAGCGCGACGCCGTGAGGCCCCGGGGCCGCGCGGGCGGCGCGTGCTACTCGGGCTTGCCGCCGCTGAGGTCGTAGACCCATCCCTCGTGGCTGCGCTTCCACTCGAGCACTTCGCCCGAGCCGAAGAACAGCGCCAGTTCGCGCTCCGCCGATTCGGGGCTGTCCGAGCCGTGAATGAGGTTGAAGGAGTTGGAGACGCCGAAGTCGCCGCGGATCGTCCCCGGCTCGGCCTTGGAGCCGAAGGTGGCGCCCATGAGTTTGCGGCTGATCGCAATCGCTCCGACGCCGCGCACCGCGAGCACGAGGACGGGCGAAGAAGTCATGAACCGCACCAGACCCTCGTAAAACGCCTTGCCGAGGTGGTCGCGGTAGTGCTGGGCGGCGAGTTCCGGGCTGATACGCATCAGGCGCGCGCCGACGATCTGCAGGCCCTTGTCTTCAAAGCGCGCGATGATGCGCCCGATGAGGCCGCGCTGCACGGCGTCGGGCTTGAGGATGATCAGGGTCGTTTCCATGCGGGGATGCCTTTCAGTCTGGCGCCGGGATTCGTACGTCGCGGTCGACCCCCCGATGCTCGACGTGGCCTGACACTAGCGAGGCAGAAACCCGCTCGCCACTCCATGATTTACCGGAAACCGCCCCGGCCCGTTTCCGGGCGGAGCGGCTACTGTTAGAGTGCGTCCGCGCGATGGAACTTCGTCCCGCCGACCGCGGCCGGCGCACCGAAAGGAGCATCCCATGAAGAAGGTCGTCCTCAAACTCGGCCTCGTCGTCGTTCTCATTCTCGTCGTCGCCATCGCGGCCGGCGCGTTTTACATCGACTCCATCGCGCGCCAGGGGATCGAAGGCGGCTCGACCTACGCGCTCGGCGTGCCCACCAGCCTCGACAAGGCGGATGTGGGCCTCCTGAGCGGCGAGTTCTCGATGTCGGGACTCAACGTCTCCAATCCCGAGGGTTTCACCTCGCCCCACTTCCTCGCGCTGAGCGAAGGCTCCGTCTCGGTTTCGCTCGGATCGCTGCGCCAGGAGGTCGTCGAACTGCCGACGCTCATCCTCAGCGGCATCTCGATGAACCTCGAACGCGCCGGCGACAAGTCCAACTACAAGGTCATCCTCGAGAACCTCAAGCGCTTCGAATCCGGCGGCGGCCCGCCCGACAAGAAGCCCGAGGAAGGCGGCAAGAAGTTCGTCATCCGCAACCTCGAGATCCGCGATGTCAACGTCCACGTCAACCTCATTCCCGCCGGCGGCGAACTCACAAAGGTCGATGTCCCCATCGACCTCATTCAACTCAAGGACGTGGGCAGCGGAGGCGAAAGCGTGCGGATGAGCGACCTCGCCGGCGTGATCCTCAAGACCATCATGACCGTGGCCGTGCAGAAAGGCGGCCAACTCCCCGGCGACATCGCCACCGAACTCACCAACGGCCTGGGCGAACTTCAGAACCTCGGCGACCAGGGCATCACCGTGCTCCTCGGCGACGGCGGCGTCGTCCAGACCTTCGGCAAGACGGCCGAAGAACTCGGCAAGCAGGCCGAGGAAGGCGCGAAGAAACTCGGCGATGAGGCGAAGAAGATCGGCGAGGGCATCGGCAACATCTTCGGCGGGGATGACAAGGACGACAAGTAGGGGGCGAGGGATCGAGGCATTTGTTTAGCCGCGACCCGAAGGCTCTGCGCAGGGGAGCGCGCCGACGCTGACCGTGCGTGCAATCACGCCCGCGCACCGAAAGCGGTTCGTCCTGTACGTCTTTGAGACATGTGAGCCGAATCGGATGGTTTTCTCTGGAAAGCGCCCGCGCGACGTGGTACGCTCTTTCGGGGTGCGCAATCGCGCGTCGGCGCCCGGCGGCGCCGGGAGGGAGCCAACATGTTCAAGCATCGCGACCGTTCCAGCGTGAGCCTGCTCTCGGCGCTCCTGGCGCCGGGCATGGCGTGCGACTGCGTTCTCGGCCAGATTCAGTTTGGCGAGCCTCAAGGCGTTCTATGGCGTTGGGGTTCGGCGACTTGCCTCATCCATGATGTCAACGCGGATGGCCTCAATGACATTGTCGTGGGAACCTCAGTCTACGTGAATCGAGGCCAGGGGTGCTTCCCGCTGGGAGGATCCGTCAGCGGATTGCGCGGCATCGTGAGGCGGGTGGGAGACCTTGACGGCGACGGCACCGCGGACTTCGTCGCGACGCGCACCTTGGGGGCAAGCCACTGGCTCGAATGGTGGTCCAGCAGCGCGAACCGCGTCTGGAGCCTGCCGACGCCTGATGCCCTGAGCAGCCTTGTGCTCTGTGACTTCGACCGGGACGCCGACCTTGACGTCGTCGCGGGCGAATACCTGCCGTACTCCGGCCTGACGACCCTTCTGCGGTGCTACCGCAACGACAACGGCATGCTCACACAGTCTCAGGTCATTCAGTTGCCTGCCAACGCAGCGTGGGACCTGGTCGCCGGAGACGTGAACGGCGACGACTGGCCCGACCTCGCCGTGGTGAACGCCGATGGTGACAACGGGGAATACGGCTTTTCGACCTACCGGACCTATCTGGTGATTCACGAGAATGACCGTCGCGGAGGATTCGCTCGTTCCGCGGTCATGGATCTCGACCTTCGCGGAATCGATGAGGCCCATGATATTGAGGCGGGAGACATGGACGGCGACGGCGATCTCGATTTTGTCGTCGGAGTTGATCGAATCGCCTTCGGCAGCGATACGGGCAAACTCCTTGCACTCACCAACGACGGCGACGGCCGGTCATTCACCCGCCTTCCTTCCGTCGACCTGATCGGCGAAGTCACGCGAGTGGCCATCGCCGACTTCAATACCGACGGCCGCCTCGACCTCGCCGTCACGAGCGGCAGTTACCTGCTGCTCGCCCGCAACCTCGGCGGAATGCGCTTCCGCGTGGACTCGCGCAAGCGCATTGGCGGATGGGACGGAGCATCGGTGTACGCCGGCGAACTGACCGGCGACGGGCAGGTTGACCTTCTCGTCGGCGTCTACAACGAAAGGGTGATGTGGTATGAGAACCTCACTCCCTACTCCGGCCCCGGACTCCTCCAGAGCGATCTCGTGCGCGGCCGGCAGGCGGGGATCGGCGTCCGCGGCGCTGGGCCGCATGAACTCGTCCACTTCCTCTTTTCGCTCGAAGGCGAGGGGCACAGCGTCGGCCAGCCGCTGCTCGGCGGGATGACGCTCAACCTCCTCCACCCCATCATGTACCTCGGAAGCGCCCGCGCCGATGCGCAGGGGCGGGCGGGCCTCGTGCTCCACATCCCCCCCGATGCGCCGCGCGGCACCGTCACCACCCAGGCCGTCATGCGTCGCGGCCTCAACGGCGAAGACTCCGTCAAGACGCCCTTCCACACGGCGCCGATTCTTGATCCGTGACCGACCGCGCGAAGCGGCAAGGACCGGGCGCGGGCTGGGGAGGCGCATGCTCCCCGCCGCGTAGAGGGATGCAGGGCGACCGCGCTTTCAGCGGCGAGCGATCTACTCCCTCCCCCGGCATTGCGGGGGAGGGCTGGGGTGGGGGTGAATCGGCGACTTGTGAGGCGATTGCGATCGAAGACCTCGTGCCACGCCGCTGCCCCCACCCCTTCCCCTCCCCCGCAAAGCCGGGGGAGGGGCATGCACTCCGACGCTTCTTGAAAGCGCGATTACCGTGTAAACGGACATGCCCGGCCGGCGCAGAGCCTTGGCCCGACCTACGATCCCCTCTCTCGCTAACGCCATCAAACGCAGGAGTATCCGTGACGACCATCGCTTCGCCAGGCCGTGCTGCTGTTCGCCCGGGTCGTGGTGCGCCCGATGCCGATGCGGACCCGCTCGTTGCAGCCGCGAGCGAGTCGCTGGACCGCGCGGTCGCCGCGCTGCTCTCGCTCCAGAAGCCCGACGGCCACTGGTGCGCGGAACTGCAAGGCGACTCCATTCTCAACAGCGAGTACACGCTGATGAAGTGGATCCTGCGCCAGGAGGATGATCCGCGCCTGCCGAAGATTCTCGCGTATCTCCGCCGCCTGCAGCGCGAGGACGGCGCGTGGGGGCAGTTCCCCGGCAGCGGCGTGGACGTCAGCGCGACGGTCAAGGCGTATGTCTGTCTGCTGCTCGACGGCGATTCGCCCGAGGCGCTGCACATGCAGCGCGCCGCGGCCGCGATCCGCGCGCACGGCGGGGCCGAGGCGTGCAACAGTTTCAGCAACTTCTATCTCGCGGCTCTGGGGCTGATCGACTGGGATGCCGTGCCCGCGATCCCGCCGGAGATGATCTACCTGCCGCGCTGGTTCTACTTCCACCTCGACAAGGTTTCGGCGTGGACGCGGACGATGATCCTCCCGCTGGCGATCTGCACGGCCCTGCGGCCCGTGCGCGCATTGCCCGCGGGCATCAACATCGATCATCTCTTCCTTGACGGGCGCTTCAAGCGCACGCTCTCGAAGAAGTTCGACGCGTTTCCATTCACGTGGAACAATCTCTTCCTCGCCGTCGATCGCGTCCTCAAGGTGATTCAGAAGGCCGACGCCTCGCCGCTGCGCCGCCGGGCGCTCAAGGCGGCTGAGCGGTGGATTCTCGACCGGGCGGACGCGAAGCACACCGAGGGCCTGGGCGCCATCTTCCCGCCGATGGTCTACCTCCAGGTCGCCTTCGATGCGCTGGGCTACGCGCGTTCGCACCCGGTGATGCGTCAAGCGGAGCGCAACCTCGACGATTTCATCATCGAGGAGGAGGATCACATCCGCATTCAGCCCTGCTTTTCACCGGTGTGGGACACGGGAATCGCGCTCTATGCGCTCACCGAGAGCGGCAGGACGATCTCGAATTCGCCCGAAGTCGCGCGAGCCTGCGACTGGCTGCGCGGCAAAGAGAACCGCCTCGCCGGCGACTGGTCGCGCACGGTGGATGCACAGCCGGCGGGGTGGTACTTCGAGTATCGCAACGAGTGGTATCCGGATGTCGATGACACGGCGATGGTGGCGATGGCGCTGCACCGCGCCGGCGGCGAGGCGAACCGCGCGGCCGGCAAACGCGGCGTCAACTGGATCCTCGCCATGCTCAACGACGACGGCGGCTGGGCGGCCTTCGACAAGACGCGCGATCGCCCCATTCTCGAAAAAGTCCCCTTCGCCGACCACAACGCCATGCAGGACCCCTCGTGCCCCGACATCACCGGCCGCGTGCTCGAGTGCCTCGCGTGGCACGGCCTGCGCGCGGATCATCACGCCGTGCAGCGAGCCGTGAAGTTCATCCGCTCGCGCCAGGAGCCGGAGGGCTGCTGGTTCGGCCGCTGGGGCGTGAACTACATCTACGGCACGTGGCAGGCGGTCGGCGGTCTGCGCCACATCGGCGTTGACATGACGCAGCCGTGGATCCGCCGCGCCGGCGCCTGGCTCAAGAGCGTGCAGAACGCGAACGGCTCATTCGGCGAGTCCGCCAACTCCTACGAAGACCCGTCGCTCAAGGGCGTCGGTCCATCGACCGCGTCGCAGACGGCGTGGGCGGCGATGACGCTCCAGACCATCTTCGGGCCGGATGATCCCGATCTCGCGCGAGCCATTCAGTGGCTGTGCGAAACGCAACTCAGCGATGATGATGCGCCGAATCGATCAGTCAACCCCGATGGCGATCCGCCGGGGTCGTGGGTGGAGACGGAGTTCACGGGCACCGGCTTCCCGCGCGTCTTCTATCTGCGCTACCACCTCTATCGCCTGTACTTTCCGCTCATGGCGCTCGCACGATTCGTGCGCGCACGCGCCGAAGCCCACGTTCAATGAACGTGGGCTTCGGCGCGCGAGGTCCACTGATTCACTTCGCGCCCAGCCGCAACCCCACCTGCTCGACAAGCGCGCTCCACACGCTCTTTGCGTCCTCGTTCGCGTCGATCACGAGATAGTGCGCCGGATCCCGGCGCGCCTGGTCGAGATAACCCTGGCGCACGCGGCGGTGATACTCCGCCCCCTTCGCCTCCATGCGGTCGAGCAGCGGGCTGAGGCGCGATGCGGCCGTCTCTTCCGTCACGTCGAAGATCACAGTCAGATCGGGCGATACGTCGCGGCAGGCGATCGCGGCGACGGCACGGATGTCGTCGAGGTTCATCCCCCCGGCCGCACCCTGGTACGCCAGCGTCGAGCTCACGAAGCGGTCGGCGAGGACGAGTTCACCGCGCCGCAGCGCCGGGGCGATGCGCTCGGCGATGAGTTGCGCCCGGCTGGCCATGTAGAGGAGCATCTCGGCAGTGACATCGAGGTCGCCGGTGCGGTGATCGAGCAGGACGCGGCGGATCTCCTCGCCGATCGCCGTTCCGCCCGGCTCGCGCACCTCGCAGACCGTCACGCCGCGCGCGATCGCGAAATCGGTGAACTTGTGAAACTGCGTGCTCTTGCCCGACCCGTCGGGCCCGTCGAAGACGATGAAGCGGCCGGCGAGCCGCGCCTTCCAGTCCGAGATGGATTCAGCCGGTGCAGACACGGGTGGATGATGCGCGAGGTGCGTCGGGAAAGCAAGCGGGTACCGCGCGGTCGTCCGGCGCGGCGCGGGTTCGACTACCATTGGGCCGCATGTTCATCGACGAGGCGGTCATTGAGGTGCGGTCGGGTCGGGGCGGGGACGGGTGCGTCAGTTTCCGGCGCGAGAAGTACATCCCCAAGGGCGGGCCCGACGGGGGCAACGGCGGCGACGGCGGCTCGGTCATCGTCGTCGGCGACCCCAACATCAACACCCTTCTCGACTACCGCAGCCGCTTCCACTGGCATGCGGCCGGCGGGCGCCCGGGCGCCGGCCGCGACTGCTCCGGCGAGGCGGCCGCGGACCTTTTCCTTGCCGTGCCCCCCGGCACCCTCCTCTTCAACGACGAGACGAACGAACTGATCGCCGACGTCGATGCGCCCGGCAAGCGCGTGGTCGTGGCGCGCGGCGGCCGGGGCGGGTTCGGCAACGTCCACTTCAAGTCCTCGACGAACCAGGCGCCGCGCGAGGCCGAGCCCGGCGGGCCGAGCGAGACCATTCGCCTGCGCCTGGAACTCAAACTCATGGCCGACGTCGGGCTTCTGGGCATGCCCAACGCGGGAAAGTCCACGCTGTTGCGCGCGATCTCAAAGGCGCGGCCGATGGTCGCGGACTTCCCCTTTACGACCCTCAAGCCGCAACTGGGCATCGCGGAACTCGACGCCGAGCGCCGCCTCGTCTTCGCCGACATTCCCGGGCTCATCAAAGGCGCCGCGGAAGGCGTGGGGCTGGGGCACGACTTTCTCCGCCACGTCGAGCGCACCGCCCTGCTGATTCACCTGCTCGACGCCGCGCCGCTCGACGGCTCGGACCCCGCGGACAACTACCACGTCATCCGGCGCGAACTGGCGAACTATTCGACGGACCTCGCGGAGAAGGACGAGATCATCGTGGTCAACAAGATCGATCTCATCGACCCGGCCGAGCGCGGCGCGCTGCTCGACCGCCTCGGCGGGCGCCTCGGCCTGCCGCGCGGCGAGCGGCCGCTGGCCATCAGCGGCGCAACGCGCGAAGGGGTGCGCGACCTGCTCGAGCGCTGCTGGGCGATGTCCTCACGCGTTCCGGAGCGCTGGACGCCGGCCTGACGCTCCCTTCGCGCCTCCATCGGACGCGGCAACTCGCGCGACGGCACGACACCGCTTGCTCGCCCGGCGAGTTCGCCTCAGCGGATCGCCGCCCGATTGCTCACGCGACAGATAGCGACATCGACGGCCTGGGCCCACAGACCGCAGGCGGCGCCGGGCGCCACGCGGCTGAGACGGACAACTCCCTGCGAATCGGCGCGCAGGAGCAAGGGCGTGCCGGGGGCGAATGGCGGCTGAATGTCCAGAGCGGTCCCCGCGCACAGGCCGGAGGGAATGGTGTATGTCCCGCCGCGCGCCGAGGCGAGGAGCGCCACGAGACCGCGCGGCGTGGCGCCGCTCACCTCCAGCGTCATCGGGCCGGGACAGGGTCCGGAGATCGTCAGCGCCGGCCCGTCGCGCTCGAAGACGTATGCGGACCCGTGCCCGTCGTCGTTCGGCGCGCCGATGATGCACGCGCTGCCCCGCAGCGCCGCGGACCGGCCGAACCAGTCGCCCGTCGCGCCGTCAACTGCGGTCAGTTTCTGCCTCTGCGACCAGGCGCCCGGCGCATCGGCCTCGAAGAGGTAGGCGGCGCCGGAGTTGCTGCCGAGGTCGCCGACCCAGTAGGCGCCGACCAGGGCCACGTCGCCGTCGAGCGAGACGGCGATGCCGAACTGGTCGTTGGCCTCAGTGTCGACTCCCGTGAGTCTGGCTCGCTGGACCCACTCGCCAGGCCCGGTGCGCTCGAAGACAAAGGCGGCGCCGGCGTTGAGGCCGCGAAAGTCGTCGCTCGGTGCGCCGATGAGGAGCCGTGCGCCGCTCAGGTCGACGCTCGCGGCGAAGAAGTCGCCCTCGCGTCCTCCGTCGGCGCGGAGTTTCGCCTCCTCCACGAAGTCGCCGCCCGAGCGGCCGAAGACGTGCGCCGCGCCCGAGGCATAGCCGAGGTCGCCGTCCTGCGGTGAACCGATGACGAGCAGATCGCCGTCCAGGGCCACGCTCGAAGCGAAGAGGTCGTACGCCTCGCCGTCTGAAGCGGTGAGCCGCTGACGGAGTTGCCAGGCGCCGCCCGGATCGCGGGTGTAGACGAACGCGACGCCGGACTGGTACGCGGGCCCGGTGGCCTGCGGCGCGCCGACGATGAGCGTGTCGCCGCGCACCGCGACGCTGTGGCCGAAGCGGTCATCCTGCTCGCCTTGGGGCGCGACGAGTTTCGCTTCCTGCGACCATTGGCCTTGCGCATCGCGTCGAAAGACGTATGCAGCGCCCGCGTCGGCGCGCTGCCCGTCGGCGAAGATGGACCCGACGGCCGCGGCATCGCCGTCGATCGAGACGCTGAAGCCGAACCAGTCGAACGCCGCGCCATCCGCAGCGGCGAGGATGGCCTGCGGCGCCCACCGACCGAGCGCATCGCGCGTGTACAGGTGCGCGGCGCCGGCGTTGCGGACCACTCCGTCGCCGGCGATGGCGCCGACCACCATGGTCTCGCCGTCGAAAGAGACGGACTCGCCGAAGCCGTCATCCGCTTGCCCGCCGTCGGCCTGGAGTTTGGCGACCCAGCGCCAGGCCTGGGCCGCCGCAGGCGTGGCCGGCGCCGCGGCAAGAACCGCCAGCGCCCCGATCAGAAACAGCCGCGACCGGCGGCGAGTAGTGAGATGAGTACGCAGCATGGCGGCACTCTTTCGATTGGGCGCGGCAAGCGCCGGGGAGCGTTCAAACGGACCGGACCAGTGGTTAACCGGACCGAGCCGCCGCGGATTCCGGGCGCGACACGCGAAAACCACCCCGAAAGCAGCCGTTCCCGCCGCTTTGCACGCGACAGAGAGGCAATCGAGGCGACACTTGAAGGGAGACGGCCGTTGCCGCCCGGAGTCGGCCCGGACGCCTATGAGTCAACCCGTGCAACCGAAGCAGGCCCGATGACCCCTTCCGCCTTGAGACCCGACCAGGAACTGCTCGATGAAATTGTCCGCGAGATCCGATGGGATCCCCGCGTCGATCAAGCGGCGATCGCCGTTGACGTGAAGGACGGCATTGTCACGCTCTCCGGACAGGTGGACAGCGCCACGCGCCGGCTGGCCGCGTACGAAACCGTGTTGCGCGTGCGGGGGGTGCGCCGGGTGATCGACAACGTCGAAGTCGCACCCGGCGCATGCGCGCGCGACCTTCGCCAGGGCGAGTAACCGAACCACGGACGATCGACGCGCCGGCTTACACTTCCGCCACGCCTTCGCGTATGGCGAATCGGACGAGTTCGGCCGTGGTGTGGATGTCAAGTTTGGCCATGATGCGCTCGCGGTGTCCGTCCACGGTCTTGGGGCTGCGGGCGATTGACTTGGCGATCTCAACGCGCGAGAGGCCGCGGCCGATGAGCCGAAGCACTTCCTGCTCGCGCTTGCTGAGGATTTCGAGTTTGGATCCGACGGCGGCGTCGTGCTGGGGCTTGGCGCCCTTGGTGGGCATGCAGCGCTCCGCGACCTTGGGGCCGAAGGCAAACTCGCCGCGCGCCACTTTGCGGATGCCGCGGATGATCTCGTCGGTGTCGTCGCTCTTGCAGAAGTAGCCCCAGACGCCGGCCTTGAAGGCGGCGCTGATGTAGTGGTCGCGGACATAGGCGCTGAGGATGATGACGCGCGTCTCGGGGAAGCGGGCCTTGATGTCGGAGGCGACCTCGAAGGGGTCCGGGCCGGGCATCTCGATGTCGAGCAGGACGACGTGGGGCCGGAGCCGGTCCACTTCGCGGATGAGGTCTTCCGCCGAAGGCAGGCGTCCGATGCAGACGAGGTTGGGTTCGAGTTTGAACTTCGCCCTCAGGCCGTCCACGAGGAAGGCGTGGTCGTCGACGCAGAGGATCTCGATCTTCTTGCCGCTCATCGGGAGGCTCCTTCATAGGCGTCAATCGTTTCGCGGATGACGCTTCGCACCTGCTCGAAGTCATCGACGTCCTCGATGCAGAAGGCGTCGACGTGTCTCCACGCGCTGGGCGCGCGGCCGCAGAGGATGACCTGCCGCCGCTCCTGCCCGCGGAGGAACTGCTTGACGTGATCAATGTGCTCGTCGCGCGGCTCGACGACCCAGATGGCCGCGTCGCCCGGCTCGTCGGGCCCGCCGCGCTCGACCTCGAATCCGCCCGCGGCGAGCATGGTCTCGATGAGGGTGGCGAGGCGCGGATTGCTCAGCGCGAGGCGCGCCAGCCGCCGCTCGTCGCTCACGGGCTCTTCGGACTCCACCACGGGCAGGTCGAGGCCGATGTTCGTCCCCTTGCCCGGCGCCGACTCGACGAAGACGTGCCCGCCTGCAGCCTGCGCCACGCCACGCACCAGCGACAGCCCCATTCCCGTCCCCAGACCGCGCGGCTTGGTCGTGAAGAACGGATCGAAGATGCGCTGCTGAACTTCCGGCGTCATGCCGCGCCCGTTGTCGGCGACGCCCAGGCGGATGGAGATGCCGTTGGGGTCGCGCTCCGCCCAGAGGCGCACCAGGCCGCGCTCCCCGATCGCCTCGCCGGCGTTGACGACGAGGTTGAGGGCCGCCTGGGTGAGGCGGTGCGGCGCCACCGCCACGGGCGGCAGCCCGCGCGGAATCGACGCCTCGAATCGCGCGTGCTTCGGCACCGCCTTCTGAAGCAGCACGCTCACCTGCTCCCACCACTCGTCGAGCACCGTCGTCGACTGCGACGCTTCGCTGTCGTCCGGATCGAGGGCGAGCAGGTGCAGCCCGTCGCTCAACTGCTGGAGGTAGTCGCACAGGCGGCGGACGATCATCAGTTCCCGGCGAGCCTCCTCGGGCAGGTCCATCGACTCGGCGGCGTCGAGGCGGCAGCGCATCGGCAGCAGGACGTTGTTCATGTCGTGCCCCAGCCCCGCCGCCAGCGTGCCGATCGAGGCGAGGCGGTCCGACTGCCGCAGTTTCTCGATCGAGTGCATGAGTTCGTCGGTGCGCTGCGCGATGAGGCTTTCGAGGTCTTCGCGGTGCGCCGCCAGTTCGCGCTCCATGCGGCGCTGCTCGGTGACGTCCACGCCCAGGCCCGCGACCGCCACGAGCGCGCCGCGCGAATCCCACACCACCGAGTTGTTCCACGCGATAAGGCGAGCCTCGCCCGATCGCGTGAGAATCTCATTCTCGTAGCGCGGCTCGATGCTCCCTGTGCGGATGGCGCGGCGGAATACCTCGCGCGTCGGCTCTCGATCCGAGGGCGGCAGGCAGGCATCGAACCAGTCTCGCCCGACGACTTCGTCGCGCTTCCAGCCGGTGAGGCGGAGGAAGAAGTCGTTGCAGAAGGTCACGACGCCGCCGGGATCGAGGGTGACGGCGATGATCTGGACGTGTTCGAGGAGGTTGCGGAACCGGTGCTCCGAGGCGGCCAGCGCATCCTGGAGGCGCTTGTGCTGCACCACCCGCCCGAGCGGCGCCACCGCCGCGGCGACCAGCGCCAGCAGCCGCTGGTCCGCCTCCTGACGCCGCCGCATGAAGAAGGCCATGACGGCCGCGACCTCGTGCTCGTGGAGGATTGGCACGGCGACCGCGGTCCGAAACCCCGCCGCGCTCGCCGCCGTCGCCCGCTTGAAGAAGTCGTCGTCGCGCAGGTCGTCGAGCCACTCGCTCTTGCCCGACTGCCAGACGCGTCCGGGCAGACCGACGCCCTTGCCGAATCGCGCCTCCGACGCGGCGCGCTGGAACTGGTCAAAGTGCGGATCGGTGCTGTACCACACCGGCGTGCCGACGAGGACCTCGCCGCCCGGCTCGGGCACCCACGCCTCGCCGTACTCCCACCCCGTCGCCTCGCAGATGCGCCGCAGCGCCTCGACCATCGCCGCGTCCAGGCTGGTCGCTTCGCCGATCGCCAGACTCAGTTCCTGGAGCAGGCGCAGTTCCTCCTCGACGCGCCGCCTTTGCGAGACGTCGTGGATGATGCCGGTGAACAGCGGCATCGACTCGCCCGGCACGTCCACGCGCGAAACGGAGATTTCGATCGGAAAGAGCGTCCCGTCCTTGCGCACCGCCTCGAATTCGCGCGTCCGGCCGAGGATGTTCGTCACGCCCGTGCGGCGGTAGGCTTCGAGGTAGCCGTCGTGCGCCTCGCGGTGCGGAGCGGGCATGAGCATGCTGATGTTGCGCCCGATCATCTCGTCGGGCGTGTATCCGAACACGCGCTCGACGGAGCGGCTCGCCGAGAGAATCGTGCCGCCGGCGTCGATCGTCACGATCGGGTCAAGCGTCGAATCGAGGATCGCCTGGTGCCGCGCGAGCAACGACGGGCCGGTGAGCACCTCGGCCGGCCGGGAGCGCCGCCCATCCTCCTCAGAACGGACGCCGGCGGGTTTTCGACGCAGGGGAGACATGGTCGCAGAGCCAAAGTGGTTGTTGGAACAGGTGATTATGGCATCGCGGCGCCCCGGCGACCGCGCGGGAGGCCCGCATCAGGGCGATTTCCCTGATGCCAGGGCCAACAATCGGGCATGAGACCCCCCACCGCCTTCTCCATCCTCCTCACCTTCGCGCTCGCCATGTTCCTCGCTCCCGCCGCCCGCGGTCAGGAGGATGCCGCCGCCAACCCCCCGCCCGCCGCCGAGGCCGCCGCGCAAGCGCTGCTCGACTCTCCCCGCCACGGCGAGTGGATTGATGTGCCGTTGCCCGACTCGGAGACAACGATCCGAACCTGGGTCGTCTATCCGGAGCGGTCCGACACGGCCCCGGTCGTGATCGTCATTCACGAGATCTTCGGCCTGACGGACTGGATCAGGGCCGTGGCGGACCGACTCGCGGCCGAGGGCTTCATCGCCGTCGCGCCCGATCTCCTGTCGGGCAAAGGCCCGGGCGGAGGCGGGACGGACTCGTTCGAGGGAGACGCGGTGCGGGCGGCCATTCGCGGCCTCTCCGACGATGAGGTGGTCCAGCGCCTCGACGCGGTCCGCGCGCACGCGCTGGCCTTCCCCTCGGCGGGAAAGTCAAGCGCGACGATCGGTTTCTGCTGGGGCGGGACGGCGTCGTTCATGTACGCCACGCGCCAGGCCGAACTCAATGCCGCGATCGTCTTCTACGGCACGGCGCCGGAGGCGGGGCGGCTGGGCACGATCAAGTGCCCGGTCCTTGGTCTCTATGGAGGCGATGACAATCGCGTGACCTCGACGGTCGGCCCCACCGAGGCGGCGATGAAGGAGCGTGAACTCGAGTTCACGCCCCACGTCTACCAGGGCGCGGGGCACGGCTTTCTCCGCCAGCAGACCGGCCGTGACGGCGCCAACGATCGCGCCGCCCGCGCAGCGTGGAAGGAGACCCTCGACTTCTTGCGCGCGAGACTCAAGTAGCCCCATTCAGGGTCCCCGCACGGGACGGCGCGATCCACATCAAGTGAAGTGATCGGCCGGCAATCGCCGATCGCCTTGCCGCACCGCTCGATGAGTCGGGAGCCGCCCGAACTTGCCATCGCGTCATCAGGACCGCACCGCCGCTCGCGATTCGCACCGAATGAGGCTTATCGGTCGTGCGGATGGCTGTTTTCCGAGGAAACCGCACGAAAGGCCGAGTATTCCTCCCTTCCCGCCTGATTCTCCTTGACACGGCCCGGCCAGTGCGTTAGTCTGCGGCATTCTCGGGCGCGACTCCGCGCGCCCTTCAGAAGGAGGGAAGATCGATGAGCCGTGGAAACACAATGCTTTGCTGCGCCGGATTGGTTGCGTCGGCGCTCGCTTCGTCCGCTCTTGGACAGCGGATGGTCGCCGTGGACAGCAGCCGGGCGCTGTACGACATCGACCTGTCCACCGGGGCCAAGACCCAGTTCGGGACGGTGGGCAGCAACGCGGGCACGACGGGCGGCCTGGCGTATGACGCCGCCCTGGGCATCATGTATGTGTCGTCCACCTCGCTCGACTCGCTCTTCATCGTCGATCTCTCGACGGGAGAAGCAACGCTGGTCGGCGCCTATGGCGACTCGGCAATCGTCATGCACGGCCTCGAATGGGACTCGAGCACGGGCACGCTCTACGGGGCCTCATCGCACAACAACGGCCTGTACAACATCGACCTCATCACCGGGGCGGCCACGCTCATCGGCACCTCGGGCCTGACGAGTTTCACCAACCTCGGATACGATTCCGACGGCGACGTCATGTACGCGACCAACAGCGGCGCCGACAGTTTCTACCGCATGAACCGCGCCGACGGGACGGTCACGCTCATCGGCTCGCTCAACGGACCCACCAATCCCAACGGCCTCGCCTACAACCGCGACAACGGCCGCCTCTACCTCGTGGACAACAGCACGGACAACTTCTACTGGATCGACACGAACACGGGCACCGCCAACCTCATCGGCTCCATGGGGTCGGGCAACCTCCTGGGCCTGGCGTACATCCCGATCCCGGCGCCCGCAACCCTGGCGCTCCTCGGGCTTGGAGTGCTCGCGATCGGCCGGCGCCGCCGCTGATTGCAGCAACCGGCCGTCTCATGACGTTCAAGACCCAGGCGGAGGCCTGGGTCTTTTCGCTTCGACCCTCCCGAGACTCAACCGCCGCACTCGGGGCAGCGCGAGCCGTCGGGCCGTCCCGTGCGCGGATAGCCGCAGTGAACGCAGCAGCCGGCGCGGCGCCGCCGCGCCTCGCGCAGCCGCCCGACGGCCGTGAAGAGAGCCAGCCACGCGAGCGCGAACGCTGCGCTGTCGGCGATGAGTCCGGTCCAGATCGGAGTGAGCGGAAGGGCCCGCGGCTGAAACTCGCGGTCGCGCGGTAACTGCACGCCCCCTTCCACCCGATAGATGATGTCCGCGTTGCGCACCTGCGTCTTCCAGTGGATCGAGCACGTCAGCGCCTTGAGCGGCCAGCCGACTTCGCGGTACCACGCCTGCATGTGCAGGTCGTCGAGCGAAGCCGGGCGAAGGTGGCGCGGCAGCGATTCGAGATCGACCTTCCGCGCCTCGAAGTCCTCGTTGCGCATCATGATCGCCTGCCCGGAGATCTGAACAAACCAGTACGACACGACGCGGTGCCAGGCGTTGCGCCCCTGCGTGATCTCCCACACCTTGAAACCGTCGGTCGACTTCGCCAGCCCGACGGGCGTGGTCGTCGGCGGCCCGTACCCGTGCCGGCCGCGCGGCAGGAACATCGCGGCCCAGCCAATGAGCACCGTCGTCGCCAGCCCCAGCCCGAGGGAGGCGAGCAGGCGCGACGGCCGGTTGCGGCACGCGTTCGTCATGCGGCAACGGTAGCCCCCGGCCCGGGGGCGGCCGGGCGAAAAAGTGTGACTCGCCTTTGCCCGCTGCCGCCCTGTCCTGCGAGTGTGGGGGTGGAGCGGTGTGCGGACCGGAGATGTACACCCTCGCGAACCCAACCGCTTGAAAAGGCCGGTCGCCGTCGTGGCGCCGGCGCATGCAAGGTGGACCTCAGACTGCAACCGGGTCCAGTTCCCGAACCACCCGGCGCAGCGAGGCAACAAACAGACTCTGGAAGGAGTACAGAAGTGGCACGCAATGTTCTTCGTTACGCGTTTGGAATGGTCCTCACCGCCTGTCTCAGCGGCGCGGCGTCGGGCCAGTGCATCGTCAACCAGCCGTGGGATCTTCGCCATGCGTCGCACACGTCGATCGTGCGCACCTGCGGTCTTCCGACGCCCGCGCCCCTCGTGGCGGCGGACGACTTCAAGTGCCGCAGCGGCGGGACGCTCACTCACGTCCGCTGGTGGGGCACGCTGGCGCTGACGGCGCAGGTCGGCAAGCCCTACTACATCGCCATTCGCCGGGACAACGGCAACTGCCAGCCCGCGGGCGTTCTCTGGTCGGCGTGCGTGACGCCGCAGGCCGTCTCCGTCGGCGTGGACTGCCAGGGTCGGCGGGTCTTCCGCTTCACCACGGCCGTTCCGCCCTTCGCGGTCGTCGCCGGGCAGAAGTACTGGATCCAGATTTCCGAGATCGACGACCAGAGCGCCCGCCCGGGTGTCGAGGACTTCCGCTGGTCCGGCCGTCAGCCGCTGCGTCTGTGCCCGGCCGCCCAGATCAACGCGGCCGGCGGCATTCTCCAGCCGCTCATCGACCCCTGCGACGGCGCTCCCGACGACCTGAGTTTCGTCCTCAAGATCGTCTGACGCGATCGCTGACCACGCTCCGCCTCTCTTCCGGGCCCGGACCACGCCAGTGGTCCGGGCCTCGTTGTATTCGGGTGCGGCGGGACGGGCGATCAGCGCTTCTTCGCGGCCTTCTTCTTTGCCGCGCGGCCGGTCTTCCCGGCGCGCGTCGCGCCGCGCGCCGCCGGGGCATTCGCGGAGCGCTTGGCGCCGGTCTTCTTCGACGCCGGTCGGCGCCGGCCGGCGGAGGCATTCAGGTTTGACTCATACCGTGCGATGAGCACCGCGACGGGAGTGCGCCGAATCGCTTCGCCGATCACGTCGAGCGGCAGATCCTCGAGCCGCTTGAAGCGGATGCAGGACTTGCCCATGTCGAGTTTGCGGCCCGACCTGGCCCAGGCGCTGCGGAACCACGCCTCTTCCTGCGGCGAGCCGTAAACGCCCATGAGATAGATCGCCATGTGATTCTTTTGTGAGGCAAGGCCGGCGAAGGGCAGCGGCTGTCTCGGATCGCAGTGATATCCCGGCGGATAGACGCGGTGCGGCACGCAGTAGCCGATCATCCCGTACTGCATGCACTCCTGATAGTCCTTGTCGAGGTTGGCGCGGATGACCTCGCGCACCGCCTCAAGCGCGGCGCGCCGGTCCTCTGGAAGGGTGGCGAGATACTCCGCGACTGTCGTTGCTTTGCTCTGCATGGCGCAAGTGTAGTCGGACGCCCAAGCCCACGTTCATTGAACGTGGGCTTCGGTCACCGTGCTTCCGGGAACGACCATACCTCGGCGTACTCATTCGCGTGCTGCACGACGTAATTGCACACATTGATCTGATGCCGACGGTCCCGGATCGGGACGATCTTGCCGCGCTTTCCCCAGACCGGCCCCGAGGCCACGTGCCCTTCGCGCACAAGTCGCTTGGCGCTCCACTGTTTGGCGATCCCCATCAGGTGACGCACGGGGTCGTCAATCGCGGACGTGCGTCGAAGCCCACGTTCAATAAACGTGGGCTTCGACGGGCGCGCGGGGAGCTGCGCCAGGACGTGCAAGTGCGTCGCGGCCACCGCAATGGCGATGACCCGCACATCATGTGCAACGAGAGTCTCTCGAAACTCCTCCAGCACGATTCGTCGCTGCAGAGCATTCAGCACCACGGCTGGGCGCTTCAACTTGCGATGCGCATCAGCATGACGCGTTTCAAATCGCCCCGGTGGAGGCGGCGATTTGTAATCACCTTGCACATGTTCACGATGCTTGCGGGTTCGGAAGCCGCGCGGGTCGCCGGGCAGCCAGGATCCGTAGGTCGACGTGATTGCGTGATACCAGTGGCGCCAGGCCGGCATGGTTGCGCCTCCGCTTGCAGGTCGATTCACATCTACTCTATTCAACGCCGAAGCCCACGTTCAATGAACATGGGCTTCGGCGCGTATTGCAGGTTGGAGGTGCGACGACTCAGTGCAGGCCGATCATCTCGCCGACGATGGGGCCGTACTTGACGACGAGGCCCGCGAAGACGACGGAGACGATCGAGATCAACTTGATGAGGATGTTGAGCGACGGTCCCGAGGTGTCCTTGAAGGGATCGCCGACGGTGTCGCCCACGACGGCGGCCTTGTGGGGCTGGCTGCCCTTGCCGCCATGGTGGCCCGCTTCGATGTACTTCTTGGCGTTGTCCCACGCGCCGCCCGCGTTCGCCATGAAGATGGCGACGGCGAAGCCCGACGCCAGGCCGCCCATGAGCAGCCCGATTACGCCCGCGACGCCGAGGATCAACCCGACGACGACGGGCACGACGATCGCCAGCAGCGCCGGAACGATCATCTCCTTCTGCGCTCCCGCCGTCGAGATCGCCACGCACTGGGCGTACTGCGGATACTGGATGCCCTCGTGCGTGACCTTCTTGGGCCATTTGTTCGGATCGGCCATGTCCGCCTCGCTCATGCCCGAAGCGCGGAAGGCCTCGCGCATTTTGCCGAATTGGCGGCGGCACTCGTTCATCATCGCGTAGGCCGCCCGGCCGACGGCGTTCATCGTCAGGGCGCAGAACGCGAAGGTCAGGAGCACGCCCATGAACAGCCCGCCGATCGTGCGCGGGTTCATGAGCGTCACGTCGTAGTACATCATCATGTCGCGGATGGACGCCTGGTCGGCGCGGGTCATGCGGAAGACGACGTCATGGCGGTGGCCGTCGTGCTCTTGGGAGTAGCGCGCCCGCCAGGACTTGTTCTGCGGATCCCAGTCGGCGAGCGTGACGACGAGGGGCACATCGCCCTGATGCTCCTGCGCCTCGTCGATGTCGCGCTTCTGTGCGTCGCTGAGGATGGCGAGGCCGCCGACGACTTTCGATGCGCCCTCGGCGCCGACGATGGCCCATTTGTTGTGGCCCTCGTAATACGCCGTCGCCTCCGCGGGGGCGGCGATCGACTGCGACTCGTACCACGCCTGCGCCTGCGATGTCTGCTGCTGCTGGACAACCTGGACGTAGGCGGCGAGCAGCGCCATGGCGGTGAGCGCGGCCGAGCCGATGGCGAAGCCCTTGCCCGTCGCCGCCGTCGTGTTGCCGAGGCTGTCGAGCATGTCGGTGCGCTGGCGGACGTGCTTGGGCTGGCCGGTCATTTCGGCGTTGCCGCCCGCGTTGTCGGCGATGGGGCCGTAGGCGTCGGTCGCCAGCGTGATGCCCAGCGTGCTCAGCATGCCGACGGCCGCGATGCCCACGCCGAAGAGGCCGAGGAGGAAGTTCGTCGTGCCGCCCGCCAGCCCGAAGGCGGCGAGAATCGCGATCACGATCACGACCAGCGGAATCCACGTGCTCATCATGCCCTCGGCGATGCCGGCGATGATGACCGTGGCCGGGCCGGTCTGCGACTGCTCGGCGATGCGCTGCGTGGGCCGGTGTTCGTAACTGGTGTAATACTCGGTGCCCCAGGCGATGATGAGGCCGGCGACGAGACCGGAGATGATCGAGCCCCACAGCCCCATCCAACTCACGCCCTCGATGTCCTTGAGCAGGAACCAGAGCAGAGCGCCGGAGGCGACGATGATCATCGCCGACGCCGCCCACACGCCGGTGTGCAGGCTCTTGAGCAGTTGGTTGAAGGTCGCGCCTTCCTTGGCCTTGACGGTGAAGATGCCCAGGATCGAGCAGAGAATGCCGACTCCGGCGAGGCACATGGGGACGATGGTGAGGTTGACGGCGTCGGTCCCGCCCAGGCCCAGCCCCATCGCAGCCGCGGCGCCCAGCGCCATGCTCGAAAGGATCGAGCCGTAGTACGACTCGTAGAGGTCCGCGCCCATGCCGGCGACGTCGCCGACGTTGTCGCCGACGTTGTCGGCGATGGTGGCGGGGTTGCGCGCGTCATCTTCGGGAATGCCGGCTTCCACTTTGCCGACGAGGTCGGCGCCCACGTCCGCGGCCTTGGTGTAGATGCCGCCGCCCACGCGCGCAAAGAGCGCCTGCGTCGAAGCGCCCATGCCGTACGAGAGCATCACGACGGTGAGTTCCGTCAGCGGCCGGTCGCCGAAGATCGCGATTCCCTTGAAGAGCAGGAACCACGTCGAGATGTCCAGCAGGGCAAAGCCGACGACGACGAGCCCCATGACGGCTCCGGCGCGGAAGGCGACCGTCAGGCCGTCGTTGAGCGATTGCTTGGCCGCGTTGGCCGTGCGGGCGCTGGCGTAGGTCGCGGTCTTCATGCCGAACCACCCGCACAGCCCCGACAGGAGTCCGGCGACGGGCACGCCGACCATCGACAACTCGGGCTGGAGTTTCAGTCCGAAGGAGATCACTCCGAGCACGGCGACCAGCGCGACGAAGACCCCCGCGACGACCTTGTACTGCCGCACCAGGTAGGCCATGGCCCCCTGGCGGACCGCGTCGGCGATCTCGATCATTCCGGCGTCGCCTTCCGACTGACTCTTGACCCACTTGAAGAAGGTGAAGGCCATGAAGAGCGCGGCCAGCGCGCTGATCGGCGTGACCCACCAGATCGGCGGAATGTCGCCCATCTCCGCCAGGACCAATCCCACGGCCGCAGCGCCGTCCGCTTGATGCATCATGTCCATGTTCCGATCCTCGCGACTCCGATCCACCCTTGACGCAGGATCGGGTCAGACAAGAAGAAGTGAGATGCGACTCTCGAACGAAAACCGATGTCGATCGACTGACCGGCACCGGCTGAAGACTTCACCAGATGTGCGTCCGCCCTGCCACTGCCGCCATGACGCGCTCGAGTCTGGATGGATGAGGAACCGAAGTCCGGCCGCCCACGGGATCGCGGCCGGTCCGATCGACCGGTCAGGTGAGGAAGGGGCGACGAGGCTGGGTCCGCCGCGCTTCGCGGTTGCGGCGCTCCGAGGGCTTCTCGTAGTACTGGCGGCGCTTGATGTCCTTGGTCAGCCCTTCTTTTTCGCAGAGTTTCTTGAAGCGGCGGAGCATCTGCTCGACTGACTCGCCGCTGCGTGCCTTGATTCGAATGGCCATGAGTCGTCACATTCCTCTCTGAACCAGCGATTTCAACAGAGCCGTATTGAAGCCCTCTGCCGACCGATTCTCAACTCGGGCGGGCTATCTATCTGCCCCGCGCCCTTCCGGCGGGCTGGGAGCGACAGCCGTCGGCGGCAGCCGATCGGCGTCGACCGGAGCGGGGCCTTTGGGGTGGAATGGAGGCTGTCTTCGCGAGGCCGCGCGCGGCGTCTACGCCGCGTCCTCATAACCATCCGACTCGGCCGGCTCCGCGAGCGGCCGGGGCCAAAGCGGGGCGTCGGCCGGCTCCGTCCAGTCCTCCGCCTGCGAGACGCGGATCTCCGACCGCTGGACCTTGCGGTACCCGAGGCGGCGGATGATCTCGAGGACGTCCGACCAGGAGGGGAAGGTCTTGTTGTTGACCCGCTTGAAGGCGTCGATGGCCATGAGGAAGAGGAACTGCTCTCCCGTCATCTCGCCTTCTTCGGCGCTGCGGGTGAAGTCAGTGCGGCGCCGGCCGGGGCCGCGGCGTCGTTCCAGGCCCGTCTGACCCGAACCGGGTCCGAACCGGCGGTCCGGCACCACTCGGCGATCCGCCACGCCCTCGCCCCGGGACTGGCCGTCCTCCGGGCCGTTCACCGGCTCGTCGGCGTTCGCCGGGGCCGCCGCCAGGCCGGGCTTGCGGTGAGGCTTCTCAGAGTTTGATCGGGACGACGGTCGATTCGCGCGAGGCATGGGCCACCCCCGTTGCATCCGCCGCGGCGCGGCGGCCTCCGGGGCGCCCGGCGCGACGGTCAGTCAGTCTTCTTCCTCTTCATCGTCGAAGACTTCCTCTTCCTCTTCCTCATCTTCGAGGAAATCGTCCTCTTCGTCCTCCTCCTCGTCCCAGAAGTCGTCGTCGTCGTCGTCCGCCTCGTCTTCGTCGACGTCTTCTTCGTCGAGGTCGGCGTCAAGATCCTCATCTTCGCCCTCTTCCTCGTCTTCCTCATCGTCGACGTCTTCGTCATCATCGTCAAGGTCGAGGTCTTCCTCTTCCTCGTCGATGCCCAGTTCGTCGTCCCCCTCCTCCTCTTCATCGTAGAGGGCGGGTTCGAGCGCGCCGTGGCATTGGGCGAGCGCGTCGAGAAGCGCGAGGGTGGACTCGGGGCGCTGGAGGCGACCAAGGAGTTCGTCGGCGGAAGCGACGCCGTAGACGGAGCAGGAGAGGATCGAAGAGGGGAAGTTCTTCATGGCAGTGCTGACCTTGAAAGGTGCGGTCGCGCGGTCAATGCGGCCGCCGGGTGGTTTGGTGCCCTTGCCGAACCGGCCCAACCCCGGGCCGAAGCGCGGGTACACTACAGGGCACCGTTTGCTTGTCAAACGGGACCGCCGATCTTTTCACCGCCCAATGCAAGCCGGCCCCGGACCGCGGGGCAATCGCGGAGATCACCCTGTGTTGGTCCCGGACGCCGACGACGCCCACGCACGATTCAACCTCTTCGCGCCGATCCTGGCGTGGATCGTGCCGGGGCTGGGGCACTGGTTCCTCGGGCATCGGCGGCGCGCGCGCCTCATCGCGGCGGGAATCGCGATCCTCTACTTCGGCGGACTGCTCCTCGGCGGACTGGGGGTGATCGACCGGCAGCAGAAGCCGTTGTGGTTCTACGGCCAACTGCTTGTCGGACCCGCCACCCCGATCATCAACGCCTGGCACGCCGCTCACTACCCGCCGAAGGATCCGACGTACAGCGTCAATCACGCCTATGCCCGCCCCTCCTTCAGCCACAGCCACGAGATCCCCACGCTCTTCACCACCGTCGCCGGAATGCTCAACCTCCTCGCCATTCTGGATGTGATCTTCCTGCCGCGCTTCCGGCGCGAGCAGCGGCCCGCCGGTCCGCCGGGCGGAGTGGAGCGCCGCGCCAAATGAACACGCTCCTGCCGGCCCTGACGCTCGCCTATCGCCCCTTTCTCGATCCGATCGACATCAGCGGATGGTGGGGGTGGCTCGTCATTCCCATGGCCTTTCTCATCTCGATGGTGTACAAGGCCATCCGCGTGCCGACGATGCGCCGCTACTGGCGGCAGGTCGTGAAGATGACCGTTCAGGTGATGGTCGTCATGCTGCTCATGTGCATCGGCCTCTACGTCATCGTCCTCTGGGCCGCCCCGCGCTACTTCTGAAAACCATCCACGCCCACGATGAGGCTTTGCGAATCGTGGGATGCGTCCGCGATTCTGAGATCTGAGATTTCAGATCTCAAATCCCCCCTCACGCATACTTCACCACCTTCGCCCGCCGCGCCTCCCCGTCGAGATTCACCACGAGGTAGCGCAGCGCATCGCACGCGTGATCGCTCCCGTCCTTCACCGGTTCGAGACTGTCCCTCTGCTCCGCCGGGTAGTGGTAGGAGCGCAGCGCCTCGATGAGCCGCGCGCAACGCGGATCGATGCGCAACGCCACGCGGCCATCGGCGCTGCGCAGAAGAGCCGAGACCGCGCGGATGCCCGCCAGCACCGCGCACGCCCGCGCGCGGATCTGGAACCCCGCGCGCATGAGCAGCGACGCCGAACTCGTGCCGAGGTGCTCGTGGCGCTGAAAGCCCGCAGGGTCGATGCCGATCCACGCCAGCGGCCGCTTCGCGCTCCGCGCCCCAATAACCTCGATGTGCTGGCCGATCGTCATCTCCGAGGCGATGTGCTCATCGACGACGTGGACGCTCCCATCGCCGTGAACCCGCGCCCACAGCACGACCGTCGGCGATCGGAAGCCGAAGTCCATTCCCGCCGCCCACGCGCCGCGCGATGCGTCCATCTCGACGAACGGCTCGACGTGCACCTTCTCATCGAACTGTGCATAGACGCAGTCGCTGCGGCTCGGTTCGCGGCAGAGCATCTCGGCCGCCCATGCGGGCGGGTCGGTCCGCTGCTGCTGCGCCAGTGCATCATCGACGCGGAAGAAGCCGCGGGCGCGGCGCGCCAGGGCGCCGCAGTCCTCCCACAGGCCGCATCCTCCGCACGGCCGGGACGGCGGGCAGCGCTCGATCACTTCGAGCAGTCCCCAGCGGAACAGCCGCCGACCCCCCTGCTCGCGCACGAGGCGGTGCATCAGGCCGAAGGGCCGGTGCATCGTGCTCAGCGCCTCGATGCCGCCGCGAACGAAGACGTCGCCGCACTGCGCCGAGCGCGTCACGAACTGCGCCGCCTGCCAGACCTCGGGCGTGAACAACTCGACCTCGTCGCAGCGGAGTTTCTGCACCCGCAGGCCGCGCACCGACTGCTCCGATTGCGCCTGCACCTCGACGCGCGAGCCGCTCTTGAGTTGAATGTGCTTGCCCGTCGCCTTGCCTTCGAGCAGGTCGCCGAAGACGTCGCTCTCGATCATCTCGCGCAGGTAGGCGTGCATGCGCGAGGACTGCTCGAGCGAGCCTCCGAGGATGCGAACTTGGATGCCGGGCTTGAAGAGCAGATCGAGAAGCGTGGCGATGGCGCCGTAGCGCGTCTTGCCCCCGCCGCGGTTCGCCCACACGATGCAGTCGCGCTGCGCGCCCGTCTCGAAGAAGGCGTGGCAGAGGTAGTCAAAGGGAGCACTGTGTCCTTCGAGGACCGCCCGGCGCGGCACGTCAAAACCCAGCACCGCGCGCAGATACCCGTGCAGTTCGTCCGCGGTCGCCGGCCGGATCAGCCGCAGCGCCCGGCGCACGTGCAGCGCCGTCGGTGAAGTCTCGCGCAGGAGCATTTCAATCCGCCCCGCACGGAGATGCGTCCGCCGCCTCGGCCTCGCCGCCATCCGCCGCCTCGGGTGGTGCGCCGGCCTCGCGGCCAAGCTCGCCCAGCAGTCGCCGCACGGCACCTTCGTCGATCACGCTCGGAACCGCGCCCGCCCGTTCGGCGGCGACCTCACCGCCGGTCAACGGGATCAGGCACACCTTCAGCAGATCTACGCACGCCTTGCGCGCCAGTTCGCCCGCGCCCTCGTCCTTGGCGAGTTCGAAGAGCCGCGCCGCGGCGAGCGTGCGGTAGCGGCTCACGAGCAGTTGCGCCCGCACGTCATTGAGGCGGCACAGGCCGTCGAGCGCGGCGATGGTGTCAGGCTGCGTGGCCCAACCCGCCAGCCATGTGAGCGTCAGCCGCTCCCGCCGCGCCAGTTCATCAAGATCCTGCTGCGCTTCGTAGAGCGAGTGCATCAGGCGCTCGCTTCGCTTCGAGTTGATGGATGACTGCTTCATGTTTGGCTCCGCGCGGGTGGTTGAGGATGGGGTTGGGCGTCGGCGTCGAGTCGCAGGTGCGCCACGAGTTGCTGCGATCGCGTGCCGGCATGACCGCTGAGCGCTTCGTCGAGTCGGCGCTTCTGCGCCGGCGTGAGGAAGAAGGTCACGGCGACGGGCAGATCGCCGGCGCGGATCGAAGGCGCGGGCGCCGGCGGCTCCAGGCGCACCTGCCTGAGCCGCTCGAGGCGCTCGGCATCTTCGGGGAGGATCTGCGGCAGGCGCTGCTCGCCGAAGCGCTGCCGCAGCGATTCGAGCAGGTCCGCCCGCCGCCGCACCTCATCGCGCCCCTGCAATCGATTGAGCGTCGCGAGCAGCACCAGCGCCTCATCATCATCGACCTCCCACACCTCGCATCGCGCCGCCGTGCGGCCGAGCCGCCGCAGCGCTTCGGCCCGATGATGGCCGTCGAGAATCTCGTACGCCCCCGTCTCGCCGGGCATCGGCCGCACAATCAGGTGCGGATAGCGATCCGTGCGCTCGATGTGGCCCGCGAGTTTGACGAGCAGCCCTTCGGGCATCACGTTGGCGTTGTCCGCCCGGCTCCGAAGTTGCGTGAGGGGAATCTCGATCATGACCGGCCTCGCTGCGGATCGTGGTGGAGGTAGTAGACGCAGCGCGACAGAAGGCGGTCGCGCGCCAGGCGCAGGACGTCGTCGAGGCCGGCAACCTGGGCCTTGCCGCGCGCCATGAACGCCGCACTGCGATGCCAGCGGCGCAGTTCGCCCTCGATCCACGCGCGCCGCGCCGCCTCAAGTTCGCCCAGGCGATGCGCGAGGAGCCGCGGCGAGGCGAGCAGCGTGCGCGGCCAGTTCACCTCGGTCATCGCGTCGAGCAGCCGGCTGTCGGCCGGCCGCGGCGGCGCCTCGTAGCGCCCCATGCCCGCGCGCTCGAAGAACGGGTTCACCCGTCCCATCGCCGCCAGCGCTTCGACGTAGGGCGTGTCGTCATGCGCCAGCGCGTGCTTCACGAGGCGCACCGCCAGGCCGAGTCCGCGGTAGCGTGGCTCAAGCACGACGCGGGCGATGGTGCGCACCTCGGCGTTGAGCAGGTCCGCCGCCTCGCTTCGCCGCAGCCGCGCGTAGCGCCCGCCGGTGGCGTGGTCGCGCAGCGTGCAAGTGAGTTGCGGTCGCGTCATGACGAGGACTCCCACGAGCGTCGGCCGCGCGGCGGCGCCGGTGAAGCGAGCGACGGCGTCAGGCGCGTCGTGCCGCATCGCGTAGACCGCCGTCGGGGCGAAGGGCGAGCCGGAGCGGTAGTGGTGCTCCGCCAGGGCGCGGTAGTCGCGCAGGCTCCCCGCGTCGATGCGCAGCGTCTCGTCGGTCGGCAGCACGGTCACGAAGCCCCCTCCGGGTCGCGAAGCCGCGAGCGGCGGTGAATCTCGATCCCGCCTCCGAGGGGCTTGCAGATCAGGACGTCCGGCTCAAGCGCTTCGATGAGATCCTCATGCGTCGTCGCGGCGATGAAGCACACGCGCGGGCTGCGGTCGACCCACCGCCGCACGTTCCGCGCCGCCGCCGCGGCCGTGAGACGGTCGAGCGTCGCGCCGAACTCGTCGGCCAGGATGACGATCTCGGCGAGTTCCTCCGCGTGCGTCGCGCGCTCGATGAGCCGCGCCAAGCCCAGGCGGTACCGCTGCCCATCGCTCAGTTCGCTCGGCCGGCGGAGCATCGCGAACGCATCCGCGAGTCCGGCGAGCGAGAGGATCAGCGCCGCCTCCTCGACGGTCGAGCCGACCTGCTCGATGATCGGCCGGTCGTCGCGGCCGTTGAGCATGTCCTCGAAGCGCAGGCAGCCCGCGCATTCATCCGCGATGCAGCGGAGGATGGTGGACTTGCCGCTGCCGCTCGGTCCGGTGATGAAGATGACTTCGCCGCCGCATAGTTCGATCGCCGTGCGCGGGACGATGGTTCGCGGGCGCGCCTCATCGACCCCCAGGCCGAACATCGACGCGACTTCGAGCACGCGCTCGCTCGGCTCGACAGCGGTGGGAACGGCCCGTTCGACGGCGATGCTCCGGCGCCAGGTCACGACGCGCGGCTCCGCGGCTGTGTGTGCGGCTCGAATCCCATGGCCTCGTAGCGCGCCTTGATGTGCTCGACCTCGCGGCGGACGACGTGCATGGTGAGATGCGCCCGGCGGGCGGTGTCGCGCAGCGTGCAGCGCTGGAGCAGGTGCAGGTCCGCCACCTGTTGCCTCGCCTCGCTCCACTGTGAGCGGTGCGCGAGAATGAACGAGAAGAGCGGGCTTCGAAGGTGGCGAAGCAGGTCGCGCGTCCGCCGCCGCACCGTTCCGGGATGCACCCCCATGAGGCGCGCCAGTTGCCCGGCCGTCATCCCCTTGCTGTAAAACCCCTCGACGACCGCCCGGTCCTCGGGAGAGAGCAGGCTCGCCCGGTTGAGCACCCAGTCATCGTCCATCCGCTGGTCGGGGCGCCGATCAACGACCGGCTTCCGCCGTGCGTTTCCGAGGTCCGATCCCGCCGCTGCTGCAATCTGGAGGATTCCGCTTGACATGGCGGTCCTATTGTGTTAGGCTTTAGTACGGTGTCAAGAGGGAAGTTCACAATGTCGTGAACAAAGTGCGCACGTGTGCGCGAATGTGGAGGAGCGACCCCACTGGAGAGGCATTCACCACAGAGAGCACAGAGGGCACAGAAGAGAGGCATAAGTCATTTTTTGACAGCGGTTTGTGCCCGTTCCCACAGATCCGAATCGCTCCCTGACCTGATTCTTTCACCCTCCTGCCCCTCTGTGCCCTCTGTGCTTTCTGTGGTAAGGTCAATCGAGCAGAGCCTTGAGATGTCCACCATCGGTTTGATGATCCGCCGGCGCAGGCAGGCGCTGGGGCTGACGCTTCAGCAGGTGGCCGAGCGCGCCGGTTGCGGCCGGGCCTATCTCTCGATGATCGAGACCGGCGCCCGCCCTGTGCCCGCCGAGCCGCTGCTCGCCGCGATCGAGCGGGCCCTGGCGATTGAGCCGGGTCAACTGATCGAGGCCGCGTGCTGGGAGGCGACGCCGAAAACGGTTCAGAAGGAACTCGCGGCGCTGCGGCAGCGCGAGGAGCGGGCCGCGGCCGTCGCCCGCTGCCTCATCGAGCACGGCCCGGACCTCGACGCCCTGCTGAGGTCGGGCATGCTCCACCGCTTCATCGAGGACCACACCCGCAACCACGATGAGCCGCTGCCCCTGCGCCTGCGCGTGCCGGTGATCAACGACGTCGCCGCCGGCGTGCCGCGCGAGTTCACCGACCTCGACTACCCCGCGGCCGTCGCAGATGAGTATCTCGAGTGCCCCGACCTCGGCGACGCCGACGCCTTCGCCGCCCGGGTCATCGGCGACTCGATGGAGCCTCAGTACCGCGAGGGCGACATCGTCGTCTTCTCACCCGCCGCCGCCACGCCCGACGGCTGCGACTGCTTTGTGCGCCTCGAACCCGACCACGAAACGACCTTCAAGCGCGTGTTCTTCGAGGGTGAGGAGGGCAGACTGATCCGACTGCAGCCGCTCAACGAGCGCTACGAGGCAAGGGTAGTGGACCGCGAGCAGGTCGCGGGCCTCTACGCGGCAGTGTACGTGATGCGGCGCGTGGGGAGGTGAGGAACTACATCCGCATGGCCGCGTATCCGCCCCAGGAGTTGAAGGCTGTCCAGAGCAGCAGCAGGAAGCAGACGACGAGCAGTATTCCCGAGGCGCGCGTGGCGAGGCGCCAGGCGGCGGCGAGGATCACCACCGTCGCCGCGCCCATCACGATGAACTCGAGCGGCTCATTCGGGTGGAGCAGCGCGCCGAAGAAGAAGCCCGGCAGGATCGGCCAGAGTTTCCACCACACGGCCTGTTCCTGGAAGGGGATCCACACCGCAAACGGGCCGTAGGCGCAGACGAGCACCACGATCAGCGCCATCCACCGGCGCGGCCGGCGGATCGACTGCCTTTGCGCCAGCGCCGCCAGGTCGAAGGCCGCGCCGCACTCCGGGCAGCGGTTCTCTCGCAGACCGGTGAAGTCGTAGCGGCACTTCGGGCAGCAGAGCGTCACAGGAACTCTCCGGTGTCGAGTGACTCGACGTCGATCTCGTCGCCGGGCGCCCCTGCCTCGGCGGCGCTGCGCAGCGGCGGGCGGGAGGCGTGCTCGGCCGCTTGCGTCTTCGCCTCGCCTTCCTCGCGACGCGGCGAAGCGCGGCGGAGCGGCCGCGGCGCCTCGGCGACGCGCGGCTCATGCCCGATCATGCGCGGATCGAGGCCGAAGTAGTCGCGCCACCACTGCACGCTGCCGGGATCGAGGGGAATGGTGTACGCCTGCGCGGGCGGCGCGTGGCGCCGGTCGGCGCAGCGCCGCCAGTCAGACTCCAGGGCCTCAAGGAAGGCGTCCGAGCCCATCACGCGGCAGCGCCTCCGGCGCGCCGCCCGCGCGATGCGCCGATCGGAGGAGACGACACTGAGGCGGTGCGGATCGGTGCAGGCGCGGATCGCGCGCTCGATGTGCGTGTCGGCGTCGCGCCGGCTGCCGGTGTAGTGGATCGTCACGCCGAGGTTCGAGGCCGTGCTCGACTCGTCCACGCCGCCCACCCCCGGCCCGTGCCCATCGCACACAAGAGCCACGGGCATGTGCCGGAATCGGCTCACGAGAATGAGGTCGCGCAGTTCCAGCACTCCAAGACCCGCGAGGTCAGGCGGCAGAACGCCCGTCACGTGCAGCACGTTGTAGGTATCAACGAGCAGCGCCATGCGGGATGGTAGGGTGAGCGGGGATCAGGGCATTGAGGCATCAAGGCATCAAGGGATCGGGCCTTTGGTTAGCCGCGACCCGGAGGCTCTGCGCAGAGGAGCGCTCGGGCGCGGGCGCCTCGTCTCACACCGCGGCGGAGATGCGCGCCGTCGGATCGCTGCCGGGGTCACGCCGGGCCGGGCGGGATTGGGGAGATGCGGCCATGCCGCGCGGCGCATTGCAGGGCGACTTTCCCTCGCGGCGCTCCTTGTCCTGCTGCAGTTCGTCGGAGAGTTGCCGGTCCCAGGGCTTGAGGCCGTTGAGGTGCGCCGCCTTCGCGAGCATGTGGGACCCGACGGGCGCGGCGACGAGGGCGAAGACGATCGTCATGATCGCCTTGGTCGTGACGGCGAGGGTGCCGACGTGGAACACCGCCGCCAGCGCCAGGCCCATCACCCCCAGCGTCGAGCACTTGCTGCTCGCGTGCAGGCGGTTGTAGGCGTCGGGAAAGCGGACGATGCCCACGGCCCCGACGAACATGAAGAACATGCCGCACAGCGCGAAGAAGATGGCCAGCGCGTCACCGAGGAGAGACCAGGTCATGCGTTGCTCCGCCTGTTGAGGTTGCCGATGTACTGCGAGAAAGCGAGCGTGCTGGCGAAGCCGATGATCGCCACCACCAGCGCGCCGTCGAGGTAGGTCGTCGATTCCATGCGCACCGTCAGCAGGATGACGAGGCCGACCACCTGGTAGGCGAGCGTGTCGCCCGAGAGGACGCGGTCGGCGAGGTGCGGGCCGCGCACCATGCGGTAGAGGCACAGCATCATCCCGACGATGGCGAGCACGGCGCCGATTTCGAGAGTGAGAAAGAGCGCCGGCTGAAGCGGACTGGCCGCGGCGGCCAACGCCGGCGCCGGGCCGTGCGCCAGCGAGAGCATCGAGAGGACGGAGCCGTTCACGAGAAGACCTCCTGCTTGAGCCGGTCGTGCAGGTCGCGCAGTTCGGCGATCGCGGCGGACCGGTCCTGCGCGTACATGCAGTGGACGTAGAGCCAGTTGTGATCGTCGGACACATCCACGACGAGCGTTCCCGGCGTGAGGGTGATGCTGTTGGCGAGCACGGTGAGTTGCGTGTCGTTGAGGTCGGAGACGTCGTGGCGGAGGATGCGCGGCGTCTGGTGCAGGCCGGGAGTGATGCACTCCCAGGCGATCTTGAGGTTCGCCTGCACGAGGATCTTCATGAAGTAGATGCCGAAATGGAACAGGCGCCAGACCTTGCCGGGATAACTCGGCCCCGGGCGCGTCAGGCCGTAGAGCGAGATGACGAAGAACCCGATGGCGAAGCCGATGATGACGTTGGGCGTCGAGGTGTTTGCCGTCAGCATCACGTAGACGACGGTGAGGAGGATGTTGAGCAGGAAGGCGTAGATCACGGCGTCACCTCCGCGGCGCGGCCGGCGGCGAGTTGGGCCGAAGTCGCCCGGTACTTCGCCACCTCGTCGAGCGCCCCAGGCCCGAGCACGGCGACGATGTACTCATCCGGATCGGCCAGTTGCCTCCCGGCGCGGAAGGCGATTTCGTACACCGGCTGGGCGCCGAAGCCCAGGAAGAGCGCCACCAGCACCAGCAGCGTCGCCCCGGCGTACGCCGGCCGCAGCGAGCCGCGGTTGGGCAGGTTCTCCGGCGTGCGCTCGATCGCCGCCGCCTGCGGCGACCAGAAGCAGTAACTCCAGATCTTGAGCATCGAGAGGAGCGTCAGCGCGCCCGTCAGCAGGCCGAAGATCGACAGCCACCAGCGCGTGTCCCAGCCCTCGCGGACGATGACAAGTTTGCCGAAGAACCCGCTCAGCGGCGGCAGGCCGACGAGGCTCATCGCGGCGATGAAGAAGACCAGCGCGAGGTACCAGTCGCGTCGCAGCAGGCCGCCCGAGCGGTCGAGATCGTCGGTGCCCGTGTGCCGCTCGATGATGCCGCAGCACAGGAAGAGGCAACTCTTCACGACCATGTGCTGGATCATGTAGAAGAGGCACCCCGCCAGCGCGATCTGCGTCATCAGCGCCAGCCCGAAGACCATGTACCCGACCTGGCTGATGACGTGGACGGCGAGGATGCGGCGGATGTTGTGGTGCGAAACCGCCCCGAGCACGCCGAGGAACATCGTGAACGCGGCCGAGATCGCCAGAATCGGCATGACGATCTTCGCCGCGTCCGAGCCCCCGTGCGCGAAGATCATCGGAAAGGTGCGGGCGATGGCGTAGATGCCGACCTTCGTGAGCATCCCGGCGAAGAGGCCCGCGATCGACACGTTGCAGGTGTAGTAGGTGTCGGGAAGCCAGAACCACAGCGGGAAGATCGCGCCCTTGAGGCCGAAGACCAGCAGCAGCGCGATCGAGAGAGCGGCGAACCCCGGCGGCAGCGCCCGACCCTGCGCCTGGCGCTCGGCCACGAAGAGCGCGAGGTCGGCGAAGTTGAGCGTCCCCGTCATGCCGTAGACCAGCCCCGCCCCGATCACGAAGACCGTCGAGCCGATCAGGTTGAGCAGCACGTACTTGTACGCCTGCGTCATCTGCAGCCGCGTCCCGCCGAACGTCAGCAGGCAGTACGAGGCCATGAGCATGATCTCAAACGAGACGAAGAGGTTGAAGAGGTCTCCCGTCAGGAACGCCAGGTTCACGCCGAACATCAGCAGTTGCACCAGCGCGTGGAAGTAGCGCTTCTCCGCCGTCGGCTCGACGGTCGAGAACGAGTGAACGTAGCACCCCAGCGCCACGAGCGAAGACGCGGCGAGGAGCAGGCCCGAGAGGCTGTCAAAGACGACCGAGATGCCGAAGGGCGCCGGCCAGGCCCCCATCTGCGAGACGAGAATGCCCGTCGGATGCGACCGCAGATGGACAAGCAGGCCGACCGCGAGCGCCGACGTGGCGAGGAAACTCAGCACGCCGAGCACGCGCGCGATCTGCACGCGCTGCTTGAGCAGCACGCCGATGACGCCCGTTCCCATGGGGATCGCGACGAAGAGGATGATGAGGTTCTCGAGTTTCATGGGTTCAGGCGCCTTGCATCGCCTCCGCGGCGAGTTGTTCGACGTTCAGCGTGCCCGCCTTGCGCGACGTGAGCACGAGCAGCGAAAGCAGGAACGCCATGACGGCGAAGCCGATGACGATCGCCGTCAGGATGAGCGCCTGGGGCAGAGGATCGACGATGCTGCTCATCGGGCGCGCCGCGTCGAACGCCTCCGTCAGGATCGGCGCCCCCTTGAGCAGTTGCGGTTCGTGGCGCACGGGTGTGCGGCTCATGGCGATGATGCTCAGGTTCGCCGCGTGCCCGAGCAGGAACACGCCCATGGCGATGCTCTTGAGTTCGCGCCCGGTCATCAGGTAGATGCTCACCGCGAAGGTGACGGCGACGCAGATGGAGAGAATGATGGTCATTCCAGTTCCTCGCTCAGTTGCGTGATCATCCCCACCCCCACCCCGACCACCACGAGCATCACGCCGAGGTCAAACGCCATCGCCGACGCGTAGTGGAACGGGTGCGAGGAGAAGGGCAGGTGAAACTCGCCGACAGCCGAGCGCAGGAATGGCTCGCCGAGCAGCAGCGGGATGACGCTCGTGCCCAGCGCCAGCCCGAGCCCCAGGAAGATAAGGACTCGCGGATGGACGGGCATGAGGCGCAATTGCGCCAGCGCGCCATGGGACATGCGGTAGGTGCAGATCGCGGTCGCGAAGATCATGCCGCCGATGAACCCGCCGCCCGGCTCGTGGTGCCCCTTGAGCATCGCGTACATGGCGTAGAGCAGCGTGATGGGCAGGATCAGCCGCATCGAGTTGCGCAGGACTGGTGAGGAGATGGTCATCGCGCGGCCCCTCCGGCGATCTGTTCTTCGAATTCAAGTTGGGTCGGCATGGGCTTGCGCCGCGGGAACAGCGAGAAGACGCCCAGGGCGGCGATCGAGAGCACCGTGATCTCGCCGAGCGTGTCAAACCCGCGGAAGTCCACGAGGATGACATTGACGATGTTCCGTCCGCCGCCGCCGCGGCCGTCCGTCGCCTCGGTCCCGGTGTAACTGTGCCGGGCGAACCACTCGCCGAGTTTCGGCTCGGCGCCGCTCTGGGCCGCGACGAGCGTGAGCCAGCCGATCGCCACGCCCGTCAGCGTTCCCAGCGTGAAGCGCCACCAGCGCCCCGACGCCCGATCCGTCTCCTTCGTATCCGGCAGCAGGCGCAGCACCAGCACGAAGAGGATGACCGAGATGATCTCGAACATCAGTTGCGTCAGCGCGAGGTCCGGCGCCTGGTAGAGCAGGTACATGCCCACGACGCTGAACCCGCACGAGCCGAGGATGATGACGCGCACGACGCGCGACTGCACGATGGGCATGAGGATCGCCGTGGCGCAGATGATCACGCCGAGCAGCACGCCCGGAATGAATTCAAACGCCGACTCCACCGCCGGCCAGCGCAGCATCTCGGGATCGAGGGCCATCGACGCGACGTACGCGCCGAGGAACGCGAGCAGGACGAAGATGATGTAGTGGCGGAACCGCCCCGTCTGCACCGTGCGGAACGCCCGCCCGCCGCCCGTCACCGCCAGCCAGTACATCGCCGGGTAGATCCGGTCGTGCATATCCACGATCGCGCCGCGCATCAGAGGACTGAGCCCGACGGCCGCGCCGATCGCCATGCACGCGAGCGAGACGTACAGCGGCAGGGTCGGGTGCATGAAGGCGTGCAGCGCCGTGGGGATCGCCTCCGCCGCGTGCGATTCGAGGGGCGCGAACCACTGCCCCCACAGCCCCGGCGCCAGGCCGCCGACGTATTGCAGCAGCACCAGCGCCAGGCCGGGAATCCAGATGAGGTGCGCCCACGGGCCGTGCTCATGCTCGCCGTGACCGTGCGCGTGATCGTCATGCTCGTCGTGCGCGCCATGCGCCGCGGCTGGTTTCATCCCGCCCGGCCAGCCCATCAGCGTCGTCAGCAGCCGCACGAAGATCGCGACGTTGCACACCGCCGTGACTGCCGCCATCGCCATGAGCAGCATCCACCACGGGCCGATCGACTCCTGCGCGTGGTAGATGGCGTAGAGGAAGAACTCCTTGGCCTGGAAACTGATCGTCCCCGGACCCGCCGCGAGCGCGTAACCCGCCAGGAGCATGGTGATGACCATCGCCGGCCGCTTGCGGATCGCGCCGCCCAGTTGCGTGATGTCGCGCGAAATGTAGTGCCCCAGCGCCCCGGCGATGATGAACAGCGGAGCCTTGTAGAATGCGTGGTTGGCGATCTGCGTGATGTCCCACTCGATGTTCGCGTGGCCGTGGTACTCGAGCGAGCCCAGCCCGTACATGCACATGAGCAGGCCCAACTGGCTCACTGTCGTGTACGCGAAGATGCGCTTCAGGTCGTGCTGGTTGAGGGCGATCGTCGCGCCCGCGACCATCGTGATCGCGCCGAGCGGGATGATGAGATCGCTCCACCACTCCAGGGCCGCGAAGACGGGGAACATGCGGCCGGTGAGGAAGACGCCCGCCTTGACCATCGTGGCCGAGTGCAGGAAGGCCGAGACCGGCGTCGGGGCCGCCATGGCGCCGGGGAGCCAGTAGTGGAACGGCCATTGGGCGCTCTTCGTCGCCGCGCCGAAGAGCATCAGGATGAACGACCAGACAATGAGCGGATCGCTCACGTCGATGCGACCGGCCCCTGCGGAGAGCACTTCGCTCCACCGCCACAGGCCCCCGTCGCCGCCGGTCGCGTAGCCGAACATCAGCACGCCGCCCATGAGGAACATCCCGCCCAGGCCCGTGGTGAAGAACGCCTGCATCGCGAGCTTCACGGCGTGGCGATCGTCGCGGTCCCACCCGATCAGGAGGAACGAACTGATGGACGTGAGTTCCCAGAACAGCACGGTGAGGAGCATGTAGTCGGCGAGGACGATGCCCATCATCGCCGTCGTGAAGAAACCGAGCGTCGGGAAGAAGCGGAACAGCGCGGCCTCGTCGCGCCCGAAGTAGCCGCGCGCATAGAGCACGATCAGCGCGCCGATGCCCGAGACGAGCAGGCCGAAGAACCCGCCCAGCCCGTCGGCAAGGAACGACAGGTTGAGATGCAGCACGGGGATCCACTCGATCACCGGCGTGGCGGCGGGCGCCTCCGGCGCCGAGACGCCGTGCGCCGCCAGGTGCTGCGCGAGGATGACGAAGGACGCGACCGGCCCGAGGAGCGCGATGAGCGTCCGGGCCGCGATCGCCCGCTTGGGCAGCCACAGCGTCGCGCACCCCAGCGCCGCCGGCGCGAGGATGCAAAGGAGCAGCCAGATCGTCTCTGAAGTGGTCATGTCTTGACGTGAACTCCTTCAACCGGGATCAGCGGCGCTGTGCGTGCCGCCCGTTCCAAGTCCGGGAATACATCGTCAAAAAAAGAGGCCACCCGCGAAGAGACCGCGCCGCAGCCTCCAGATATCGCAAATTGACGTTCCCGCCTCCCGGCAGCGCAATTGTTGCGCGATCGCGGCCGCCCCGCTACTTCAGCATGAGGAACGTGCTGAGGGGCATCGTCACGATCCGCGGGTCATCCAAACGGGCTTCGTCCGTCTGCACGACCAGAAGGCCGAACGCGGAGTTGTTTGCCGCCTTTTCGATGAACGTCCGCAGCCCTTCGGTGTCCCGGAGCGGGTCGATCTTCTTCTGGTACTTGACCTCGACGGGGATGCGGCGCGTTCCGATGGTGATGACGTAATCGACTTCGGGCTGGTCCGGACGAGCGGGGAGATGGGCGACGTTGAGCGCGCTGATGGTGCTCAGCAGCGTGCCGGCAATGCTCTCGGCAATGCGCCCGGCCAGATCGCTCAAATGGGGTTCCCGAGCCAGCTCATCCGGCACGAGCGGAATCGCCTCCTGGAGCCAACTGGCGCGCAGGGCGTGGTCGGCCAGGCAGATCTTCGAGTGGCCCTTCTTCTTCTTCAATCGCAACTCCAGCGGCGGCACGACGTGCAGGAGCATGGTATTGGCGAGAAACCGCAGGTAACTCGTAACACGCTGAACCCCGACATTGGCCTGCAACGCGCGCTGCACTTCTCGAGCCAGCGTCGCGGGGCCGGGCGACTGCCCGACGTAACGGCAGGCCAGACGGAACAGCTCCTCGAGGAGCGCCTCATCCCGTTTGCGCCCGCGCTCGCCGACCCGCAGATCATGCTTGATGACCCGCTTGATCACCGTGTCGCGAAGTTCGCCCGCAAGGTGCGTCCAGCCGACATCAGGTCGATCGTGACCGATCGGATACCCGCCCCGCTCCGAGAACCAGCGAAAGGCCCGGTCGCGCGACTCCGCGTGCTTCGCCCCTCGACGCGTCAACTCGATCCAGAAGTCGCGCTCATTGAGGGGCTCAAGCCCGTTGTCCGAGAGCATGGGCCCGCCGAGGTCCACTCCGTGAAACCGCGCGATCTCATTGAGCGACAGCACGCCGCAGTCAATCGTCGAGATGCGTCCCGCGAGGCTGTCCCGCCCCATCTCCAGCCGGAGCGCGCTGCTCCCCGTCACGACGGCCTGCACGGTCGAATGATCGACGAGCGACTTGAGTTGTGCGTCCCATGCCTTGAGGTTTTGCACTTCATCGAAGAACAGGAAGGCCGGCCGGCCGGCGTGCGCCGCCTCGTTGAGCGTCGAATCGAGAATCGTGGCCGCGTACCACTCCACGAGCCGCAGAATCTTCTCCGACCGAAGGCTCTTGAGCGACTCCAGTTCGTCGAACTGGACCCTGAAAACCCGGTTCGGCGCCACGCCGCGCGCGAGAAGATCGGAGATCACCTGCTCAAGGGCGATCGTCTTGCCGATTCGGCGAGGCCCCCGCACCAGAACGATCGGCGCCAGGTTCCGTTCCAGCCGACGGTGAATCGCGTCGACGAGGAACCGCCGCGTCTCCGGCAGGCGCTTCATCTTCTTGCGCTCCCACCACGGATTCATGAAGCGAAGGTCGCTGACCAGATCGGCGCTAAGGCCGTGAATAGGGAACAAGGAGGGATCGACCGCTTCGCTCACGTCCAGAGACTACACCCAGCGGAGGTCAGAGACAACACCGCCTCACCCCACCGGCAGAACACGCTGCAGCCGCTGCACCACCGCCGCGATCACCTCCACCGCCGCGTCAACCTCCTCATCCGTCGTCTCCTCCGCGAGGCTGAAGCGGATCGAGCCGTGCGCGAGGCGCTCCTCAACGCCCATCGCCAGCAGGATGGGCGAAGGATCGAGCGAACCGCTGCTGCACGCCGCACCCGCCGAAGCGCACACGCCGCGCTCGCTCAGCCCCATCAGGATCGCCTCCGCTTCGAGGCGGTCGAACGCGATGTTGGTCGTGTTCCACATCCGCCGACTCGGATCGGTCGCGCCATTCACGACGCTGCCGGGCACGCGCTCGAGGATGAGCCGCTCGAGCCGGTCCCGCCGCGCCGCCGTCGCCCGCGCGGCCGGATGCAGTGAACTCACCACACAGGGCACAGAGAGATTCTCTGATTTGGATTGATCCGCCTCCTCCCCCGCTTCTCTCGGCGCTCTCTGCGATGAAGACTCCTCACTCTCTCCCTGCCCTCCCCGTGCTCTTCCCTCGACCCTGAGCGGCTCGGGACCGAAGGGCTGTGCCCTCTGTGGTGAAGTTGGATTCGAGAATCTCGACAGAGCCAACTCCGCCGCGACGCCCAGGCCGATGATGCCGGGCACATCTTCCGTCCCCCCACGGCGCTCGCGCTCGTGCGGCCCGCCGACGATCTGCGATTGCAGCCGCACGCCGCGGCGCACAAACAGCCCGCCGATCCCCTTTGGCCCGTGGAATTTGTGCCCCGCGAAACTCAGCAGATCCACGCCCAGCGCCCGCGCATCCGTGGGCAACTTGCCCACCCACTGCACCGCATCGGTGTGGAAGAGCGCTTTGCGGTCGATCGCCTTCGCCGCCGCAACCAGGTCCGCGAGCGGCTGGATCACGCCCGTCTCGTTGTTCGCCCAGATGATCGAGATGAGCGCGACGCGGCCGTCGTGCGACCGCATCGCCGATGCAAGATCATCCGGCGTCACCAGCCCCGCGCGCGACACGGGCAGGCGCACAATGGTGAAGCCCTCTTTCTCCAGTCGCTCCATCGCCTCGCGCACCGCCGAGTGCTCGACCGGTGTGGTGATGATGACATCACGAGCAAGGTGGATTCCACCCCCTCCCCCGGCTCTGCGGGAAAGGGCCGGGTTGGGGGTCCTCTCCTGCTCTCCTGCTCTCCTGCTCAACTCTCTGTGAGCCACTCCAAAGATCGCCAGGTTGCACGACTCCGTCCCGCTGGAGGTGAAGACAATCTCCGCCGGCTGCGCGATCAAGAGCCGCGCCACGGTTTCGCGCGCCAGTTCCACCTTCGCCCGCACCTGCTGGCCGAAGCGATGCACGCTCGACGGGTTGCCCCAGTCGGCGCGCATCGCCTCCGCGACGGCTTCGACAACCTCCGCCGCCGGCCGCGTCGTCGCGTTGTGATCGAGATAGATCGCCCGCATGGCGGAGAATCATAGATCGCAGCGCGGCAGCGCCCGCTGGAGCCAGTCGCCGTCGCGCACGACCAGCGTCAGGGAGGGTGCACGCAGGGCGGCGTGGCGCTTTCGCCCCGGAGGGGCGCCAGTGTGTAGCCACGGGTGGAGCGAGCCGAGGCGCAACCCGGCGAGTGGAACCCGTGGGCGGCGGCGCGCAAAGATTCCACCGCCCCGGAGGGGCGGAAGAGGTGTGCGCATCGCTGCACGCACAGGACGGACGAAAGCGCGCGCCTGGACTTCGACCCTCTCCATCGCCCCATCCGGGGCGAATCGAATCGAAGAGCGCCCGCATCCACGGGTTCCGCGATGCGAAGCATCGCTCCACCCGTGGCTACACTCCCGAACCCCTCCGGGGTCAAGTCCAACAACTCCAATCCCGTGCCATAAGCCTGGACTACAGGCGCACCGCCCACTTTGACTCACTCATCTCCCTCAAACCCGTACGCCTCGGCCAGATCGATGGTGAACGACACCGTCATCCACGGCGAGACTTCGATCACCTCCGGACGATAGTCGTTCACATCCTCGCGCGGCAGCATCCAGATGTCGATCGCCTCGGGCAGAAGGCGAACGCTCCGCACGCGCACCCACACATTCATCGTCGAGCTAGGCCAGAGCGTTCGCCAACCGGGTTCGGCGACGACCGCTGGCTCACCGCTGAAGGCCCGGCGTTCGGTCTCCTCATCGTGATAGGGCGCGAAGCGGTAGTCGAACTGGTCGTAGCGCCGCCGTGCCGCGTAGTCGCTCAGGTGCAGCAGGCGCCTGCGACCGGCGTGCTCCACGTCCTCCGGAGGCGGCACCGAGAGGATCGCGACATACTCGCCCCGCGACGGGCGTTTGGCCAACTCCTGAAACGACGTCCCCGGCAGAAAAAACCCGAACCACGGATCGATGATCGACCACCGGCCGGAGCAGAAAACTTCCAGGGAGGAGTGGCTGTAGAGCGTTTTGTCGATCCGCGGATCCGATCCCGGAATGCTCACTTGGGCGCGACGCGTGCGATACCCCAGGTCTTCGAGCAGTGCGCGAGTGAAGAGATTCATGCACGCGCAGAAACCACGATCGCGCCGACCGGTTTCTTCGACCGAGCGAATGCCCGTATCCTCCGCGACCGGGTAGATCTGGTGGTGCACGTATTCGTACACCTCGCGCAACTCATCGTCGCCCGTGGGCAAACCGAACCCGAGACGGCCCGCCGTCACCGCGACTCGCTCCCGCGACCCTTCGCGCTGCTCGTACTCCATCAGCACTCCGAGTCGGTACGGAGGCGTGAACGCCGGCCCGAAGTCGGGTTCGCGATCCAGCACGCGCAGCAGGTCAGGGCCATCGACCCCCTGCCGGACCCGCGGCCGGCGATGCAGTTGCACGGTGTCGAATGTCGGAGCAACATCCAGTTCCCAGAAGTACAGCAGCGAAGGGTCCGCCGCCGCCAGGCGCATCTCCGGCCGCGCTTCGTTGATCACGGCGCCCTCCCGCGGCCATTCAATCCTGGGTGCCGGCAATCGTTCCTCCATGCGCGGCGGCGCGCCGGCATAGGGATCGATGAAGCGATGGCTCGAAACATCGCCCAGTGCAATGGCGTATCGCCGGCCATTGGTCCGCGGATCGCTGTTGTCCGAAGTCGAGAAGCGAACCGCGCCACCCAGATGCGCATATCGACCCGTCCCCGCTTCGACCACTTCCTCCCTCATTGCGTGTGCGCCGCGGAGGGGCACGCCGTCCTCAAGCAGTACGAGACGCGAGCCGTTCATCGTTTCCAGATCGGAGGGCCAGCCCAGAAGGACCGTCGGCAGGTGGTAGACGTACTCGAGTCCCACTCCCGGCTTGATCGCATCGGCGGGGACGACGGCCACCGGTGTAAATCCCCAGCCCCACTGATCGGCAATTGAGTCCCGTGTGAACCTGATCGTGTATCTCCGCCCGTTCGTCCGCGGATCGCTGCCGTCCGTCGAAGAGAAGTACAGCGTCGGCCCCCAGTGCGAGAACCGCCCGCCGCCAATTTCGCGGATCTCCGCGTGAGGCCGCGCCGCCTGCGTCAACTCCACGTCATCCTCGAAAAGACGAAGACCCGTCTTCCGGTCGTCGCGCTCGTTGGGCGAGAGCAGCGGAATGCGCGCGATGAAGCACAGGCCGCGCTCGGGCCGAATGTCCGTCAGCGGCAGGCGGATCTCGGAGAGGTTCGCCCCCCCCCATCGCGCTCGACGGCCGCCGGACGAACCTGCGCCGGCCCCGCCGCAGTCGCAGCCGACAGCCGGTTGTCGACCGAGCCGCCGGCGCGCCACAACAGCACCGCGCCCGAGGCCAGCGCTGCGCCGCCCGCAATCAGGGAAAGCAACGCCCGGCTCAGGTTGTCACCCGACTTGCGCATCGAGCCATCCCCGCGGGAGCAGGATTCCGTGCGCCGCCCGCGCCCGCGAGGCATTGTAGACTCGCGAGCACAGGCCGCGAGCCCGCGACGCCGCTTGACGCGGCGCATATCATCACCGCTCAATCCGGATTGCCCGCCGCCCTCCGCGCGGCCCAGAAACAGCCCTCAGCGCAACCCTCTCGCCCGCGGGAGGGGGAGACAGCCCGCCATGAAATCCACCGAACTCCGCCCCGGCATGGCGGTCCGCCTCGAAGGCAACATGTACGTCATCACGCAGTTTCAGCACATCACGCCGGGCAACTGGCGGGCCATGGTCAACCTCCGCCTCAAGAACGTCCAGACCGGCCTGGTCATGGAGAAGCGCTTCCGCAGCGGCGAAGACATCGAGCAGATCGACCTCGACCGCCGCGAGATGGAGTACCTTTACTCTGACGCCTCCGGACACGTCTTCATGGACAACGCCACCTACGACCAGACCACGCTCAGCGACGACTTCGTCGGCGAGTCGATGAAGTTCCTCAAGCCCAACACCGTCGTCAATGTCCTCGTCTGCGAGGGCAAGCCCCTGACGATCGAACTGCCCGCGACCGTCGATCTGCTCGTCACGCAGACGACGCCCGCCATCAAGGGCGCCACGGCCACGAACCAACTCAAGGAAGCGACGCTCGAAACCGGCCTCAAGACGCGCGTTCCCCCCTTCATCGAAGAGGGTGAACTCATCCGAATCAGCACCGCCGACGGCTCCTACCAGAGCCGGGCGAAGGAATAGGCCGCCTCGCGTTCAGCGCAGGTCGAGGACCAGCGTCGCCGACAGACGCTGATTGGGCAGGACGACTGTGGCGCCGAGCCGGGCCGTGTCGGGCGGATTCGCCAGGCCGTCCAGTCCGAGCCGCAAGCGGTACGTGCGCGTCACGTCATCGTAGTGGCGGGAATTGGCGTCGAGGTCGTTCAGATCAATCTCCCACGTTCCGAGGCGGGCGCTTCCCGGCAGCGCATCGGCCGCGAGCAGTTCCACCCGCACGAGGCCCACGCCCTTGGTCGTATGGCCGTAGCGGTCGAGAAACTCGATGTGCGCTTCGATGACCGACACCGCGCCCTCCTGGCGCAGAGCGTGCGTGAGCGGATGGATGCGGATGGAAGCGGGTCGGAAAGGCCAGGCGGCCGGCCGCGCCTCGTGCAATGGCTCTGCCTCCGGGCCGCTCAATCCACCCGGTTCGCCCGCACCCGGCTGGGCGGCGTCGGCCTCGGACATGGGGGCGATGGGCTGTTCCTGCACCCGATCGCCTCCGCCGCGCTGCTCCGCGCAGCCGGCGAGCGCCGCGCACGCCGCGCACGCCGCCGCCATCGCCGTGATCCGCTGCCGCATCATTGGAGGCTTCTCATCGGTGCATTCCCGGGGGCGCGATGAATCCACCAGAACGATAGATGACCCTAGCCCGCCTGATCCAATGACCGCCGGTCCAGGGCCCGGCAGCGCCGCAGTTCCCCGGCCACCTGCTCGCAGGCGCGGGCGAGGCGGTCCTGCCCCTCGCGCACCGCCGCCATCGCCGCCGTGTTGTCGCGGACCACGCCGAGCACCTCCCGCAGCGCCGTCCGCTCGTCGAGAAGGCGGGCGTGCGCTTCGCTCAGTTCCCGCTCGCGCTGGCTCGAGTGCCTTCGCTCGATGATCCACAGCAGCCCCATGAGGCCCGCGGCCCCGAACTGCGCCAGAGGTTGAAGGATGGACTCTTCCATGTTTCACGCGTCCCGTCGAATGCGCTGGATGCGAAGGCGCGAGCGGTCTCGCGAAGCGCAACACAGTGGTGCACGCAAATCCTCGATGCTTCAATGCATCTTTTCCCTCACCACCTCACAAACTGCACAACGCTCAGCGAGCGCACGACGTCCGCGACGCCGTCGCCGTCGAGATCGAGGCGGACGCGCGCCCGCTGGCGGGCCGAGGCAAAGCGCTGGCGATACGAGGCGGCGCGCAGGCGCAGGTACGGCTCATCCGCGAGGATCGATGCGGCCGAGGCGAAGATCGCTTCGAGCGTCCCCAGCGATTCCACCTGCGCCATCTCGTCGGCGTTGACCACGGCCTCGACCGTCGCCTCTCCCTCCTCCGCCTCCGCCACGTCCGGCTCAATGCCGGCCATGCGCATGACCTGCCGGTGCAGGACTTCAATCTGCGGGGCGAAGGAGCGCACCGTATACACCGCCGCGGCGCTGTCGGGAGGCGGCAGCAGCGGATCATCGATTCGCCGACGAAGCAGCGACACCGTCAGTTCCGTCGCCGAGACCCGCTCCACGACCTCCACGGCCCGGTCGCTGATGGAGATGACGTGGCCCGCTCCCACGCCCGCCGCCTCGAAGTCCGCCGACGCCGAGGTGAACGACGTCCCGCTCACCACCCCGTCCGTCCCGCTCGCCAGCAGGAGCGAGGCGAACTGCACGTCGCGGAAGAGATTGGGTTCGAGCACGAGCAGGTGACGATCGGCTGCGAAGGACATGGCGAACCTCGTTGACGCGAAGGGAACATTCGGAAAACCGGCCGCGGACCGTCAGGCCCGCGACCGGGAGCGGAGGAGAGAGATGAATTACGACGTGCCCAGCGCGCGAATGATCGCGTGAGCGTTCTCGTTGCGCATCTCGAGGGTGTACTCGCCGATGATCTCGCCGACTTCCGAGTCGCCGGCGCTGCTCAGCGGCTTGTAGTGGAAACTGCGGCCCGCCAGCGGCATGACGCCCAGACGCGAGCGGTCGAGCAGGAGCACCGTGTCCGCGGGCACCCAGCGACTGAGCACGACCCGGCACACGCCGAAGTCCGACTCGTAGACCGCGACGAACTCGCGCAGGCGGTCGTCCTCGCTCGTGTACTGCCGGTTCGGGAAGAGCATCGAGTTGATGCGCCGCTTCTGAAAGCCGTTGACCACGATCGTGTCGATCGTGCCCGAACTCGACTCCCAGGCGATGCGCAGTGCGGCGTTGAGAATCTCTTCGGTGAGCAGGTCCTCGTTGACGCCCTCGCCGGGCGGAATGGCGCCGACGCCCGGCTAGAAGATGTTGGTGCTGATGCGGCGGATGACGCCGTCCATCGTGCGCCGCACGGTGGTCGAGCCTTCCTGATCCGCCGCCGGCGCCGTGCCGTTGATCACGCAGTTCTCCAGGTCGCGCACCAGTTCGCGCAGCCGCTGCTGCTTCTGGTAGTCGAGTTCATCGCGCAGGGCGTGGAGGCGGACCGCCTGCTGCGATCCCGAGACCTCGACGCTGGAGGTGAAGATCTGCGTGTAGTTGCGCTGCCGCGTGCGATTGGTGAAGCGGCTGGCGGGCCGGTCGGCCCCTTCGAGCGCCGCGTTGCCGAGGATGTGAAGGACCTGGTCGTCGGCGAGCGCCTCGTTGGCCGTGCCGCCGTAGCCGCGGATCACCGTCAGCGTCTCCGTGCCGGTGTCCACGTTGGTCACGAGCATGACTTCGCGGCTGCCCTCCACCTGGATCTGGTCGCCGACGCGGAAAATCGAGGCGTCATCGACGACGAAGTTGGTGTCGGTGAGGGCGTTGACGTAGGTCGCGTCGTTGATCTGCCCGCGGTTGGGCAGGAGCGTGTCTTCGAGCCACTCGTGGATGGTGCTGATGGCCGGCCGCGCAGGATCGCCGAGGTGGTCGAGCAGCGGCGTCTCGTAGGGACTCACGATCCCGATGATGTCGGAGACGTCTTCGACGATCTCCGGCAGCGTCGCGCCCGCCGCGTAGGTTGCCTTTCCGGTGAATGACATGGAGGGTTCCTTTCAGTGTGTGTGTCGTGTTTGATCGATGCGCGTTGCTCAGTCGTGGGTCGCTGACCCGAGAGGCGTTGCGAGTGCGAGACGCGCTTGCGTGTTCGCCTCGTGCGCCTCATCGCGGCGCGCTGCGCCGCAGGTTCATGTAGTGCATGACGTCCGCGTTGTGTCCGCTGCGCCTCGCGGCGATGGCGGCGCGATCGAGGTCGCGCTCGCCCTGGACGGCCGGCTGCACCGCCGGCCCCATCGCCGCCGTGTGCCGCGGCGCGGAGTGATTCGTGCGGAACATCTGCGGCCGCCGGCGCCGCACGTTCTCGATCGCGGCGGCGACGTCAGCCTCGCCTTCGTTCAATGCCGACTCGACGAGCAGCCGCGCCGCTTCGAGATCCGTCGCGCCCGACTCGACCAGCCCCGCTTCGATCGCGGCGCGCCGCTCCACCTGCGCCAGCCGCTGCTGCGCCGCCTGCGCTTCGCGCGTCGCCTCCTCAAGCCGCGCCCTGGTCTCCGCCAGTTCACGCTCCGCCGCCTGAGCCCGCTTGCGATAGCGGATCGCCTCGCTGACGCTCACCAGCCGTTCGCCCGTCTCGCGGACTTCGTTCGCCGGCGACGACGCCTCAGATTCAGCGGGCGCCGCATCGCTGGACGGCGTCGCATCATCCGGAGACGTTTCACTCAGTGCGTTCACCGCTTCGACGGGTTCGACCTCGATCTGTTCCGTTGCTTCGTTCATGGCTCTGACTCCAATGCGCGTGTGCGATTGAGATGGACCTACCGCGCCGGCTGCGGGTGCGCCCGAGGCCGGTCGCCGTAGCCGAGTTCAGCGAGAATCACCTCCGAAGGAACGCCCAGGTCGCGCTTCACCAGTGCATCGGCCAGCACGCGCGACTCATCCTGCGGGATCGGCGGCGCCCAGAGCGGCTCGACGCAGCGGTCGCACGGCTCGGTGCGCAGCCAGCCGGCCTGGTCGAGCGCCTGCAGCGCCATCGCGCACAGATCGCTCAGACCCCGCCCGTAGAGTTGCCGCAGGCGCAGCGTCTTGCTGAGAATCCCCAGCAGCGAGATGCGCATCGCGTTCTCGCTCGACAGCGTGCCGACCTTGGCGCGGATCAGGCCTGCGGCAAGGGGCGTCACCGCGGAGATCTTGTCGATCGCTTCGCGCACTTCGCGAATGTGGCTCTCTTCGCTCGGGCTTTCCGCGTCGCCGCCGAAGGTGTCGATCGACGCCTGGGCGTTTTCCGTGATCCACATCTGCCCGGGCCCGACGGGCCGCTCGCCGAAGCCCTCGATTCCCTTGCCGAGGTACATCTTGAAACTCTGCAGCGTCACTCGGTTCGCCCGGTCGCTCAGGCGCGTGTTGAGTTCATCCTGGAGGGGGATGAGCGGCTCAACTTCTCCCAGCCCCGAATACTCGAAGGGGCGCCGCTGGTGCTGGACGTGCGCCACGGGCACGAAACCCAGCGCGTTCGGCTCATCGAGCACGAGTTGCTCATCCTCGTAGACCTGGCGGTGCGTCGCGGAGATGATCTCAGTGACGCTCGCCGTGGCGCGGCGAGGGGGCGCCTCGACGCGGCTGCGCGTCAGCCACGACCCGACGCGCGAGAGAAACCCACCCCCCTCCACCTCGTTAAGCCAGCGCTCGTGGTGGATGATGCAGGCGTCGATGCGGCGATAATCCGTCGGATTGAGCAGCGCAAAGGCGCGCGGGCGCTCGACCACTTCAATGCGCATCGAGCGCACGATGTTGAGCAGTTCCTCCAGCCCCGCCGGCGCGCTCGCCTCGCGCCGCGGCAGTAGATCCAGGCGAAGCAGCAGATCGACGTGGCCGTAGATGGCGCCGAGGAGCACCGCTTCCTGGATGAGCCCCGTCGAGCCGTTGGCCTCGAAGAGCGCCTCGACGACTTCGCCGATCGTCTGCGCCAGTTGCGCCTCGCGGGCGCGGGAGACAAAGGCGACATCGCGTCCGGCGACGTAATCGACGACGGTTTGGACGCGCCAGCCGATGTCGTTCTCAATGACGATCTCCTTGGGCGGGGCGCCTTCGATGGGGCGCGTGAGGCGGTCGGGCAGGCCGGCGACCTGCGCCGCCCGCCAGTTCACCACGCCGCCAAATCCCGGGATCGGCTCCTCTTCGTTTCGGTAGTACGAGAGCAGGCGCTCGCACGCGGGCAGCGTCCGCTCTTCGTGTTCTTCGATCAGCAGTCGAAGGAGGGCCTCGGAGAGGTTGATGTCGGCGAAGGGATCGAGTTGATATGACACGCGGTGCTCCTCGTGCGATGCGCTCGCCGCGTCTAGTCGCGGCCCTGCATCGCGACGGGGCGGCGCGCCGGCGCGCGACCGCCGGCGCGCGGCCGCATCCGACCGAGCGTCCTCGACGCCGCCGGCAGTTCGACGGCATGCGTAGGAGGGTCTTCTGAGAAAAGCGCAGAGTGATTTCAGCATCGTGCGCGAGCGCGCGCCCCGATCGCGGCGGAGTGCCGATTGATGATCATCGCAACCACACCCCCACGATGAGGCTCTGCGAATCGTGGGGTGCGTCTACGCGCTTTGCGATTCGCGCAACGACCGTTCTCCGCGCGTTACAGGTCGCCCGCCTCGATTCGGCACGTGCCTTCGCGGCCGACCGCCCTGGCCGCACACGTCGCCGCGAACTCGACCGCGTCGACGAGCGACCGGCCCGCGCCCAGCGCATGTCCGACGGCGGCGACGACCACATCGCCCGCGCCGCTCGTCGAAACGGCTTGCTTCACCAGGGCGTCGCAATGAACCAGCCGCGTACCGCTGCGATCAAAGAGCGTCATCCCCTCGGCGCCGCGGGTGATCAGCACTGGCGCGTCGAGCCGCCTCGCCACGGCCGCGCCAAGATCGTCGATGTTGCCGCCTTCGTCGCCGCAGCGGGCCGCGAACTGCCGCGCCTCGCGCTCGTTGGGGGTGAAGAGCGCTGCGCCGCGGAACCACTCCATCGTCTGCGGCTTGGCGTCCACAATGACCGGCACGCCGCGCTGCGCCGCGGCCGCGAGCACATCGCGCGCCAGCGCCGCCGTCAGCGCCCCCTTCGCGTAGTCGGAGACGAGAACCGCCCCGCACTGCGGCAGTGCTCGCCGCACTTCATCGACCATCGCCCGCGCGACCGTTTCATCGACGGGATCGGTGATCTCGACGTCAATCCGCGCCAGCATCGCCTCCTGTTGCCCGGCGAGCACGCGCGTCTTCTCGATGGTCCGCCGGCCGTCGCTGAACCAGTGGGTCTCCATGCCGAGGCGTTCGGACTCTGCCCTCAGAAACGCGCCCCCCTCGTCGTCACCGATCAGGCCGATGATGCGCACGCGGCCGCACGCCGCGCACGACGCCGCGACGTTCATCATCCCGCCCAGTGTCCGCCGTACTTCAACGTAGTCGAGCACCGCGACGGGCGCTTCGTCGGACACGCCGACCGGCTCGGTGCGCAGGTAGGCATCGACCATCGCGTCGCCGATCACCAGCATGTCGCGCGCGGTGCTCACGCTCACATCTCCGAGGCCGAGGGGTGCAGCCGGCCCTGCGAATCGAGGCGCCGATCGAGCATGTCGCACAGGACGTGAATGATGAACAGGTGCGCTTCCTGGATGCGCGCGGTGCTCTCGCTGGGGACGATGATGGCGACGTCGGCGAGTTCGGCCATCGCCCCGCCGTCGCGCCCCGTGAAGGCGATGACCCGCGCTCCGCGCTGCCGCGCCCGCTCCATGGCGCGGATCACGTTCGCCGAGCGCCCGCTGGTGGACAGGCCGATGACGACGTCGCCCTCGCGACAAAACGTCTCGATCTGCCGGGCGAAGACGTCTTCGTAGCCGTAGTCGTTGGCGAGGCAGGTGGTGAGCGAGTCGTTGGCGCTGAGCGAGATGCTCGGCAGTCCGGGGCGGTTCTCCTTGAAGCGGCCGGTGAGTTCGCCCACGAGATGATTCGCCTCGGCCGCGCTGCCGCCGTTGCCGAAGACCAGCGCCTGTTTGCCTTCGTTGTACGCCTCCATGAGCAGCCGCGCCGCCCGGTCGATCACCGGCAGATGCTCATCGCGGATGCGCGAGAAGACCTCGATGCCGTCCGCCACGTGCGACTCGATCTCGCGATAGGTCAGGCGCAGCAGGTCGTTGAGGTCGATGCGCTTGGGCCCGGACAGGGAGGCGGCGAGGCTGGCGGCGCTGCACGCGAGAAGCGCGGCCTCCTGCGGCGACGCCCCGGCCGCGACGAGCACGCCGTACACCCCCGACACCACGAAGCCCACGCCGCGGCGATCGGCGATCGGCGGCGCGGCGACGGTGAGGGGATGAACCTCGACGCGCCTGATCTCTCCGCCGCGGCACCCGACCACCGCGCCCTGGCGGCCGAGCGTGAGCAGCACGTTGGGCGCAACCGTCTCGCACAACTGCCGCAGCCGGTCGATGTGGTCTTCGTGCGCGCTGCACTGCGCCGCGGCCGCGACCTGCCGCGATTCACGCTCGTTGACGATGAGGTGGTCGGCGCTGCCGGCGGCGGGGCTGATCGTCGCGCCGGCGGCGTCGTAGACGAGGGGGATCTTCCGCGCCCGGCACCAGTCCGCAATCGCGGCGAGGTCCGCAGCCGTCAGCGCCTCCGGCTCGCCGGCCACGATGCAAACGCAGTCGAAGACGCGTCCGTCGGCGTCGGACTCGCCGTCGCCGCCGAGCCGATCGAGCGTCGCCGCGAGATCGGCGAAGGGTCGGGGCGTCCAGCCGCGGCGGATCTGCATGAGTTGCCGCCCCTGCGCGAGGTAGCGGAAGAGTTCGGCCGTGCGGCACTCCGGTGCTTCACAGCCGTCGATGAGGTGCACGCGGGCGTCGGCAAGGGCCTCGCGCAAAGCGGTCCCGGCGGCGGCCCGGCCGACGGGGGCGAGGAGGGTGGCCTGGGCGCCGAGGTTGGCGATGGTCGCGGCCGTCAGGGCCGCGGCCCCGGGATGAACGCTGGCGTGCTCGACGCGGTAGACGGGCATCGGCCAGTCCGGCGCGAGCCGATTGACCGCGCAATGCACATCCCGCTCCGCCACCGCCGGCCCAATGACCAGCACCCGCGCAGCGCGAAAGCGATCGACGTAATCCAGGAATCGGTCCCGCCGGATCATCGACAATGGTAGGGGCGGGGCTGGTTCGCGGGGCAATCGCGACAAAGTTGATCGGCGAAGAGAAACGTCAACTCATGTGCTTTGGGCGCAGCCAGTAATCTCCGCCGAGGGTACCCGCTCTTCGCGCGGATGCCGGAGCAGGCGAGTGGTTCGCTTTGTCGTACACTTGAATGCGGCCCTTGGACTCAAGCTCCAACAAGACCTGCCGATACGCTTTGCGCGGTGTCAGATCTTCCGGGCGTCGCGCCCAAACTTCGGTGAAGTGTGAGACTTGGACTGATCCCCGCGAGAGTCGTGAGAGTACTCGTTCCTCTGTTTCAGCAATGTCGAACCGTAGAAGAGCAAGTTGTTTGCCTCTCTCACGATCGCTCTGAAACCCGAGACTGCCGAACGCCGCGCCGGGTGAGCGTCCAGCATCCCACATCACGTCCTTCATGATCAGGAATCCAAGTTCGTGGCTACAACAGTGCAGAAGGTAGTGCGTTGTCGCCTCCGACCCGCGTGATTCGAAACGAAACGGGACGAGGTATTGTGCTCCAGAGTCAGTTCGCACTGCCTCAGCGAATGCGCCGCGAACAAGCGACTCACGCTCTACTGGGTCGGATGTATCTCCGATGGCGCTCACGAGACGCGCTGCTCTTTCGGTGCTTCCGAGGAGATCTGCCAGAGCCGATGATGCGTTCAATTCCTTTCGAGCCTGTCCGATTATGCGTATCACACCAGAGTAGTTGAAGAACAGTAACACTTCACCGAAGGGGAGTCTGAGAAGGCGAACGATGTCGCCCATCTTGAGTCCCTTTACTCCGCACGGATCGACGAACGCAAAGGTGGCGCAACGGGACTCCCGATAGATTTCGCGCGTAAGGACTTCGTTTAGATGCCCAGAGAACAGGCCCCGTCGCACCAGCGGCGGAAACGCTAGACGAGGCGTAGCGGGATGCACGATAACTGCGCTCTCGAGGTCAGAGATGTACTTCTTCTTCAGCTCGACGAGACTCACCGTGGCGCGATTGCAAAGCTGATACTCTTGCAGGATGTTGAGCGCGCGTAGCGGTGAACCGAGGTATTTGCCCTCGTAGGAACCCCGGCCAGCAAAGCCATCGACGTAGTGAAACGCCTCAGCGGTTCCCTTGAGTGCTTTGAGATACGCCGGGAGATAGCCATCCAGAATCGCGTGCTTCGCCCGATTCTGAGCCGAATACTTCTCGAAGTGTACTGCATCCGCCTCAGACACTCGTCAGCACCTTGTTAGGCTCCGGCATCCCATCCCAAACCCGTCGATCCAGTCTCCTCCCCGCGGCCTTCTTGTTCATCCCGCCCCACTGCTTGAAGAAGAAGGGCACGCCGCGGGCGAGGCACTGGTCGCGGATGTGGCGCACCCAGTCAGCCTCCATCGGCCGGGCGCCCGCGCCGGACTCGCCGCCGACGATGACCCAGTCGATGCGCCCCAGCGGCAGGCGGCGCAGCGGGCCGAGCAATGGTTCAAGCGAAAGGAAGCGCACGCTCGCCTGCTCGATCTTCACAAGGTCGCGGATGCGGTGCGTCACGAGCGCGTTCTCCACGCTCGTGCCGATCCAGATGTTGGGCGTCCAGTCGAGGAGTGGGGCATACTGCGCCGCGATCTCCGGCCGCTTGGTGAGGATCTGAAACGTGTGCCGGGGGCACTCGTTCATCACCGCAAAGACGCGGCGGATGTAATCGAGCGGCACATCGGTGTGGAAGAGATCGCTCATCGAGTTGACGAACACGATGGCCGGCTGACGCCAGCGCGGCGGATCATCGAGCGCTTCTTCGACCAGCGCGATGGTGCGATTCCAGTCGCCCGTCCGCGGATCGATCACGGCCATGTAGTGACGCTTGCGGCCGGGATTGCGGCCGGCGGCGAGATCGGCGCGGGCCATGCCCGCCAGGCGGCGGCTCATTGTCTCGGCGTAGCAGTGGCGGCACCCCTCGGAGACCTTGGAGCAGCCCACGACGGGGTTCCACGTGACCTGCGTCCATTCGATGGTCGAGTTGCGGGCCATGCAGACTCCCGGCGTTGAAGCCGATTGATCGTACCAAACTGAATACGAACGTCCAGTGCACAGCCGACGAATGGTCATCCCTTCGCCGGATGCGACGATACGAGTGAATCGTCGTCACGTATCGCTGCGGCGCAGAAAAACGCCCGACGCCCGTGCGTTGCATGGGCGTCGGGGTTGCTCGCGCTGCCGCTTGTCGTGTCAGGCGATCACTTGATCTCGACGGAGGCGCCGGCTTCGGTGAGGGCGGCCTTGAGGGCCTCGGCCTCTTCCTTGCTGACCTTGGTCTTGACGGGCTTGGGGGCGGCGTCGACGAGGTCCTTGGCTTCCTTGAGGCCCAGGCCGGTGGCTTCGCGGACCGCCTTGATGACCTGGATCTTCTTGTCGCCGGCGGCGGTGATGATGACGTCGAACTCGGTCTGCTCGGCCTCTTCGGCCGGTCCGGCCGCAGCGCCGCCGCCGCCCGCCATCATGATGGCGCCGCCCGCAGCCGGCTCGATGCCGTAGGTCTCTTTCATGTAGTCCTTGAGGTCGACGGCCTGCTTGAGGGTGAGGGCCGCGAGTTTGTCGCCGAGTTCGGCGATCGCCTTGTCAAACGTCTTGGTTCCTTCAGTCACGTTGCACACTCCGATCAGTCACTGGCAATCTCGGCGTTCAAGAGGTGTTCGACCATCGAACATTTAACCCGTGAGGGCCCGTCGAACGCGCGGGTTGTTCTGGTGGGCGGCCGCGCGGCCGCATGAGTCATCCGGCCCGGGCGATGGTCTCGCCCTTTTCGAGTTTCTCCTCGATGGTCTTGAGGATGGAGGCGATGGCGCCGCCCGGCCCGACGACGGCGCCGACGAGCGAGGCGCCGGGGCTGAGCACGAGTTGCACCGCCTGTCCCAGCGCCTCGGTCCGCGTGGGATACTTGCTGAGGGCCTCGACGCCGGCCTTGCCCTTGAAGACCTCGCCGTCGAGGATGGCCCCCTTGAGTTCGAGTTTCTTCAGTTTCTTCGCGAAGGTCATGACCTCGCGGGCGACGTCGATGACGGTCTCGCCGCCGTAGACGATCGCGCTGGGTCCGGTGAGGAGCGAATCGAGGGGGCTCAGCGCCGTGCCATCGAAGGCCTTGGCCGCGAGCGCGTTGCGCACCACGGTGACGCGAATGCCCTTGCTGCGCAGTCCCTTGCGCAATTCGATGTTCTGGTCCGCCTTGAGTTCGCGGATGTCCACGAGAAGCGCGTCGGCCACGCCGTTGAACTCACGCCGGTACTCGTTGATGATGAGGTCTTTGACGACTTTGCTCATGGGAGGCTCGATTCGAGTGAGGCACTAGGCACTTGGCACTAGGCACTAGGGGTTTGTCAACTCACGCCCACGATGAGGCTCTGCGAATCGTGGGGTGCGTTTGTCGGCTCTGCGAATCGTGGGGTGATCTCACTCGCGTTCAACTCCGTTACACCGCGACGCGCACGCCGGGGGTCATCGTTCCGCTGATGGTCACTTTCTTGACGAACTGCCCCTTGGTGGAGGCAGGCTTGGCCTTGAGGATGGTCTGGATGAAGAAGTCGATGTTGTCGGCGAGGTGATCCTCGGGGAAACTCATGCGTCCGACGGCGGCCTGGACGTTGCCGCCCTTGTCGTTGCGGTACTCGACCTTTCCGGCGGAGTACTCGCGGACGGCCCTGGCGATGTCGGTGGTGACGGTGCCGGCCTTGGGCGTGGGCATCAGGCCGCGCGGGCCGAGTTGCCGGCCGAGGCGGCTGACGAGTTTCATCATGTCGGGCGAGGCGACGGCGACGTCGAAGTCCATCCACCCGTCGGAGACTTTCTTGATGAGGTCGTCAGCGCCAGCCTCGATGGCGCCGGCCGCCTTCGCCCCGGCCGCGTCGTCGCTGCCGCAGAAGGCGATCACCCGCTTGCTCTTGCCCACGCCGTGCGGCAGCGCGATGGCGCCGCGGACGAGTTGGTCGGCCTGGGTCGTATCGATGCCGAGGGTGAAGCAGATTTCGACGGTCTGATCGAAGCGCGGCCCCTTGAACTTCTTGAGCGCGGCGACCGCGTCCTTGAGCGGCAGCGGCTCCTTCGGGGCGACTTCGAGGTTGGCGCGGGTTCGCTTGGTGAGCCTGGCCATGTGTCTCAGCCCTCCACCTTCACGCCCATCGAGCGGGCGGTTCCGATGATGATTCGCGTCGCCGCTTCGAGATCGGCGGCGGTGAGGTCGGCCATCTTCTCTTTGGCGATCTCCTGCGCCTGGGCGCGGGTGATCGAGCCGACGCTTTCCTTGCCGACCAGGCCGCTGCCCTTTTCGACGCCGGCCTTCTCCTTGATGAGGACCGAGGCGGGGGAGGACTTGATCTCGAGTTCGAAACTGCGGTCGTCGTAGAGCGTGACGATGCAGCCCACGACCTTGCCGTTGAACTTGCGGGTGGCTTCGTTGAACTTCTGAATGAACTGTCCGGGGTTGATTCCCTTGGCGCCCAGCGCGGGGCCAAGCGGCGGAGCGGGCGTGGCCTGCCCTCCCGGCGCGAGAATCTTAAACTGTGAATTGATCTTCTTGGCCATCGAGGTGGACCTCCCACGGATGCTTCCCGACTCGTCGCCGGGGTGTGTCCGCCGCCCGGCCGGGGCTGGCGAACGCACGGTGGTGCAAGCGGCTCAGATTGACGAACTCCATCATAGGCCGCCGGCCCGGTCTGGGGCAAGGAGCCGGGGAGCGGGGTGATCGCGTTCTTCAGAAGAGTCGGCCTGTCCTCCCCTCCCCCGGCATTGCGCGGGCGGGGAAGGGGTGGGGGCGACCGTGCGGCAGGAGGCGAACGACTTGCGTGCACAGCGCAAGTCGCCGATGCACCCCCACCCCAGCCCTCCCCCGCAGAGCCGGGGGAGGGAGCAAATCGGGCGCCGATGAAAGCGCAATGGCCCCTCGCCGAGCCCGCGGCGAAGCGGTCACCACAGCCGCCCGGGGTCCGATCGGGGCGAGTCTGACGGTTGTGCCGAGTGGGACGGCCGGTGGTCCAGCCCGGGCGCCATGCACGGAACTTGCGGCGATCCGGCCGCAATGCCGTTCCCCGAACGCCGACGATAACCACGTGCGCCCTCTCCCGGGCGCCTGGCAGGGGCGACGCGGTGCTGAGCGCGGACCCGGACATCTTGACTCCAGCAGTCTCGCTGAGGTATCGCCTCCAGTTCCGGGTGATGCTGCTCGTCCTGGCCATGGTGGTCGCGACCGTGGGCACGAGCAACTGGATGCTCAAGACGCTCATCGAAAAGCAACTCGACGAGACGCTCTCGCGCGAGACGGTCCGCATCGGCGAACACCTCGCGGGCGAGTTCCGGGAAGTGCTGCAGAACCGCGAGGGCAAGGCGATCGAGGCGCGGCTGGAGCAGGCCGCCTCCGAGCCGGGCATCGCGCTCGTGCAGGTCGAGGATCGATTCGGCAACGTGCTGGGCATGAAGCGCAACAGCGCCGACCTGCACGCGGAGTACGTGTCGCGCTTCGGCGCGCCTGGCGGGCAGTGGGCGCTGGCGCAGAGCCGCCCGACGCTGCTGGGATCGAAGCGAGCGCCGGAGGCGCGGGTTCTGCGGATGCCGATCCTCGCCGCCTCGCGCCTCGGGGGCTCGCCGGACCTGCTCGGCCACGTCGCCTTCGTTCACACCGATTCGGTGCACCGCGCCACGGTCGAGCGGCTGCGGGCGCTGGCGATCGGCGTGGTGCTTGTGGCGTGCCTGATCTCGGTTCCGCTGACGGCGCTGCTGATGCGGCGCCTCACGCGGCCGCTGCGCCGCATCCTCCGGGCCGTCACCCTGCTCGCCTCAGGCGAGACGCTGCCCCACCTTCCGGTGAAGCGCGAGGATGAACTCGGCCTGCTGGCGCGCTCGGTGACCGAAACGGCCGCGACGCTCGCCCGCGCCCGAGCCGAACTCCTCCGCGCCAACGAGTCGCTCGAGCGCGACGTGGCGAAGCGCACCGCCGAGTTGCACGCCGCCAACCGCCGCCTCGAACTCGAGATCGAGACGAAGAACGAGTTCCTCCGCACCGTCAGCCACGACCTCAACGCGCCGCTGCGCAACATCGCGGGAATGACGACCATGCTCCAGCGCCGCTTCGGCGACGCGCTGCCCGACGAAGTCAAGCACCGCCTCGAGCGCATCGCCGCCAACGTCAGGATCGAAACCTCCATGCTCGACGACCTGCTCGAACTGAGCCGCATCCGCACGAGGCCGGGCGAGTGCGAAGACGTCAATCTGCACGAACTGGTCCGCGGCATCGTCGAGGCCCTCGGCCACGACCTCGCCGAGCGCTCGATCGAATGCGCGATCGCGACGACGCTGCCGGTCGTCCGCGTCGAGAGCAACCTGGCGCGTCAGGTTTTTCTGAACCTGATCGACAACGCCGCCAAGTACATGGGCCAGCGCGAGACGCGGCGCATCACGATCGCGCACGAGGTGCGCGACGGCCGGCTTTGCGTCTCCGTCTCGGACACCGGTCCGGGAATCTCCGAGTCGGACCGCAAGCGCATCTTCCAGGTGTTTCGGCGCGGCTCGGGCGCGGCGGCGGCCTCGGTCCCCGGCCGCGGTATCGGACTGGCCAGCGTCAAGGCGGTCGTCGAACACTGGGGAGGCGAGATCACGCTCACCAGCGAGGTCGGCGCCGGCAGCACCTTTACCGTGTCAATCCCGGCGAGTCGTATCGCCTCTGCTGATGTCGGACCCGCCGCGGGGCGAACCGCGGCATGAACCGCTCGATTCCCCGCCGCGCCTGGTCGAAGGACCATTCAGGAGCCTCTCGCATGCCCGCACCTTCGTCGCCCCATCGTCCGAAGCCCACCGGCCACGAGTCCGTGATTCTGCTCGTCGATGACGATCCGGATTATCGGATGCTCGTGCGCGATGCGCTCGAATCGCTCGACCTGCCGGTGAAGGTCTATGAGTGCGTGGACGGCTGCGACGGGATTCGCTTCCTCAAGGAAGCGGGAAGCGGCGAGGAGAGGCCCCGGCCCCACCTCGTGCTCCTCGATCTCGAAATGCCCGGGGCGAACGGGCTGGAGGTGCTCGCCAACCTGCGCGCCGACGGGCGCTACCGCAACCTTCCCGTGGTGGTGATGACGGGAGTGGATGACGACGAAGTCGAACGCCGCGCGCTGAACGTCGGCGCGAGCAGTTACGCCTGCAAGGTGCCTGACACCGAGGACATGCTCCGGCGGGTCGAGGCGGCGGCCCGCTACTGGACGACCGTGCACCGACAACTCGCCGCCCGAACCAGCGCCGCCTGATCCAGCGCCGAACCTGAGCGGGGACTCGCCAGGACAACCATGTCATTGGAGAATGACGCACATATGACCCTTCGGACCCAGCCACCCCGACTGATCGTTCTCGAAGATGATCCCGACACCGCCTCGCTCATCCGGGACGTGCTCGAAGAGCACTTCGGCGGCCGGTGCGTGGCGGTCTGCGGGACCATCGCGCAGGCGCTGGCGCAGGACCTCGCGGGCGTGGACCTCGCGCTGTGCGACTTCAACCTTCCGGACGGCACGGGCCTGCACGCGCTGGGCGAGTTCCTCCGCCGCCAGCCCAATCTCCCGATCATCATGGTCACCGGCGAGTCCGACTACCGCACGGCGCTCGAGGCGCTGCACGCGGGCGCGTACGACTACATCGTCAAGGCCGGAGAGTTTCTCTCCGTGCTCCCCCTGATGGTCGAGAAAAACCTCTCGCGCTGGCGCACCAAGCAGGAGAACATCCGACTGCAGCGCGAACTGGAACTCTCGCTCGAGCAGGTGCGGCGGTCGCACTCGCAACTCTCCTCGATGGTGGCCCGCCTGGAGGAGATGGCGCTGACGGACGCGCTGACGGGGCTTTCCAACCGGCGGCACCTCAACGAAGACCTGCCGCGCCTCTTCGCGGAGACGACGCGCCACAGCGACGACCTCGCCTGCATCATGACCGACCTCGACGGGTTCAAGACGCTCAACGACGCCCTCGGGCATCAGCACGGCGACGACATGCTCCGCCTCGCCGGCAAGGTCATCCTCGCCAACCGCCGCGAATCCGATCTCGCCGCCCGCTACGGCGGCGACGAGTTTGTCATCCTCCTGCCGCGCACCGACGCCTCGACCGCCGTCCACCTCGCCCAGCGCATCAAGGACGACTTCGAGGATGCGGTCCGGCGCATCGTCTGCCACGAGCACGAGATCGGCATGTCGATGGGCATCTCCTGCGCGCGGACCAGCCGGGCGGCTTCGGGCGAGGAACTCATCCGCATCGCCGACGAGATGCTCTATGTCGCCAAGCGCGGCGGCAAGGCGCGGGTCGTGCTCTGCGAGCCCAAGGACGGCAAGCCGGCGCCGAGCATCGTCTCCGCCGCGTGATCGCGCGCCCGATCCCGCCCGCAATTCCCGCACCTTCCCCCTTTCGCGACGCCATTCTGGACGCTATAACCATCGCATCTTTCAACCGGCGGCTTTCCAGCCCAAGGAGACGAAGCGATGGCGGAGACGACGCGCGACGGCGGATCATCCGGCTCGAAGGGCCTGCTTGATCTCATCGAATGGGTCGGCAACAAACTCCCCGATCCGGCCACGCTGTTTCTCCTCGGCGCCCTGCTCGTCATGGGCCTCTCCTTCATCGCCTCCAAGGGCGAGTGGACGGTGATGAAATCGCTGCCGCGCCCGGTGCTCATCGAGACGCGCGGCGAGGACGGCTCCGTTCACCACGTCCCCGTCATTGACGAAGCCACCGGCGAGCCGAAGGTCGAGTGGGTCGAAACGGGCGAGACGCTCAAGGCGCGCGACCTGCTCAGCCGCGACGGCCTCTACTGGACGCTGAGCAACATGGTGAAGAACTTCATGGCCTTTCCGCCCCTGGGCGTTGTGCTCGTGGGGATGCTCGGCATCGGCATCGCCGAACGGACCGGCCTGCTCGCGGCCACGCTCAAGAGCGTGATGCTCGTCGTGCCCGAGCGGCTCTTCACGCCGACGATGGTCTTCGTGGGCGTGATGAGTTCAATGACCATCGACGCCGGCTACGTCGTGCTGCCCCCGCTCGCGGCGGCGCTGTACAAGTCGGTGGGTCGCTCGCCGCTGGCCGGCATCGCCGCCGTCTTTGCCGGCGTCTCCGCGGGCTTCAACGCGAACCTGCTCATCACCGGCCTCGACCCGATGCTCGCGAACTTCTCCACCGTCGGCGCGCAGGTTGTGGATGAGAACTACAAGGTCAACGCCGCCTGCAACTGGTGGTTTATGATCGCCTCGACCGTGGTCATCACCTTCACCGGCTGGGCCGTCACGGCCTGGTTCGTCGAGCGGCGCCTCAACCGCAAGTCGCCGGAGGACGGCGGGCCGGTCACGCCCTCACCCGAAGAACTCGCCGAGCAGCAACTCAAGCCGCAGGAGGTCCGCGGCCTGCGCGCGGGCGCGATCGGCTTCGCGCTGGCGCTGGGCATTCTCCTCGCGATGATCGTCATCCCGGGCATGCCGCTCTACACGCACAAGATGCCCGATCCGGCCAACCCGAAGAACGACGTCGTCGCCGAGGTTTTCGTCCCCGCCTCGCCCGACCAGGCCCCGCCGGCCAACGCGCACGTCGAAGGCGATCTCATTCTCGTTCCCAGCGCCGACCACTTCGACCGCTGGGTGAACTCCATTGTGCCGATGATCTTCCTGTGCTTCATTACCGGGGCGATTTTCTACGGCGCGCGCGTGGGCAAACTGCGCAACGACAAGGACGTCGCGAAACTGCTCGTCGACTCGATCGCCTACATGGCCCCGATCATCGTCCTCGCCTTCTTCGCCGCCCAGTTCACCGAACTCTTCAAGTACTCCGGCCTCGACCGCATGCTCGCGCTCGCCGGCGGGCAGGCGCTGGGAAAGGCCGGCCTGTCGCCCTACACGCTCATGGTCGCCTTCATCCTCGTGACGGCGACGTTCAACCTCTTCGTCGGCTCGATGAGCGCGAAGTACGCGATGTTCGCGCCGATCTTCGTGCCCATGTTCATGATGGTCGGCATCTCGCCGGAACTCACGCAGGCGGCGTATCGCATCGGCGACTCCGTCTCCAACATCATCACGCCGCTGAACGCCTACCTCATCATCATTCTCGTGTTCATGCAGAAGTACGTGCCGCGCTCCGGCATGGGCACGCTTATCTCCATGATGATGCCCTACACCATCGTCTTCACCATCATCTGGACCATCCTCCTGCTCGTGTGGATGGCGCTCGGCCTGCCGCTGGGAGTTGACGGAGGACTGACCTACACGCCGCCGCTTTGATCCCCATGGCCGGGCTCGCTCGAAAACCCGTCTACTTCACCTTCGGCAACCACATGCACTGGGTCGACATGCAGTGGCTGTGGGGTTACGACGTCCTCCCCGGCTCGGTGCGCGACATGATCCATCTCTGCCGCGAGGCGGGGGTGAAGGGCAACGTCAACTTCGACGCGAACGGCTATGAGAAGATGGCCGCCGAGTGCCCCGAGGCCCTCGCCGAGCTGCGCGAGGCCGTGGCGCAGGGAATCATCGAACCCGTCGGCTGCTCCTACGGCCAGCCCTACGGACTCTTCCACGGCGCCGAGTCCAACATCCGACAACTCACCTTCGGCGTGCGCACCACGCGCCGCCTGCTGGGCGTGCGGCCGCGGGCATTCTGGGAGGAGGAGTTCTACTTCTTCCCGCAGTTGCCGCAGATGCTGCGCCAGTGCGGCTACACGGGCGCGTGCCTCTTCTTCCAGTGGACGTGGCACACGCCCGAGGTGCCGCGCGAGCCGCACGCGCTGATTCAGTGGGAGGGCCTCGACGGCTCGCGCCTGCCCACGCTGCCGCGCAACGACCTCAACCTGCACCAGTGGCCTGAGGACTTTGCGCCGCTCTTGACGTCGAAACTGCTGCGCGAACTCGATCAGCCCGCGATCGTGCAGTGGGTCGAGTTGATGCCCAGCCGCGACTGGATGTGCCGCAGCGAGGTGCTGCTGCCGAAGTTGAAGGAGTTGCAGGCGAATCCGGAGTTCGAGATCGTGCCGGGTACGCTGTCAGAAGTGATTGCAAAGATCGGCCACGCCGAGGCGCCGGTGCGGCGCTACACGATGGATGACGTGTGGCACGGCATGACGCTGGGCAAGAACGGCGATCGCCACCCGCGCACGAGCCGTGCGTGCGAACACGCCATCCTCGCTGCGGAGTCGCTTGCCGCGACGGCGAGCCTGCTCGGCCGCCCCTACGCGCAGTGGGACGTCTACCCCACGTGGGAACTCGAAGAAGCCTGGCGCGAACTCCTCGCCGGCCAGCATCACGACAACCATGAGTGCGAGGGGTTGTGCGGGTCGATTGGACGAGCATCGTTCCAGCGAGCGAGCCAACTTGCGGAAGACATCATTGAACGATCGACGGATCTGCTGGCACGGCGAACAGGGCTTGGAACGAATTGCCTCGTCCTGTTCAATGCGAATGGGACGCGTTGCCCATCGGTCTCATTGGGTCGATCGACCGAGCCGGTGCCCGCGTTCGGGATCGCATGCGCGCCTTCTTGGGGTGCCCGAGGTGTGTTCGGCGGACGGACGAAATGCAGAGAGTCGGAATCCGTCATCACCCTCGTTCGCGGCGATTTTGAGGTTGATGTTGACCGTCTCGGCGGATTCGTCAGTCAGATTCGCGGCCCGGTGTTTCCACAAGGCGCCTTGAGTGGCGGCTTTCCGGGATTCCGAATGGTCAGCGGAGAAGTGGGCGAGCAGTTCGCGCAGGCATCTCTCGAGTTAGTGAACGACACCTTCTACGGCGCGATTGTGCAAGTGACCCACAAGACTGCTGCGGGGGACCGGATCGCGTTCCAGATTCGCCTGTCTCCGCAGCACGAAGCGGTGCAGATTCTGATCTTCCGCAGCGACGAGTTGCCGCGGCCTGACCCCGGCTTCGCGGGAGCACTGACGGCCTCGATCCGCCCGTCATTCGTTCCGGATTCAGTCCTGACGGACACGCCAAACGGCATCGTCACCGTCCAGACCGGTAGCTGTGGCAAGCGCAAGTACCCCACCGGCGACTGGATGACTTCACCGCAGTGGTTCGAGGAGGTGGTCGGCGCCTTTACGTCACTTTCGTTTGTGGACCTGATTGCTACAGGTTCAGGAGTGGAGCGGGGCCTGCTCTTCGCTCACACTGGGAGCCAGCAGTGCGTTCGACGGGGCAACGCGATTGAGTGTGTTCTCAATGCATACGACCCCTGGGATGAGGAGCGATACGGAAAGGGTCTTGAGAACTCCACACTGCTGATGATGCTTCTCCTTGAGCCCCATGGCGCCATATCGACGCCGGATCGGCTGATGCGCGGACGAACGCTGGACAATTCCGCGATTGCAACGCTCTCCGCGTCGCCAGATGACGAGACGGTTCCCTGCCCGTTCGGCCCCCTCTCCGTCGAAGGCGCACCCTCCGTCCTCGCCGAAGCCTTCCACCGCGAGTCGAGCAAGTCCGGCGAGCACCTGCCCGACTGGGCCGGCCACGAGATGGCCCGGCGCTCCGGCGGCGCCTGCACCCATCCCTTCGTCATCCGCCTCGTCGAGTACGATGGCGTTGAGGCCGAAGTCACGCTCAAACTCGTCGGCCCCGTCGCCGGCGCCGCCAAGACCAACCTCATGGGTGAAGTCGGCCCGCACGTCGCGTGCGGGCAAGACACGCGCTGGCTCGATGTGGCGCCCGCCGAGCCGCCGCAGTGGGCGATCGATCCGAACTCCGGATCGTGCTACGAGTTCCGCGGCCGGCCCCTCGAATGGTCGCAGGTGCGCTTCCGCATGAGGCCGCACGAGATCGCGACCATCTACGCCGACATGGTCATGGGCCGCAAGGAGTACCGCGACCTCGACGCGAAGCGCGAAGTCTGGGCGACGGTGCATCGAGACAAGCAACCGGGCGAGCGCCGCTGAACTGCGGCGATGCTCCTCGCGGCCCGACCGCGAGGCCCGACCGCGCGGCCCGACCGCGCGGCCCGACCGCGCCGCCCGGCGGTGAAGGTCAATAGAAGGAAACCGTCGTCCCGTCGCGAAGAACCCGCACGGGCTGCCGGGCCGACTGCTCCATCCCCCACAGGATGCGCTCCGCCGGCGTCGCGGCCAGCAGCGAAGTCCAGCGCAGCGGCCGCGTCCGCGGCTTCGCCGCCGGCTCCCGCGCGTCCGGCGACCAGAGCGCCAGCACGCGCGACCACGCGGTGGTCCAGTGGCGCATGCGCAGGTGGATCGGATCAAAGCCGTACCACGCCCCGCTCTGCTCGGCGATCGCCACGCCGCTGCAATGCGCGATCGACCGCATCATCGCATCAAGCGCTTCGACCCGCTCGCGCATCATCTCCCAGGTGAGCGGCCGCGACGGAAAGTACAGGCGGCGGAAGAGGTCGAACCGCCTCCGGCCGAGGCCGCGAAGGCTCTCGATCGGCAGCGCCGTCATGACGATCGAGGCGTTCATCGCCCGCAGGCGCGACACCGCCTCCGCCAGCCAGCGGCCGATCGTCTCCGGCTCGACGCAGTAGGCGATGTCGTTGCCCACGTCGGTGATGAGGGCGTAGGTCGGCCCGCCGTCGTCCTTCTCGATCGCGCTCCAGAGGTCGCATTCCAGAATGCCGGGCAGGCGCCGGCCGAGAACGCTGCTCCATTGCCCGTAAGAGCGTCCATGGCCCAGTGCGATATGAATGGCGCACGGCCCGCCCGCCCGCGCGTGGGCCAGTTGAGTGATCGTCGAGACCCCCAGCGTCAGGTTGCTCGCCCCGAGCAGGACGATGCGCGATCGCGTGCTGCCTGCCTGTCCATCCGCCGCCGGCATGGGTCATTCTACCGGCGGCGGGGTATCCTCACACATCGGCAACATGCAATGGACGGAGGCCGCCATGACCGATCTCGATCATCTCTTCGAGCGCATCGCCGCAGGAGAGATCCCGTCGTACCGCGTCTTCGAGGACGAGCACGTCTTCGCGTTTCTGGACATCAACCCGCTCAGCCGCGGCCACACGCTCGTCATTCCCCGCCGGCGGTGCGAGCGCCTGGAGGACTTGCCCGGGGAGGTCGCGGCGGCGCTGGGGCGCGCGTTGCCGCGAATCGCCGCCGCCGTGATCGGCGCCACCGGCGCGCCGGCGTACAACGTCCTGCAGAACAACGGCCGCGCCGCCGGACAGGCTATCCCCCACGTCCACTTTCACATCATCCCGAAATACCCCGACGGCTCGGGCCTGCCCCACCACTGGCCGGCGCGGACCCTCGACCGCGACGGGGCGCCGGAACTCGCGCGGACGATCGCCGAGCGCCTCACCTAGCGCATGACCGCTTCAAGCGTACCGCTGCGGGGTGCCATCGATCGCCGCCGCTTTGGGCGGAGATCGATGCGCGCGTGCAGGCGCCACCGCATCGCACCTCAACATCAGCCCCACGCGCCAGTGCGAACGATCGCCTTTGCCCTTCGCACTGCACTCTCGCTCAAAGCAGCGAGCGTGCAGTGCCACCCTCCTTTACGCGGGGTGCCATCGATCGCCGCCGCTTTGGGCGGAGATCGATGCGCGCGTGCAGGCG
>WYBR01000034.1 GCA_011525805.1 Vicinamibacteraceae bacterium
ACCCGGAGATGTTGTACTTGCCACCCGCGTTCTCGTCTTCGTAGTCCGTCTTCAGAGGCGAGAAGCGGTTGCTCTGGTTGGTCGACTCGAAGAAGGCACCGCTGCGAACCTGCACGGCGCGCAGGCCTCCGATGAGATAGGGGCTGAGATCCTGCCAGCTGGAACCAGTCTGCCATTGGAGCGCCGCCCAGCAGATGCCGGCGAACCCCGCTTGCGCGGAGGTATCGAAGACGGTGTCCAGCCGTGCTCCATCTTCGCCCCACTGACCGTTCTCATCCGTCAGCAATTCGGTCACGAATGCCTCGTACGTCTGCGAAGGATCGCCATCTCCGGAGAAGAAGAATCGAGCAAACTCCTTCCTCTTCTCATTGTTTCCCGTCGTCCACCAGTCATCGTTGAAGCGAGTAGCGCGGGTTCGGGTGTAGGGTGCGGATAAGCGATGCTCTGGGAGGGCATCCCACCGGGTTGGACGTCCGATGGGGCGCTCCCTCGTGTTCGCTTCCACCTGCGTGGCCTTGCTCCCGGATGCTCCTGTCATACATCAAACTCCCCTCCGTGCGCCCTCTGTATTCTCCCTTCGGGTCTGAGCCTCAGAGCCGAAGGCGGGACCGAAGGGCCGCGCCCTCGATGCTCTATGGTGAGCGATTTGCGTGCGTTCCGACGTCGCGTGGCGTCGAGGCTCCGCGAAACCCGCCGGATTCAGCGCCCGATTCCGTTCGAGACTCCTCGCGCTTCTACTCATTGTGTGCATGGGCATCGACGCGTTTCCCTCAATGCACGCCCATCGCGCGCTCGACCTCCCAGCCCGGTGCGTTTCACACAGCCTCAACGCACCCTACCGGCTACCACCGAGTTGGCGCACCATCCGTGTGACCAGAGCAGCCAGGCGGCGAGGTCATCCTGACGCTTCATCGCCCCCCTCGATCCGCGTCGGGCCGCGCTGGACCGGTCCGCTGCTCGTCGTGTTGAATCTACCGCCATCCGACCCGAGTGCAATCGGGAATCCGGAAAAACGGAGAAGAAAGTGAAAAACCATGCCCAGGCGGCGGCAGGCGACACGGGGAGACACCGGACGCCGCGCACTGAGCGCAATGCGCACGCGACCTGGGCTGGCTGCCGCGGTCGCGTGGATCAGCCCAGGGCAGCGGAGCCGCCGATGATCTCGTTGAGTTCGGTGGTGATCTGGGCCTGGCGGGCGCGGTTGTAGTTGCGGCGGAGGGTCTTGCGGAGTTTTCCGGCGTTGTCCGTCGCGGCCTTCATGGCGACCATGCGCGAGACGTGCTCGCTGACCACCGCGTCGTTGAAAGCCTGGAAAAGGCTGGTCTTGACGGTGATGGGCAGGATGTCTTCAAGGAGGCTCTCGGCATCGGGGCTGAAGTCGTACTCAGCGCTGCGCGCCGACGCGCCGGGCCCCGAGGCCGGGGCGCTGAGCGGAAGCAACTGCTCGACCACGGCCGACTGGCGCCCGGCGGAGAGGAACTTCATGTAGGCGACGGACACACGGTCGTACTGCCCGGCCTTGAACTCGTCCATGTAGCGCTGGGCGAGGGCCTCGACGGCGGCGTAGGTCGGCTTCTCGCCGAACTGCGTGTGCTGCTGGGCGACTTCGAAGCCGGCAAAGCGGTAGAAGATCGCGCCTTTCTTGCCGACGACTTCGAGGCGCAGTTGCCGCTCGATGGTGCGCAGGTGGGCGGTGGCGGTTCGCAGGACGTTGGAGTTGTAGGCGCCGCACAGTCCGCGGTCGGAGGTGAGCACGAGCACGAGGTCGCGCTGGGGCGAAGGGGCGGGCGAGTCGAAAAGAAAGTGGCGGATGTTCCCGGCGCTGGCGGCGAGTTCGCTCACGAGGGCGCGGACTTTCTGGGTATAGGGCTTGGTGGCGGTGGCGCGGTCGAGGCTGCTCTTGAATCGCGCGGTGGCGATCATCTGCATCGTGTTGGTGATGCGGCGGATGTTGGAGACCGCCTTGATGCGCTTCTTGATCTCGCGGATCTGTGCCATAGGCGGCGATGGTAGGGTGGCCACGTTGGAGGGACAACGCCGGGCAATCGCCCTATCGGACCATCCGCGGCTCGCCGGACGGGCTCGGGCCGCGATCCGATCCGTCAAGCCCCGGTTCGGGAATCGCCGACGCCGCGCGGCGGTTAGGAGTGTTCCGGACACGGCGTCGTCATACACTTGGCGGTCCGGCCCAGGGCCGGAGTGTGCGGCGGCTCCTCTCGACTCCGGGCTTCGCCATCGTCGCGGGGAGAGCGGATTGACGCGGAAGCGCCCGAGCGGCTCCGGCCGGGTCACCCGCCGTGCCGATGAGAGAACCGGGCGGGCCGGACGCGCGGGAGCATCGGATCAAGTGAGCCGGCGGCGTCGGGCGAGGGTGAGGGAAGCGGAAGTCGATGAAACAACTGATTGAGCAGGTCGGGTCGGTCGGCGGTGCGGCCGGCGCGTTCGCGTCGGTCGGTGCGGCCGCAGCGGTGCCCACCGGCGTGGCGGTGCTTCCGTCGATGCGCCGAAGCGCTGCGGCTGAATCTGCGCCCCCATCGCGCGGCGCGGCGATCGGAGAAGGGGCACGCCGTCCGGTCGCGCGGCGATTGATCCTGCTTCGGCGCATCACACCCTTTACCGCCGTTCACATTGCGACGATCGGCGTGTTGTTCGTTTCCTTCTCATGGGAACTCGTCGCGGCGTGCCTGTTCACGTACTGCTTCTTCATGGTGGGGATGGCGGGGTGGATGCACCGCTACTTCAGCCACCGCACCTTCAGCACGACGCGATGGTTTCAGTTCATCCTCGCGTTCTGGGCGGGGTGCGCGGCGCAGCGCGGGACGCTGTGGTGGGCGGCCCACCACCGGCGGCACCACGCCTTTGCCGAGACGGAGGATGACCCCCACTCGCCGACGGTGCGCGACTTCTGGAAGTCCCACCTCGTGTGGATCTTCGAGGATGCGCACCAGCCGTCGAACTACAAGTGGGTGCGCGACCTGGCGCGGTACCCGGAACTGCGGTTTCTCGATCGGTGGTACTGGACGCCGCCGATTCTGTACTGGTGCGTGTTCGCAGCGCTGGGCGCGGCGTGGGGCGAGGCGAGAGGAATCGGCGCGGCGGGGGGCGCGTGGGCGATGATCGTGTGGGGGCCGGTGCTCGGGACGGTGCTCGCGTGGCACGCGACTTTCTGCATCAACTCGGTGACGCACATGTGGGGCCGGCGGCGCTACGACACGGGCGATGACAGCCGCAACGTCGGCTGGCTCTCGTGGCTCAACTTCGGCGAGGGGTGGCACAACAACCACCACTACTACCCGCACTCGGCGAACCTCGGGTTTCACTGGTGGGAAGTCGATCCGGCGTACTACGTCATCCTGGCGCTGGAGCGCCTGAGGCTGGTGTGGGACGTGCGCAAGGCGCCGCGCAAGGCAGTCGAGGGGCAGGTGCGCCGCGCCAAGCCCCGGCCGGAGCACGCGAGCCTCGGCTGAAACTCCCGATTCGCGCCGCGGCGCGGTGGGGTGATTTGCCCGGCGGCGCGGGCGCAATACACTCGGCGCGATGAGCGACCAGCCACAGAACCGTCGCGGGCGCAAAGGCCCGCCGTGCCCCGATCGCGTGAATGTCCTTTTGGTCGGCGGCGGTGGGCGCGAGCACGCTTTGGCGTGGCGGCTGGCGCAGTCGCCGCACCTGGGCGACCTGTTCGTGACGCACGCCGACAATCCCGGGCTGGCCGCGCTCGGACGGCCGTGCACCGCGCCGACGGAGGCGCGTGAGACGTGGCGCCTGGTCAAGTGGTGCGATCAGCATCGCATCGATCTGGTGGTCGTCGGGCCGGAAGGACCGCTCGCGGACGGGATGGCCGATGCGCTGGCGACCGATCGGCGGCTGGTCTTCGGCGTCGGCAAGGCGGCGGCGCAGATCGAGTCCAACAAGGCGTGGGCCAAGCAACTGATGCGATCCTCTTCCGTTCCCACGGCCGAGGCGCGCATCTTCTCCAACTACGAGCAGGCCGTGCAGTATCTCCAGAGCCGCGAGGAGATGCCGGTGATCAAGGCCTCGGGCCTGGCGGCGGGCAAGGGCGTCGTCGTTCCCGACACGCTCGACGAGGCGGTCGAAGCGCTCGGGCAGATCATGAAGCAGCGCATCTTCGGCGCGGCGGGTGAGACGGTCGTGATCGAGGAGCGCCTCACCGGGCCGGAGGTTTCCATCTTCGCGCTCGTGGACGGCCGCACCATCTACATGCTTGAACCCTGCCAGGATCACAAGCGCCTGCTCGAAGGGGACGAAGGCCCGAACACCGGCGGGATGGGGGCGTACAGCCCGGTGCCCTGGCTCGACAACGACATGCTCGGCCGCGTCGAACACGAGGTTCTCGTGCCGACCGTCGATGCGCTGGTGCGCGAAGAGATCGAGTATCGAGGCGTACTTTACGCCGGTCTGATGATCACTCCCGCGGGGCCCAAGGTCATCGAATTCAATTGCCGCTTCGGCGACCCAGAATGCCAGGCGCTCATGGCGCGGTTGAAGTCCGATGCGCTGGAAGCGCTGTGGGCGACAGCCTCGGGCCGGCTCGACGAAATCGAGATGCGCTGGGACGAGCGATCGGCGTGCGTGGTCGTCATGGCGGCGCCGGGATACCCGGGCACGCCGCGCAAGGGGCTGCCGATCACCGGTCTTGACGAAGCCGCGGCCCTGGACGACGTGATGATCTTCCATGCGGGCACGAAGCGCGACGGCGGCGCCGTCGTCACCGCGGGCGGGCGCGTGCTCGGCGTGACGGCCCTGGGGGCGTCGCTGTCCGAGGCGCGGCAGCGGGCGCTGGGAGCGTGCGACCTGATTCACTTCGAGGGCGCGCAGATGAGGCGCGACATCGGGGCCTGCACGGCGGCGCTGCGGTAAGAAAGCCAACAGGCCCGGCGCTGAGTCCGGGCCTGTCGAGACGAGGTCGAGTCGTGGAGCGGATCAATAGCGTCCGCCGCTGCCGCCACGTCCGCCGCCCATGCCTCCCCGACCGGCGGGGCGGTCCGTGCGCGGCCGGGCGATGTTGACGGTCAGGGTGCGGCCGCCGATCTCCTTGCCATTGAGTTCGCTGATGGCCTTCTGCGCCTCGGCTTCGTTGGCCATTTCGACGAATCCGAACCCGCGCGACCGCCCTGTCTGGCGGTCTATGACCACGTTGGCGCGGTCCACCTGGCCGAATTCGGCGAAGAGCTGTTCGAGGTCGGAGTCCGAGGTCTGGAACGAGATGTTGCCGACATAGATGTTCGTCACGATGCGTGATTCCTGCCCGAGAACATGTTCAACTTGGAAACCTCGGCAGATACTCGGGCATAACCATGCTTCGGCTTTGCCGCAACGCGCCGGACACGACCTCCGGCGGGTGTGGACGCGATAGTGTACCATCCGCGATCGGAAGTTTGGGGGAAAACCCGCTTCCCCGTGAATGGTTGTGGAAAAACCCGCGAATCCTCTCAGAACCTGCCAGAGCCGCGGCCAGAAGGCTGATGAAGACTTTCCATCTTGACATTCTCGTCATCGGCGGAGGGCACGCCGGAACTGAAGCGGCCTGGGCTGCGGCGGGGGTGGGCGCGTCGGTCGCTCTCGTCACAATGGACCCAAGTCGAATCGGGGCAATGAGTTGCAACCCGGCCATCGGCGGGCTCGCCAAGGGGCAGATCGTCCGCGAGATCGACGCGCTCGGCGGGCTGATGGCCCGGGCCATTGACGCCACCGGCATCCAGTTCCGCACGCTCAACACCTCCAAGGGGGCGGCGGTCCAGGCGCCGCGCGCCCAGGCCGACAAGCACGCCTACGCCGCGGAGGTGCAGCGCCTCATCCGCTCGCGCCGCATCGCGGTGATTGCCGGCACTGTCGATGAACTGATCGTCCGGGGCGGGCGATGTTGCGGGGCGATCGTTAGCGGCGAGGTGATCGAGGCGCGGGCCGTCGTCCTCACGACGGGAACCTTCATGCGCAGCCTCATGCACACGGGCGAACAGAAGACCCCCGGCGGGCGCCTCGGCGAAGGCTCGGCCGTGGGCATCAGCGCAGCGCTGCGGTCGCTGGGCTTTGAACTCGGGCGTCTGAAGACGGGCACGCCGCCGCGGTTGGCCGCCTCGTCAATCAACTTCGAGGCGCTCGAACCGCAGCACGGCGACGAGGTGGTGGCGCCCTTCAGCGAGATGACGCCGCACGCAATGCCGGGCGGGTGTTTCCCGGCCCTTCCTCAGGTGTGCTGCTACACGACGCACACCAGCGCCGCGATGCACGAGATCATCCGCGCCAGTATTCACCGCGCGCCGATGTACAGCGGGCAGATCGAAGCCGAGTGCGGCCCGCGCTACTGCCCGAGCATTGAGGACAAGGTCGTGCGCTTCGCCGACCGCGATTCGCATCACGTGTTTCTTGAACCGGAGACGCTGCGAAGCCCACGTTCGGTGAACGTGGGCTTCGGCGCACCTGACTCTTTCACCTCCCTCGTTGGCGACGAGATCTACTGCAACGGCATCAGCACTTCTCTGCCGCGCGACGTACAGGACGCCATCGTCCCGCTCATGCCCGGCTGCGAGCGGGCCGTGATCCTCAAGTACGGCTACGCGGTCGAGTACGACATGGTCTGGCCGCACCAGATCGACGCGACGTGCATGACCAAGCGAATCGAGGGCCTCTTCCTCGCCGGGCAGATCAACGGCACGAGCGGATACGAAGAGGCAGGCGGCCAGGGCGTTGTCGCCGGCCTCAACGCGGTGCGCTACGCGGTTCGCCTCGAGCCCGTCCGCCTCGGGCGCGACACGAGTTACATCGGCGTCATGATGGATGACCTCGTGACCAAGACGCCGCGCGAACCGTACCGCATGTTCACCAGCCGCGCCGAGTTTCGGCTGATTCTGCGCGGCGACACGGCCCCGGACCGCCTCACGCCCCTCGCCCGCGAGTGGGGGCTCGTCTGCGATGAGCGCTGGGCGCTGCACCAGCGGCGCGCAGCGCAACTTGCGCGCATCCGCGCGGCGATGGAGACGGTGCGCATCGATGGCCGCACGCTTCGCCAACACCTCATCAGCCGCGCGCTCGCGCCGCAGGCCGCGGCGGGGCGCCTGCCGGCGGACCTGGAAGCGCGGCTTATCGACGTGGTCGTCAACGACATTCTCTACGAGGGCTACGTCGAGAAGCAGCAGGCCGACATCCGGCGCATGGGCGAGTTGGAGCGGCGCTCCATCCCGGCGACCTTCGAGTTTGCCCGCGTGCCGGGCCTGGGCAACGAAGCGATTGACGTGCTGACGCGCTTCCGGCCGGCGACGCTCGGCCAGGCGGCGCGCCTCGCCGGGATCAACCCGGCCGATGTAACGCTTCTCGCGATCAACCTCCAGCGGGCGCGGCCCTGAACGCACGTCGGTCGCACGTGTTCGCTTCAATCGAACCTGGGGTCGGTCGCATCGCCAGAGCGCCCGGCGATCCGGCATCAAGCAACCGCCGCCCGGAGGGAAGTCCGGGCGGCGGGAGCGACAACGGGCGCTGACCCACGCCGAGGAGGAGAGGCACGAGGTTGGTTCACCACGGTCCGCAGCCGGGGGGCGTGCCGAACCCGCCGGCGCTCTGGAACGGGCGCGCCGCGGGCGGATTGCAGCCGAGAAGGTCCAGTTGCACGTCCATGAGGCAGGCGACGAGCGCGCCGGTCGGATCGCGGTACTGCACGCGGAGCGTGCGAATGAGCGGCCCGGGCGTGCAGTTGGCGCGAATCACGCACGGGTCGAGAAAGACGGTGCGCGAGGCCGGCGGCAGCGCGCCGACCAGCGCGCGAACCGCGGCGGGACACCCGCCCGCATCCGCGGCGAGGCGGCAGGCGATGAGGTACTCGCAGCGCAGCGGATCAGATTGCCGGCCGTAGGACACCAGCACCGGCGCGGTGTCCTGGCAGGTCGTGAGGTCGATCGCTTCGAGCCAGGCCCGGCCGCACGCCTGCGAAGCAACCTCGGCTCGGGTCACGGCGATTCCGTTCAGGTCGGCGTTGATGATGCGCGCCAGGACGGGATTGAGCACGCCCAGTTCGGTGCCTTCGCACCGCTGCCCGTGCGGCACGATGAAACGGCCCGTGCGGAAGCCGTAGAGGATGCCCACCTGGCCTCCGGGCGTGACGTTGTCGACCTTGACGTGGATCAGGCCGGGACAGTCGCCGGTAACGGTGAGATTGGGGAAGGGGACGAGTTCGTAGCGCTGCGCGTGGGCGGCGCGCGAACCGGCGAGCGTCAGCAAGGCGAGGAAGAGGCAGCGGCGGAGCATGAGCGACTCCTTTCGAGAGGGTCCTGCCCGAGCGGCAGGAGAACACCTCGCAACCGCGCGGGCGCTATCCGAGGAACACACTCGCAAAGCGCGCCGCGGCGGGGCAACGGCGCGTGAGACGGGCCGGCTCGACGGCGTCGCTACAATTCGCCCTGAACCACGCTGAGACTAACCCGGGAGAGGTGATGGACGCATCTGAACGCATCGCGCAATTCCGCAACATGGCCGAGGCCGATCCGACCAACGAGATGGCCCACTTCAGCCTGGGCAATGCCCTGCTGCAGGCGGGTCAGGCGGCCGAGGCCGCGACGTCGCTGCAACGCTGCATCGACCTTCAGCCGCGGATGAGCAAGGCGTACCAGTTGGCGGGCCAGGCGCTTGAGCGCGCCGGGCGCAAGGACGACGCGGTTCGGGTCCTCACAAAGGGTTACGAAGTGGCGGCTTCCCGGGGCGACGCCATGCCGGCGAGGGCGATGGCCGAGATGCTCACGCAACTCGGCGCCCCGGTGCCGGAGGTGAAGGCGGAGTCGAAGGCCGCAGAAACGCAGGGCGGCTCGTTCGTCTGCCAGCGCACCGGCCGGCCCGGCACGCAACTGCCCAAGCCCCCCTTCCGCGGCCCGCTCGGCCAGCACATCTACGAAACCATCTCCGCCGAAACCTGGAAGCAGTGGGTCGGCCAGGGAACCAAGGTCATCAACGAACTCCGCCTCGACCTCTCGCGCGACGATCACGCCCGCATCTACGACCAGCACATGGTCGAGTTCCTCGGCCTCGAGGAGTTCGTGCAGTCGCTCAAGCCCAAGGGGTGAGGCGGCGAAGCCGGAATCCGGCACAGTCCCGTATTGACGCGGGCCGACTTCGGCCGTTCCCTTTCCATGCCCGCCTATCGTTGCTCCTTCCGCGCCCGGTCGGCGGGGCCTGACTGCGGCGCTGGCCTCTGAGGAATTGAACACGATTGGAGTCTGGCCTATGGCGATTCGCGTCGGCATCAACGGATTTGGTCGGATCGGCCGCCTCATGTTCCGGGCGGGGGTGAAGCAGGGCGGCATCGAGTTCGTCGCCGTCAACGATCTCGTCCCCTCCGACAATCTCGCCTACCTCCTGCGGCACGACACGGTTCACGGCCGCTTCGCCGGCCGGGTCGAGGCGGGCGAGGGCCAGTTCACGGTCGACGGCAAAGTGACGAAGTGCTTTGCCGAGCGCGACCCGGCCAGCCTGCCGTGGGGCAAACTCGGCTGCGACTACGTCGTCGAATCGACGGGCCTCTTCACCGACGCCGAGAGCGCCGGCAAGCACCTCGCCGCCGGGGCCAGGCGCGTCATCCTCTCCGCGCCGACCAAGTCGCCCGAGACGGTCAAGACCATCGCCTACAAGGTCAATCACGAGACCTACGACCCGGCCAAGGACCGCATCATCTCCAACGCCTCCTGCACGACCAACTGCCTCGCGCCGATCGCCAAGGTCATTCACGAGTCTTTCGGCCTCGAAGAAGGGCTGATGTCCACGATCCACGCTGTGACCGCGACGCAGCCGACGCAGGACGGCCCGAGCAAGAAGGACTGGCGCGGCGGGCGCAACGCCTACATGAACATCATCCCCGCCAGCACCGGCGCCGCCAAGGCGGTCACTCTGTGCATCCCCGCGCTCAAGGGCCGCTTGACGGGCATGAGTTTCCGCGTGCCCACCGCGGACGTCTCGGCCGTGGACCTTACCTTCCGCACGAGCAAGTCCACGTCGCTCTCCGCAATCCACGCGGCGATGAAGGCGGCGGCCGAAGGGCCGATGAAAGGCGTCCTCGCCTACACCGAGGAGGAGGTCGTCTCGAGCGATTTCATCGGCGACCCGCATTCGTCCATCTACGACGCCGGCGCGTGCATCGAACTGAACGATCGCTTCTTCAAGGTGGTGGCGTGGTACGACAACGAAGCAGGCTACTGCAACCGCCTCATCGACGTGATCCGGTTCATGGCGGGGAGGGACGGAGTGAAGTAGGCCGCGCGATTCGCAGCACTTCATTCCAACGCCGCAACTGCACTTAACGCCGAAGCCCACGTTCAGTGAACGTGGGCTTCGGCGCGTAATCGCATTGATCGTGCGGCATGCAGGCGCCCGCGGCTCACCCGCCGGCGCTCTCATCAAGCAGGTTGCGCTTGTTCTCGACGTTCTTGAACTCCTCCGCCTCGGGCAGAGGGTCTTTCTTGGCGGTGAGTTCCGGCCACTGGGGAGCAAGGCGGGCATTGATCTCGACATACTCCGCCCATTTCTCGGGCAGGTCCTCCTCCGGGAAGATCGCCTGCGTCGGGCACTCGGGCACGCACAGGCCGCAGTCGATGCACACGTCGGGATCGATGACGAGGAAGTTCGCCCCCTCGTGGAAGCAGTCCACGGGGCAGACGTCCACGCAGTCGGTGTACTTGCACTTGATGCACGGCTCGGCGACGATGTGAGTCATGACGGGCGCTCTCCACTTGGCGCTGCCGCGGAGACGGCGCCGGGCACACGGTGCCGCGGCCGGGCCACGCGCAGCGGGGCCATTCTAATCGCCTGCCGCGCCGTGGCAACGCCCTCCGGGCGATTCCGGGAACGCCCCCGGATCACCCGCGCACCTCAAAAACCCCGTCCACTTCCACGGGAACTCCAAGGGGCAGGGCGCTGCACCCCACGGCCGAGCGGGCGTGGCGGCCGATCTCCTCGCCGAACACCTCGACCATCAGTTCGCTCGCGCCGTTGCCGACCTGCGGCTGGGCGGTGAAGTTGGGCGTGCAGGCGACGAACACGCCCAGCCGCACGACGCGCGTGACGCGGTCGAGGTCTTCGCCCGTGGCGGCGTGGAGCACGGCCAGCATGTTGAGCGCGCACAGCCGCGCCGCGGCGTTCGCCTTGTCCGGCGGCACCTCGGTGGGCACGATGCCGACGCACAGCGGCTTGCCCCCCGCGATGGGAACCTGCCCGCTGGTGTAGATGAGGTTGCCCGTGCGGACCCACGGGATGTACGCCGCAACCGGCTTGGGCGGTGGCGGCAATTCGAGACCCAGCGAGGCGAGACGCTTGTAGACGGACATGCCATCCTCCCTGCAACGTTGCCGGCCACACGATAGGTCGGCGGCGGCGCGCGATCACTCAACTCAATCGGCGCGGACGATGCCCGCGCTAGAATGGCCGCTCATGCGCATCCTCCTCACCAACGACGACGGCCTGCGGGCGCCTGGCATCGAGGCGATGCACGATCAACTGCTCAGTCTCGGCGAGGTCTTCACCGTCGCGCCGCTGGAAGTGCAGTCGGCGACGAGCCACAGCGTCACCTACAGCGCGCCGCTCATGGTCCGCAAGATGCGCGTGAGCGACCGCATGACGGGCTTCGCCATCGACGGCCGGCCGGCGGACTGCGTGAAACTCGCCATCGAGAACCTCTGGCCCGAGCATCATCCCGAGCACCGCCGCCCCGACCTCGTCGTCTCGGGGATGAACATGGGCTGCAACGTGGGCATTCACGTCATCTACTCGGGCACGGTGGGCGCGGCGATCGAGGCGGCGTTTCTGGGCCTGCCCGCGATCGCGGTGAGCCTCTACCTCGCCGGCGAACTCAAGGGCCGCACGTTCGGAGAGGTGCGCTGGGACATCGCCGCCCGCCACGCCCGCGCCGCGATCGAGCGCTGCCTGGCGCACGGCCCGCTCGATCCGCACTCGGTGCTCAACATCAACATTCCCGCGACGACGGCGGAGGGCCCGACGCCGCCCATCAAGGTCGTGCCGATGAACCTCGCCGGCCTGCACGACCGCTATGAGCGGCGCATCAGCCCGGCCGGCCAGGTCTACTACTGGGCCTCTGGCAGCGGCATGGAGTTTCAGCACACCAGCACCGGCAGCGACGTCGAAGCGCTCCTCGCCGGCCACATCACCATCACCCCGCTGCACTACGACCTGACGGACCACGCGCGGCTGCGCACGTGGGCCCAGCGGCTCGGCGCGGCGGGCTGAGCGGTCACCGAGTCCGCGCGCGGAGCAGGTAGACGACCCACTCGACGCCGAGCAAGGCGAGCGCGGCGGCGACGAACCAGGGCCAGAGTTCGCGCGGCGTCGAGCGGTCCAGCGTCTGCGCCGCCGCCGCCTCCTGGCCGATGCGCACTTCATCGACCGGGCGCAGATCAGACTCTGTTTCGCTCAAGAGATTCGCGATGACCGGCGTGTGCTCGGGCGGCAGGCCCGTGGCGCGGTAGACACCGACGCGCCCCAGCGGGCCGAGTGTCACCGAGCCGTCGCCGCGCACATCAATCGAGCGCGACTGCGGCCCCGTCAACTCGACGGTCGCCGCGCCGCGCGCGGCTCGCACGTTCACCGCCTCGCCCGTGCGGATCATCCACCCGGCGTCGGCAGCGCCGCGGCTGGTGAGATAGTCCGCCGCGTTCTGGAGGAAGATGGCGAAACTCACGTGCAGCGGCCAGTTGCTCTGGCGCAGGTCGAAACTGACGACGAGGTGGCGCGGCCCGCCGCGCGGCTCGACGAGCGCGATGATCGGCCCGCCCTCCGCCAGCGCCAGCGATTCGCCCTCTTGCTCGGGCAGACTGATGCGCCGGCGGTCGGCGATGGCGATCGTGTCCAGCCCGACGCTGGCCATGACGGGATGCTGGCGGCTCCAACTCAGCACGCGCCGCCCCGGCTGCTCCGCTTCCGCGGGCATGAGGCTCAGTCCCTCCAGCGGCGGCCGCGCGCCAAAAGAGAGCGTCGGCAGCGAAGGCGGCCGCGAAGCCGAGACTCGGTCGAAAATCACAAGCCGGAACGCCTCGCCGCCGGCGGTCGCCGACGCCGCGCCCGCCGAAGTCGCGGCCTCGAACCGGGCGGCGGGCCACGATTCCACGAGGTAGAGCGGCAGTTCGCTCACGACGCTCATGAGATACGCATCCGGCGCCGGCTCATCATCGGGGTGGACGACGAGGATCGCCGCCGGCGCGGGCGGCGCGAGAACCAGCCCCGCTGCATTGTCTGCCGCAAGCGAATCGCGATGCGCAATCGAGCAGCGCAGCACGCCGCCCGAAGGGATGGTGAACCGGAACCGCGCCAGGCCCTCGGCGGGCGCATCGGCCGAAGTCGCTTCGAGCGCCACGACCTGCGCGTCAAGGGGCGCATCGTCGATGAACGCCTCGACGCGAATAGACGGCAGCGCCGCATCGGTGCTCGCCACACCGCAGAGGACATCCACCTGCTGCGGATCGAGCATGTCGCGGCGCGCGGCGAGGAAGGTGATTCCGGCGTTGGCGGAATCGTCCGGCTCCTCCGCACCGGGCGCGGCGGAAAGGAACTCGACCACTCCCCCGCCATAGAAGGGCGTGCGATCGTCGGCGAAGCGGCCGTCGCTGAGCAGAATTGTCCGCGGCGGCGCCGCGCGGTCGTCCGATTCCTCCGGCCCGGCGTAGGTCTCCGCCAGCCGAAGTGCCGACGCCAGGAGCCCCGGCTCTTCGAGAACCTCGAGCGATTCGATCGCCGCTCGCGCCAAGCGCAGATCGGAAGTGAAGGGCTGCACGAGCCGCGCCCGCGAGGCGAAGGCAATGACCATGACCTGCGCCCCTTCGCCGCGCCGACTGAACCGGTCGAGCATGCGCTGCGCCGTTCGCTGCGCGCGTTCGAGACGGGTGGGCGGGTCGTCGGCCCGCGACGGCCCGTCTGCGGCGCTTCGCGGCGGCGCGGCGCCCATCGAAGCGCTCACGTCAATGAGCATGATCACCCGCGGCGCCGCGGAGGCGTCGCGCCGGCCGAAGATCGGACGCGCCAGCGCCGCGAGGAGCAGCGCCAGCAGGAGCAACTGAAGAAGCAGCAGCCACGAGGCGCGGAGGCGCTGAAAGGGCGTGTTGGCCTGAAGGTCCTCCGCCGCGCTTCTCCACAGCAGCGTCGAGCCGATCCACTCCTCCTTGCGCCGCAACTTCAGAAAGTACAGCAGCAGCAGGGCGGGAATGACGAGACCGGCCAGGATCAGCGCAGGAATGGGGTTGAGCAGCGACACCGCGGGAGTTTATGTGGGACGCGGGGCGTGAGGCGTGAGACTGGAGGCTTGAGACTTGGGGCGAGAGCCGCAGGCGGCAGCCCGCGGTTGATCTGACGCCCCGGGGGCGCTGTCGAGTTCCGCCGCTCATGCGCCGCACGCCGCGCGGCGCCAACATCCCGCGAATCTCGGCAACCCTTCTGCGAATCGACGCGAACATCCCGACGGACGATGCGGATGAAACTCATCACCCCCGGGGCGGTCAGGCGATTGCGGAACCTCTTTCTCGCGATCGCCGCCGCGCTGGCGGTATGCTACGTGGTGATGATCCGCATGCCGGGCAAGTCGTTCACCGGTCCGCTGCCGCCGGCGACCGAGGCGCAGGTCGCGCTCGCAGACCGGTTGCGGCGCGATCTTGAGATTCTCGCCGGTGACATCGGCGAGCGCAACGTCTTCAACCCGAAGAAACTCGACGCGGCGCGGGCCTTCATCGAGATGTCGCTCGTCGAAGCCGGTTACCAAGTGCAGCGCCACGCCTTCACCGTGCGGCCGCACGGGGGGAGCGATCCGGCGGATGATGTCGAGTGCTTCAACGTCTCAGTCGAGATTCCCGGCGCGACACTGCCCGGCGAGATCATCCTCATCGGCGCGCACTACGACTCGATCTACGGCTCGCCGGGCGCCAACGACAACGGCAGCGGCGTCGTCGCAACGCTCTCCCTGGCGCAGATGTTCGCGGGCTCAGCGCCGAAGCGCACGCTGCGCTTCGTTTTCTTTGTGAACGAGGAGCCGCCCTTCTTCCAGGTTGAGGGGCAGATGGGCTCGCTCGTGTATGCGCGGGAATGCCGGGAGCGCCGCGAGAACATCACGGCGATGCTCACGCTGGAAACAATCGGCTGGTACAGCGATGAGCCGAACTCGCAGCATTACCCGATGGGCATGGGCGCGCTGTATCCGTCAACGGGCAACTTCGCCGCGTTCGTCGGAAACGTGGGGTCGCGCCGCCTCGTGCGCCGGATCATTGAATCGTTCCGCGAGCAGGCGGAGTTTCCATCGGAGGGGGCGGCGCTGCCCGGCTGGATCCCCGGCGTAGGCTGGTCGGACCACTGGTCCTTCTGGCGGGCCGGCTACGCGGGACTGATGATCACCGACACCGCGCCGTTCCGCTATCCGCACTACCACAGCGCCGACGACACGCCCGACAAGGTCGATTGCGAGCGCATCGCGCGTCTGACGGAGGGGATGCAGCGCGTGATTGCGGCGCTGGTGGACGAATAGCACGCCCACGATGAGGCTTTGCGAATCGTGGGGTGCGTTTCTGACAGCGCCGTTGCCCGCCGCCGCGCTCCCCTGCGCAGAGCCTCCGGGTCGCGGCTAACCACGATCCCTTACCCCACGTCCGCGATGCCGAGGTTTTCGCCGTACTGCTCCATAAGTCGGCGGCGGAGCGGGGCGTTCACCGCGCGGCTGAGGGTCGGGTCCTCCTCGATCCACCGCCGCGCATCGCGCCGGGCCATGTTGAGCAGGGCCATGTCGGTGCGCAGGTCGGCGACGCGCAGCGACGTCGAGCCGGACTGCCGCGGACCGAAGATTTCGCCCATTCCGCGGATCTCAAAGTCCTTCTCGGCGATGATGAAGCCGTCGCCGGTGGACGCGATGGCGTCGAGGCGGGCCTTGCCGTCGTCGGTGGTCGGCTCGCCGATGAAGACGCACAGCGACTTGGTTGATCCGCGCCCCACCCGGCCGCGCAACTGGTGCAGTTGCGAGAGGCCAAATCGTTCGGCGTGCTCGACGACCATGATCGAGGCGTTGGGGACATCGACGCCCACCTCGATCACCGTCGTCGCCACGAGCGCATCAATCTGCCCCGCGCGGAAGCGGTGCATGATGCGCTCGCGCGTGTCGCGCTTCAGGCGGCCGTGGATCGGCGCGCAGCGCAAGCCTGCAAACCAGCCCTCTTCGAGCAGTTTGAGGTGCGAGCGAACGTCCTTGAGGCCACCGCCTCCCGCCTCGTCGATCGCGGGCAGGACGATGTAGGCCTGCTCGCGGTTGTCGCGGATGCGCTTGGCGACGTACTCATAGACTTCGCGCGCCTTGCCGGGCGTGACGACGCGCGTGATGATCGGGCTGCGCCCGGGCGGCAGGCCCTTGATCGTCGAGACATCGAGGTCGCCAAAGAGCGTGAGCGACAACGTGCGCGGAATGGGCGTGGCGGTCATGACGAGGGTGTGGGGCGCAACGCCGCCGCTGCCCGCCGTGCGCAGACGCAGTTCCGCGCGCTGGTGCACGCCAAAGCGGTGCTGCTCGTCGATGACGAGCACGGCAAGTCGCTTGAACTCCACGGGTTTGCTGAGCAGCGCGTGCGTGCCGATGACGAGATCGACCTCCCCGGCGCCAAGGCGATCGAGAATCGAGCGCCGCTCGGCCGCGGCGAGCGCGGCCGTGAGCAGTTCGATGCGCACGCGGCTGCCCTTGAGCATGTCAGTCACGGTGAAGTAGTGCTGCTCGGCGAGGATCTCCGTCGGGGCCATGAGCGCGGCCTGGTGGCCCGAGGCGACGGCCGCGAGCATGGCGTAGAGCGCCACGACCGTCTTGCCCGAGCCGACGTCGCCCTGGAGAAGGCGGTTCATCGGCGTGCTCTGCGCGAGGTCACGGCGAATCTCGTCGATGACCGCCCGCTGGTGCTCGGTGAGCGTGAAGGGAAATCGCGCGATGATGTGCTCGTCGATCGCGCCGCTCGTGTTGAGAGCCGCCGCGTCGGTGTGCTGCTTGACCTGCCGCCGCTTGAGCGCGATGCCCAGTTGCAGGAGGAGAAGTTCATCGAGCGCGAGGCGGCGGCGGGCGCGGCGGACATCATCCTCATCCGCGGGGCGATGCATCAGGCGCAGCGCCGTCGCCAGGTCGGGGATGCTGCGATCATTGCGGTACGCCTCCGGCAGATGCTCGGGCACGAGAGCCGTCGCCTCGTCGAGGATCGACTGGATGGTCCGGTCGATGCGCTCGGTCGAGAGGTCCTCCGTGGCGGGGTAGACGGGGCGGTAGCGCTCGGATCGCGCTTCAACGGGCTGGTCCTCGCCGATGACTTCCCACGTGGGATTGACGATCTGCATGTAACTGCCGTACTTCTTCGTCTTGCCCTGCACGCGCAGCGTCATGCCGGGGTGGATCTTGTGGCGGAGAAACGGGCTGTTGAACCAGGTGAGGTGCAGGCGACCGGTCGGGTCGATGAGGTTGGCCTCGAAGCGCATCTTGCGGCCCATGCCGGCGAGGCGCGTCGCGCCAACCTCGCCCCGCGCGGTGACGACCTGGTCGGCTCCGATCTCGCCGATCGGGCGCTCGGAGTGCTCGTGCTCATAGCGATGCGGCAGGTGCCAGAGGAGGTCGCTCACCGTCTCGACACCCAGACGCTTGTAGATCACCGCCACGCGCGGCCCCACGCCGGGGATGAACTGAACCGGCATGTCGAGGCGCAGCGGCGGACGCTCGGCCGCCATCCGGTCCGCAGGCGCGGTCGGTGCGGTGACTTCGACGGGGGTGTCGGCTTTCGTTCGGTTCATCGACGGTGGATGATAACCGCCCGCGCTCCCCTGCGCAAAGCCTTCGGGTCGCGGCCAAACGGCGACTCGACGCGTCGCCGCCTGACCCGCCCGTTGATCCGCCGGCCGTCTACTATTGGCCGTGATTTCCCTGCCCGTTCTCGACACTTCGCCGCAGCGTCCCGTCTACGCGCAGGGTCCGCGCGACCTCGCCTCGGTGCGCCTGCTGCGCATCAGCGTGACGGACCGCTGCAACCTGCGCTGCATCTACTGCATGCCCGACGACGGCGTCGAGTGGATGGCGCCGCAGAAGGACCTCCTCACCGCCGACGACATCGAGGCGATTGTGAGCGCGGCGGTCCACATCGGCATTCGGCACGTCAAACTCACCGGCGGCGAGCCGACCATCCGGCCCGACATCGTCGAGATCGCCCAGCGTCTCGCGCGGCTGGGCATCGGCGACCTCTCGCTGACGACCAACGGGCTGCTGCTCGACCGCCTCGCCCGGCCGCTGCGCCTCGCCGGCGTCGATCGCCTCACCGTCAGTTGCGATTCGCTCCGCCCCGATCGATACAAGTCGATCACGCACGGGGGAGACATCGAACAGTTCTGGCGCGGGGTGCGCGCCGCGCACGAAGTGGGCTTCACGCGCCTGAAGGTCAACGTCGTGGTCATGCGCGGCATCAATGATGATGAGGTGGCCGACTTCGCGATGCTGGCGAAAGAGTACCCGTGGTCGATCCGCTACATCGAATACATGCCGCTGGGCGATTCGGTCCTCACCGGCGTCGATCCGAGCCAGCCGACGATCGGCAACGACGAGATCAAGGCGCGCCTCGTGGAGCGGGTCGGCCCGCTGACGCCGGTCGACCGGCACAAGGAAGCGGGCGTGGGTCCGGCGATGGTTTACACCTTCGAAGGCGCCCGCGGCCGCGTCGGGTTCATCAGCGCCATGAGCCGCCCCTTCTGCGAATCGTGCAACCGCCTGCGCCTCACCGCCATCGGCGAGTTGCGCAGTTGCCTCTTCGACGGCGGCGAAGTAAGCCTCGTGCCGGCGCTGCGGCCACGGCCCGACCGCGAGGCGATCGTGCGGCTCTTCGCCGATTGCGTCGCGCTGCGGCCGGAGGTCCACTCGAACCGCGGCAATCGCGCCATGAGCCAGATCGGCGGGTAGCGGTTTCAGGTTAGCCGCGACGCGATGGTTTCGGAGCGGAGCGCGTTCAGGCCAGCGGTGATTTCCGCCAGTCGCTCAACTCCCCTTCGACGCTCACGCGTCCGTTCCAGGAGTTGAGTTTGGGTCGTATCACGGCGTCGATCGTCATGCCCGAGGCGAACTGCGGCGCGTGGCGGCCGAGGTTCCAGCCGACGAGGCGCATGACCGCGCGCCCGCGGCTGGCCTGGAGCGCGAGATGCTTGCCCTGCTCGCCCATGACGCGCGCCTCGCCGGTGAGGCGCAGATCGCTCACGAGCAGGTGCGGCGGCGGGTTGCCGCGGCCGAAGGGGCCGAGGTCGCCCAGCGCTCGCGTCGCCTTCTGGTCGATTTCGGCGAGATCGGCCGCGGCATCGATCTCGAGGCGCCGGACCATGTCGGCCGGCTGTATGTGGGCGTTGGCGTGGGCGGTGAGTTCCTCGACGAAGGCCTCCCAGGCGCCCGCCTGCATCGAAAAGCCGCCCGCCATGTCGTGCCCGCCGTGAGTAAGCAGGCGGTGTCCGACGGCCGCGAGGGCGCCACAGATCGAGTAGCCCTCGATCGACCGCGCCGAGCCTTTGATGAGATCGCCGGCGCGCTGCGCCAGCACGGCGGGGCGATGAAACATGCCCGCGAGGCGCGAGCAGACGATGCCAACGACGCCCGCGTGCCACTGCTCGTGGGCAAGAACGATGATGCGCCGTTCGTCGCCGGTCATGCCCGCCTGCTCGGCCATCTCGCGGGCCTGCTGGACGATCGTGTACTCGGTGCTCTGCCGCTGGCGGTTCTGCCGTTCGAGTTGCGCGGCGAGTTGCTGCGCCTCGGCGGGATCGTCGGTCGTGAAGAGGCGCAGCGCCTCGCGGGCGTGGCCCATGCGGCCGGCGGCGTTGAGGCGAGGCGCCAGCCGGAACCCCACCGCCTCGCCGTCGATGCGGTCGGCGTCGTCGAGGCCCGCGGCGGTGATGAGCGCGTTGAGTCCGACGTTACCCGTGTCGCGCATGTGCCGCAGGCCGTAACGCGCGATGATCCGGTTCTCGTCCACGAGGGGCACGACGTCGGCGATCGTGCCCAGCGCCGCCAGCGCGAGGTGGTCCTTGAGCACGCCGCGCAACTGGTCGGTAACTCGCTCCGAAGCGCACCACATCGTCGCCAGCCGCCAGGCGAGTTTAAACGCCACCCCGGCGCCGCAGAGGTCGCCGAAGGGGTACGCCGAGCCCGGAAGGCGGGGATGGACGAGGACGGTCGCCTCAGGCAGGCCGGCCGCGTCAACGGGCAACTCGTGATGATCGGTGATGATCAGATCCACACCGAGTTGCCGCGCCCGCTGGGCTTCGCTGCGAGCCGTGATGCCGCAGTCGACGGTGAGGATGAGATCGGCCTTCTCCGCGGCGATCTGCTCGATCGCTTCGACGTTCAGGCCGTAGCCCTCTTCGAGGCGATGGGGGATGTAGGTGCGGACCTCGGCCTGCGGCGCGATGGCTCGGCAGGTGTGGGCGAGAATGGCGGCGGCGGTGATGCCGTCCACGTCGTAGTCGCCGTAGATCACCACCGGCCCGCCACGCGAGAGCGAAGCGAGCAGCCGCGCGGCCGCCTGCTCGACCCCCGGCAGGAGCGAGGCGTCGTGCAGAAGGTGCAGCGTCGGGTTGGTGAAGCGTTCGACTGCCTCGCGCTCGACCACGCCGCGGCTGGCA
>WYBR01000035.1 GCA_011525805.1 Vicinamibacteraceae bacterium
CCCCGAGGAATGCAGGCGGCTGAGGCGGTGGAAGTGCTCACGGCGCACCTCGCTTCGCATCGAGAATGGCGTTGATGCGGCGGCGCACGATGACCGCCCGCGTCTTGTGGCCGCGACGCTGCGCCTCACCCCAGAGCAGGTTGAGGAACTCGACGTCGGTGATGAGCGCAATCGATGACCGGCAGTCATCGACGCTCGTGCAGCACAGCGCCGCGATGCTCTGTGCTCTTCGTGCCGCCGTGGTGAGATGCTTGCTCACGCGGCACCTCCGAACTTCGGGCACGTCAGCCCGAGGCGCCCCGCCTCGCGGCGCATCATCGCCTTGAAGCCCTCGATGACGGGGATGAGTTCGGCCACATCGAGGTCGGCGACTTCGCGCGTCGGGGGCCGGTCCATGTACTCCGGGCGCCGAGCCGTCATGCGTTCGCAGAACCCTTCGATCGCTCCCTTCTGGCACAGCCCCAGCGCAAGGCAGCGATCGTAGAACGCCGCCAGGGCGTATCGCATACGCTGGCCCGACTTGAAGACCTTGTCGCGCCACTCCGCTTCGTCGAGTTCAGCGTCGGGGTACATCGCCAGGCGATGCATGATTGTCTCGAAGGCCTCGTGTCCGTTGCCCGGGTGCGTGAGCGTGGGCACGCCGTCCTTGTCGCGCCGGCAGCCGGTCTGCCGCAGGACCAGACGCCACAGTTCATCGTCGCGCAGCGCGGCCACCCGCCGGCGCACCGACTGGATATAGGCGATCTGTCTCGGCGTGAAGCCCATCGTGCTCCTCAGGCGAACTTGATCCGCTGGCGCGACCGCGCGACGACGTCGCGCGACATCCGGTTGTAGGTGGCGCCCTTGATCTCGCGCAGGGCCTTCCACAGGTCGGCCTCGGTGATCGGCCTCGTCCGGGCCGCGGGCACCTGCGCCACCATCTGCACCAGGCGCTGGCAGGTCCGCAGCGACCCGAGACCCGGCGCGTTGGCGATGCGGAACAGAAGATCCTGCGCCTCGCCGGTGAACGTCAGCTTGTCGGCGGCGCAGATCCGCAAGACGTCCTCGACGGTGATCATCGGCGTGGCGCGCCCGCCTTCGCCGCCCTCCGGGCTGATGTAGTCGCCGATGTTGATGACCGAGGCACAGCGGCTGTAGAACTGCGATCCCTGCTCGGTGTCGTTGATCATCTGAATGAGTTGCGGCGCGCCCGCCAGGACGATCGCCACCCCGGCGTCGCAGAAGTCGCGGACCACCTCCAGTGCCTGCGGGCGCAGGCGGTGGGCCTCGTCAATGAGCATGAGGCGCTTGCTGCCGCGCAGCTTGTCGAGTGAGGCGAGCAGTGCCTCCGTCGAGCGCCGGTACGGCTGATCGATCGCATGGCAGATGAGTTTGATGAGGCCCACCGGCGTCGAGTTGCTCGGCAGCACGCGGACGAGGATGGTACCGGGCTTCTTCGTGGCGACGGCTTCAAGCACCGTCGTCTTGCCGAACCCGGCCGGGGCCGCGATCACGCCAATGGCCCGCAGGCGGTGCACAGCGTCGATCGACCGGACCATGTACTTCACCGCCTCGGTCTCGACGAGGTGGCTCGGCCACGGCACATCCTCCGCGCCGCACTGGTGCTGAATGTGCGTGAGCATCGCCCGGAGCTTGCCGACGCGATCTCCCTCGTACTTGCCGCTGAGCACCTGGCTGATCGTCGACGGCGCGAAGCCGTCGCCGAGTTCGCGCGAGAGGTGCTTGTTGCTCACGCGGCGCGATCGCATGTAGGCGACGATCGCGTTGCAGGCCTGATCGATCTCCCCGTCCGTAGGTGTGCGGTCCTCTGGTAGCATCCTTGCGTACCGCCCTCGTATGCGCGCCCCATCACTGAGGCGCTGAAGGAAACTGTCCCGCGGGTGGTCAGTGGCCATTGATCGCCTCCCAGAAGTCCATCCCGCCCAACACGCCATCCTCGTCGTCCGGCTCCGAGGAGCCGAAACTCACACCGCTGAAGTCAAGATCGCTTTCCTCCTCCGGCTCGTCGGCCGCTGGCGGCGCGACCTGGCTGAAGTCGAGGTCGCTCTCGTTCATCGCCTCCGCTCCCGCGGCCTTCCGAATCTCGGCCCGTTGAACGGCCTCCAACTCGTCGTCGACGGGCGTTCGAACGATCCTCAGTTGCTGGTCGGTGTTCTCGACGCCGATGCCCTGCCTGGCGCGTTCCGCGCGGCGGTCGGCGTCGATCTTCTCCTGCTCCTCGCGCGCGATGTCGGCGGCGGTCATGATCGACATGTGCCCGTCGCGCAGCGTGTCGCGCACAGCGCGCTCGTGGTCGCGCTTGCGCTTCATCGCCGAGGCGATCGCCGCCCGGCTCATCGGACTCGCGCCGCCGTGCAGCCCGTTGGCGGGCGCCATGCAGAGGAAGCGGAACTGATCGTCGTAGACGAAGATCCGCGACATGTCGTCGGGCTCGTAGGTGACGTGCACGCTCGCCTTGCGGCCCGCCAGCGGGCGCAGCTCCGGGCAGTCCTGGCCGTAGTAAACAGTGCGGCCCGCGATGCGGACGCCGATGCCGAGTTTGCCGACCGACCTGGGCTGCTCCCAGCGGTGCAGCAGCAGCGCCAGCGATTCCGGCCTGGGCATGATCGAGCGGGTCGTGCGCCACTGGCTCATCGCCTCACTCGGACTGAGCCGCCGCCCCGCGTCGTCGGCGAGATCCTCAATGCCATGTTCGCACCGGTCGTTGTACCACTGCGCGAAACGCGGGAACCTCGCTCGCACCTCATCGACGGTCGGCAGCCGGTCCACCGGGAGGCCGTGCCTGGGGACGTCGCCGGGCCGGGCGCCGCAGTAGGAGTCGAAGGACTTGCAGAACTCCCCGTGGACCGTGCCGAAGAAGCGTTCGATGCGCGACTTGCCGTCGTGGTTGTACGGGGCCGCGAAGTGGACGTCGATGCCGAGCATACCGAAGAGGCCGAGGCCCTGCGTCCGCTGCGCCCAGTCTTCGCCGCGCCGGATGAGTTCCCGCCGCTGCTGCTTGGTGATGCCCACGTTGGCGTAGGAGGCATAGTCCTTGCCGTTGTCGATCGTGATGCGGCGCGGCGGACCGCCGTCGGACTTGATCGCCGCGTGCAGCGCAGAGCGGATCGTGTCGGCCGAGGGATCGACGTCGATCCACCAGCCGACGAGTTTGCGGGTGCGCCAGTCGAGCCAGGCCGTGAGCCACAGGCGGATCTCCGACCAGACGCCGTTGACGCGGCGACGCGCGAAGAAGTCGAGGCGGGCATGATCGCCGATCCACATCTCCCCGGCGCCCCAGGCGTCGGGATGCTGTTGGAGTTTGTAGCCGAAGCGGCTGCGCCAGGCGTCCTGCCCCTCGCGGGCCATGCAGCGCCGGCTCGGGTCGATTCTCTCGGAGGCGAGCCGGATGACGTGCCGCTGCCCGGGCCACGCCCAGCCGTTGGCCTTCGCCAGCGCCTGCACGTGGCGCCACGCCTTAGCGATCGACCAGCGCTGGGGCGTGAGGTAGACGCGTTCGAACTCAGCCCACGCCTGCGGGTGGCAGCCGCGACCCGTCGCCTCGCCGCTGCGCTGATCGCCGCCGCGCCGGTCGATGAAGAAGGCGAGGAGGCGCTGGGGCTGATCCGCCGGCGGGGCGTGGCGCGCCCACTCTCGCAACTGGCGGTAGGAGAGTCGATCGAGGCCCGATCGATCCTGATGCTCGCTGATGAACGAGTCGATGTGCGACGAGATCGGCTTCCCCGAGGCAAGGAGTTCGCGGTAAGCGGTCAGCACTCTCACCTTCGCCGACGCTCGGTCGCGCTGGGATTGCGTCGCGTGGAGCAGGATTTCCGTCGCGGACTCGTCGACCTCTTGCCCTTCGCGCGTCACGAGCCGCGGGTCAAACGACCGGTGGATGTGCCAGGAGAGTTTGCCGGATTGCCCGTTGCGGATCTGCCGCGCGATGCCCTGCTCCGCTAGGCGCCTGCCGCAGATATGGCGCAGCGCGGTCTCAGTCGTTCCCAGCAGCCGCGCCGCCGTGCGCAGGGGAACGAACTCATCGTCGGGCCGGTGACTCACCGGCTCGGCGTGGTTCGCAATGCGGCGCGCGGCGGCGGTCATGATAAAACCTCACCACGAAGGCACGAAGGATCACCAGGGGGCACCAAGGCATCAGGGCATCGAGGCATCGAGGTTGGGGGCACGGAGCGTCTCATGCGGCCCCCCGGGCTTCGACGTATTCGACGAACTCACGCCCGATGCGCCTCAACCATCGCTTGTGGTAGAAGCGACCGATGCGCGCCGCGTAGATCATGTAGTTACTTCGGTACTCAACGCTCGTGAACGCAGGCGAGTGTTGCGAGCCGTCGTGCGTGAACACCTCGACGACGCCATTCCACACGGTCATCCTGAGACGGAGTCCGGTGTCGTGCTGCTCCAATTCGTCGCGAGCGTGCCAGGAGGTGAACTTCTCGAACTTGATGACGCGCTTCATCCCCCGACCTCCTCACGCTGAGGCGCAGAGGACACAGAGAGATTCAGCGAACGCAGCAACGCCTCTCCCGGGGAACTGATGGCGTCCGTGAGCCAGACGTCCGGCCAGCGGTTCCGGATCGCGTCGATCAGCGCTGTGGCGATGCCTTCTCGCCTGCACTGATCGACGACGATGATGAAGTCGACGTGCGGACCTCTAACAGTGGCCATCCCTCCCATCGGCACAGTCACGAACGCCATGCCGAGCGGAAAGGCCATGTCCAAATGAGTCGCGTGGTACTCGACGTACCAGTGCAGGCCGTCAATCCAATTGCACGGCTTGTTGCCCTTGATCTGGCGGAACAGGATCACCGGGCCGTTGCCCTTCACGCACGCATTGCGGCCCTTGGCGCTCTTCGTGACTTTGTGGTGAGATCGCTTGCTCATGCCTCGACGATCCCCCTGAGTTGCGGGTACTGCGCCAGGAAGCGGTCGATCGACGCCTGCCCTCGCAGGCGGCGCTTGCCCAGCACTGGCCGCATCTGCCGCAGGCCCGTCGCGCGATCGACGATGAGACTGAAGATCAGGATGTGCCGGCAGTGCGGGCAGTACGCCGCCATGCGCGCCAGCGTCTCGTACGAGACCTGGACGCGGTTGAACTCGACCACGCTCTGCGGCCCGAACATCTGCTCGCAGTCGGGGCACTCCAGGCAGATGATCTCGCGCGGCACACTGCCGGCGTCGCCGGTGGCGAGGATCGCCGCGCGCTGGTCGGCGGCGGTCTGCTCGCGCAGGGGATGACGGGTGAGTGTGCGCGGTCGGCTCATCGTCGGCACCCCCGCTTGCGCGATGGCAGCCTACTCGGCTGAAATTGGGTCGCGGTGATGAAGAGCGTCGAGGCGCTGTCGAGACGGTGAACCTCCACGCGGCTGCCGTAACCGCGCGA
>WYBR01000036.1 GCA_011525805.1 Vicinamibacteraceae bacterium
ACGGGAGACAGAGATGGGCGAAGAGAAAGAGACAGAGCCGACAAAGGCGATGATGAAGCGCGCGGACGTGGCGCTGAGCGAGCGCGGCGTACAGCTACGCAGCATGGACGAACTCCAGCGCTTCTGCCGGGCCGCGATGGTTAGCGGTGTTTTCGACGCGGACAAGGACCGCAACGCCGACCAGCTCATGGCGATCGCGGTGATGAAGGCGCAGTACGGCATGGAGCTTGGGCTTCCTCCCGTCGCCGCGCTTCGGGGTGTGATTGTCGGCGACAGCGGCAAGCTTGAGCTATCCGCCGGAGCAATGGCGGCACTCATCCAGCGCACCGGGCGCTACCGATACCGCGTCCGTGAACACACGGCAGAGGCGTGCCGCATCGAGTTTTTCGATGGCGCCGAAAGCATCGGCGAGTCGACCTTTACGCTCGAAGATGCGCGCCAAGCCGAGGTCCGGCTGAAGACAAAGAACGGCTACTCGACCAACTGGACAAAGTTCCCTCGCAACATGCTGTTCGCGCGCGCTCTCTCCAACGGCGCCCGGTGGTTCTGTCCCGAGATCTTCTTTGGCACCGCGTATGCCGAGGGCGAGACGGCAGGAGTGATCCCTGGCGACACGGACCACGAAATCGAAGTCCCGCGCCAGCCCGCGCCACAACCCCAATCCCGCGCCCCGCAGGCGCCGACAACGTCCCGCCCAGGACAAGCGGAGCCTCCCCCCGCTGCTACGTCGGCGCCTGCGGGTGCGTCGGACTCCGAGCCTCCGCCGCACGACGACGGGGATGCGGGTCCGCCCGAAGACAGCGAGACGCCATGGGAGCACGCGCGCAACGCGGCGGCGGTGAAGGCCGCCGAGGCCGAGCTGGGCGCGAGGGTCGAGGGTGTGAAGCCGCCACCGCAACCGAGGCCGACGAACTTTTGGGCGCACTGCAAAAGCCTCGGGCTCGACAAGCCCGTCGTCGACGCGATGCTCGTGGCCGAGTTCGGGCACGCGGAGTTCTCGCGGCTCAACGTGACGGACAAGAAGCGCGCTGCTGCGCTCGCGACAGCCGAGGCGAACCGGCGCAAAGCGCAAGGCGCGGCCATCGTGCTCGGCGCGAAGGGGGCGGCATGAAACTCCGCAGCATCACCATCACCGGCCTCAAGGCCGCCGACCGCACCATCACCATCGAGGCACCCGTCACCGTCGTCCTGGGCGAGAACGGCGAGGGCAAGACCGCCGTCCTCCAGGCCCTCTCGCTGCTCGCCACCGGCACGACCGCCGGCATTCCAAAGACCGCCGAGGGCGTGATGCGCCTGGCGCGCGGTGACGAGATCGAGCTGCGCGCCGCCTTCGATAAGGGCACGGTCACCCGCTCGTGGCGGCGCGACAAGAAGGGCGCGGTCAAGGAGACGATCGTTGGCACGCTGCTCCCGGCAGGCATCACCGGCAAGGCTGCGGCGGGCTACCTCGCGGGCGTGCTCGGCGGCTGGTCTGAAGCCTGGCGCCCGGGTGACCTGTACTCGCTGTCGCCCGCCAAGCTGCGCGCCCGCCTGGTCTCGCTGCTCGGCGCTGACTTCGAGCCCGCGGACCATGTTCCGCCCGGCGCGCCGAAGTGGGCGCAGCCGCACGAGGGCGAAGACCTCGGGACGTGGATTGCGCGGGTGATGGATGTGTCCCGCCGCGAGGCGAACGACGCCGCCGCCGAGCGCAAGCGCATCGCCGCCGCGCTTGCCGAGCACGTCGCGCAGTGGGGCGAGACGCTGGGCGATGGGACGCTCGGGACGGACGCCGAATCCGAGCGCGCCGAGGCGCAGGTCGAGCTTGCGCGGCTGCGAGAGGAGTACGCGGCGGCGCGAGACGCGGAACGGGCGAAGACCGAGCACGCAGCGAAGCGGGCCGGGCTGGCTGCCGAACTCGTGGGGCTGCGTCGCGTGGCCCAACAGGAGGCAACGGCGGGGGTCGATCCGGTCGAGGAGATCGACGTTTCGATTGCCGCCGAGGAACAGGCCGAGTGCGACCGGGCGCAAGCCGAAGCAAAGACCCGGCACGCTGTCATCTGGGAGCAGGCCGAATCGAAGTGTCCGCACTGCGGGAAAGCAGCGGCGGACCTTGAGACGGTGAAGGCCGCTGAGCTTCAGGTGGTTCTAACAGACCGAGCTTTCGTCACGGCGTGCGAGGCGCACCGCAAGGCGTCGCGAGGGTGGGCGCTCGCCTGCGTCCTGGCCAGCATTCGAGAGACCGAAGCCCAGCTCGAAGCCCTCGAAGCCGCGCCGCCGCCGGCCGCTCGACCCCTCGCTGACATCGAAGCCGACGCGCGCAAAGCCGAAGCCCGCCTCGCGCTGGCCGGTGCCACGGGCGAGACCGAGGCCGCGCGCAAAACGCTCGAAGACGACCTTGCGAAGGCGACCGCGACCGAGGCCGCGAAGGTGCAGATGCGCGACGACTTCGCCAAGGTTGAGGCGACGATTCTCGACGACGTGCGCGCCCGCATCGAAGGCCCCGCGTCAGCCGCGCTCGGTAAGGCGGTGACCGTCGAGCTGGTCGACGCACGCGGCGGGGAGACATGCAGGCTCGCGGCCGATGGCGTGGACGTGAGCGCCATCAGCACCGGCGAGCAGATCGTGTTCACCGCGGCGCTGCTGGGCGCACTCGCATCGGGCGCTAAGGCGGAATGGAGGCCGCTCGTCATCGACTGCCTCGAAAGCGTCTCGCTCTCGCGTCGGCCGGTGTTCCTCGAAGCGTTGCGCGGGCTCGTGGTTTCGGGCGCCGTGCATCAAGTGATCATAGCGGGGTGCTGCGATAGCGCGCCCGCGAACATGGATGGGGTCGATGTGATGACTCTGGGAGGTGAGAAGTGAGCGAACGCGAGTACCTAGCCCCCACGGTTGCGCTGCTCAAGCGCGACGCCGTCGAGTCGAGCGCGCTGCGCAGCTACGGCTACGAACCCGCGACGCAAACGCTTGACGTGGAGTTCACGCCGCCGGCGGACGCGGACCCCGAGCAAGGTGGCGCGGTCTGGCGGTACGTCGGCGTCCCGCCCGAGGAGGTCGAGGCGCTGGCCGTCGGTGAGAGCGTCGGCAGAGCATGGGGCCTCATGCGCAAGCGGCTCGCTGACCTCGGCATCACGGGGATGCAGGTCGCGGGGCCGTTGCCGAAGAAGCGGAAGGCGGTGGGCGCGTGAGCAAATGGAGAGCCGTACAGCAGGCCCCGCTGTACGAGGTTAGCGATGAGGGCGACATAAGGCGGTGCAAGGGCGGTCCCGGAGCGCGGCTGGGTCACACTCTCCGCGGGACGGTCACCAACGGTTATCGGACAATCACGATCCCGTGCGCCGATGGGCGCGTGAGAACGCTCTACGTTCATCGCCTTGTGTGCGCGGCCTTCTGCGGTGGGCTGCTTCCGGGCCAGGTCGTCCGTCATCTCGACGGGGACCGGAGCAACAACCACTTCTCGAATCTTCTGCCCGGCACACGATCCGAGAACGTGCTGGACGCTAAGAGACACGGAACTTTTGTCCCACCTCCGAAACGACACGGGGCGCAGGCGCCACAAGCCAGGCTTACAGAGGAGCAGGTGATCGAGATCCGCAGGCTGCATCCCGCGAAGGGAACCATGAAGCTGTCTCGCGAGTTCGGCGTGTCGCCGACAACCATCAGCTCGATAGCTCACAGGAAAACGTGGAGCCACTTGCCGTGAGTGCGTTTGAATTATTCTGCGGGGACTGTCTCGATCCCGTCACCGGGCTCGCATCTCTCGCGGACAAGAGCGTGGACGTGGTCATCATGGACCCGCCGTATGAGGCCGAGGCACACACGAGCGCGCGGCGCCAGACGCGCGGCCCGGACGGGATCGCAGAGGAGTACTCGATAGACTTCGCGGAAATCACAGAGCCGCAAAGGCGCGCGGCCGCCGATGAGACAGTGAGGCTCACGCGGGGGTGGGTTTTGTGCTTTTGTCAGATCGAAGCTGTCGGGCTTTGGCGGACCGCTCTTGAGGCCGCCGGCGCGAAATGGAGACGCGGCGGCGTATGGGTCAAACCAGACGGAGCGCCTCAGTTCACCGGCGACCGTCCGGCCCAGGGCTTCGAGTGCCTAGCTATGGCCTGGGCGGGCGAAGGCAGATCGCGGTGGAACGGAGGCGGTCGCCGAGCTTGCTACGAGTACAACGTCAACAACTTCGGAAGAGAGGGCGGAGCCCACTCTCGCCAGCACCCTACCCAAAAACCTCTCGCCCTCATGCAAGCCCTCGTCCGCGACTTCTCGGACCCGGGCGCACTCATCCTTGACCCCTTCGCCGGCAGCGGCACGACTGGCGCGGCTGCGCTCTCGCTCGGTCGTCGCTTCATCGGCTGGGAGCAGAACGCCGAGTGGCATGCAGGCGCGGTGAAGCGCCTTGCGAACGTCCGCGAGCAGCCCGACCTATTCGGGCGCACGAAGCAACCGAAGCCGAAGCAGAGCGCGCTCGCGTTCGGAGGTGAGGCGAAGTGACAGGACCCAAGCACATCCCCCCGCGAGACGAAGGCTTCGAGCGTCGCGTCCTTGCCGCCTACGCCGAGGGCGTAGAGCTCGCCGCCATCGGCAAACGCTTTCGGCTGTGCCCTATGACCGTCACGAAGATGGCGCGAGAGGCGGGTGTCGAGAGGCCCCAGCGTGTGAGACTCACTCGGCGCTCGAAGCGGAGGGCCGCACGATGACCCCGGCCGCTCTGTCCGTGCTGACCCAACTCCAGGCCGACGCCTTCGAGGCGGGCGCGTCGCCGCACTACCGCGAGGCACTGCACGCCGCCATCATCGCGGGTCGCGTAGAGCTTGCCGCGCGCAAGCCGCCTAAGGCGCTCGTCACAGGGCGTCGATGCGTGTGCTGCGGGACCTTCGCGTCGGGCGTCCACGATGCCGCGTTCGTCTGCGCCGTGTGCGAACGCGAGGCGGCAGCATGACCCGCCCCGTCGTCGTCGACTCGAACGCGCGCCGTCGCGGCCGTGGTCAGTACACCGCCTGGCGCCGCACACACACGGGCGCCGAGGTCGAGCGCACCGAGGACGGGCGCCTGCTCGTGCGTCTCGCGACCACGGGGTGCGGCCCCACGGTCGACCTCGTGCTGAGCGAGGCGGCGTGGGCGGCGCTCGTGCGAGGTGTTGAGGCCGAGAGGAAGCGCAGGCAGATGCTCACGAGCGAGCCGCGCGCGAATAGCCCCGAGGATATCGGGCACAGGAGGGCAGGGTAGTGAGCTGGATACGTCTCGACTCGGGGGTGAGTCATCATCCCAAGATCCTCGAACTCGCTGACGCCCTCTCGGTGTCGCGCCGCGAGGCTCGAGGAATCGTCCTCGCGTTATGGGACTTCTGCATGCTCTCCGCCCAGGACGGTCACCTCGGAGCGATACAGCCGCGTCGGCTCGCCAGGGTTTGCGACTGGGATGGTGACCCGTACCAGCTCGCTGACGCGCTCGTCGAGTCGGAGCTACTCGACCGAGTCGGCGACAGCTTCGAGGTTCACGGCTGGAGTGAGCGTACCGGCTCATGGCAAGAAGCGCAGAAGAAGGCTCAAAGTCGCAAGCGTGTCCGAGACAATCCTGGACAGTCCGAGACAGTCCGAGACAGTCCGGGATTGTCTAGGACGCCTCCGTCGTATCCGTCTTCTTCGTCTTCTTTTTCTGGTTCTTCTTCTTCTGAGGGAGAGTCCGAGAGGGAGTCAGAAACCCTGCCGTCTCACGAAGGCGATCGCGTGCTCGACGCGCTGCTCGACTGGTGGCGCTGGGAGACGACGCCCGACTGGTGCCCAGCACCGCGCCGAACGGGCCGCCTCGCGTCCAGGTTCCCCGAAGTCCTCCGACTCGCGGCGCAGCACCAGCCGGAGGTCGCGACGCCTCTGGAGGCCGTCCAGCGTTACGTGACGCGCGCGTGGTCGAACGCTTGGGTGGCCGAGCAGCGACTCGGCGGGCAGTGGCTCCTCGGCGTCGACGCGAAGGCCGCCGACACGGACGAGCTTGAGCAGCGAATCGTCCGCGTTCTCGACGGGGTCGGCGCTGAGCCGAAGACGATACGACTCAAAGGACAGACGCAAGCGCAACAGGCCTTCGACGAACTCGAACGCCTCGAAGCCGAGGAGCGCGCGAAGGCGACAGGTCCGCCGCGTGGCGCGCTGAGGCTTGCGAGCGGCGATAACGAGAGACGCGCCCGATGGGTGCGTGGAGGCGAGGCGTGATGACCTACTCCGAGGCGGACTATCAGCGCGAGCTGGCTATCCTTGCGGCCACGTGCCCCGGCGCGTGCCCGGTCGAGACACAGCGCGCCTGGCGACTAAGGCTGCATGAGCTACAGCTCGACCTCGTACTGGTGCGTCGGGCTATCTCGGCGCTGACGGCGCACGAGCCGAGGCCTACGCTCGCGGGGCTACTCGCAGCCGTTGCGGCAGAGCGGAGACGCGAGCGCGAGCTCGCGGTCCCAGTGGACCTCGGGCGCGCGCTCGCCGCGAACGCGAGCCCGGACCCCGAGTGGAACGCGGCGGGTATGGAGGTCACGCGCTTGGTGCTGGCGCGCAAGGTGAGAGCAGACGACTTCGAGCGCGAGCATCGCGCCGAATACGAGCGGCGCAAGGCCGCAGGAGGGAACAGATGATGAAGTGCAATAGATGGAGGGAATCTCGGGCGCAAGGGGCCCAAATGCCCGGAGGTCGGGGGGGCGGCATGACCGGCGCGCTGTACTCCTGCGGCTATGGCGTCGGGCGACAGCTCAGCAGCGCGATCGCTGTCGCCGGTGCGTCGGAGGCCGAGCTTGCGGCGCTGTGGCGGCTAGAGCGCGGTGAGGCGGAGCTCGTCGACCTCGAGCGCCTACGTCCTCTCGCTGTGGCCGCCGGTTTGCCCTGGGGCGACCTGTATCCCGAGCTCGAACCCACACAGAAAGGCGATGCCGAGTGAGCGGCCCTGATCTCACCCTCGCCGAGTGGGAGGTCATTTCGGCGGCCCTCGATGACGCGGTGACCGAGCTCGACTCTCGCGTGAGCGCGTGGGGTGGCCGGGACGTACCCCGGGTCCGCTACTGGCAGGCCGAGGCCGCGGAGATGCGGCGGATCAACGATCGGATCGAGGCCGAGATCCTCGCGGGCGCCATCGCCAACGGGATGCCGCCCAGCGGGAGGCATGGATGACCCGCCCAGATGCACCCGAGGGAGCAGAGATGCAGGCAATCGAGACCCGCGAGCAGGCCTCCTCCGAGTGCCCGGACTGCGCGTTGGCCGTGGGATACATCATGTGCCGCGAGTGCGCCGCGAAGGATTTTGCCTTGCGGGTAGTGGGCGCGGGCATAGCCGGGCTGCCGTCCGACTGGTTCGGCGGCCTTCCGGATGGAGGAGGCGCTCATGGGTGAGGAGGCGTTCGACGAGGTCAGGATCGAGTCCGATCGCGGGACTGTGATCGTGCGCGGGAGCTACGGCCACGAGGAGACGTGGATCGGGTTGTCTTCGCGTCGCACCAGTAACGACGATCCCGACGTGATCGTGGGTCTCTCGCCGCAAGCGGTGCTGCGTCTGATCGCCGCCCTGGCTGACATGACCACGGTCTACGAGGGGGGCAGAGATGAGTAGTATCGAGACCCGCGACTGGCCGGCGCGTGACCCCCGCCGGATTGCGACCCTAAAGTACCGCGCCGAGGCCGAGCCCCTGTCTCCGGAAGGTGGCGCTCGATGATCGCCGCCCTCTTTGTCGATCCCCGCGGATGCTACTTCGATCTCGAAGGGGTCGAGCTCTGGGACGAAGCCCGTGATGCTCGTTTGTACGCCGGCCCTCACCCCGTGGTCGCGCACCCGCCGTGCTCGCGGTGGTGTCGGCTTGCGGGGTTGGTCGAGGCACGGTGGGGCCACAAGCGCGGCGACGATGGCGGGTGCTTCGCTTCGGCGCTCGCGAACGTGCGTCGCGTGGGGGGGGGTCCTAGAGCACCCCGCGTACTCGGACGCCTGGGCCACGTTCGGGCTACCTGCGCCGGTTCCATCTGGCGGATGGTGTCGGGGTCTTTGCGGTGGATGGTCCTGCCACGTCGAGCAGGGGCGGTACGGGCACCCGGCGAAGAAAGCGACCTGGCTCTACGCTTTCGGGGACGTTGCGCTGCCTTCACTTCGGTGGGGGCGGATTCCGGGCCAACAAAGCCTTGCGCTGGTCTCCTGGTGCGCGAACCGCGTTGCCTTTGGCGAGTCGCGCCCGCGCGCAGGCAAGCGGCAAGCCTCGGCTACACCGCCCGAGTTCCGCGACGTGCTGCTTAGCATCGCGCGCTCGGTGACGCCGCCCGCCCCTTGCGCTGTCGGGGGGCAGAGATGAGCAGAGTTCTGAAGGAGCTGGAGGCCCTCGAGGCCTGCGACCAGGCCAAGGAATGGATCGCAGCCCAACCCAAGCAGACCCGGTCTGCGCTGTGGGCGGCATGTCCACGCGGAGACTGGATGCTGTGGTACCTGGAGCGGAGCGGCGTGGACTGCTCGGAGATCGGATTCATCTGCGCCGCCCGCGCACGGCAGTCCGCACTTCGCGCTCTGCCGCCGAGCCCCGAGCGAGATGCGCTGGCCGCGTGCAAACCGATCGTGGACCGCGAGACGGCGGCGGCGGAGGCGGCGGCGGAGGCGGCGGCGTGGGCGGCGGCGAGGGCGGAGGCGGCGAGGGCGGAGGCGGCGAGGGCGGCGGCGTGGGCGGCGGCGTGGGCGGCGGCGTGGGCGGAGGCGGC
>WYBR01000004.1 GCA_011525805.1 Vicinamibacteraceae bacterium
AGACGGAGGTCGTCCAGGCGATGGTTGCGCTGGCGGCGGGGTCGCTCAAGGAGCCCCAGTTGGCCGAATGGGTACGCAGTCGGCTGACTCGCCTCGCACCCTAGCCGGTTCCAGTCTTCCTAACGTCTGCTTCTGCTGCAAGCGCTTCCATAAAATGCGTTTGTGGGGCCGCTGCGGTCCTTCCATATCATGGAGCAGCGGCCCCACAAACGCCACCGCAGCCGCGCTTGTCGGCAGCAAGCTTCGTTATGCCGCCGGCGCGATCAACACGAGGTCGCTCGATGCGTGGTCGACGCGCGTCACGTCATCCCAGCCCGCTGCATCATCTCTTCGCAGAGTGGGTCTTGGACCGCCCAGAAGCTGCCTCGGAGTCGCCGCACTTTCGGCGGAGAAGCCGAGTCGGAGTAGTAGGTGAAGGTCAAGTCGATCCGTCCGCGGAGCGTGGTGAGGGAGGACTCGGTGACATCTACGCGCCCACGTGTTGTCGGCACTCCGACCTCGCTCGGAAGGCCACTGAGCTCACGACGGAAATGCCTGATCGTATAGGTCTGGCTGCCGTAGGCGAGCTCAGTGAATCGGTGGTCGCCCAATGGCATCGGAACGGTCACGACGATGGCTCCCATCTGGGTAGTCATCGTAACCTCTTCCCCTGGGTAGGTCGGAGTTCGCAATCGAAGCCCCCATTCGCTGTTCGACCCGTGGCAGTAGTTGAGCTGCGCTGCCCCGGTGAACGAGGCCTCGGCGGGATCGAAGAGCTGGAGTGCAAAGGTACCTGGGACCGAAACATCCGCGATTCGCGGATAGGTCGGCCCGCTGTCGCAAGCGAGAAGGCAGAAGCCAAGCATGCATGCGAACAGGTGACGGTACCGACAGAACGATTCCCCGGTGCGAGTGCTCCGCGGTGGTTCGAGTGATAGCGCGCTTCCTGAACTCATCGGGAACCTCGGCGCGTCCTTCGCGTCGTCAGTAGCCATGGTCAGCGGCGAAGTAGTTGGGGAAGAGAGGGCGCGAATGCGAGAGATGAAACGGGCCGTCCACACGAAGTCCGTCACGTCGGCATAACATGAATTCTCTTGCAGAGGCATAAACCGGCGATAATCGACGTATCCTGCAGACGCATAATCAGCCAATAAATGGTTCATGCGTCCGCCGCATAATTCGTAATCGCTGACTGTCGGGGCCTGCAGGCGCGGGGTTCCGCACCCCGTCAACAAAAGGTGACGCGGCATCGCACGTTCCGCCACTCGCCCTCTACCTGTCAACAACGTGCTGAGTCATCACACCTAGCGCGTTCGATCAGCGCCCGGCAACACTATGTACTCCGGGAGTGACCCGGCGCCTTCACCACCGGATACCCGACCTCTACCTTCGCCGCCGGATGTGCTGAGGCTTCGAACCGGCGACACGTTCAATCTCGCCGATGGACTCAAGGTGCAACTTGACCGTGACCGTGTGCCAGGTGACGGAACCGAGTTGCTCACGGTGTTCGGCAGAAATCACCTGCTCAACGAGGCCCGGAAGCTTGCGGAACTCGATGCCCGCTCGGCTACGTGGCACGACTTCGCGGATGGCCGCCCGAACAGCATCGTACTTCCATTTCGCTATGCTGGTGCCCCGCTTGCCTGGCGTCGGCGTTTCGCACAAGACCTTCGTTTCACTCTTGGCCATGGACTACCTCCTATTGCCTAGCACTGGAAACGATGCGTAGTGCCTTGATGCCTAGGGCGACGAAACAAATCACCGTGGCCAGCAAGGCAGCGGAGCCAGTGACGAGCTTGGCGCTTGTCACTGACCCGAGCAACACCCCTGCCATCGGTGCTTCCGCGGGGAAGCGGGCCAGCGCCGTCAGCAGCAGCGAATTCTCGAGCAGTTCGCCGACACCTGCCACGACCGGAAGGTATGAGAGGAGTCGGAGCGGACTCTCTTCCGAGACAAGTCGGCTGAGCGAAAAGACGAGCGCGAGCGTGAGCGCGATAGTCATTAGTAGTGCGTTCAATCCGTCAAGCAATTGAAACGCGTGGTAGCTGCTTCTGCTCGCCTCGCCAAGGAGACCAAGATGCGCCTGTACCTGTGAGGCGTCATAGCCGAATGTCTCTTCCAAGAGCGGACCGCCAGTGGTGTGCCGCAATGTGGCGTACGGCCCCACTCTGAACAGGAGAGCCGCGTAGGTGAGCCAAGCAACCACGGCCGCGACAACGACGCGGCCAGTTGCGACTCTCTGCAGCCAGCTAGGGATCTCGTGCATCGTGCCTCGTTATCCAGTTCGTCATAGCCCGCATCACTCGGGAGTGCGACGCGGAAACGGCGCACGCCGCGGTCTTGGGTGAAGGCGCCGTTGGCATTTACTCGATCGGGAATGGCAAGTAGCCATTGGCGGCGGCCCTCCAGCACAACACGCCATACGCGGCGCCCATTCCAACGTACGAGATGGAACTCCGGACAATCCCGTACTGCGTGGAGATGAATCCGATCAGGGCCCCAACAGCTAGGCTAGGAACGATCGACGCAACGACAAATGCTATTGAACCAGGAGGGATCGCGGTTCGCCCCCATGCATACTCCTCTCTCGGCATCTCCACTCTCTTGTCATCTCGTGCCACTCCACGCTTGAGAGCGATGACCGATGCGGTGCCAAGCCAAGATACGAAACCCAAGATCATGGTGGTCGGAAGGGCAAGACTACCGATAAGCCTTGCGAGCCCGGAATCGGATGTCAGTACACTCGCAAGCAGCTCTCCCGCGAATCCGCCGCCAAAGAATAGTACCAGAAGGACTGGGACCGTTATCGACCAACGTTTCGGAGTCGGATTCATGAGTTCCTGTGAACCGTCGGGGACACACGCGTACCAGGTGCCGGGGAGTATGAGTGACAACCCGTCAGCCTGCACGATCTACCTCATGAGGTGGCGGCGGCTCAATCCGTCCGCGACCGGCACCATTCACCCATTCGCTTTCGGATCGATGGGAGTGATCGACCCGACTTCGCCCTCGACGAGCTCGGCCAAGTCGAGGATTCGCGCTTCGTGAAACGACGGGCCAATGATCTGGACCGCCTGCGGGATTCCTCCGGTGACGGCCACCGGCACCGCCACTGAGGGAAGTCCGAGCAGATTCGCGGTCACCGTGAGCACCTGCGACTCAAGGACCGACCGCGCCGAGTCACCGCCGGCCACATCGAACCCGACAGGGAATGGGTTTCGCGAGGATACAGGGCCAAGGACCGCATCGTACACCTGGAACGACTCTCCCCACGACTGCGCGATGCCGTTGATGCGTGCCAGCGCGCGCACATATCGCTCGAGGCTCTCCTCGCCATTCAGACGAATCAACTCCGATACGAATGTCCGGGCTCCGTCCGACGCGAGTTCATTGATGCCGGCCAAGAACAACTGCTGGAGATCCGTGGCGACCATCTCGAGCCAGAGGTACGCCGACTCCCGGAGTGAAGACGAGTCGATGGCTTCGATGACTGCGCCGTGCGTTTCCAAGATCGCCGCCGCACGTGTGACCCCGGCCTGGACCGAATCATCCACCCCCAGTCCGGCCGGATCGGTGATGAGTGCGATTCGAAGTGGCTTCACGGTCGTGGCGGCCAAGGGCGCCGGCACCCAGGTCGGATCGCGCGGGTCGAATCCGCTCATCACCCGGAGGGCCGTGCGAAGATCATCGACACGCCGCGCGAGCGGACCCTGCACCGCCATCGCACTCAGAGAATGCGAGATGCTTCCTTGCGATGTGGCGCTCGTTGACGATGCGATTCGTCCGCGACTCGGCCGTAACCCACAGACACCACAGCACTGCGCCGGATACCGAATCGATCCTCCGAAATCGTTGCCGATGCCCAGCGGCACCATTCCGGTCGCCACCGCCACGGCGTCGCCGCCACTCGATCCGCCTGGCGTGAGTGCCGGATTCCACGGATTGATCGTTGCACCGTAGAGGGCATTGTCCGTGTGGTAGCGCAGCCCGAAGTCCGGCATGTTGGTTCGCCCGATTGGAATGGCGCCGGCATTCCGCAGCAGGCGAATGTGAGGAGAATCCGCATCAGCCACACCCCGCGCCAGCCCTCTGACTCCCTCCGTCGTCGCGGATCCCTTGACATCAATGTTCACCTTCACTGAAATCGGCACGCCGAAGAGCGGACCCACCGCCGCTCCTCGCGCCAGCAAGGCATCCTGTGCGTCAGCAGCGGCACGGGAGTCCTCGAGCACCGCGGTAATCGCGTTGACGGACGGATTCACCGCGTGAAGTCGCTGCAGGTGCGCCTCGACTACTTCGCGCACGGAGACCTGCCTTTCAGCGACAAGCGCTGCCGTCTGCATCGCACTCATGCGCCACAGGTCGGTCGGTACTGCACCACCATCCCGTCCGCGCGCCCGTCCGCTCGCCCAAACGGGCCTCGGACCGAGAAGGCTGCCCGCGGCAATAGCGGCGGCGTGAAGCACGGTTCTTCTGTGCATATGAGATCTGTCGAGGATGCGTCGAGTGTGGGCGCGCGGCGCTTTAGGGAAGCCGGAACGCCAAGAGTGCATTCCCAGGAAGCTGCCCCATGAAGGCGTATCCGGAACTTACGAGCAAGAAGTCCCCTGCGACCACCGCCGATGGCCCATCGATCGCACCACCACGCGCGGGAACGCCGTTGACGGTGCCTTCATAGGTTCGCGCGGTGTTAAACGACCACCGCATTGCGCCGCTTGCCGCATCCAAGACGTCGACGTAGCCGTCCAATCCACCGACGACCACGCGATCCCCGACCACCAGCGGGGCCGCGCTCTGACCTCGACGGCACCCAGGCCGGTCAGTGCAGCGCTCCGGCGTGCTGTGGCTCCAAAGCACCTCGCCAGTCACCGCGTCAAGTGCATAGACGCCGGGACGCGGTTCTCCCGGCGGATCCAGTTCGTTGATGCCCGTGGGAGTATCGGCGATCGGTACATAGATGCGGTGCCCGTCGCTCGCCACCCCCCAATGGACTCCGCCATTGGGACCACCACGGCCGACGCGCGTGCTCCACACCACGCGCCCACGGTGGTCCGGATCCAACGCATAGACCACCCCAGTCTTCTGCCCCGCGATGAGACGCGGCCCGGCTCGCGTGTCGATGAGGATCGGCGCCATCCCGAAGTCCACGTCCGGACCGATCGGCAGAGGGCAGTTGCTGGCATCGCCGCGGATGACCTGCCGACCGAACGCGTTGAGGCACGCGAGGTTGTAGGCGTCGTCGGCGAGACCCTGGAATCCCCACACCAACTGCCCGTTGTCGAGGTCAATCGCGAGGATCGCATCACTACTGGTTGTCGTCGGCCTCGAATAGTTCTGCCCGGTACCGACGTACGCGCGACGGCGACGCAAGTCGACCGTGGGGCTCGACCAGATCGGCGCACCCGAGGGGGCGAGGACCGGAGTGCCAGCGTGCGTGCGCGCAACCTCACGCGCGGTGCCGCCCACGGTCTGAAATCGCCATCGCTCGCTGCCGTCGCGAACGCTCACGGCGACCAACTCGCCCGACGAGGAGCAGCACGGGTAGCGAGGATCTGCCGCGGCAAGTGCCTCTCCCGAGGTGAGAGGGACCAGAAGGACTGAGTCGGCGACCGCGACGCTGCCCGTCACCGCCGAGTACGGATGGCGTCCGACTCGCGTTCGCCACAGCTGGGCCCCTGTGACGGCGTCGAGCACGTACACATTGGTCGTCACGTCCGCGAAGGCGACGCCAAGCTCTCCCGAGGGCAACTGCAGTGTGGAGATCGCACCACGCAACGCGGCATCGGCTTCGAAGAGCCACAGACGACATCCCGTCGAGAGCTGCAGCGCGTAGACCTGGCCACTCTGACTGCCGACGATGACCTGCTCACCAAGCACGGCCGGCTGCGAGCGCGCAGTCTGCGCGCCCGGGAATCCCATTGACCACACGAGACGCGGCTCGCCATCCTCTTGTTCGCGTGGACGATACGCCTGCGCCGTCGCCTCGCCGCCCCAACCAGACCACCGCACCGGAGCGCGTTCGATGCGAGACCGAACGGAGCCAGCGCAGGCGCCGGACTGCGCGAGCGCGGGTTCCGGCAGTCGACCGGTAATCGCCCGGACGACTGCCAGTCGCTCCTCGTCGCTCAGGGACGCCGCCTGTGCGGCCATCGCACCGGTCGTCAGCGTCCGATGCAGTGCCCGCGGGGACATCTCGGCGAGGATCACCCGACCGGGCGCTCGCGCGGCCTCGCCGGACTCATGGCACGCGGCGCAGTACGTGTCGTACGCGTCAGCCGAGGCAGACGCCGCCGTGGCTGCGGCGTCTGCCTCCGGTCGCGAAGACTCACATCCAGTACACGCGAGGAGAGAGCAGAGGACTGCGACCAGCGTCCGCATCCTTCGCATTGTCATCCGTACTCCATGGTGACCTTAGAGATGTGATTCCCGGGAGAGGCCCAGGCCGGTGGAACGGACAGCGCACACAGCATTCGACAGCTGAGACTGCTGGGTGGTTTGAAGGGCGGGCCCGACATCGTAGTCGCAGCATCCGTAGAGCGCGGTCACCCTCAGCGCACCTCAAGGCGCGCCCCGCGGCACCTGGCGATGGATCCAGCGCGCCGCGTCGGCGAGGGGCGCGGCATCGATGCGCCGAAAGTCGTCCGAGATGGGGTCCTCCGACTGCCCCAAGGAGTGGCCGAGTCCCGGATAGATCCGCACCGTGAACAGCGCATTGCCCTGCACCTGCGACGCGAAGGCCCAGGCGTCGCCCACGGCAATGTTCGCATCTTCCTCCCCGTGCAGCACCAAGACCGGAGCGCGCGCAGAATCCGCCATCCAGCGCCAGACGGGCAGTGCCCTCGCCGACGCATACATCCCGAGCATCGGCCCGTCCGCGTAGAACCGCTCGTAGAGCGCTTGGCCTTCACGCGTCACATGGATCCGTCCGCTCGAATCCGCATCCATTAAGGAGTTCAAACGCCGTTCACCGCGTTGCAGCGCCATCGGGTCCAGCATCAACATCGCATGGCTTCGCGCCAGCATGCCGCCGGAACCGCGTTCCGCCCGCGTGATGGCTTCGAGGTCCAGCGTGGAGTCCGCCGCGGCGAAGCGCAACAGGTACGGGACGCCCACGCGCGCAAACTGCCCGCCGAGGGTCTCGTGGAACGGTCGCACGACCGGCCCGTGGGCAATCACGCCCGCGACGGTGTCGTGTGCAGCAAACTGCGCCGCCAGCGTACTTCCCTCGCTCCATCCCCACACAAAGAGCCGCGAGCGGTCCACGCCGTGGCGCGTCCGCAGGGAATCCAGCATCGTGCGCGCATCTGCAAGCAAGCCATGCAGGTCGGTTCGGAAGTAACCTTGCATGTCGAACGCGCTCGGCCCCGTGACCCAGCGCTTGTGGTATCGGACGGACGCAATGCCGGCGCCTGCGAGCGCCTCAGCGATATCACGCAGGACGCGCGATGTGTCGCCGTCGCCGCGAACGATCGTGAAGTCGAGATCTGCTGGACTCGCTCCGTGCAGCAGCAAGACCGCCGGCAGCGCCTGTGTCGCTTGAGCGGGGCGCACGTACTCGGCCTCCGTCACGAAGCCGTCGCCCAGTTGCGCGGTAAATCGCTCGCGCACGAGGCCGGGCGTTCCGGGTTGGGCAGCTGCGGTGCTTCCCGCGGCAAACGCTGCGGCAAACGTCGCGGCAAACGCGTACCGCAAGACGGCCACAATTCCTCGGTGCGCCGCGCTGGCGGCGTGGTGCAATGTAGGCATTGATCACTCGTCGGGGTCAAAGATCGATTCGATCGGCAGCGAGAACAGGCGCGCAAGCTTGAACGCCAGCGGCAAGGACGGATCGTACTTCCCGGACTCGAGCGCATTAATCGTTTGCCGCGAGACGCCCAGACGCTCGGCCAAGTCGGCCTGCGACCAATCACGCCCCGCGCGCAGCACCTTGAGGATGTTCCTCACCGGTAGCGCCACCGTGCCACGCCAGTGCCGAGTCCAAGCAGGCTGAGGAACACCACGGGGACCCAGGTCCACGAGATGCGCGGCAGGCCGGCCAGCGCCTCCAGCAGACCGTATGTCATCGTCGCCATCACGCCGCCGCCGAATGCGAACCCTATCGCCTCGAGCTGCAGTTGCCGGTTGAACTCGTCCATTCGGCGAAGGAAGCGAAGGACGGCCATGAGCGCGAGCGCGAGCGGAGCCACGGGCAGCAGGGCGAGGCCAAGACGCCACTCCGGCAGTTCTCGGATCAGCAGAACCGCGCTGGGGAGCAGGACGACGTAGCCGAGCATCGCTCCGCCGAACTCAGCGAAGTAGCGTCGTGACGACCGTACCTCCTCCGGGGTGTACTTGGGTCCTTGATTGTGATGTTCGCTCACAAGTGCTCCAGGTGATGGTGGTGGGCACAGTGTATTGCACGCTTTACAAAATGTCAAGGTTCCTTTACCCATCGCTTCAGCAGTCCCGATCTTCGTCAAGAGTCTAGATAAAGTGTTTCCCACGCCTGTAGTGCAGAGCCACAGCCATATAACAATATATAGTTGCCCTTGCGGCATATAACGAAACGCATATATTTCTTTACGGCATTCTATAGAACCAACCCACGCGTGGAGTACGCCGATGCCAAAGAGAACCCCGCCCCTCCCGATTCCTGTGCAGCGAGCTCTCAGGAAGCTCGGGTCGGACATACGCGACGCCCGGCGGCTTCGCAGGATCCAGACCGCAGTCATGGCTGATCGCCTCCAGACGTCAAAGCCCACGCTGCGAAGGCTTGAGTCGGGTGACCCGAGCGTCGGAATGGGCGTCTATGCGACGGCACTCTACATACTCGGGATGATCGAGCGCTTGGGTGACCTCGCGGACATCGCACACGATCCTGTCGGACGACAGATTGCCGCGGAGAGCCTCCCAAAGAGGATTCACGCCCGATGAGCGCGCCCGACGCGTTGGTACTCGTCGATCTCGCGGGCACTCCGCATCTCGCCGGGCGACTCTGGATTCACGCGACGGGTTCGAGCCAGCGAGCCACATTCGAGTACGACGCACGCTGGATCACCGGCGAGCATCGATTCGCGCTCGAGCCGGCGCTCAGCGTTGGCGTGGGTCCGTTCCACACCGCCGCCGGACGGGCGCTCTTTGGAGCCATCGGTGACTCAGCGCCGGATCGCTGGGGTCGAACACTCCTCGCACGCCGTGAGCGACTGGCTGCGGCTGCGGAAGGACGAACACCGCGATCGCTCCGCGAGATTGATTACCTCCTGGGAATGTCGGATTTCACGCGGCAAGGTGCGCTCCGGTTCAAGCGGACATTGGACGGCCCTTTCCTCGCGAGTGGGGGAGAGCACGTCCCTCCGTTCGTCGACATCGGACGACTTCTCAGCGCCGCCGAGCGTGCGACACAGGAGGAGGCGGACGCGGAGGACCTTCACCTGCTTCTCGCACCTGGATCGTCCTTACTCGGGTCCCGACCGAAAGCGTCGGTCCGAGGAAGGCGCGGTGAGCTTCTGATTGCAAAGTTCAACCGTCCCGACGACGACTACAACGTTGGCCTTTGGGAAGGAGTCGCGATGACACTCGCCGACCACGCCGGGATCAACGTCGCTTCGTCCACGTTGGAGAAGGTCGACGGTCGCACGATTGTCACGCTCGAACGATTTGACCGTGTGGGACGTGCGCGCATTCCGTTCCTCTCGGCGATGAGCATGCTCGAAGCAGAGGACGGGGGCACCGGCAGCTACGTCGAAATCGCCGACGCGATCCGGCGATTCTCTGCCTCAGCCTCTGCGGACCTCCGTGAGCTGTGGCGCCGCCTCGCCTTCACCGTCCTGATTTCGAACACCGACGATCACCTACGCAATCACGGATTCCTCTACACCGGAAATCAAGGCTGGGCGCTCTCGCCGGCGTACGACCTGAATCCGGTCCCGACTGATACTCGGCCTCGCATTCTCTCAACGGCAATCCTGGACAGCGACGACCGCTCTGCCGCTCTCACGCTGGCGTATGAGGCCGCCGAGCACTTTGGAATAGGCTCATCTGAAGCGAGGGAGACGGCGCGCTCGATTGCACAAGCGGTCACTCGCTGGCGGCAGGTGGCAATGGCGCTCGGCGCGTCGAAGAAGGAGTGTGACCGTATGTCCAGCGCCTTTGAGCATTCTGACCTTGCCGCGGCCTTGTGAGTGAGGCCCGAGAAGCTGTCGATTCGCGTGGCGGAGCACGGACTATGCGCGACCGGTCGACGACGTCCGCTGCGACGTAGAAGCCACGAGGGTCTGTCCGGCATATGCAGGGAGCACGACGTCGAGAAGCACTCGAGCTCTCGCGGCCGGTTAGCGTGTGCTTCTGCTGTGAACGCTCATATAAAAAGGGTTTGGCGGGGCGTCCGCAACCGCTTCAACCCATCACGGACGCCCCGCCAAACCCAACCCGCACCCGCGTTCATCGGCAGCAAGCGTCGTTAGGGCGCACGCACGTTTCCACCTTCACCGCGAGAAGCCTCGCATCGCGTGATGATGTGCTAAGTGGTCCAGCCATTCGTCCTTAACGTCCAGCAACCGGCACACTAGACGCTCCGCGAGCGCGTGTATAGAAGCCGCATCGGCTAGTAGATCATCGAGCGCGTCCATCTGTCCCGCGTGTAGAAGCGCACTGCGAAGTCCGTAGGCCCTGCCGACCTCACGCCGGAGCGCCTGGTTGTCGGAAGCTGATTGCAAACGCCAGAGGTCACGCCACTCAACTGAATGACGTTCAAGTAGCGTCTCTGCGCTCGCTCCAAGCGCGACCCTTTGCAACTCGCCCACCTTCTCGTACAGCCGAGCGCGAGTCTGCGCAGGAAGTGCCTCCTTCGTCGCAAAGACTTTGATGGCGTCTTTGACGTTCTCGCTCAATGCACGGAATGTCTCATTCGGGAGTGTGTGTGCAGTCCCATCGATAGCCGCAATGCCGTTGACGAGCGTCTCAAATGCAGTGAAGGCTGCCGCGACTCGATCTTCGATGAAGCGGCTTTGCCAGTACGCAAGAAGGAAGTTGATCGCCTTCTCAATCGGCAGTCGATAGGGAGAGTGCACCAGTGTGCCGATTACGACTGCCAGCGAACTCGGGTCGAGAGCATGCGCCGAGACCAACGGGTTCTCGTGTGCCGGTGTCGAGTATCCCTGGATATACCGGGTGGTCTCGCGGAACATCGTCTGTGTATCCATCCCGTACGAGTACACGGCAAAATTGTAAGCGCGCACGTGTCGGCGACTGAACAGGGACAACACGCACTCAAGCGGCTTCAATTCCACGGAAAGGCTGTCTATCAAGGCAGAAACGTCTTGTGACAGATGCTGCTCGGCGGCTGTGCCGTCAAGCGTGACAACGGGAATCTCAAGGTGCGCATTCTCGCCCTCGATTGTCACGGACTCTCGGTGCATTCCCAGGCTGAGCGAGAGACTGCACGTGCTCGTGGGCACCAAGAACGGCTCCGAGGGAGAGTCGAAGTCACGCTCTACGAGTTCTCCCGTCCGGTAGCGAAGCATCACCTCGTAGCTGCGTAGGGCGACACTCGTGGGTGTTAACCAGACGCTGACAGCCTGCTCGCTCGGAGCGAACAAGAGCGGTTCCGGAGAAATGTCGAGTTGTTCGACAATGCCTTCGATGCTACGCGCGCTTCCGTGGATGAGCCTGAGCAACAAGCGCGCCTGCGGCGGCGCAATCAGCATTCCTCTGTCGCGATACTCCAAGGTGCCTGCAAACGCCACTACGCGACCAGACGCAAAGTACGACATCGCATTATTGCGTTCGTCGCGCTGGAATTGAAAGGCGAAGGAAATCTCGGTTGGATGGCGATGCCTGTATCGTGTTACGACGAGGTCGTGAATCGGATACTCGCCGTACTTGTTCTGAAGCACGCCGCGAAACACCAAGGTCTCTGTAAACTGAAATGTCGGGCCGTCCACTTTCATGGAGCACGCAGAGCGAGAATGTCGGTAGTGAGCGGCAACTGTTTCATACTCCTCCACGGGCTATCGAATGTGCGGTTTGTGCAGTCGGGAACATAGGTAACACTCGAAACCGGGGACATAGGTAACACTGCTATCGTGGCACGCAAAGGAGGGCGTTGCGATGCCATGGCAGGAGACCAGTCCTATGGACCAGAAGAAGGAGTTCGTGCGCGAGCACCGGCGTGGGCTGTACGACATGACGGAGCTCGCCGAGCGCTACGGCGTGAGCCGGAAGACCGGCTACGCGCTCGTGCACCGCGTCGAGGAGTTCGGGATGGCAGGCCTGCAGCCGCAGAGCCGGCGCCCGCACACCTCACCAAACCGCACGCCGGACCACGTCGCGGCGCTGCTGATCGAGGCGAAGTTGAAGCATCCAGCCTGGGGCCCGTACATGCTGCTCAACTGGCTCAAGCCCCGGCATCGCGAGGTGCGCCACTGGCCGGCGGTGAGCACCGCAGGCGCGATCCTCAAGCGCGAGGGCTTGGTCAAGCCGCGTCGCAGGCGTTCGCCGCGCACGCATCCCGGCGTGGTCGACCCGATCACCGAGGTGCCGAATGACCTGTGGACGGCGGACTTCAAGGGGCAGTTCCGCACCCAGGACCACGTCTATTGCTATCCGCTCACGATCGCGGACCAGCACACGCGCTTCCTGCTCAGCTGCCACGGCCTCAAGTCCGTGAAGGGCGAGGAGGCCCAGCCCGTCTTCGAGCGCGCCTTCCGCGAGTACGGGCTGCCGCGGGCGATCCGCACCGACAACGGCGCGCCGTTCGTCACGCGGGCCCTCTGCGGCCTCTCGCACCTGAACGTCTGGTGGATGCGGCTCGGCATCCAGCACCAGCGCATCCATCCGGCGTCGCCGCAGGAGAACGGGGCGCACGAGCGGATGCACCGCACCTTGAAGCGCGAGGCCATCCGGCCACCCAAGGCCACGATGCGCTCGCAGCAGCGCGCCTTCGACACGTTCCGCGCGGAGTACAATGACGAGCGCCCGCACACGCATCACGGCGGGAAGCCGCCGGGCTCGCAGTACGAGGCCTCGCCGCGCGAGTACCCGAGCCGGCTGCCGGCGCTGGAGTATCCGGGGCACTACACGGTGAAGCGCGTGACGACGGTCGGCACGTTCCGCTTCAAGACGAAGCTGCTCTTCATCGCCAACGCGCTGCGCGGCTATCACATCGGCCTGGACGAGGAAGCCGACGGCGTGTGGTCGATCTTCTTCGGCGACATCCTGCTGGCGAAGCTCGACGAGCGGGATTACATCATCCGGGAATGACCGGGCACCTTCACCAAGTGTTACCCATGTCCCCGGTTTGAAGTGTTACCTATGTCCCCGGCTGTTCAGGTGGCACCTCAGCCGGATTCCACGCCCTCCGACCGTGACGGATGGTGAGAATCACCACTTGCTTCAGGTCCACGCGGTAGATGACCCGATACGGATAGTGCATCACCTGTCGATACTCGGGCCGCGCAATCTCCGGCACCATGCGCCCGCGCTTGGCGAACCGGTCAAGCGCAGCAACTCGCACAAGGAGTTCGTCGAGCCACGCCGCGGCCGCGTGCGGGCGATCCTTCGCGATGGCGTCCACGGCCTCGAGCGCGCGCCGCTCGGCGAGCGGGGACCATACGACCTTCACCGGGCCAAACGCGCGCGAAGCTTCTTGGCGACGGCCGCATGGCTGAGGCCCTTGCCGGCCGCGACCTGCTCCTCGGCCGTGCGCACATCGCGCAGGAGTTCGATCTCGTCCATCAAGGCTTCGTAGGCGTCGACGTCGAGGAGGACGGCCGCGCTCTTCCCGTGCTGCGTCAGGATGACGGGCTCCCCGGTCTCGCGCACCTGTTCGATGAACTGGGCGGCATTCGCCCGGAACTCGGTGACGGGCTGGATATCACGCGACGGCTTGAGCTTGGGCACGGCAAATCTCCTAGTGACGGGATTCGGTACAGAATAATGTACCGAACAATCTATCCCCGCGCCAGCGTCCGATCCGTGCGCATAACGTTTGCTTCTGCTGTGAACGCTCCAATAAGAAGGGTTGGGCGGGGCGGCCGCAACCAACCTAGGGCATCACGGCCGCCCCGCCCAACCCACTCCGCACCGCGTTCATCGGCAGCAAGCATCGTTATACCGCGCCCGTCTGGCCTCACTTTTTCTTCGCGGCCCTTCGAGCTTTAGGCGGAGTGATGGAATACGCGGGACGAAGCTCTCGGCAGATATCCGTGAGGCCCCGCCGAGCCATCAGCGCTGCGAGCGGAAGTGCAACCGAGGCGGCGAATCCCGCCGAGGTAGACGCGACTGTCAGCAGCACAAGAGCTAAGTCCCGGGCGTCACCTTCGGCCGCCAGCGCCACCCATGGACGCAGCTTCCGAGTAGCGGGATCGCACAGCTGGTGAGCCAATACCGAGCGAAGGCGAGCGTAGACTTGCTCTCCGCGGGAGCGATAGTCAGTCGAGGCGAACTGCTTGCCTGAGGAGCCGAGATAAAAATCGGCGACGCCAAGAGCGAACGCTACGCGGTCCTCCGGCTCTGACAGGTGCCGCTTCAGCTCGCGCAGATCCATGATTGTATGCTTTCGAGTGAGCGCGTCGGTATAACGTTTGCTTCTGCTGCGGACACTCAAATAAAATGCGGGCGCGGAGCGCCCGCTTCAATAGCGTGGCCGTCGGCAGCAAGCGTCGTTATGCCGCGGGCGCGCACGGACCTAGCCCCGCGCGAGCCTCCGGAGCGCTGCGGCTCTCCGGCGAAGCTCACGCCGCCGCCGATAGCGCCACGCGGAGAGTCTATCCGAGAGGCCAACCAGCGATGGGCCGACCAGTACTGCCGTCCACATCAACAGGCGCACAGCGATGTTCAGAAACGCCGGGTGAACGAGAAGGCGGATCGGTGCCATTGATCGGGCGGGCGGTGCAGTGAGTGTGCCGCGCCTAGAGTACGGAAGTCGGCATAACGTCAGCTTGTGCTGCGGCCGTTCCAATAATTTGCGGCGGCGGGGCCGCCGCATACCCGCCTTAACATGGAGCGGCGGCCCCGCCGCCGCTTCCGAAGCCCGGCCGTCAGTCACCAAGCGTCGTTAGGCCGTGCGATGCGACTCTAGCATTGCCAGCTCCTGCCGCGATAATCGGCGGTTAACCGCCTCCTAATCGCGGAGTCAGACGGCGCCAACTGAAAGAGCCGACTGAACATCCGTTGCTTCTCAAAGCACGTGGAGTCGATCTCTCTGACCATCTCTCTGATTGCGCGCTCGTAGGCGTTTCGACCCCAGGTAGCAACCCACGCCTGATGCGTCTCTTCAAGGCTCCCGATGAAGCTCCACAGGGTTGCCCTCACACTATCTTGCCGAGCCAAATCGTCGATCCCGAGACGTCGCATGGTTGCCTCGGCCAAAAACTCGGCTAGGGATTCCCGCACGGGAGAGTACAATCGCAGCGCGATTGAGTACGTTGACAGCTTGTCACAGCTTGGATTGCAGACGACGACGCCGCTCAGCACGTAGTCAGGGTTCTCGCCGACTGTGACCACTCGCACGTCTCCGAGTTGCCGGAGGGCGGAAGCAAACAGGCTCTCGATCTGGCGCGTTGAATCGACCACCGTGACCGCGACTGAGACGGTTGCCGGCTGACCACGCAACTCAGGCGCAGTCAGCACGCAGATTGCCGCGATGCTTCCGATGACGATTCGCACGATGGAGGTCACAGGAGCACTCCTAGACATGTTCATCGGCCTAACGTCAGCTTGTGCTGCGGCCGATGAAATAAGAGGCGGG
>WYBR01000037.1 GCA_011525805.1 Vicinamibacteraceae bacterium
GCCCGGCGCAACCGTCACGCTCTACGCCAGCCGCAGCGGCGGCGGGACCGCCATCCCCGACTGCACTCTTCAGCAGAACGCCCTCCAACTCGCGGACCCGCAAGTCATCGGCACCGCCGTCGCCGACAGCAGCGGCGTCGCCCACATCACCCGCCGCATCCCGCCGCTGCTCCGCGGCCGCACGGTGCTCCTCCAGGCCGTGGTCCAGGATGAGTGCGCGATCAGCCAACTGGTCGTGCATCAGTTCGAGTGACAGGCAGGGTACGGAGAGGGCGTGATTTGATCGGTTCGCGGAAGTGGCAGAGTTCATGCCGGAGGCACGAGGATGCAACGCCGTTCCGATCGCGCGCCCGATCCCCCAAACCTGTAAACCAAGAGCCGAGAGCACGAGAGAGCGGGGCGCGCGGGCGGGCGTTTGGGACCATTCGGATTGCCGCCCCTTGCTCTCGCCGCGAAACGGAGAGCGCCGAAAGGCCGTCACGGCGTGCAAACGGGGCCGATCGGCGCGGCGGGCCGTAAACCACTCGGCCCCCGCCGAGATCGGGCGGAGGCCGTGAACTCCCCGGACTGGGCTCGAACCAGTGACCTAGCGGTTAACAGCCGCTCGCTCTACCAACTGAGCTACCGAGGAATGGGTTGAAGCGGCCGTTCGCATCAGGATTCACCTGGGTTTCACCTGCCATCGGCCGCATGGGGAGCATAGGCTCATCATCGGCATCGTCAAGGCTCGGCAACAGTCGCCAGCCCGGCGGCGAGCGGGATCGCGGGCGAAGCGAGGCGGAAGGACCCCCGTCGGGGGTGACTCGCCGGCCCGTCCGAAGGGTGGATCGAGGTGCGCCGCGGCTGGAGGCCGAAGCCGACTCCGGCGCCTCGCCGGCCAACTCCACCGCCGTGCCGCCGGGCACCTCAACCGCCGCCACACCATGCAACTCGCGGCCGACGCGCTGGGCAGCCCACCAGCCGCCACCCGCGCCATCCCTGCCTGACCACGCCTCTTCCCGTTGCCCGCATCCGATCGCCGGCTACGATTGCAGTCTCATCCGGCCGGGGAGACGTTCGTTCTGCCCGGCCGGACGGTATCGTGCCCAAGCCGGCGACCCTCGTCCGGCACAGCGGAGAGCGTCAGATCATGAAGCAGGAAATCCATCCCAAGTGGTACCCCGACTGCAAGGTCATTTTCGACGGCAAGGTCGTCATGACCGTCGGCGCCACCGTCCCCGAACTCCGCGTTGACGTGTGGTCGGGCTCGCACCCCTTCTACACCGGCAAGAGTTCCTTCGTGGACATCACCGGCCGCGTCGACAAGTTCCAGAAGCGTTTCGGCTCCGGCACCGACTACTTCAAGAACAAGAAGAAGGCGAAGTGAGGCCCTGAAGCGCCGAGGCGGCCGCCCGCCACGGACCCCAACTGAATCAAAACGACGACCCCGGACGATTGCGTCCGGGGTCGTTCGCGTTTCGCACCGATGACGAGCGAGGAAGGAGCACCCGCCCGGGCGAATGGATCCGAGGCTCAGTCACTCAGGGGATCATCTCCACGTTGCTGGTCCGGCAGGTGTCGAGATCGAGCAGTTGAAGGAACCGGCCGCACGCGCCGCTGGAGGTGTTCCCATTGATCGAGTTGATGCCGTTCGTGCCCGAGCCGATCGTCTGCACGAGTTGAATGCTCTGGGCGCCCAGGCCGAGTTGCGTGCCGTCGCACGGGTTGCCCGGGGGAATGACCACGCTGCCCCGATTGGCGGCGAAGATGATGGCGATCTGCCGACCCACGGTCGCACCGGACCAGGTGAGATTGATGGTTCCGGGGCAATGGCCGACGACCTCGAAGCCGAAGACCGAGCCGTCGCCGACGGCGAAGCGCGAGCCGGAGACGTTGAAGAAGACAGCCGGAGCGGGGGTCACGCGGTAGTCGTCGAAGTTGTTGGTGCTGCGGTCGGAGGCGAGGCCCTGGAAGTGCAGCGACGAAGTTGAGGTGGAGGGAAGCGGTCCGGCGAATGGCGGCCCGAACTCGCCGTCGAGATCGTTGTCGAGGGTGCCGTTGGTCGGCCCCGTGTAGTTGCTCCCTCCGTAGGCGAGGGACCAGAGGACGGCTCCGAAGGAATCTTCGAAGGTGATGCGTCCCGCGGCCAGATAGGAAGGCGGGATCAGGTTGGTCATCATGAAATCGGGCTGAGCATTGGGCGAGGTATTGGCGACGAAGGAAGCGGAGGCGACGAGGATGCGCACGCCGGCGCCCGAGTTGCTGATGTTGCTCGGGAAGGTGATGAGGGTGACGGGGTTGAGTCCGGCGGCGTCGTAGGCGACGATCTTCGTGCCCTGGATGAAGTTCTGGAAGCCGGACCGGGTGCGAAGTTCGACGGCCTGGGCGGTGGTGTCGCCGTTGACGCCGCCGATGGCCGCCTCGATCTGCATGAGGTGGAACGAGAGGGTCGATTCGGCCGCGCTTTCCGCCTGCGCAGCAGTGGCGAGACTGATCGCCGCGGCGGCGACAGCCGTGCGGATGGAAGTGGCAAGAGCGCGAGGTGCAGCGCCGCGGCTGGGCCGCAGAGTGTCCGACGTGTTCATTTGAGTATCCTCTCCGGGTGGAGTGTTGAATCCGGGCGCGAAGCCGAGGCCCAGTGCCGATCGGTCCGCGTCGCCCGCCGTGAACATGTCGCGCGGCCGGGCGAGTCTTGCAGGGAATTGCAGCGAAGGGCGAAGGGAGCGGCGTGTTCAGGGATCGACCCCATGCGGGCCAACGGCTCGCCGTGGAACTGCTCAAGTACCGCGGAAGCGATCCCCTCGTACTCGCCCTGCCGCGCGGCGGGGTTCCGGTCGGCTACGAAATCGCGCGCTCCCTCAGCGCGCCACTCGAAGTGATTGGCGTCCGGAAGATCGGCTCGCCGCACCAGCCGGAACTGGGAGTCGGGGCGATCGTGGATGGTCAAGAGCCGCAGGTGCTTCTCGACGAATCGCTCTGCGCTTCGCTGCACCTGTCGCGAGCGGACCTTGAGCCCGTCATCGAGCGGGAGCGAGAGGAGATGCGGCGGCGCGAAGAGGCGTACCGCGGCGGACGGCCGGCGACGCCGGTCGCGGGCCGCATTGTGATCGTCGTGGATGACGGCGTGGCGACGGGATCGACACTGCGCGCCGTGATCGAAGCGCTGCGGGGAAGGCGGGCGGGGCGGATCGTCGTCGCCGCGCCCGTGGCGGCGCCGGAGGCGCTGCGGCGTCTGCAACTCTTGGCCGACGAAGTGATCTGCCTGCACGCGCCGGCCTGGTTCCGGGCCGTGGGTCAGTTCTACGAGAACTTCAGCGCGACGACGGATGAGGAGGTTGTGCGGTTGCTTGAGACAGCGCGATCATCGGAGTAATTGCCGCAAAGAGGCTCAGAAGGCTCAAAAGTGCGCTGTCGATTCACTTTGCGCCTCTTGTGCCACTTCGCGGCGCATCGGTTCGCCGCCTCACTCCCCCGCCGCCCGGCTGCGGATGCTGTCCAGCACGTTCATGAAGTTGATGTACGAGTCGTACGGACTCTCATAGGGGTTGAAGTACTTGTGCACGTCCCCGTCGGCGAAGTACTTCGTGCACATGTAGTAGAAGTGGTCGCTCGTCGTCAGTTTGCGCCAGTCGCTCAGCAGGGCCTCGTCGCCCTTCGCCTTCACCGCATCCTCAAGTTTGTAGAGTTCGAGGAGCGCGTTGCTCTGCATCGCGTTGCCCAGCCAGGCGCTCAGGTCGCGCTCGGTGTCGGCCCAGGAGATCATGTGGGGCACGTCGTACTCGCCCTCGGGCTGGTACTTGAGCCCGCATTGGCGCGGCGTGAGGAAGTCGTTGTGCCCCGGATTGACGTCGAAGATCTTCTCGGGCATCGCGTCGAGGAAGGCGAAGATGCCAGTCTCCTCCCACTGGTGCTCACCGAAGGTCTCGTAGTCCATGAACAGGTTGCACACGTAGCCGTTGCCGTTGATCTGGTTGACCCATCCCGCAAACTTCTCGGCGGTCAGCGGCCAGTCGGCCCAGCCGCGGTTCGAGAAGCGAAACGCGATGTCGTCGCTGAGACGGTAGTTCTTGAGGAGCAGCGTGATGTCGCTCGCCGTCGGCGGGCGGTAAAGGAAGGTCGGCGAGCGATAGCCGAGCAGGCCATCCACGCCTTCACAGAGAATCGTGTTGTAGCCCCCCATTCCCGAGATGAAGCGGGCCAGATCGTTGTTGTAGATCAGTTCGGTGTTGCGGAAGGTCGTCGGCTCGGCCCCGAAGAGGTCCTTGAGCAGGGCGCGGTGCTTGAGCACCTGCTCGCGGAACTCGTCTCGGCTGTAGAGGAAACTCAGCGAGTGGTAGTAGGTCTCGGAGATGAATTCGCAGCAGCCGCTCTGCGCGAGTTGCACGAAGAGATCGAGCACGTCCGGCGCCCACTGGCGGAGTTGCTCGATCACGACGCCGGTGAGGGAGTAACTGACGCGGAAGCGCCCTTCGTGGCGGCGGACGAGGTCCAGGATCAGCCGCGTCGTTGGCCGGTAGCACTTGTCGGCGACCTTGCGGCAGATCTCGCTGTTCTTCGCGTCGTCGAAGTAGCTGTGGTCCGTGTCGAAGACGCTGTAGCGCCGCAGGCGGGAAGGCTGGTGGACCTGGAAGTAGAAGCAGACGGACGCCATGGCGGACTCCGGAGTCACCCCACGATTCGCCGAGCCTCATCGTGGGCGTTGGGCAGCCCACGATTCGCCGAGCCTTATCGCGGGCGTGGGGTGCGACAACTATTGTGGCCGCCCGCGGGGCGGCTTCAAGGAGCGCGATGCCGATTCATCGACCGCTCATCCCGGCGGCGGCTACCCTTTTCGCCATGGACCGAAGCGAACTCGCCCGGCGGATTGCGGAGGCGGCGCTGCTGCGCGGCGAGTTCACGCTGCGCAGCGGCCGCACGAGCCGCTACTACCTCGACAAGTACCTCTTCTCGACCCGCCCGGAGGTGCTGGCGGAACTGGGACGGCTCTTCGCCGAGCGCATCAGGCCGCGCCAGGTCGATCGCCTCGCCGGGGCAGAACTCGGGGGCATCCCCCTCGTCACCGCCGCTTCCCTCGCGACGGGCCTGCCCTGCGTCTTCGTCCGTAACGCGAAGAAGGATTACGGCACGGCCAAGCAGATTGAGGGCCGACTCGAACGCGGCGAGAAGATCATCATCGTCGAAGACATCGCGACCACCGGCGGGCAGGTCCTCGAAGCCGCACGCGTCCTGACCGACCTCGGCGCCGTCGTGGACACGATCATCTCCACTATCGACCGCCTCGAAGGCGCGCGCGAGAACATCGAGGGCGCGGGGTATCGCTACGAGAGTCTCTTCACGAGGGCCGATCTCGGGATTGACGAGTAAGCCGGTTCGATCGCTGCGTAGCCGCTACACGCGGCTGAGCGCTTCGACGACCCCGGGGCGCACTTCGTCGAGGGGGTGTTCGATCTTGGCGCCCGAGGCGCGGGCGTGGCCGCCGCCGCCGAAGAGGCGGGCGACCTGGTTGACATCCACTGCGTTCGGTCCGGGCTTGGAGCGCAACGAGAGTTTGACGTGGCCGTGCTTCGTCTCGGCGATCACGCAAGAGACTTCGATGGACGCGACGCTCAGCGGCAGGTCAGAGAAACCGTGCGTGTCGTCGGGAGAAGCCTCGGAGGCTTCGTAGTCGCCCCGGCGGAGCGTCAGGATGGCGGCGCGGCCGCCGGCGACGATCTCCAGCGACGCCAGAGCGCGGGCCAGGAGGCGCAGGCGGCCGAGCGGATCGGTCTGCTCGATGCGGCGATAGAGGTCGGCGTGATCGACGCCCGCGTCGATGAGGTTGGCCGCGAGACGCAACGTGCGCGACGTCGTGTTGGAGAAGCGGAACCAGCCGGTGTCGGTGGCGATGCCGAGGTAGAGCGGCTCGGCGATGGGTCGCGACATCGGCACGCCGAGCAGTGCAATGAGGTCCGCAACGATCTGGCTGGCCGCCGCCTCCTCCGGCCGAACGATGCGCATGGCCGCGAGGTCGGCGTCGCCCTGGATGTGGTGATCGATGATCGCCGCGTGGTCGCAGTGCCGCTCCAGCCAGGGCGTGAGTTCGCGCAATTGCGACTTGGCGCCGGTGTCGGTGATCAGCACTAGATCGAAATCGTCGGGCGGCAGGCGCGTCTCCGCGACAAGGTGAACCGCCGTCGGCTCGATGACCGAATCGAAGACCTCCATGAGCGAACCGATGTACCACACCGCCGCGTGCTTGCCGAGGTGCTCGATGGCGCGGGCGAGCGCCAGCGTGGACCCGATCGCGTCGCCGTCGGGCTTGACGTGGGTTGTGACGGCGATTCGCGACGCGGCGCGGATGCGCTCAGCGATCGCGGCCAGTTCGACGTTGGACTCGTAGGACGCCGCGCTCATGATGCGATCGCGTGCCTCGTGAGGAGTTCCCGGGCGCGTCCGATGTCGCGGCGGATCTGGGCGGCGACGGCCTCGGGGCCGTCGAAGCGCAGTTCGCCGCGAAGGAAGCCGTGAAAGGCAACGGTGCACCACCAGCCGTACGCATTCGCGGGCACGCCGGCGTCGATGAGATGAACCTCGCAGCCGCGGCGGGCGGGGCCAAAGGTCGGCTTGACGCCGACGTTGATGGCGGCGGGGAAGAGGCGCCCGTCGGGGCCGGTCGCCTGACCGAAGTAGACGCCGTCGCCGGGCAGCATGCTTTCGGCGGCAACGTTGGCGGTGGGCACGCCGAGGCGCCGGCCGCGCTTCTCCCCTTCCACCACTTCGCCGCGAATCTCGTAGAACCGCCCGAGCAGCCGCTGCGCATCGCGCACGCGCCCGTGCCGGAGCATCCAGCGGACGAGCGAACTCGATACCGTGACGACGGAGAGATCGTCCAGAGTCGCCTCGACCGGAGGCACGATGAGGACTTCAAACCCGTGCGCGCGGCCGAGGTTCGCGAGTTGTTCGACGTCGCCGCGGCGCTGCCGGCCGAAGCGAAAGTCCGGACCCTCAACGAGCGCGCGCGGGCGGTAGCGAGCCGCGAGGGACGCGATGAAGTCCTCGGGTGAAGTCCCGAGAATCTCGGCGGTGGGCTCGAGCCGGATGATCTCATCGACGCCCGCGTCGCGCAGGAGCGCCTCGCGCCGCGGCCAGTCGGTGAGGCGGGGCGGCACATTGCGAGGACGCAGGATGCTCGCGGGGTGGGGATCGAACGCGAGGACGAGAACCCGACCCTGTTTTCCGGCGCGCTCACGGGCCGTGGAAACGAGCGCCTGATGCCCAAGATGCACCGCATCGAAGTTGCCGATAGTGAGAACGGTCGGTCCGGGCATAGCGGCAACACTAGGCCTTGGCGGGCAAATCCGCCAGCGCGCGGTGGCAGCCGCGCCGCGGTCGGCCAAGGATTCCCGCATGGCAGACGTGCAGATCGATCAGGATGAGGTCATCCGTCAACTGGGCGAGGGGCTGAGCCGCGCGGCCGAGGAATTCGTGCCCTGGTTCTTTCAGCAGATGCCCGAAACGTACTTCCGCAACGTGGATGAGGCGACGCGGATGGAGCACATGCGCGCCGTTCTCGCGCTGCGCGCCAGCGGCCAGGAGCCGCGAGTGCGCATCCGCAGCAACGACGGAAGGCGGGTGACCTACGTCCTGCCGCGCGACTATCCCGGCCTGCTCGTCGATCTTCTGATGTACGACTTCGGCGACGACCTGATCCGCTCGGCGAAACTCTACTGCTCGCACGACGCGGAACTGGTGATCGACATCTTCGAGATCGGCCCCAGCCAGCCGTGCAACCTCGACGATCCCTTCGTCAAGCGCGTCTTCCAGCAGACGCTCGCCCTGGCGCGGCAGCGCGGCGAGGCGTGGACGGAAGAGTCGCTCCGCGCGCATTTCCGCCTCCTCTCGGAGGACAGCGTGCAGAACTGCCCGCCGGCGCGCATCCTCGGCCACGCGCGCCTCTACCAGGAGGTCAGCGAGTCCAAGGGCTCCTCGGTCGTCCTCGACAACACCCTCTACCCCGCCCACTCGCGCATCATCCTCGCCGTCGCCAACGTGCCGGCCAAGCGCATGCTTATCCGCGTCGCCAATCGCTTCAAGACGCTGAGCATCAACGTCGACCGCGCCTACGTGGACGCGATCCAGGCTGGCGAGGAGGAGTCGGTCGTCATCATCTCCGCCGTCGTCCAGGGGCCCGACGGCGGGCAGATCGATCCCAAGTCGGTCCTCTGGCAGCGGCTGCACCGCGACCTGCTTCGCCTCAAGTGGCTCGACCGCGAGACGCTGGCGCTGGGGTACGAGAACCCTGAACTGGGCCTCGGCGGGGCGGACATCCTCCACACCTACTGCGACCTCGCGCACCAGTTGCTCGTCAAGACGAACCGCTACTACTACAGCCGGGCCCGCATCCGCGAGATCGCCGAGAAGCACGTCGACCTGAGCCTCATGCTCGTCAACCTCTTCCGCGAGCGATTTGATCCCGACCGCGAACTCGACGATGCCGACTACGAACTCCGCGAGCACCGCGTCCGCGAGCATGTGAGCACGGCCGTGGAGGACGAGGTAACGCGCGAGATTTTCACGACGATGCTCGACGCGATCACCTCGACGCTCAAGACGAACTACTACGTCGTGGGGCGGTTTGCGCTGGCACTGCGCCTGTCGACGGACCTGATGATGCGCGTCGCGCCGCGCAACGAAAAGCCCTACGGCATCTTCTTCGTCCACGGGCGCGACTTCAACGCCTTTCACGTGCGCTTCCGCCAGACGGCTCGCGGCGGGGTGCGCGTCGTGCGGCCTTCCTCCGACGAGCAGTTCATCCGCGAGTCGGAGCGCCACTTCGACGAGGTGTTCGAACTCGCCTACGCCCAGCAACTCAAGAACAAGGACATCCCCGAGGGGGGCGCCAAGGCCGTCCTCCTCGTGCGCCCCGGCCAGACGATCAACCGCTGCGTGCGCGCCTTCGCCGACGCGGTCCTCGATCTCATCACCGACGACGAGAAAACGCAGGCGCGGATCGTGGACCGCCTGGGCATCAAGGAGTGGATCTACTTCGGCCCCGACGAGAACATCACCCCCGGCCACATCAACTGGATCGTCGAGCGGGCGGCGGCGCGCGGCTACCGCTTCCCCAACGCTCTCATGAGTTCCAAGCCCGGCGCCGGGATCAACCACAAGGAGTACGGCGTCACGAGCGAAGGCGTCAACGTCTTCCTCGAAGTCGCGCTCAAGTCCACCGGCGTCGACCCGCGCCGCCAGCCCTTCACCCTCAAGATCACCGGCGGGCCGGACGGCGACGTCGCCGGAAACCTCATCAAGATCGTGGTCCGCGACTACGGCTCCAACGTGCGCATCGTCGGCATCGCCGACGGCTTCGGCTGCGCCGAGGACCCTGTCGGCCTCGATCACCAGGAACTGCTGCGCCTCGTCAAGGCGAGCGCGCCGATCTCGGAGTTTGACCGCGGTCGACTCTCGCCCCAGGGCCGGCTCACGCTCGTCTCCGATCCGGACGGCTCGCGCATCCGCAACGAGATGCACAACCGCGTGATCGCCGACGCCTTCGTCCCCGCCGGCGGCCGGCCCGAGACGATCAACACCTCGAACTGGAAGCGATTCCTCACCGCCGACGGCAAGCCGAGCAGCCCGATCATCGTCGAGGGCGCCAACCTCTTCATCACCGGCGAGGCGCGGCGACTGCTCTTCGACGCCGGCGTGCTCATCGTCAAGGACTCTTCGGCCAACAAGTGCGGCGTGATCTGCTCCAGTTACGAGATCATGGCCAGCCTGATGATCAGCCAGGAGGAGTTCCTCGAGATCAAGCCCCGATATGTGCAGGAAGTGCTCCAGCGGCTGCGCGACGTGGCGGGGCTTGAGGCGCGGCTGCTGTTCGAGGAGCGCAAGCGCCGCCCGACGACGCCGCTCGTCGATCTCAGCATCCTCCTGAGCCGCGAGATCCGCCGCGTCAACGACGCTCTCAGCGCCGACTACGTCCGCGTCGCCGAGGAGCACGCCGACCTCGTGCGCGACTGCGTCCTCGAACACGTCCCTCCGTCGCTGCAGGCGAAGGCGGGCGATCGCATCTGGAACGTCCTGCCCAAGTCCTACCGCCAGGAGATCGTCTGCGCCTTCCTCGCCTCGCACATCATCTATCGCGAGGGTTTCGACTACTTCCGCGACACGCCCGACAGCCACCTCGTCGATCTCACGCTCGCCTACTTCCTGCGCGACCGGCGCAACCGCGAGTTGATCGAGGAGGTGAAACGGTCGGGTCTGAAGCACGGCGGCGAGATCGCCGACCTGCTGCGGATCGGCGGGACCCGCGCGGGGCTCCACATGGCCCCAGAGGCGTGAACGGCCGGAATCGCGCGGCCCGGCCGTCGCGCCGCGAGGCGACCCATGCCCGACCCCGCAGCCTGGACGCTCTGCATCGACACGGGCGGGACCTTCACCGACTGTCTCGCCCTCGCCCCCGACAGCGCCCTTCGCCGCGCCAAAGTCCTCAGCACCGGCTGCATTCGCGCCCGCATCGCCGACGTGCTCTCGCCCAGTCGCCTGCGCCTGGACCTTCATCTCGACGCGCCCGAGGGCTTTCTCGCAGGCGCGACGATCCGGGCCGCGGGGCCGCCGAGCGAGTCGGCCGCGATCCGCGCCTTCGACGCCCGCGAATCGCTGATCGAGCACGACGGCGCCGCGGCCTTCACCCCGGGCCTGTGCGAGATCGACGCCGGCGTCGAAGCGCCGATCCTCGCGGCGCACCTCGTGACGCGCACGCCCCTGAAGAACCCGCTGCCGCCGATGCGCCTGCGCCTCGCGACGACGCGCGGCACGAACGCGCTGCTCGAGCGCCGCGGCGCTCCCACCGCCCTGTTCATCACCGCCGGCTTCGCCGACCTGCTCCGCATCGGCACGCAGCAGCGGCCGGACCTCTTCGCGCTCGACATCCTCAAGCCCGAGCCGCTCTGCGAGTTGGTCGTCGAGGTTGATGAGTGCGTCGACGCGCGCGGCGTCGCGCTGCGGCCGCCCGATCTCGAGCGCCTGCGCCGCGACGCCGCCGCACTCGTCGCTCGCGGCATCACGACGGCCGCGATCGCCCTCAAGCACGCCTATCTGAATGACGCGCACGAGCGCCTCGTCGAGCGCGTCCTGCGCCAGGCGGGGTTCCTGCACATCACCCGCTCGGCGGATGCGGCGCCACTCATCCGCCTGCTGCCGCGAGCCGAGACCGCGGTCGTCGATGCGTACCTGTCGCCGATCATCGGCGCCTATCTGGCGCGGATTTCCGACCGGGTGGGGCACGAGTCGATAATGGTGCTGACGAGCGCCGGCGGGCTGATCGCGTCGAAGCGCTATCGCCCCTGCGAGAGCCTGCTGAGCGGGCCGGCTGGTGGCGTGGCGGGTGCGGCCACGGTCGCGCGGTCGCTCGGAGCGCCGGCGGTCCTCTCCTTCGACATGGGCGGAACGAGCACCGACGTCGCCCGGTGGGCCGGCGACTTCGAGTACACCTTCGAGCACCGCGTCGGCGATGCGCACCTGCTTGCTCCGGCGCTGGCGATTGAGAGCGTCGCGGCGGGCGGGGGAAGCGTCTGCTGGTTCGACGGCCATCGCCTGCGCGTCGGGCCGCACAGCGCCGGGGCGGCCCCGGGGCCGGCGTGTTACGGCGGCGGCGGGCCGCTCACCATCACCGACGTCAACCTTCTGCTCGGGCGCGTCGATGCGGCGAGGTTCCAGGTGCCGCTGCACCGCGCCGCCGCCGAAACGCGCTGCCATGAACTACTCAAGGAGATTCGAGCGGCCACGGGCGAGGCGATGGCGCTCGGCCAACTTCTCACGGGCCTTCTCGCCATCGCCAACCAGCACATGGCCGACGCCATCGCGCGCATCTCCCTGCGGCGCGGCTTCGACCCCGCCGAGCACGCGCTGCTCGCCTTCGGCGGCGCCGGAGGCCAGCACGCCTGCGCCATCGCCGATCTCCTCGGCATCGACCGCATCATCCTGCCCGCCGACGCCGGGCTGCTCAGCGCCGCCGGACTCCTCGACGCGCGCATTGAACGATTCGCGCAGCGGCAGGTGCTTCGTCCTCTTGACGAGATGACGGCCGGGGAACTCGGCGCCGCCTTCGACAGCCTCGAGCGCGAGGCGCTCGCCCTGGTCCGCGCCGAGGTGCCCGGCGATCAGCCGATCGAGGTGCGCCGCCGCCTCGTCGAGATGCGCCTGCTCGGCCAGGACTCGACGCTCACGATCGAGTGTGACGGCGAGGCGTCGCTGCCGCAGCGCTTCGCTGCGCAGTACCTCAACATCTTCGGCTGCGAGCCCGCCGGCCGCGTCGAGATCGAGTCCGTGCGCATCATCGCCTCGACGATCGCTTCCGTGGCCGACGGCGTGCGGTCGCGGCGCGACGACGTTCACCGCGCAACTCCGCCGCGAACCATCGAGATGCAACTCGGCGAAGAGCGCGTGGCCGCGCCCGTCATCGATCGCGAATCGATGGCGCCCGGTCAGAGCATCGCGGGCCCGGCGCTGATTGTCGATGACCACAGCACCGCCGTCGTCGAGACGGGGTGGAGCGTGCGGGCAGAGGACTCGGGGCACCTCGTTGTGGAACGGGGCGGCGCTGAGGAAATGCACTCCGCGATTCGCAAAGCCTCATCGTGGGCGTCGGAACCCGGTCCTTCCCCCACCGCCCTCGAACTCTTCACCAACCGATTCCGCGCCATCGTGCAGGACATGGGTGAACTCCTGCGCCGGACCGCCCAGTCCACCAACGTCAAGGAGCGCCTCGACTTCTCCTGCGCCCTGCTCGACGCCGACGCCCGGCTCGTCGCCAACGCCCCGCACATCCCCGTCCACCTCGGCGCGATGGGATGCTGCGTCCGCGCCGTGCGCGAGGCGATTGCCATGCGGCCCGGCGACGTCATCATCTCCAATCACCCGGCCTTCGGCGGCTCGCACCTGCCCGACATCACCCTCATCACCCCCGTCCACGAGGGCGAAGACCTCATCGGCTACGTCGCGAACCGGGCGCACCACGCGGAGATCGGAGGCACGCGCCCCGGCTCGATGCCCCCGGCCGCGCGCTCGCTCATCGAGGAAGGCGTCGTCATCCCGCCGATGCACGTCGCGGTCCGCGGGCGCATCGACTGGTCGCCGGTCCGCCGCCTGCTCGAATCCGGCCCTCATCCGTCGCGCCAGGTGGAGATGAACCTCGCCGACCTCAATGCCGCGCTCGCCGCCAACCGCCATGGCGCCGCGGCGCTTCGCAAACTTGTGCAGGCGCACGGCCGCGCCGCGGTGGCGCAGTTCATGAACGCCCTGCGCCGCCAGGCCGCCGATCGGATGCGCTCCGCCCTCGATCGCTTCGGCGATGGCGTGTTCCGCGCCGTCGAGAATCTCGACGACGGCTCACCACTCGCCGTGGCCATCACGATCGCGAAAGGCGGCGCGCGTATCGACTTCGCAGGAACCTCGCCTACTCACCCCGGCAATCTCAACGCGACTCCCGCCATCGTCCACAGCGCCGTCATGTACGTCCTGCGCCTGCTGGTGAGTGAGCCGCTGCCGCTCAACGAAGGCCTGCTCGAGGATGTTGAGATCATCCTGCCGCCGGGCACGATCCTCAATCCGCGCTTCGACGCCGATCCCGCGCGCTGCCCCGCGGTCGTCGGCGGCAACACGGAAACGAGCCAGCGCCTCGTGGACACGCTTCTCAAGGCGCTCGGCCTCGCCGCGTGCAGCCAGGGGACGATGAACAACGTCCTCTTCGGCAACGACCGCCTGGGCTACTACGAGACGATCTGCGGCGGAGCGGGCGCGACAGGTCGTCGCGACGGCGCCCACGCCGTCCACACCCACATGACCAACACGCGCATCACCGACGTCGAAGTGCTCGAGCATCGCTATCCCGTGCGCGTCGAGCGCTTCGGCATCCGTCGAGGCTCAGGCGGCCGCGGCGCGCACCGCGGCGGCGACGGGGCCGTGCGCGAGATCACCTTCCTCGGGCCAATGTCCCTCTCGGTGCTCACCCAGCACCGCACCGCGGCGCCCTATGGAATGATGGGCGGCGCCCCGGGCGCCCCCGGCCGCCAGCGTCTCCGCCGCGCCGACGGGACCATCCTCAATCTCGCCTCCATCGACGCCGTCGAAGTGCAGCCCGGCGACCGCCTCATCCTCGAAACGCCCGGCGGCGGCGCCTGGGGCGCGAATTCTCAGGATCCGGGTACCAGAAGCCACGCCCTGAGAGTCGCCCCGCCTCGAAGCCTGTCTACGCCTTCACCACCCGCGCCTGCGGATAGTCCTTCATCGCGTTGCGAGTGTCGATGATGAGTTTCGCGTGCTGCGCGATCAGCGGCCAGTCGAAGGCCTTGTGGGCCGTGGCGATCACGACCACGTCGTACATTGACAGCGACTGCGGCGTCAACACCACGCTGCTCAGGCCCAGGTCGCCGTAGTGGCGCATCGGATGCGTCCGCGGCACGTGCGGGTCGCTGTAGTCCACCGCGCAAGACGCCTCCCGGAAGAGGTGAATCAACTCGAAACTCGGCGACTCGCGCACATCATCGATGTCCGGCTTGTACGCCAGGCCGAGGATGAGAATGCGAGCGACGGGCTTGAGGCTTGAGGCTTGAGACTTGAGCGGATCCGCACCCGCCAGCGCCTCAAGCGTGCGGCTCACGACCCAGCGCGGCATCGACTGGTTCACGTCGCCGGCCAGTTCGATGAAGCGGGCCGCCACGCCCGCCTGCTTCGCCCGCCACGCGAGGTAGAACGGGTCGATGGGAATGCAATGCCCGCCCAGGCCCGGGCCGGGATAGAAAGGCGAGAAGCCGAAGGGCTTGGTCGAAGCGGCCTCGATCACCTTCCACACGTCAATGCCCAGCCGGTCGAGCACGACTTTCATTTCGTTGACGAGCGCGATGTTGACGGCCCGGTAGATGTTCTCCAGGAGTTTGGCCGCCTCCGCGATGTCGGCGCTCTCGACGGGCACGACGCGCTCGAACGCGGTCGAATAGAGCGCCACGGCCGCGTCGAGCGAAGGCCGATCGATCGCTCCGACCACTTTCGGGATCGCCGTAGTCGCGATGTTGCGCCGGCCGGGGTCTTCGCGCTCGGGGCTGAAGGCGAGGTGATACGGCACGCCGGCCGCATCGAGCGCCGGCTTGAGGCGCTGCCGCGTCGTGCCGGGATACGTCGTCGATTCCAGAACGATCAGTTGCGACCGACCGCGCGTTCCCAGCGCCTCGGCCACGCTCGCGATCGTCGCATCTACGTAGGTCAGGTCGGGCTGACCCGCTTCATCGAGAGGCGTGGGCACGCAGATGAGCACCGCATCCGCCTCCGCGAGGCGGGCCGCGTCGCCGGTCGGCTCAAAGCGCCCCGAGGCGAGCATCTCGGCGACGAAGTCGGCCCCGAGGTGGCGCAGGTAACACTCGCCGCGGCCGAGGCGATGCACCTTGGCCGGATCATTGTCCAGCCCGATGACCCGGTGCCCCGCCGCCCACATCGCCCGCGAAAGCGGCAGGCCGACATACCCCAGGCCGATGACGGCGACGGTCTGAAGGGGCGCCCGGGCGCGACGCGCAGATTCGTGCGGCACAGCGGCCATGCGAGCATGATAGCGGAGGAGGGCCGGGGCTTGGGGCTTGAGGCTTGAGGCTTGGGGCTTGAGGCTTGGGGCGTGGGGCTTGGGGCGTGGGGCTTGGGGCGTGGGGCTTGAGGCTTGGGGCTTGAGGCGGGGGGGGGGGGCAGTAGCCTGCGGCGGCAGCCGCAGGTTGCTTGCAAGGCGACTGCTGGAGGGCCAACGCCGCGCCTGCTCTCCTGCTCAACTCTCTCCTCTCTCGGTGCTTCGCCACGGGGCTTGGGTGGCATGGCGTCGCGCTTCCTTGGCCTGAGTCGTCCGAAGGCGCGTCGCTATGCGGAGCGTGCAAGTGCACACGAACGCCCCTGCCCGTTTGGCATAGCCAGGCGAAACACCAGGCCATGCCACACTCGAGAAGTGCCACCGTCATTGAGCACACCAAGTCTCAAGTCTCGCCGCGATTCCAGCGGAATCGTGCGGCCACCACCTGCCGCGTCCGGTATATTTGAGCGGCCGCCGGATCGTGGCCGGCGGACCGCTGCGACCCGGCGGCACGACCGGGCAATACCCCCTGGCGGGCGGGCGTTGAACCGGCGAACCCTGCCGCCTCGATCCTGCCGATGAGGTGAATGCCATGAGCACTGCCGCAAGCAAATCCACTGCCGCCCTCCAAACCACCGCCGCACTCAAGCCGCTCAAGCCTGCTGACTTCGGCCACTGGCAGGCGCATCACCTCCTTCGCCGGGCCGGGTTCGGAGGCTCGCCTGAGCAGGTGCGGCTGCTGGTTGAGTGGGGCCTCGATCGCAGCGTTGATCATCTCATCAACTTCGGCGCCGTGCCGGCCGAGGCGATCAAGGCCGACGACTTCCGCAGCGACATCATGCGGGCCCCCACTCCCGAGGAGCGCCTCGCCTTCCGCCAGGCGCAGCAGGCCCAGGATGAGGTCACGCTCGAACGCCTCCAGCGCCTGCGCCAGGAGCGCGAGCAGCAGGACAGGCGGCAGATGCGCTCGATGCAGCAGTGGTGGCTCAAGCGGATGATCGAGACGCCCCGGCCCCTCGAAGAGAAGATGACGCTCTTCTACCACGGCCACTTCGCCACGGGCTATCGCACGATCGAGAACAGTTACCACATGTTCCTCCAGAACCAGACCCTCCGCCGATTCGCAGTCGGCAACTTCGCGGACCTGTGCTTTCAGATCATCCGCGATCCGGCGATGCTGGCCTACCTCGACAACAACGAGTCGCACCGACAGCAGCCCAACGAGAACCTCGCGCGCGAACTGATGGAACTCTTCACGCTCGGCGAGGGCAACACCTACACCGAAAGCGACATCAAAGAGGGCGCCCGCGCGCTCACCGGCTATTCCTTCGACGGCAACGAGTTCCTCTTCCGCAAGGACTTCCACGACGAGGGGCAGAAGCAGATTTTCGGCAAGCGCGGCACGTTCAACGGCGACGACTTCGTGAAGATGATCCTCGGCCGCACCACGTGCAGCGAGTTCATGTCGCTCAAACTCTACCGCTTCTTCGTGAACGACCTGCCCGAGGGGCCGGGCAGCGAGGCGCGGACGGTGATTCTCGGCCTCGCGCAACTCATGCGGCAGCAAAAGTACAACATGGCGCCGGTGCTCGCGACGCTGTTCCGCTCGGCCCACTTCTACGACGAATCGAACATGGCGAGCCAGATCAAGTCGCCCGTGCAACTGGTCGTCGAAGCGGTGCGGTCGCTGCGCACGCCGATTCTCGATCTCAACATCCTCGTCGACGCCCTCGACCTGATGGGCCAGAGCATCTTCTATCCGCCTTCGGTGAAGGGGTGGGACGGCGGGCGGTCGTGGATCAACACCTCGACGCTCTTTGTGCGGCAGAACCTCCTCACGCACCTGCTCACGGGGCGCCTGCCCAGCGGCGTGGGCGGCTCGTCGATGCGCTCGTCCTACGACGCCATGCACCTGCTGGGGCACCTTGACCGGAATGACGGCGAGTATGATCTCGATGAAGCGGTCAACTTCCTGCTCAAGTCGTGCCTCGGGCCGCGGCCGCTTGAGGCGCGGCGCCAGTCGCTGCTCGAGTTTGCGAAGAGCAACGGCGGACGGGTGAACAGTGAACTGGTGATCGGGATGCTGTGCCTGATCACGGCGATGCCGGAGTATCAGTTGTGTTGAGGGAGATGCATTCTGCGATTCGCAGATGCATCCCACGATTCGCGGGTGCATCCCACGATTCGCTCGAAGACTCGCTCATCGTGGGCGTATGAGTGAAAGGAACTGATGATGTGCCAGGACCATGCCTATACGCGACGGGTGTTTCTCCAGAAGGGGCTGACGATGGTTTCGGCCGCGACGACCGTGCCCTACTTCATCCAGGCGTCGGCGTACGGACTGACCAATCCCTTCGACACGATGCTCACCTCCTCGATCGCCGGCAAGCCCCAGGAGCGCATCCTCGTCGTGGTCCAACTCGGCGGAGGCAACGACGGGCTCAACACTGTCATCCCCTTCGGCGATGACGACTACTACCGGGCTCGGCCCAACATCGGCATCCCCGCCAACAACGTTCTGCGATTCGGCGACGCCGACGGGCTGGGCCTGCATCCCAACCTCGCCGGGTTCAAGGAACTGCACGACAACGGCCTGCTCAGCACCGTGCAGGGCGTGGGCTATCCCAACCCCAACCGCTCGCACTTCACTTCGATGGACATCTGGCACACGGCCGATCCGCGGCAGCCTTCGGGCAACGGGTGGATCGGGCGCTACTTCGACAACACCTGCAACGGCACGCCGGAGCCAAACGCGGCGATCGCCATCGGCCGCGAGGCGCCCAAGGCGATGATCGGTCAGATCAACAAGCCCGTCTCCTTCGAGACGGCCGACCTCTTCCGCTGGATCGGCAAGGACCTCCACGAGTCGCTCGACAAGCCCTACGAGGAGATCAACCGCGGCGGCGATGAGATCGAAGGCGTCAAGGACGGCACGCAACTCGAGTTCCTCACCCGCACCGCTCTCAACGCCCAGATCGCCAGCGACCAGATCCGCGCGGCGGTGCGCATCCGGCCGCTGGTCGAGTATCCGCGCAATCCGCTCGGCCAGCAGTTGCAGATGGTGGCGGCGATGATCCGGGCGGAACTGCCCACGCGCGTCTACTACGTCTCGATGGGAGGCTTCGACACCCACGCCGGCCAGCCCGGAGCCCATGCCAACCTCATGACGCAACTCGGCTCGGCCATCCTCGCGTTCACGAAGGACCTCAAGGCGCAGGGCAACGACGGCCGCGTGCTCACCATGACTTTCAGCGAGTTCGGCCGGCGCGTCAAACAGAACGCCTCGCAGGGGACCGACCACGGCACCGCGGCGCCGATGTTCCTCGTCGGGCCGATGGTCCGGCCGGGCGTGCTCGGCTACCACCCCTCGCTCACCGATCTCGACCAGGGCGATCTCAAGTTCAGCGTCGACTTCCGCAGCGTCTACGCGGCGGTGCTCGAGTCGTGGCTGAAGACCGACAGCCGGCCCGTGCTCAAGGGCGCCTTCAAGCCGGCGCTGCTCTTCAATAAGAACGTGTGAGCGAGCGCTTCGACGCGCTGCGAAGACAGTGAGGGGGCTTGATCATGCGGACGCAATCATGGACGGGTCTGGCGGTGCTGGCGTTGAGCGCCTCGGTCGCGGGCGCTCAGATCTGCTTCTACGGCGGGGACAACGACTTTCGCAACGCCATGCCGTCGGAGCGCAACACGCAGATTGACGCGGCGTGGACCTTCGACGACTTTGACTGGCCGGGCGGCGTGGTCAGAAGCGTCCGCGGGATGTACCTGGCCGAGTTCTGGCCCGCGCCCGTCGCCGGCGACATCGCGATCCATCGCGGCATGGGCGAGGGCGAGTGGGGCGAGCGCCTCATCCAGATCAGAGACATCACCGAACTCGAATGGACGCTGATCGATTCCTTCTTCTACATCTATGAACTCGAGTTGAACCTGTCGTTCTATCTCGGACCGGGCACGTATCACATCGGCGTGCGGCCCGTGGGCACTGGCGGCGATCAGAGCGCCATGCTGCTGACCACCAGCGGTCGCAACTCGCAGGGTTCGCCGATCGGCAACGACAACGCGTTCTTCCAGTCCGATTACTTCGGATTCCCCGTGCCCACGGCCGTGTCGAATCTCTTCGGTCCGGGGACGTGGGACTTCTCCATCGGCGTGTGCGGCGTCGAGGCGTTTGAGTTGGCGTTGGAAGGCGAGTGTCCGGGCGTGATGCGAGCGTCGGTGCGCGGCGCGACACCGGACGGACGGGTCGCGCTGATTGCCTCGGCGCCCGGCGGCTGCGGCGGTCAGACGGTCATTCCCCCCGGCCTGCCCTGCGCGGGCGCAATCCTGCCCGTGCGCGGCGCATCACTGATTCGCATCCTGACGGCGGATGGGGATGGGCGCGCTTCTCTCAGCGGATCCGTCGGCGCGCCGGCCTGCGGTCGGGTGTGCCTCGTCGCGCTTGACGCGGCCACGTGCGAAGTCAGCAACGCCGCCCCGCTCTGACGCTCGCTCGATCTCTGACGGCGAGCAGACTGACGCGACGGCGAGTGCGGTCGCAAGTCGGCGCGCTCTCACCGCACTGATGAGGCCGAGATGTTGACGACCTGCACGAGCGGCGCTTCCTCTTCATCCGCCTCGGTCGCGTCTTCGGCGGCGATCAGTTCGCCCTCTTCCGTCACGATGGGGTGATGAGCGACCGCTTCTGCCGGCGGCCCGACTCCATCATCCTCTTCAGTGCCTTCTCTGCGCTCTGGGCGATCACTGCGGTGAGTTTCTTCGGCCGCCTCGCTCTGCGGGAGAAGGCCGATGAAGATGAGGACCGCCCCCGCGAGGATGGCCCAGAGGCGCGTCGGGCCGCTCGCCAGGCGCCGCAGCCAGGAGTCCTTCACGACCGGCGGCTCCGTCGGCGTCGGCGGGGGGAGCGTCTCGCGGATCCAGTGATCGACGTGGGCGTCGAGTTCAACGCCCATCAGGCCGATGGGCTGGACCGTCTCGGGCACGAGGTTGAGTTGCGCGGCCGCGAGGCGCCGCACCAGCATCGGATCCGCTTCGTCGATCGCTTCGAGGAAGGTTTCGTAGGCCTGCAGGCGGGCGACGGCGTCGGCCTCGAGCGCGGCGAGGCGGTCGCGGTGAAAGCGGATCTGCGCGAGGTCATCGGCAGGCGCGATGAGCATCACTGCCGCCACGAGCAGCGCCCCCGCAAGGAGGTAGGGCCAGCCGGCGTCGAAAGGGAGCGCCGGCAACGGGCGAGATCGGACTGTCGCGTCGTCGTGCATCATGCGCGCAATCAGTTTTCTATCGGCGGGGTCGAAGCGCGGCCGTGAAAGATGGGCCGAGGAGCATCCCGCGACTCGCGTCAAACGCACCCCACGATTCGCAGAGCCTCATCGTGGGCGTGGATGTACCGCACCATTCGCAGAGCCTCATCGTGGGTGTGCATTCTAGAATCATCCGCGCATGCCCATCCCCTACCGACTCCTCGCGCTCGACCTCGATGGCACGCTCCTCGACGCCGCCAGCCGCCTCAGCCCCGCCAACCGCGCGGCCGTGGGCCGGGCGATCGACGCCGGTCTTGAGGTGGTCGTCTGCACCGGCCGGGGCTTTGCCGAGTGTCGACATGTGCTTGACGATCTCACCATGGCCGGCGCCGCGGTCGTCGCGGGCGGCGCCATGACCGTGCAACTCCCCTCAGGTGAAACCCTGCATCGCAGCGCGATGCCCGCCGACCTGGTGCGCGAGGTCTCGCGCATCCTCAACGCCGCGACCGGACACTACGTTTTGCTCCTCAAGGACCGTTCCGCCACGGGCGTGGACTACGTCCTCCTCGGCGACGGCCGGGTCGATGCGGCCAGCGAGTGGTGGTTTAACCAGGTGCCCGTCGCGGTGCAGCGGGCCGAGCGCTTCGAGGATGATCCGCATCCGGACGAGACGATCCGCCTGGGCATCGTGACGACGGCGCGCGAGATGAAGCGCCTCGGAGCCCGGGTGGTCGAGGAGTTCGGCCGGCGGACCTTCGTCCACCACTTCCCCGTCATCAACTCCGACGGCAACGGCCGTCACCTCGCCGACAACGCGATCCACCTCATGGAGATCTTCAATGCCGAGACGAACAAGTGGTCGGCGATCAGCGCCCTGGCGGCGCAGCGCGGCGTCGCGGCCGGGCAGATCGCCGCGATCGGCGACGAGATCAACGACGTGGCGATGATCCGACACGCCGGCCTGGGCGTCGCCATGGGCAACGCCATCGACCCCATCAAGCAGGTCGCCGACCGCATCACCCTCGACCAGGCCGAGGACGGCGTGGCGCACGCGATCGAGCAGATTCTCGCGGGAGCGTGGTGAGGCGTCGCGGTAGAGTCCGGCCGCCGCGCTGACTGAGCCGCGCGGGGAGACGGCCCGGCGGCGGGCATGCGAGTATCCTTGGAGCGTCCGGGGCCGGAGGAAGCCGCGCATGGCGAGCGTCGCGTTGACGAAGCATCTGCACCGCTTCTTTCCCTCCCTGGCGCCGTCGGCGCCGATCGAGATCCAGGCCGGCAGCGTCGCGGAACTCATCGGCGCGCTCGACGCCCGCTTTCCCGGCCTCGCGGGATACCTCTGCGACGATTCGGGGTCGCTGCGGCCGCACGTCAATGTTTTTGTGGACGGCCGCCCGATCCGGGACCGTCTCGGACTGACGGATGCGCTGGACGCGGCGTCCGCGGTCCACGTCATGCAGGCGCTTTCCGGCGGCTGACCGCCCCTTCACGCAAACCCATCGCTCATCACCCGGAGAAACAACATGGCGCAACGCGGCGACACGCTCCTCCTCGGCACGCGCAAAGGACTCTTTCTCTTCGAGCGGCGCGGCGGCGACTGGAAGCCCGCCGGCGTCTCTTTCCTCGGCATCCCCATCTCTTTCGCAATGATCGACCCGCGCACCGGCGTCCTCTGGGCCGGACAGGACCACGGCCACTGGGGCTGCAAACTCTCGCGCTCGCGCGACCGCGGCCGGACGTGGGAGGAAGTGGCGGCGCCGAAGTATCCGGAGGGCGAGGTGATCAAGAACTCGATGATGAGCGTCGATCCGAAGGCGCCCGAGAAGCCCGCGACGCTCCGATACATCTGGTGCATCGCGCCGGGGGCCGCCGATGAGCCGCAGCGTCTGTACATCGGGACGGAGCCGGGGGGTCTGTTTGTGAGCGACGACGGCGGCGAAACGTGGGCGCTCAACCGGCCGCTGTGGGACCATCCCTCGCGCCTCGCGGGGCAGTGGTTCGGCGGCGGGCGCGACCACGCCGGCATCCACTCCATCATCGTCGATCCGACCAACCGCAAGCGCCTGCTCGTGGGCATCAGTTGCGCGGGCACGTTTGAGACGACGGACGGCGGCGCGTCGTGGACGGTGCGCAACACGGGGCTGAAGTCGAGTTTCCTCCCCGAGCCGAATCCGGAAGTGGGCCACGACCCGCACTTCGTCGCCATGTGCTCCGCCAGCACGAAACACCTCTGGCAGCAGAATCACTGCGGCATCTGGAAGAGCGAGGACGGCGCACGGACGTGGGCGAACGTCTCGGAGAACGGCGGGCCGGCGAACTTCGGCTTCGCCATCGCCGTCGATGAGAAAGACCCGCAGGCCGCGTGGGTGGCGCCGGCGGTCTCCGACGAGTGCCGCGTCGCGGTCGGCGGCGCCCTGTGCATCAGTCGCACGACCGACGGCGGGCGGACGTGGAAGGCGCTGCGCGAGGGACTGCCGCAGGAGCAGTGCTACGACGTCGTCTTCCGCCACTCGCTGGACAAGGCCGGCGACCGCCTCGCCTTCGGCACGACGACGGGCAACGTCTACTGGTCGGACGACCGCGGCGAACGATGGCGCTGCCTGGGCTGCCACTTCCCGCTCGTCTACTCGCTCCGCTTCGCCTGACGGGCGCGGGACGGCTGAGCGGATCAATGCGCGTTCGGGTGCCGGAAGCCGCGCAGGAGGGTGAGGAAGAGGATGCGCAAATCAAAGAGGAGGGACCAGTTGCGGATGTAATAGAGGTCGTACTGGAGGCGCTTGCGCAGGCTGGTGTCGCCGCGCAGGCCGTTGACCTGGGCCCAGCCGGTCATCCCCGCCTTGACGTTCTGGCGGAGCATGTAGCCGCGCCAATCCTCGCGGAAGTGCTCGAGGAGATCGAGGCGCTCAGGGCGCGGGCCGACGAGGGACATGTCGCCTCGCAGAACGTTGAAGAGTTGCGGCAGTTCGTCGAGGCTGAAGCGGCGCAGCCACTGGCCGATGCGGGTGATGCGTGGATCGTCGCGCCGAGTCCAGACTTCGACGCCGCGGCCGTTGGGCTCTTCGGCGACGGCCTGGGCGACCATGGTGCGGAACTTGTAGATGTCAAAGGTCCGCCCGCCCATGCTCACGCGCTTCTGGCGGAAGAGGGCCGGCCCGCCGTCTTCGATCCGGATGAGCGCGGCGATGAGGAGCATCACGGGGCCGAAGAGAAGCAGCGCCGCTGCACCGACCGCGAGATCGACGCCGCGCTTCACGATCGCCCCGTAGCCGCTCAGCGGCGACTGGCGCACGCTCAGCACCGGCATGCCCTCGAGTTCGGAGATGGCGAGGTTGACGGGCAGGTAGCGCGGGCTGACGTCCGGGATGATCCGCACCTCGACCGGACAGCGCGACAGTTGCATGAGCACTCCCGGCAGCAGGTAGGAGCGCGACTGGGGCAGCGCGATGATGACGCCATCCACCGGATGCTGCTGCATGACGCGCTCGATTTCGTCCAGCCCGCCGCGCACCGAGAGGTCGAGGCAGCGCCGCCGCCGCGTCGTGTCGTGGTGGCTGATGAAGTAAGCGCAGTTGATGCCCGTCCAACTGTTGCGCCGGAACGTGTGGCAGGCGATCTGGCCGAGGCGGCCGGTCCCGATGATCGCCATGTGCCGACGGTTCCACCCGTGCTCGCGGATCGTGCGCAGGAAAAGGCGAAAGGCGTAGCGATGGGCGATGAGGCAGGCGGCGAGGGAGAACGGCAGAACCACGACCTCGACGGTGGCGCTGCGGCCGTCGGCGTAGGTCGGAAGGACGAGTTGCCAGGCGAGGAACGTCAGCCCCCAGCCGACGATCACCGCCTTGCCGATGTCGAGCAGTTCGCTGTCGAAACTGCGGTCGCGCCTCGGACGATACAGGCCGAAGACCGCCATGCAGGCGATCATGATCGGCAGGCCCAGCGCGATCGCCGTCCACGCCTCGGGCGAGAAGACCGCGACCTCGCCTCCCTCGACCGCACGCCGCGCCGCGTAGTGCGCCAGCGCGAACGCCGCCGCCAGCACGACCGTGTCGATGCCGATGAGCAGACTGACGAAGACCCGGTGTCGTTCCTTGAGCATGAACGTCTCCACCCCACATCGACGCATCGCACGCCCGACGACCAATCATTGCACCTTGCCGGCGCGGCGTGCAGTCATCACACGGGGCTTGCTCCAATCCGTTCGCTCCACCAGCGGCCGATCGCGGCGCTCCCCCTGCCAATGTCGGTCAGGAGACTCGGCCGGCGGGTCGATCGAGTGCGCATCTCGACGGACCCTCTCGCGGGCAACTGCGGCTGCCCGCATCCGCAGCAGCATAGCATCACTCAGAGACGTGCTCAACACGAACACACACCGGACGATCGGGCCGGCGTCGATCCGTGTTCCGACCGCTGAGGCCGTCCGCCATTGGAGTCGCACTGCCGATCAGCGGGAGTTTCAGCGGGTAGATGGTGCGGCCCGCGAAGTTGCGAATTCAGTGCGTTCCGGGAGAAGGAGAGAAGAGATGAAATCGAATCGACTGCGGATCGGCCGCCCGGCCCTCCGCGCCGCCACCGCCGCGATGCTGGCGCTGTCCCTGGCTCCTCGGGTGGAGGCCCAACTTTTCGTCGGGCTGGAGTCCTCCAGCCCCGTCACTAAGTCCAGCGACCTCGCCGGATTTCCGAACATCACGTGGACGAACCGCTTCGCCTTCGACGTGAGCGGCGCCGCCGCGTCGCCCGACGGGACGCTCTACCTGTGCAACGGCGCCTTCACGACGCGCCTCTACACCTCGACGCTCATCGGCCCGCCCGCGCTGCGCTCCACCCTCACCGTGGACATCCATGCGCTCGCGTACGGCCGCGGGAAACTCTACGGCTACTCGAACTTCGCCGCGACCAAGGGCATCTACGAGATCGACGTCAACACGGGCGTCTGCACGCTCGTGCTCGACGTTCACACCGGCACGGACTTCCGCTACTTCGCCCTCGACTACAACCCGGCCGATGATCTCTTCTACGGCTACACGGAGTACGGCGTGAGCGGCCTGTACGCGATCAACATCGACACGGGGACGCAGACGCGAATCGCCGGGCCGATTCCCGCGTCCAACACCCAGGGCCGCGCGCTCGCCGTCGGCCGCAACACGGTCTACCTCACCGCGACGCGCGGGGCGGACGGCGTCCCGCACTACGCCTACGACATCTCGCAGGGGTCCAACGGCCAATGGGTCGCCTTCACGCAATCCTACACCGACTCAAACGCGACGGGCGGCGCGGCCTACATCACCCAGCCCGGCCCGGACATCACCCTCGGCCTCTTCGGCGAGTGTCCGGGCCGCCTCGAAGCGCGCATCAACGGCGCCACGCGCAGCGGCCGTGTGGCGCTCATCTACGCGCGCGGCACGGGCGGCGTCATCATCCCCGGCGGCCCGTGCGCCGGCACGCGCCTCGGCCTCAACAACACCGCCACGCTCGCGGCGCTTCTCGATGCCGACGGAAACGGAAACGCCGCGCTGGCGCGGAGCGTCGGCCCGGGATTGTGCAGCGGCCGCATCATCCTCCAGGCGCTCGACCTGGCCTCCTGCACGCCGTCAAACGTGGCGGCGACGCCCTGAGATCCGGCCGCGCCCCCGCGCTCGGCCGCAGGCGCGGGACGCCCGAAGCGGCGGCGCGCTCCCTACCATGCCTCGATGAGCGAGCGCCCGGCGACATCGTTGACGAGCGATGCGAGGCAGGCGTGCCCGCACTGCGGCCTCGGCGTGCCGGCGGGGGCGACCTATTGCCCGCACTGCACGCGCCGCGTCCTCGCCTTCACGCTCTGCTCGGAGTGCCGCGAGCCGGTCTCAATCGACGCGAAGTACTGTCCCTGGTGCTGTCAGCGGTTGCGGCGGATGCGGGCGGACACGGCCGCCCAGACGATCGACGCCAACATCGAGATCAGGGCCTCGCGCCTCGGGGCGTTGCTCACCGCCGGCAGTTTCACCGCCCTCTTCCATCCGCCGGCGATTCACGCCGCGGGCGACCGCGTGCGCGTCACGAGTTGGTCGCTGCTCGGCCTGCGCATCCATGATCAGGAGATTCGCGTCGAGCGAATCGCCTCGGTGCGCACGACCAGGGGCGTCTTCTGGGATGCGCTGGTGATCGAAACCTTCGGCGGGGCGACCGGCGACATCGCTCAGCGCGGCTTGCGCAAGCGCGACGCCCAGCGCATGGCGTCGATCATCCGCGCCGCCGTCCACCCGCCGGAGGCGTAAGCGGCGGCGGACGGTGCGGGGCGGGACGGCGGAGCCGGCTCACGGCCGCACGAGTTGCCCGCTCGCCTGAAGCAGGATGTGGCGGGCCAGTTGATTCACGTTGTAGCCGCCCGGCAGGCGGACGAACGCCTTGCCGTACCGCTCGCACATCGACTTCACGCTCTCGAACGAGTGGCTGGACCAGCGGATGGCGAGCACGACGATGTGCGTGTCGGCGCGGGCGATGTCCGGCTCGAAGGAACTGACGGTCTGATGCGGCCGCGAGGAGATCCAGCGCACGCTCGCCAGTTCGAGGCCGCGTTCGATGGCGGCCCGCGCCTGCGGCCGCTCCAGACCACCGATGATGACCATCCCCTGCCCGCGGAGAAGTTCCGCGGCGCGGCGGACGTCGGCGGATGGCTCGCGCGGGGCCGGCGCCTCGCGCCGCTCCGCATCGCGCCACTCGCGGTAGCGCTCCACCTCGTCGATCGCCAGGCCGGCGCCGTCCCCGACCTCCACGCCCTCCGGGATCGCGTCTATGTGGGGAAGGAGCGCCTCGCGCAACTCGACGGCCGAGGGAGGCAGGCCCGAGCGCACCAGGCCGTCGACCGCCGCGAGCGCCTTCACCCAGTCGTCCGGGTCGGGGCCTCCGTTGCCGCTCGCCGCGGCGGTGCTGATCCGGCCGAAGTGGTATCGCGCTTTGTTGAAGAGCGCGCGGCGGTGCCGCTCGCTCGTCCGCCGCTCGCCGACCTCCCGCCGCAGCGCGTCGATGCGCCGCGCCAGATCGCGCCACTGCGTCGGGTCCGCCGGATCGGCCAGGCGCATGTGCCGATCAACGTACACCCCTTCCGCCGACGTGAACTCCTTGAGCCAGAGAAACGCCTCGAACTGGTCCTGGTCCGCGCGCCGCGTCATCCCGATCTCCTCGAGCATCACGCGCAGCGCGGACTGCGCTTCGGCGAGAAGGCGCACGGCGTCTTCGAGCGGGATCGACGCGTCGCCTTCGTCCTCGGCGATGTAGCGGCGGAGATCATCGACGAGTTGCACCGCCTCGGCGAGATTGAGGTGGCAGCCCCCGACCTGTTCGAGCAGATCGTCGTCGGGAACGCCCGGGCCATAAGGATCGAGCATCCAGAGGTAGCAGTTGGGCAGCGCCTTGGCGGCGGAGATGAGTTCGCGGTCCGTCGGCGCGACGTCGGTGTCGAAGTCCAGGCCCGCGCCGATGCGGCGCCGGCGCTCGCCCGCCCAGCGCGCTGCCTGCTCCTTCAGGCGCGCCCGACGGACGATCAGCGGCAGATCGGGGGCCGGTCGCGAATAGGGCGAGAATGTCTCACTCTCGCTCGGCCGCGCCGCGGACGCCGTCGGCGGTCGAGCCACGGGGCGCTCCTCGACAGCCCCCTGACCCGGCGACCCGGGCGCGCCAGGCGGCGCGGGGGCGACGCGCACGACGGCGGAGGAGTCTCCCACACTGAGCGTGACCGGTTCAAGAGGGGCCGCCGGCCGCGCCGGCGCGGCCGGCCCAGCCGCCTTCTCGTCGCCCGTCCGCTCCGCCGGAGCGATCGCCTCAGCCGCCGCCTCGAGCAGCCACCGGGCCAGGCGGCCCACCGCCTCGCGCACCTGGTCGTCTTCACGGCAGCGCTGCGCCAGACCCTTGCCGATCGCCCCGATCACGCAACGTACATCGTCCTCGACGCCCATGTGAGAACGATACTCCGCAAGTCGCGGTGCGGCCTCAACAAATGACCTGCGCCGCGGTTCGCAGCGCCGCCGAACCCGCTGATTCAGGCGACCGCGGCGATGACCGCCCCTGCGCCGGCCCTTCCCACGCGGCCAACCGGCGCCCGCCCGCGACGATCTATGATCCCCTGCATGAAGTTGTACACCCGAACAGGCGACGACGGAACCACGGGCCTGCACGGCGGCGCTCGCGTGCCCAAGACCGACCCGCGCGTCGAGGCCTTCGGGCAATGCGATGAACTCAACGCGGCGCTCGGCGTGGCGCGATGCGCCGCCGACGCGACGCGCGATGCGCTCATCGTCGAATGCCTCGACGAGTTGCAGCACCTGCTCTTTGAAATCGGGGCCGACCTGGCCACGCCCACTCAGAGCGCCGCTCGCCGGAAAGTCAGCCCCGTCACCGAGACCGACGTCGCGAAATTGGAGCGATGGATCGACGCGGCCGTCGAGCGCGTCGAGGCGCAGAAATCGTTCATCCTGCCGGGGGGGACGGAACTGGCGGCGCGGCTGCACGTGGCGCGGACGATCTGTCGCCGCGCGGAGCGGCGCGTGATCGCCCTGAGCGAGGCGCCAGTCTCAGACCCCGCGCCTCAGGTTCCAAGCCCCAACGTCGTTTATCTCAACCGGGCCGGCGACCTGCTCTTTGCCCTGGCGCGACTGGCGAACCACAACGCGGGTGCGGCGGATGTACCGTGGACGCCGCGCGGGCAGGCGCGGTAGCAACCGCGGGCTTGCGCCTGCGGCTATCGGCGCGTGTCGGCGCCTCCGAGTTGCGCCAGGCGCGCGAGGCGCTGCGGCTCGCGCTCGGCGAGCCAGGGATCGGGCGCCAGCGCTGCGTGGGCGCGAGCGAACCAAGTCGCCGCCTCGCCGCTGCGCCCCAACGCCAGGAGGCACTCGCCGAGTTCTTCGCAAACGTATCCGTCCGTCGACCCCGCCGCCTCATGTACGGCGCGGAGTTCGCGCTGGATGGCGAATGCTTCGTCGAGTCGGCCCAGCGAGCGAAGACAGCGGGCGACGCACCAGCGGGCCACGAGGACTTCATCCGCGGCGCCCTGTTCGACGCGCGCCGCCATCGCCGCCTCGAAGTGCGACAGCGCCTCGCCATAGCGATTGAGGGCATGAAGCGACCAGCCGAGGTTGTTGTGCAGCGAGCCGCCCCACTGCCGCGCCCGCGGACAGGCGGACCTCTCGGCCATGGCCAGCGCCTTGATATTCCATTCCATTGCTTCCTCGCCCGCGCAGACGATGGCGATCATGTGCGCGGCGTCGACGGCGAGATCATCCTCGCCAATGCTCGATGCGAGATCGCACGCCCGCTCGAAGAACGGCCGCGCCTCATCGGAGCGGCGCGACGAATTGAGCACGCGGCCTCGCTCGAGCAGCACGCGCACGCGAACGTGATCGGGCCGTTCCCCGGCGCGTTCGATGTCATTGAGCAGTTGATCCGCCTCGTTAAAGCGGCGCTGGAGTCCGAGGGCGCGGGCGATCTGCGTGCGACACTCGGCGGCCTCATCGCGCTGCCCCGCCGCTTCGAGTCGCTCGCACTCTTCACGGAATCGCTGCTCGCTGGCGGCCGGATCGGCGAAATCCCACAGCGGACGCCAGTCGCGCGATCGGGGGGTGTTGACGCGGGCAGCGCTTTCCATCGTCGGTTCCCTCGAACGCGGTGCAGTTCGATGTCCAAGGTTAGCCGCGACGCGGAGGCTTTGCGGAGCGGAGCGCTTCGGACTGCAAGGGCGTGTCCAAGGCCATCGCGGTCGTACATCGCGCCGCAGGCGAAGCGCTCCCCTGCGCAGAGCCTCCGGGTCGCGGCTAAACGGCAAGGCGATGTGGGGCGCGGCGCTCAGTCCTGCCGCACGCCCATGATCTGCTGCGCCTGACGGGCGAGGTCGATGAACGCTTTGCGGTATCCGAAGCGGTCCTCGCCCAGGCCCGACTCCGCCCACGCCTGCACGTCGGCGAGCGTGGCGCTGCCCTTGTGCGGCGAGTCGCGCAGGATCATCCCCAGCGCCGCCACTGACGCGGCGAAGCGGAAGTCCGCCGACGCCTGCTCCCACGTCCTGCCCTCATCGCGCGTCGGGAACTCGACGAGCGTGCTCACCTCGCCGTCGGGCCTCTTGTAGCGCACCTTGACGGTGAGCATCTCGCCGCTCTGCTGCGCCACGTCGGTGAGTTGGGCCGGCTGCTGGTAGCGGAGCGGATCGACCTCGGGCGCCTCGCCCTCGCCTTGAGGGGCCGGCGCTTCCGCCGTCGCCGGTTGCGGCATCGCGGCGTCCGCCGCCGCTTGCGGCTCCGCGATGTCCTCCTCGGCGCCGGCGAGTTCCACTTCGTAGAGCGCGGTGACCGTGTGCCCCGCGCCGATCTCACCGGCGTCTTTCGCGTCATCGTTGAAGTCCTGCGCGGCGAGCATGCGGTTCTCGTAGCCAAGCAGGCGATAGGACTTCACCACGGCGGGGTTGAACTCGACCTGGATCTTCACGTCCTTGGCGATCGTCACGAGCGAGCCGGAGAGTTGCTCGACGAGCACCTTCTGCGCCTCTTCGATGGTGTCGATGTAGGCGTACATGCCGTTGCCCTTGTTGGCGATCTGCTCGATGGTGTCATCCTTGAGGTTGCCCATGCCGAAGCCCAGGGCCGTGAGGAAGACGCCGGTTTTTGCCTTCTCCTCGGCGAGGCGGATGAGATCGCCCTTGCTGGTGACGCCGACGTTGAAGTCGCCGTCGGTGGCGAGGATGACGCGGTTGACGCCGTCCTTGATGAAGTGCTGCTGGGCCACAGCATAGGCGAGTTCGATCCCCGCCCCGCCGTTGGTCGAGCCGCCGGCGCTGAGCCGCTCGAGCGCTCCGAGGATCGCCTCCTTGTCGGAGACGTAGGTCGAATCGAGCACGAGGCCCGAAGCGCCGGCGTAGACGACGATCGCCACGCGGTCATCGACGGTGAGACTCTCGACGAGCCGCTTGAGGCCTTCCTTCACGAGCGGCAGTTTGTCGCGATCGTTCATCGAGCCGGAGACGTCGAGGAGGAAGACGAGATTCGTCGCGGGGCGCTCATCGCGGGGAATCTCCATTCCCTTGAGACCGATGCGCACGAGGCGGTGCTCGGGCCGCCATGGGCAGGAAGCGATCTCGACGTTGGCGCGGAAGGGGTCTTTGTCGCCCGGCGAAGGCGCGTCGTAGCGGTAGTCAAAGTAGTTGATCATCTCTTCGAGGCGCACCGAATCGGGCGAAGGTCGCTGCCCTCCGCGCAACTGACGCCGCACGATCGAGTAGGACGCGGTGTCCACGTCGATGGAAAAGGTCGAAAGCGGCGCGCTGCCAACGCCGAGGAAGGGATTGTCCTCGATGGGGGCGAAGGAGTCGGCGTCCTGTCCCAATCGCACCTCGGCCGGGTCCTGCGGATCGGTGAAGAAGTCCGAGGCATGAAGGCCTTGAGAGATCTCCTCCTCAATCCGCGGACGCGACTCAGAGGCCGGGCGCCGCGCCCTCTCGAGCGAATAGCCCACCGCACTCTCGTTCACTCCGGGCGCACGGGCGCGCCGGAGGGTCTCGCGGCTCTCGCCCGCGGCCGGCGCGGGAGGCGCCGCCGGCTGCATGTAGAGCACGCTGTTGTCGCCGCCCGCCTCGCCCTCGCCGAGCGTTCGGGCCGGCGTCCCGCTGGCGGCGCCGTCGATCGTGATCGGCGCGTTCGCGTCCGTCGGCACGCCGAAATGCTCCTTCGCCTCGGCCATCTCATCTCGCAGTCCCCGCGCCATCGCAAGTTGGTCCGTCGCAGCCGCATCGTCCTCGACACTCTCGTTCTCCCGCAGATTGGCGGACCCGGGGCCGACTTCGCCACGCCCCGCGGCGCCGCCGCTTCGGACGAACTCCTCGCCGCCGCCGCGCCCGCGCATCATCAGCGGGAGAAGGACGCCCAGGGCCAGCACCGCCGCCGCGCCGCTCAGGCCGATGCGCCACCACCACGCGGCGGGGCGGAAGGTGCGCTCGCCTTCGCCGGCGAGGCGCCATCCTCCGCCCTCGCCGGCCGCGCGCGACTTGATTGACGCACGCTGCTCGGCCGAGAGTTGCGGCGCCGGCTCGTGCGCCAGTTCCTCGCGCAGGTCGCCCGCCACGGCGCGGATCGCCTCGATCTCATCGCGCAGGTCGCTCCGCTCGCGCAGCAGGGCGTCAAGTTCAACACGCTCCGCCTCGTCGAGTTCGCCGAGGGCGTAGGCGGTCAGTCGGGGATCGTTGGAGTGGATGTTCATGGGAGTGTCCTCAACATCGGAGGCACTAGGCGCTGCGCACTAGGCACTGGGGTTTGCTTGCGCTTCGCTGCGATCCGTCGAGCCGGTCATGCGGCCTCGCAGCGTCTGGATCGCGGTGTGAATAAGCACGCCGACGTGGCTGACCGTCAGGTCCATGACCTCGGCGATTTCGCGGTAACTCAGATCGCCCTGGAACTTCAGGCGCAGGACTTCGCGCTGCCGCTCGGGCAGGTCGGCGAGGCTCGCCAGGAGGCGCGAGCGCGCCTCGGGCTGCTGGGCTTTCTCCGTGGGCTCATCGGCCGCATTCGTATCGGGTTCGCCGAGGCGCCCGTTGCGTTTCGTCATTTCGGGGAGCGATGTCTGCATGCGCTGCTCCTTTCGGATCCGGTCGAGTGCGGCGTTGCGGCAGACGCGATAGAGCCAGGGGGCGAGGTGGCCTTCGACGGCCGCGCGATCCTGCTGAATGAGTTTGACGAACGCCTCCTGCACCACGTCGCGGGCCGCTTCAACATCGCCGCTGAGCAGGCGCACCGTGTAACGCAGCAGCGAAGCCTCGTGGCGATCGAGCGCCTGGCACACCCACTGCGATTCGGCGTTCACCGCCTTGGACGGGTCCATCGAGCCTCCGTTCACCGCGTGGCGGCCAATCGCCCCGCCGTCAAGAAGGACGCACGGGCGGGGCATCTCTTAGAAGTTTCTGCGATTCGGCCGCCCGGACCACAGGATTCGCGTCGCGGGACGCGCCCGGGGACCGAAAAAGGCCGCAGGCCCGGAGGGATCCGGGCCTGCGGAGGGGGTGCGTTGTCGACGGATTCTTCCCCGGCACGGGAGTGCCGGGGCTTTGCCGTGATGTGCTAAGGCCTCACTATTCGACATCCTCGCCTTCGATGACCTTGGCGATGGGAGGCGCCTCGTGCGGCGGCTCCATCTCGCCGCGGGCCATGCGGCCAAAGTAGTCGTTGAACGCCCGCATCGCTTGATATCCCATGAGGACGATGATGGGGACGTTGGCCAGGAGCATGACGCCGGTTCCGAGGTCGGCGAGGAGTCCGAGTTGCGCATCGGTGTCGAGGAAGCCGGGCCAACTCGCCACGATCGCCAGAACGCAGAAGATGAGTTTGTAGAGGAGCACCGTGAGCGGAGCGATCGCCTTGCCGAAGAGGAAGATAACGCCCTGCTCGCCGTAGTACGACCACGAGATCATGGTCGAGAACGCGAAGAGCCAGCAGACGGCCGTGACGAGCCACTTGCCCAGACCGGGAATCGCGCGGTCAAAGGCGTGGCCGGTGAGCGGCGCGCCGACGAGGTCCTGGTAGACTCCCTTGTCGATGAGCACCGCTCCGGCGGGCGCATCCTCCCACTGAATCACGAGGTCCTTGACGCCGTTGCCGTCCGCATCTTCACTCCCCTCGATGATGCGGGCGCTGACACGCACGCGCTTCGTTCCGGTGTCGTGGTTCGGCTCGGCGACATCCGCAAGGAGGAAGAGCCGGTTGCCCTTGTACCAGCCGGCGGGCGGAGGGAGCGCGGGCAGGCTGTCGAACGCGGTCGATGCATCGACCTTGCCCACGACTTCACCTTGTTGATTCACGCCGTCAACAATGGCGATCTCGCCCTTGAATTCTCCGACGCTTTCGCGGTTCCAGGTGTTCGTGCTGAGAATGACCAGCGCCGTGAGGGTGCAGACCAGACACGTGTCGATGAAGGGTTCGAGCCCGGCGACGACGCCTTCGCGCACCGGCTCATCCGTTTTGGCGGCGGAGTGGGCGATGGGCGACGAGCCCTGCCCGGCCTCGTTGGAGAAAAGCGCCCGTCGAAGGCCGGTCGTCAAGCCGAACCAGGCCGTTGCTCCCAGGAACGCTCCAGTCGCCTCGTGCGGGTTGAAGGCGTCCTTGACGATGTAGAGAAGCAGGTCCGGCACGTTGGCGGCTTTGACGAAGAGCACGACGATGCCGCCGATGATGTACATGCCGCACATGAGCGGGACGAGTTTGCCCGCGACGGCCCCGATGCGCTTGATGCCGCCGATGATGACCAGGGCCGTGAGCGTCGCGAGGGCGATTCCCGTCACGCGCGGATCCACAGCGAAGTACTCATTGGTGATGCGCGAGACGTTCCACACCTGGAACATGTTGCCGCCGGTCATCGTGGAGATGAGCAGGGTGATGCAGAAGATGGCGCCGACGATCCAGGCGAAGGGCTTGGCGAGTCCGCCGACCTTGTCCCCGAGGCCGCGCTTGATGACCCACATCGCCCCGCCGTGCGGATTGTCGGGGTCGCTGGTGTCGCGGTAGATCATGGCGAGCGTCACTTCGACGCTCTTGATGGCCATGCCGAGGAAGCCGACCACCCACATCCAGAAGACGGCGCCCGGCCCGCCGACGGCGACGGCCACGGCCACGCCGCCGATGTTGCCCAGGCCGACCGTCGCCGAGAGCGCCGCCGAGAGGGCCTGGAAGTGATTGATCGCGCCGGGGTCGCGCTTGTCGTCGTACTTGCCGCGCACCACTGAAACGCCGTGCGTCAGCGCTCGAAACTGAATGAACTTGCTCCAGACGGTGAAGAGGAGTCCCACGCCGAGCAGAATGATGAACGTATGCTGGCCCCAGAGGAAGTTGTCGGTGAAGTCCGGGATGTGCTTGTTGTAGAAATCGACGAACCATTGGATCGGGTTCATTCGGCTCTCCTTGACCGGTGGCGACCTCGGGACGAAAGGTGGAGTATGGTCCGCCCCCCGCCCGGCCGAGTCAACCGCGGCCCGGCGCCGGGCAATCACCCAAGCGGAGACGACGCCAAGGCCGATACCGATCTATAGTGCGGCTCGCTTGCCGTCCTGACCGCGCTTCGTCCCGTGAACACCAGATTGAGGAGGCTCAGCGCGATGGCAGAATCACGCGGCCAATGGGGATCACGACTCGGCTTCATACTCGCCGCCGCCGGCTCGGCGATCGGCCTGGGAAACATCTGGAAGTTCCCCTACATCACCGGTGAGAACGGCGGCGGGCTCTTCGTTCTCATCTACCTCGTCTGCATCGCGCTCGTCGGCCTGCCCATCATGATGGCGGAGATCATGATCGGGCGCGCGGCGCAGAAGTCGCCCGTCGGCGCGTTTCGCGCCCTCTCGCGCCCGGGCAGCCCCTGGGCGCTCGCGGGCGGCCTCGGCGTGGTGACGGCGTTCGTCATTCTCTCTTACTACAGCGTCGTCGCCGGCTGGGCCATGCACTACACCTGGCTCAGCCTGACCGACACCTTCGCAGGGCGGACTCCCGATGAGATCGGAGCGATCTTCGGAGCGGTGTACGGCAGCGAAGAGATCAACGCCCTCTGGCACCTCATCTTCATGGGCGCGACGATCAGCATCGTGATCGCCGGCATCCGCGGCGGCATTGAACTGTGGTCGCGCATCCTCATGCCGGCGCTGTTCCTTATCCTGCTCATCCTCTTCGTCTATGCCATGCAGTCGGAAGGTTTCGGCCAGGCGGTTGAGTTCGTCTTCGCACCCCATGCGGGCGATCTCACCGCCGCGGGCGTGCTCGAGGCCCTGGGCCACTCCTTCTTTACGCTCTCACTGGGCATGGGCGCGATGATCACCTACGGAAGTTATCTGCAGCGAGACGAGGACCTCGTGACCACGTCGGTGACCGTCAGCGTGCTCGACACGGCTGTGGCGCTGCTGGCGTGCCTGGTCCTCTTTCCGATCATCTTTTCCGCCGATCTGGAGCCCGCCGCCGGTCCGGGACTGGTCTTCCGCAGCATCCCCATCGCGCTGTCGCAGATGCCCGGCGGGATGGTGCTGGCGCCGCTCTTCTTCCTGCTGCTCACCTTCGCGGCGCTGACCAGCGCGATCTCGCTGCTCGAAGTCGCCGCGTCCTACTTCATCGACGAGCGCGGCTGGTCGCGCACGAAAGCCACGCTCGCCACGGGCGGGTTGATCACGCTCCTCGGTCTGCCTTCGGCGATGAGCGGCGGGTCGCGCATGTTCGGACAGGGCGTAACGGACCTCACCGCCCCGCTGCTCAAACTCCTCGGCCGCGACGCGGGCATGAACTGGTTCGACTTCTTCGACTACCTCGCGTCAAACTGGATGCTCCCGATCGGCGGGATGCTCATCGCGCTGTTCGTCGCCTGGCGCGTCGGCGATGCGGCGCGCGAGCAGGCGTTCACGGCCGGCACGCGCTTCGGGCGGATCTACTGGACGTGGGTCTTCCTCCTCCGCTTCATCGTGCCGGTGGGAGTCTTCGCCGTCTTCCTGCACGCCATCGGCGTCATCTGAGTCGCACAATCGGCCGAGCGGCCTGTGCGCCGCCGCGCCCGCCGTCAGTTCGGCGCTTCAAAGAGCGAAGCATCCGCCCGCGCCAGCGGCACGCCGACGTGCGCCGCGCCAGGGGGCGTGAGTTGACGCCCGCGGCGGGTGCGCGTCAGGTAGCCGCACTGGAGCAGGTACGGCTCGACGACCTCCTCGAGCGTGTCAGACTCTTCGCTCATGGTGGCGGCGATGGCCTCGACACCCGCCGGCCCGCCGCCGAAGGTCGTCCCCAGCACTTTAAGGTACTTTCGATCGAGCGGGTCGAGGCCGAGGCCGTCGACGCCTTCGAGCGTGAGCGCCTCCTCGACGATCGCGGCCGTCACCACGCCGCCGTTGTGAACCTGCGCGTAGTCGCGGATGCGGCGCAGGAGGCGGTTGACGATGCGCGGCGTGCCGCGGCTGCGCCGCGCGGGCAGCGCGAGCGTTTCCGGGGAATCGCACTTCATCTCAAGGAGGCGCGCCGACCGCCGCGCGATCGTGTGGAGGTCCGCGTCGTTGTAGAACTCGAGGTGATGCGTCATGCCGAAGCGGCTGCGCAGCGGCCCCGAGACCAGGCCGGCGCGGGTCGTCGCGCCGATGAGGCAGAAAGGCTCGATATTGAGCGTGATCGAACGCGCGTGCATGCCCGAATCGACGGACACGTCGATGCGGAAATCCTCCATCGCAGGATAGATGTACTCCTCGACGGGCGCCGGCAGGCGGTGAATCTCGTCGACGAAGAGGATGTCGCCGCGGCGCAGTTTCGTCAGCGGCCCGACGAGATCGCCCGCGCGGGTCAGCGCCGGGCCGGAGGTGATGTGCACCTGCCCGCCCATCTCGTGGCCGATGACGTGGGCGAGCGTTGTCTTTCCCAGCCCCGGCGGGCCGTGGAGGAGAACATGTTCGAGCGGTTCGCCGCGCTGCCGGGCCGCCGCGATGGCGATCCGCAGGCGCTCCACGAGTTGAGGCTGGCCGATGTACTCGTCGAGCGTCGTCGGGCGCAACGACCAGTTCTGCCGCTCCTCGTCGGGGTCCAGTCGCTCGGCGGTGACGATGCGCTCGCGGGCCATCGCCAGCATGATACGCGCCCCGCCGCCGCCCCGAGGCGGCCGGCGCTGCAAGCGCCGCGCCGCCGCGGCGGTCCACAACGCGAATCAGTACACCGAATCGGGGAAGTAGTACTCCTTCGCGTTCTCCGGCGTGATGAGTTCCACGTCGATCATCAGGTGGCGCGGCATGAACTGGCTCACCTTCGCCCGGTTCCCGTCGCGCAGGTTCGACACGCACAGGTGAATGCCCGTCGCGATCATCGACGGGGGGTAGGTGATGTTGGCGGGGAACATCGGATGCTTGTCCATCACCATCTTGACGACGTCCTTCATCCCTGCCCCGCCGAGCATCCACATCTCCTTTTCGCGCCCCGCCTCGCGGATCGCCTTGAACGCCCCGAGCGCGATGTCATCGTCCTGCGCCCAGACCGCGTCGATCTGCTTGTGCTTGACGAGGAAGGTCTGCATCACTTCGAGGCCCTTCTGGCGGTTCCAGTGCGCCGGCTGGCGGCCGAGAATCTCGATCCCCGGATGCTGCTTGAAGACCTCCAGCGCCGCCTCGACGCGGTCCGTGTTCACCGTGCAGGGGATGCCTTCCAAGATCACGATCTTCCCCTCGCCGCCGAGGCGCTGCACCATGTACTCAGCGCTCTTGCGCCCGAAGGCCTTGTTGTCCCCTTCCAGAAAGACGTCCGCGACCGGCTCGAGAAAGCCGCGATCGACGTTGACGAGGTAGATTCCCTTCTCGTGCGCCTGCTTGGCGATCGGTGTGAGCGGGGCGCTCTCGGTCGCCAGAACGACCAGGCCGTCGATCCCTTTGACCATCATGCTCTCGATGTCGCTGATCTGCTTCTGCGGCGTTCCCGCCGTCGCCAGGGTGAAGTCCACCTCGGGGTAGAGCGCCTGCGCCTGCTTGGCCCACCAGACGACCCCGGCCGTCCAGCCGTGGTCCGCGGCGGGGATGGAGATGCCGATGCGAAGTTTGCGCGCGGAGGGCTGGAGGATTGACGCTTCGGCCGCGCGATCGGCCGCACCCGCGGCGCGCCCGGGGGCGAGGGTCGATTCGGCGGGGTAGTTGGTCGTGACAGTCGCTTCAGGCGAGATCGCCGCCGCGGGCGGTGTGTTCGCCCCCCCTTCAGCCGCCCGCCACGCGGGCAGCGCGAAGGCGGCAAGGGCGAGGGAGGCGGCGGCGAACGTCAGGCGACGGAACGTGAGTCGGGCCATGAGAGTCTCCTCCGGAAGTGATGCGGGGAGTATACCGCCCACCGGCGGGCGGTCAGGCGCTGCGCTGGCCCGAGGCGGCGGCGACGGCGCCGTCCCCAGAAACAAGAACAGGCCCGCAGCGAAATGCTGCGGGCCCGCCGAGGCAAACGGGGGGGGTTCGCCTCTTGGCTCGTGCGCCCTGTGCGTCATGCCGAAGTCGTTCGCCCGTCGCCCGTGCCGCGACCCACCCGACGCGGTGGTGACCAGGCTATGCCCTGCCGCAGGCGGAAAAGACCCGCCCGTTGATCCACCATGCGCAGAACGTCCGCAAAGTCCGCAGGCGATTCTGGAGAAGTTTCACAAAAAGTTCGCCACCTGGCCGCAGGAATGTCGTAAACTACAGAGGATCCAAGGTCCGGACCGCGGGTTGGGCCTTCCCGATGGTCGACTCCTCGAGGGGGATGAGTCACGATGAGCAACGTCGTAGCCGAGACGCAGCCGCAGAGCAGTCCCGACAGCGCCGCGAATTGGACCGCCGTCGCCGCCGAGGTCCGGGCCATCGCCGAAGCGATGATGCGGAAGGAACGAGTCGGCCACACGCTCCAGGCGACGGCCCTGGTGAGCGAGGCCTACCTTCGCCTCGCGGGCCGCGACGACTTCAAGGACACGAGCCGAACCGGGTTCCTGAAACTCGCCGCCCGAGCGATGCGCCACACGCTCGTCGACTACGCCCGCGCCCACAACGCCGATAAGCGGGGTGGAGGCATGCGGAGAATCACCCTCGATTCCGCTCTCTCTCTTGGACAGCCCGATCTCGACCTCGCCGACCTCGACGAGGCGCTGCAGCGCCTTGAGGTCCTCGACAAGCGGGCGGCCGACGTGGTGGAGTTGCGCTTTTTCGGCGGCTTGTCCATGGAGGAGGTCGCCGAATCGCTGGACGTCTCCAAGCGCACCGCCGAGAGCCACTGGACCTTCGCCCGGGCGTGGCTGCGCCGGGAACTCGAGGGGTAGCGGTCATCGGGTCTGGCTGTCCGGAAGGAGCGAGGCGTGACGCCGGAGCGGCATCGGCGGATTCACGAAATCTTCGAGACGGCGATTACCCTCGACGATGCGCCGTGCCGCCTCTACCTCGCCATGACCTGCGGGGGCGACCGTGAACTGCGCGACGAACTCGAGTCGCTGCTGCGCAGCCATCGCCGGCGCGGCCCCTTCCTCGACGCCCCCGTGGTGGTGTTCGCCCCGGAGCGCAACGGCCAGGGCGAGGGGATCGGACTCGTCGGCCGGCGCATCGGCCGCTACGAACTCGTCCGGGTCATCGCCGAAGGCGGAATGGGCATCGTCTACGAGGCGCTGCAGGAAGAATCGCAGCGCGTCGTGGCCGTCAAGGTGATGCGGCGCGGCCTGGCGTCGCGCTCCGCCCTGCGCCGGTTCCGCGAAGAGGCCAAGATCCTCGCCCGCCTCCGGCACCCCAACATCGCCCAGATCTTCGACGCCGGAATGCACGTCGAGCAGTCCATCCGTGAGGGCGGCGAGCCGATCCCCTACTTCGCCATGGAGTACGTCCGCGACGCGCGTCCCATCACCGAGTACGCCCGCGCCATGCACTTGACCGCGCGCGAGCGGCTCGCCCTGTTCACACGCGTCTGCGACGCCGTCCACCACGGGCACCAGAAGGGCATCATCCACCGCGACATCAAGCCCGCCAACATCCTCGTGGACAACGCCGGCGAGCCGCGCATCATCGACTTCGGCGTCGCCCGATCGACCGACTCCGATCTCGCCCTCACCTCGCACCAGGCCGACAAGAACCAGATCGTCGGGACGATCCAGTACATGAGCCCCGAGCAGTGCGAGGGCGAGGCCGAAGACCTCGACAGCCGAAGCGACGTCTACTCGCTCGGCGCCGTGCTGTACGAACTTCTCAGCGGCAAGCCCGCCTTCGACGTGTCCGACACCACGCTCATCCACGCGATGCAGCGAATTCGCGAGGAGACGCCGGCGCCGCTTTCCTCCTTCGACCGCTCTTTCAAGGGGGACCTCGAAACCGTGGTCCTCAAGGCGATGGAGAAGGACCGGGCCGCGCGCTACCAGTCCGCCGAGGCTCTGCGCAGCGATGTCGAGCGCTACCTGGGCGGCGAGCCGATCGCGGCGCGCCCCCAGTCCACCTGGGTCCGCACGACCCGGTGGATGGGCCGGCACCCCGTCATCACCACCAGCGCCACCGCCGCCGGCCTCGCCTTCGTCATCCTCGCCACCGCCGTGCTGGCCGTCGTCTACGGCCTCACGCGACCGGCCCGATTCTGGTTCTCTCCCGACCGGGACGTCGCCCACCTCGTCACGCTCTTCGGCCGGCCCCTCGCGACGCTCGGCGGAGAGGGCTCCAACCGCGACGCCGTCAAGGCCATGCTGGCGCTGCGGCCGGAGGAGTTCGGCGGAGGCAAAGTCGCGCTCATCTACGTCCGGTCCGGGCAATTGTCGACGGAGCAGCAACTGTGGGTCTGCCCGCCCGGCGACCTTCAAGCCCCCCTCTGGCAGACGACGCCGCGTACGCCCGAGTTCTACCCGGAGATTCCCGTGGCCCGCGCCGACGGCGCCGATCGCCGCGGTTTCATCGTTCGCGACTTTCAGATCGTCGACCTCTTTCCCGAGAGCCCCGGCGAGGAGATCATCGTCATCCACGAGCAGATCGGCGAGTCGCCTCATGCCATCCGCGTGTACGACTTCGGCGGCGAAGTGCTTTACGAGGCGTGGCACTACGGCCATGTCGAACAGGTCTACTGGTGGCGCGAGCAGGGGCTGCTGATCGCCTCCGGCGTGCGCCAGATGCCCGAAGATGTCAGGCGATTCGGCTATGACGCCCCGCCCTGGCCGAAGGTCATCTTCGCACTGCGACCGGAGTTCGGGGCCCGCATCGGCTGGGTCAACGAGGTTCACTGGCCGGCCGAATGGCGCCGCCGCCACGACGCCGAATCCTCGCTGGCCTGGTACCGCGTTTTCCTGCCCGCGAGGTTTGCGTTTAACTTCGGCGTCCTGGTCGTTCACGTCGAGCCGTCCCGGCACGAAGGACCACCGCTGCTCTCCGTCGGCTATTGGGCGGCCAAACTGGGCGGCTTTGATTTCGTCATCGACGCCCAAGGCGCGCTGCATCACATCAACACAAACGATGAGTTCCGCGTCGTCGCCAGAGAAGCGTCCCTTCCGACGCCTCGTCTCGAAGACTGGCCCCCCATCGGGCCGATCGACTGAACCCTCTCACGCCGGCCGCGATCGCTGCAGAAGGACCGCGAGGAGGATCACCCCCGCCTTGACCAGCCCCTGCCAGTAAGCCGAGACCTCCGCGAGCAGCAGCATGTTGTCGATGATGCCGAGGATGAGCACGCCGCAGACCGTGCCCCAGATGCGTCCGCGGCCGCCGCTCATTCGCGTCCCGCCGATGACCACCGCCGCGATCGCGTCGAGTTCGAACAGGTTGCCCGTGTTTGAAGCGCCCACGCTGTTGAGCCTCGAGGCAAGCAGCACCGCCGCGACGCCCGTGCACAACCCGATCAGCGCATAGGCCACCATCCGCACGCGATCGATGTTGATGGCGCTGTACCTGGCCGCCGTCTCGTTGGACCCCACGGCGATCACGTAGCGCCCGAATCGTGTGTGGCTCAGCGCGACCTGGCCGACGATCGCGATGAGCAGAAAGACGATGATCGGCCAGGTGATGTAGAGTTCGAGCGTCCGCTCGCCGAACTCGAATGCGGGCAGCGGGATGCCGTGGCGCGGGCTGCTGACCGCCTCAAAGAGACTGAAACTGCCTGAGCGCACCTCCCCGCCGTCCGCGATGGCGAGGATGATCGACCGGTAGCCGGCGAATCCGCCGAGGGTGACGATGAAGGGCGCGATGCGCCCCTTGGTGATGAGTACGCCGTTGAGCAGCCCGAGAGCGACGCCGATCGGCGGCGCCACGGCACAAGCACACACCACTCCCAGCCCCTCACTCACGTTCGCTCCAATGAGATACTTGATGGGCGGATACACTCCGACGGGCGATTCCGTCAGGCCGATCACCTGGTTCATCGCCAGGATCGACAGGCCGCCGATCAGCGCCGCCATGCTCCCGACGGAGAGGTCGATCCCGCCCGAGATGATGACGAAGGTCATGCCGACGGCGATGATGCCGATGAAGGCGTTCTGGTGGATGATGTTGCGGATGTTCTCGGGATTGAGGAAGTGCTCGCGCGTGGCCGGGAAGAGGGCGCAGAAGGCCGCGAGGCCGATGAGCGCCGCCAGCCCGCCCCACGCCTCGAAGAGGTCGGACCAGCCGAACCGCGCGGCCGCCGGAGTGTTCGCCTTGTCCTGGATCACGCGACGCGAGCCTCCCGTACGCCCGCGGCGAGGTGCATGATGTCGCCTTCCGTGGCCCGCTCGCCCGCGAGCGCTCCAACGATACGCCCCTGGCGCATGACGAGAATGCGGTGGCACAGGCCGATGAGTTCGGGCATCTCCGAGGAGATCATCAGGATCGCCCGCCCCTCGGCCGCGAGGTTGTGGATCAACTGGTAGATCTCCTGCTTGGCGCCGATGTCCACGCCGCGCGTCGGCTCGTCGAGCAGCAGCACCTCGGGGCGGGTGTCGAGCCACTTCGCCAGCGCCACCTTCTGCTGGTTGCCGCCGCTGAGCGACGACACGCGCTGGCTCAGCCGGCCGCAGCGCGTGCCCAGGCGCTGCGCGTGCGACTGCGCCGAGCGCCGCAGCGCGCCGCGATCGAGCAGATAGCGCCCGTACGCCCGCAGATTCGCCAGCGTCGTGTTCTCGACGACGTTCAGGTCCAGATGCAGGCCGCGCGTCTTGCGATCCTCGGAGAGATACGCGATGCCGCACCGCACCGCGTCGATTGGACGGCGCAGCCGCACCGGCGCCCCCTTGACGCTCACTGACCCGCCGCGCCGCCGGCGCAGGCCCGCGATCGCCTCGGCGAACTCCGTGCGCCCCGAGCCGACCAGGCCCGCGAGGCCGACGATCTCGCCGCGGTGCAGGTCCAGCCCCGCCCCGCGCACGAATCCATCCACAAAGACGTTGCGCGCCTCGAGCACCTTCTCCGCGCCGTGCGGGCTGCGCGCCGGATACAAATCGCCGAGGTCGCGCCCGACCATCAGTTGCGCCAGGTCGCTCTCGCTCGCCTCGCGCGGCTCGACGGTCTTGACGAACCGGCCGTCGCGCAGCACCGTGATGCGGTCGCAGAGTCGGCGCACCTCCGGCAGGAGGTGCGAGACGTAGATGATCGTCACGCCCTGGAGGCGCAACTGGTTCATGACGCGAAAGAGCGCCAACGTCTCGCGCTCGCTGAGCACCGCGGTCGGCTCATCCATGATCAGCAGCCGCGCCTCGCACGAAAGCGCCTTGGCGATCTCGACAAGTTGCTGGTCCGCGATGGAGAGGCGGCTGACGCGGGTGCGCGGCGAGATGTTTGAGCCGAGTTGGTTCAGCAGTTTCAGCGCCGCCGTCTCCGCCGCGCCCCGGTCCACCAGGCCCAGAGTCGTCCGCTCGCGGCCGAGGAAGATGTTGTCCGCGACGGAGAGTTCGCCGATGAGGTTGAGTTCCTGGTGGATCATGGCGATGCCCACCCGCATCGCGTCAGAGGCGCTGCGCAGGTGCAGGGGCTGGCCGGCGAAGGTGATCGAGCCGGCCGTCGGCCGCTCGAGGCCGCTGAGCATCTTCATCAGCGTGCTCTTGCCCGCCCCGTTCTCGCCGATGATCCCATGCACCTCGCCGCGGTTGATGGTGAGTGAGAGACGATCGACGGCGCGGACGGCGGGGTAGTCCCTAGTGAGGTCGGCGATGGTCAGAATCGGCTCGCGCACGGCAGATCAAGATAGGCGGCGTCGAAGCCCATGTTCAATGAACATGGGCTTCGGAGGGGTCGCCGCGCCATGCCAACCGCTCACTCAATCCGCACGACATTGCTGGTGGAGCACGTGGCAAGGTCGAGCAGTTGCAGGTACCCGCCGCAGGCGTTGGGGCCGGCGCTGGCGTTGAGTGTGCGCGAGCCGTCGGGGCCGGTGAGGCCCTGGAAAGCGAGTTGAATCCCGCTTGAGCCGAGACCGAGTTGCGTACCAGAGCAGGGCCGCTGCGGCGGAATGGCGAAGGCGCCGGTCTCTCGCGCGAAGATCAACGCAATGCGCCCGCCCGGCGTCGCGCCGGACCATTCCACGCGGATGGGTCCGCCGGAGGGGCAGGTGGCGACGACCACAAGGCGAGGGTCAAGGTGAAGTTTCAGAAGATAGGCGTCCGACATCCCGTAGTGCGAATTGACCCTTCCGACGAAGTTGGTCGAATCCGTCCAGCCCGCGATCAGCGCGTAACCGGTGCTGTCGACGACCACGCCCCGGCCATCCTCCTCGCCGGTTCCGCCGAGGTACATCATCCACTGCAAGTCCCCCACGGGGCTCGCCTTGAGCACGAAAGTGTCGCCAAGTCCGCCGTTGTACGAGTTGATTCGCCCTGTGAACGTGGTCGAAAACGTATCGCCGGTGATAACCGCGGTCCCGTGACGGTCCACTGCGATGCCATAGCCGAATTCGTAGCTGGTTCCTCCAAAGTAGGTCATCCAGAGAAGTTGACCCTCTCCGGTTACCTTAACCGCGTACACGTCGTACCCACCGTGGAGCGAATTGCGGCTTCCCGCAAAATCTGTCGATTTCGTCCGGCCTGTCACGAGCGCGGCGCCAGCACGGTCGACCGCGATGCTGCTGCCGTGATCAAAGTCGCTTCCGCCAAGGTAGGTCATCCACAGGAGATGTCCGGAGGCGTCAACTTTGAGCGCAAACGCGTCAAGGTCGGAACTTCCGCCGTAGGCAGAGTTGTTCCTGCCGACAAAATTGCTCGACGCCGTTGAGCCGGTCACCAGTACGTTGTCCGCAGAGTCAATGGCGATGCTCGCTGCCCATTCTCCATCGCTGCCTCCCAAGTAGGTCATCCACTCGGTCTGGCCCGATGCCGAGACCTTGACCACGAAGGCGTCGCCGTAGCCGTAGGCTTCATTCATCCTCCCCGTGAAATCAGTCGAATCAGTACCGCCTGCGACGAGCGCGTTATCGGCGCCGTCGAGGGCAATTCCGTACGCCGAGTCGTCGTCGCTTCCGCCGACGTAGGTCATCCACAGAAGTTGACCCGAGGGACTGACTCTGATCACAAACGCGTCCGTCACGCCACCGTAGAATGAGTTGTTTCTTCCAGTGAAGTCGGTCGAGTACGTGAATCCACAGACCAAAGCATCTCCCGAATGACCTGCAGCAATGCTCGAGGCCTCGTCCCTCTCGCTCCCTCCAAGATAGGTCATCCACAGAAGTTGACCCGAAGGACTGGTCTTGAGCACAAACGCGTCCCTCTCACCACCGTAGAATGAGTTGTTCCTTCCAGTGAAGTCGGTCGAACGCGTCCAGCCTGCCAACAGTCCATTTCGAGCACGGTCAGTGGAGATTGCCATGGCATTCTCGCTGCCACCGCCGCCCAGATACACCATCCACTCCACATCCGGATCGATGATGAGCGTGCGCGCCGGATCGACCGGGCCGTCGAGGGCGAAGCGGTAGGTCGTCGCATCGACGAGTTCGAAGCGCGCGGGGATGGTGTCGCGGGTTGGCTCGGACGAGCCGCGACTGTGAAGGAGCGGGTCTCTATGCGCGAGGAACGGGTAGGAAGAACCCGCTTCCTCACGGGCGCGGC